>QHUS01000069.1:114867-140697 GCA_003222035.1 Gemmatimonadota bacterium | reverse complement strand
CGCTATTACGCCGGCTGGGCCGACAAGCTCACGGGCGACACGCTCCCCGTGAGCGGCAACTTCTTCACCTACACGCTGCGCGAGCCGGTGGGTGTGGTGGGCGCGGTCGTGCCGTGGAACTTCCCCCTGAACCTCGCCTCGTGGAAGGTCGCCCCCGCCCTCGCGGCCGGGTGTACGGTGGTCTTGAAGCCCGCGCACGAGACACCGCTCACCGCCCTGCTGCTCGGGGAGATCGCGGTCGCGGCGGGCCTGCCGGCGGGCGCGCTCAACGTGGTGCCGGGGCCCGGGACCACAGCCGGCGCCGCGCTGGTGCGCCATCCGCTCGTGGACAAGATCGCCTTCACGGGCTCGACCGAAGTCGGCCAGTGGATCATGCGCGAGGCCGCCGGTACCGTGAAGCGGGTGACGCTCGAGCTCGGCGGCAAGAGCCCTAACATCATCTTCGCCGACGCCGACCTCGCCTCCGCCGTGCGCGGCGCGCAGAACGGCATCTTCTACGGCAAGGGCGAAGTCTGCGCCGCAGGGTCGCGGCTCTTGGTCGAAAAAGCGGTTCACGATCAGGTGCTCGAACAGCTGGCGGAGCGGGCCAGGCAGCTCAAGCCCGGGGATCCGTTCGACAAGAACACGCGGCTCGGCGCCATTGTGTCCAAGCGCCAGCAGGAAACCGTCCTGTCGTACATCGCGGCGGGGGAGAAAGAAGGCGCGCGCCTCGTGGCTGGCGGCAAACCCGCCAAGGTGAACGGCAAGGGCTACTACGTCGAGGCCACCGTGTTCGACGGCGCCAAGCCCGGCATGAAGATCGTAGATGAAGAGATCTTCGGCCCGGTGCTGTCGGTGCTGACGTTCGACAACGAGGCCGAAGGGATTCAGCTCGCTAACCGGTCGATGTACGGGCTGGCGGCCGGGATCTGGACCAAGGACGTCCAAAAGGCGCACCGCGTGGCACGCGCGATCAAGGCGGGGACCGTGTGGATCAATACGTACAACTTTTACGACCCGGCGGCACCGTTCGGTGGCTACAAGTTCTCGGGGTTCGGGCGAGACCTGGGGCGCGAGGCGCTGGACAACTATACGGAGCTCAAGACGGTATGGGTGGGCCTCTGAACGCCGAAGTCGGAACGCGGAACGCGGAACCGTGAGGGACGCGTACATTTGCTCGGCACTCCGTACGCCCGTCGGTAAGCACGGCGGCTCGCTCGCGAGCGTGCGCGCGGATGACCTGGCGGCGATTCCCATCAAGGCGATCGTCGAGCGCTCGGGGATCGATCCCCTCTCCATCGACGATGTGATCCTCGGCTGTACGAACCAGGCGGGGGAAGACAACCGTAACGTGGCGCGGATGGCCTTGCTCCTGGCGGGGCTCCCGGTCGAGGTGCCGGGCCAGACGGTGAATCGGCTGTGTGGATCGGGCCTCCAGGCCGCTGCGAGCGCGGCGCAGGCGATCAAGGCAGGCGAGGGCGAAGTGTTCATCGCGGGCGGCGTCGAGAACATGACCCGCGCGCCCTACGTGACCCTCAAGTCCGGTGAGCCCTGGAGCCGGAAAGCCCCCGAGACCGCGGACACGACGGTGGGCTGGCGGTTTACAAACCCCCGCCTCAAGAAGGAATGGACGATCTCGCTGGGCGAGACGGCCGAGGTGGTGGCCCAACGGTACAAGATCACGCGCGCCGAGCAAGACGCCTTCGCGGTCGAGAGCCAGCGTCGCGCGGAGGCGGCACTCAAGGCGTGCGTCTTCAGCGACGAGCTCGTTCCTGTTCCCCTCCCGGACGGCGCCACGCTTGCGAAGGACGAGTATCCGCGCGTCGGGACAACGCTTGAAGCCGTGGGGAAGCTGAAACCCGCCTTCACGAAGGACGGGACGGTCACGGCGGCGAGCTCGAGTGGGATCAATGACGGGGCGGCGGCGCTGCTGATAATGGAGCGGTCGAGGGTGGAGGGCGGTGGAGGGCGGTGGAAGCCTCTGGCCCGCGTGGTGGCAACGGCCGTCGCCGGAGTCGATCCCAGCTGCATGGGGCTGGGGCCGATTCCGGCGACACAAAAAGCATTGAAGCGGGCCGGGATGACTATCGACCAGATCGACCTGGTCGAGCTGAACGAGGCATTTGCAGCGCAGGCGATCGCGTGTGTGCGCGAGCTCAAGCTCGACCCGGCAAAAGTCAACCTTTACGGTGGTGCCATCGCGCTGGGCCATCCGCTCGGGGCGACCGGGGCGCGCATCTTGACGACGTTGGTTCACGCCCTACGCCGGACGAAGTCGCGCTACGGGTTAGCGACCATGTGCATTGGTGTCGGTCAGGGGATCGCGATGATCGTGGAGCGCGTGTAGTGGCGGCCTACGATCGCGTCCTGGTGGAGATCACGGGCGGGATCGGCACCGTGACGCTCAACCGGCCGGAAAAGCTCAACGCCCTGGATCGCGAGCTGTGCGACGAGCTGCGGGAGGCCCTGGCGCTGCTCACGCGCAGCGAGGCCGTCCGGGTCATCATCGTCACGGGGACCGGCCGGGCGTTCTGCGCCGGCGCGGATCTGGACGTGCTGGGCGAGGACGGCCCGGCCCTCGTCGCCGCGGGCAAGGAGGTGGCGCTCGCCCTGCGCGCGGCGCCGCAGCCGGTGCTAGCCGTGGTGAATGGCCCTGCGGCAGGCGGGGGCGCCAACCTGGCGCTCGCGTGCGACTACCGCATTGCCTCCGACCAGGCCTCAATCGGCCAGGTGTTCCACAAGCTCGGGCTCGTGCCCGATTGGGGTGGCAGCTTCTTTCTGCCGCGCCTCGTCGGGACGTCGCGGGCACTCGAGCTGATCTGGAGCGCGCGCATGGTGCCGGCGGCGGAAGCGCTCGCGCTCGGGCTGTTCGACCGTGTCGTGCCGCACACGGACTTGCAGACGGAAGCCCGTCGCCTGGCCGAGCTCTGGGCAAGTCAGCCCGTCGGGGCGGTGCGGCGGGCCAAGGAAGCGTTGTACCGGAGCGAAGCGAGCTCGCTCGCCGCGGTGCTCGATCTCGAAATCAAGCAACAAACCGAACTCTTTGCCTCTCCCGAGGCGCGCGAGCGCATCGAGGGAGCGTCACTTGCCAGGAGGAGCCGCTGATGGTTCGCAAGCTGAACAACTTCGATGAATGGATCGACTATTTCCGCTCCTGGCAGGACTCCATCGGCCTCCCCCAGGGCGAGCTGCGAAACTTCAAGTTCGAGGCGAAGTTCGGAGATCAGGAGGTGCCGCACATCGAGTTCGGGCACTATAAGGGGCAGCGCAAGTGGCCCACGGTGATGCACATCCCCGACCAGCGGATCCGCGACGCGCTCCTGAACCTCATCGTGTACCAGGGCGACACGGAGTTCGCTTCGGTCGAGCAGCAGCGCAACCTGCTCACCCACGCGCCCTCCGACTACGACCTGCTGGCGCTGATGCGCGTCATGACCGAAGAAATGCGCCACGGATGGCAGATGTCGTACCTGCTGTGCAGCCACTTCGGCGACGAGGGGAAGCGGGAGGCGGCGAAGCTGCTCGAGCGCCGCGCCGACGAGGGCGAGCGGCTGCTCGGCTCGTTCAACGAGCTGGTGGACAACTGGCTCGATTTCTTCACGTACACACAGTTCATCGACCGGGACGGCAAGTTCCAGCTGACCATGCTGTCGGTCTCCGCGTTCGATCCGCTGTCGCGCTCGATGAACCCGATGCTCAAAGAAGAGTCGTTCCACCTGGGAATCGGCAACAACGGACTGCTCCGCCTCGTCAAGGCGGGCAAGATGCCCCCGGAAGTGGTCCAGCGGTTCTTCTACAAGTGGATTCCCACCGCGTTCGATCTGTTCGGGACCGACAATTCGTCGTCGGCGAACTGGGCTTACGTGTGGGGCTTGAAGGGCCGCTACGACGAGCGCGAGAACCAGACCGAGGCCGAGAAGGCGAAGCTCAACGAGCTCAGCCGCGAGCTGTATCGCCAGGAGATCAGCAAGCTGGTCGAGCGGCTGAACATGTTCATCCCCGATCGCGACCGCTGGCTGCGGATGCCCGACACGAAGTTCAACCGCAGGATCGGCGTGTACGCGCACCAGCGATACACGGTCGATGGTCAGCCGATCGACGATCCGGCGAAATACGACGCGTACCTGAAGACGGTGCTGCCCCAGCGGGAGCACTACGACACGGTGCACGCGATCGAAAAGGAACCGGGCTGGATCGAGGGGAAGAAGGCGGACAGCCTGCTCAAGTGAGCGGCGCGCTCGTCATCGCGCACCGGGGCGCCGCGGGCTACGAGTTCGAAAACTCGCGGGCCGCGTTCCGGGCGGCCAAGGCCCGCGGCGCCGACGCCATCGAGCTGGACATCCATGCCACGGTCGATGGCGTGCTGTTCGTGCACCATGACGAGGTCGTGAGCGGCGTGCACATCACGCGCTCCACCGCCGCACAGGTGCGGTCGCTGCGACTGCCGAACGGTGAATCGGTGCCAACGCTCGAGGACGCGTTAGCCGTGATCGATTCGGCGCTGCAGGTCTTCATCGAGGTAAAGTCACTACCCCCGCAATATGATGATCGGCTGTTCGCCCAGCTCGACAGCGCCGGAGCCGGGACCCGGTCCGCCGTCCACGGGTTCGACCATCGAATCGTGAAGCGCCTAGGGATCGCCCGGCCGGCGCTCGCGCGGGGCGTGCTGCTGGCGTCGTATCCCTTGCGTCCCCTCGAGGCGCTCCAGGATACCGGCGCCACCGCGCTGTGGCAGGAGCACACGCTGATCGATGCGGCGCTGGTCGACGCGCTGCACGGCGCCGGCTACCGCATCTATGCCTGGACGGTGGACGATCCCGATGACATGCGGCGTCTCCTGGCGCTCCGCGTGGACGGACTGTGCACCAACTTCCCGGACGTCGGGCGACGCGCCGTTCAGGCGGGCGGCGGATGACGGCGGGTCGCGTCGCGGTGGTGGGCGCGGGCACGATGGGCCATGGGATCGCCTACGCGGCGGCGCTGGCCGGGTTCGAGGTACGGCTCACCGACAGCCAGCCGGAGGCGCTGCGGCGCGTGATGGCACGCCTGGACGAGCTGCTGACCAACGCCGTGCGACGCGGAAAACTGACCGAGGAGAACCGCGATGCGACGGCAGCCCGCCTGCGTGCGGAAGCCGACTTCGCGGCCGCGGTGCTCGACGCTGAGGTGGTGATCGAGGCCGTGCGCGAGCACCTCGGCACCAAGCAGCAGGTCTTCGCCGAGGTCGAACGCACGGCGCCCGCGGGCGCGTTGCTGGCGACCAATACCTCCTCGCTCTCCGTCGCCGCGATCGCAGCCACCGTGCAGGACCCCGGTCGCGTCCTCGGCATGCACTTCTTCAATCCCGTGCACGCGATGAAGCTCGTCGAGGTAGTGACGCACCCAAAGACCACCTCCCGGTCCGTCGAGCGGGCGGTCACCTTCGCGAGGGCGCTCGGCAAGGAGCCCATCGTCGTGAAGGATTCTCCCGGGTTCGCCTCCAGCCGGCTGGGGGTCGCGCTCGGGCTCGAAGCGATGCGCATGCTCGAGGAGGGTGTCGCCTCGGCGGAGGACATCGACAAGGCGATGGAGCTCGGATACAACCATCCGATGGGCCCGCTCAAGCTCACCGACCTCGTGGGCCTCGACGTGCGGCTCGCGATCGCCGAGTACCTGCACCAGACACTCAAGGAGCCGCAGTTCGAGCCCCCGCAGATCCTGCGCGACAAGGTGGCGAAGGGGGAGCTGGGAAAGAAGTCGGGAAAGGGGTTCTACAACTGGAGCGGCTGAGGGGCATCCCCCTCCCCTCAGCCGATCGTAGTCCCCTTCCGGGTCAGGGGCCCGCACAGATCTTGGGACCCATCGTTTGCGTCGCGATGGCGGTGTGATCGTCCTTCCCGACATTCCCGGGCTGATCGTCGCTGTAGGTGATGGACGCCAAGCCGGTCGTGGGGTTGACGGCGACGCCGAAGTCGTCGTACAGGTCCCGGTTGCCGGTGCAGCCCACGCCGCTCTCGCACACCCCACCGTAGTGGATGATCGGGGTGGCCGCGGCCTGCGTGAACGTGCTGCCGGTCACGGCGGCGTTGAGGTTCTGGGCGAAGAACACGTACCACGCCGCAGACGCTGGATAGTTGTCCGGCGCCGTAGTCCCGTCGTAGAACGACGTCCCGTACCACACGATGTTCAGTTGGCCCGGGTCGCAGGCCACGCTCCACGGCATGACGGCCGTGGCGGACGGCGCCTGGTTCACCTGGATCGGCCCGGTCCACGTGTCCCCGCCGTCCGTCGAGAAACTGTAGAAGAGGTTGTGGTCGTCGGTGTACACGACGTAAACCGTGCCCGCCCGGTCCACGCTCACGTTGACGAACTGGTGGCCGTACGAGGCCGAAGTGTTCGGATTCACATAGACGGCCTTATCGGTGAACGTCTGACCGCCGTCGCGCGAGCGCGCGAGCCAGACGGCATGGAAGGCCGTCGGGAGGAGCGCCTCGGTGGCGGTGGCGATGCCGCTGAACGCCTGATACACGACGTGACTGTTGGGGTCGATCGTCAGGTTTCCGATCTCGTTGTCCTCGAGCAGGAAAGCGTGTGCGACGTCGATTGCCGAGCCCAGCTGCGTGAAGCTGGCGCCGGCGTCGAAGCTACAGTTGACGTCGATGTTGAAGGTCACGATGTCGTGGTACGAGATGCACACCTTGGTCGCCTGGTCGGCGGCGATCCACTCGCGGTCATCACCGGGGATCGTGGCGCTGAGGACGTTCTTGCTCCAGGTGTTCCCGCCATCCTGGCTGGTGCTGACCGTGACATTTGCCAGGCTGAGGCTCGCGACGTAGACGTTGTGGATTCCGTTTGCGTTCGCGTCCGGCGCGGTGCTCAAGTCCGTGTCGCCGCCTCCCGGCCCCACTCCCCCGAACGCCTGGGAGATCTGGTTCGGCGATTCCAGCGCCGTGTAGTGCAGGCCGCCGTCGGTGGACTTCCAGGCGAGCGTGCCGGCAGAGAGGCCAAGCTCCGAGGAGACGTAGAATGTCCCCGTGTTGTCGGCGCGAATCGCGGGCTCCGCGGCGCCGTTCGTGCACGCCGACGCGCCCGGGCAGACCGTCCCAGGGACGGCGCCGAGCGGGAAGTTCTCGAACGTGAACGGTCCCGCGCTCACCGTCTGCGCCTTCACGCCGCCCGCCGGCGCGGGTGACGAAAACGGACGCTCGTCGCAGGACGCCAGGAACAGCGCGCATCCCAGGACGGTCACGCCGGCGGTCGTCCGCCGGAGCCGCCGGTTTCCGCATGGATCGTTGATCCGCATCGGTAGCCTCCGAGTGTTGTCGACGTTTTGTCGTTTCTGCACGAAACGGCCTCTGTGTATCCGCAACATCCGGGCAAATTTTGCACCTCGCTGCTGCACACCAGCCACGGTTTGGGACTGGGCCGCGACCCACGCGTCTGTCGCGGGTACGCAACCCCTGGTGTGGCGACCGCTCGGCAGCCATCCGAACGCATGGTTGAACGCGCCCCGGTCGTACGATACCTTCTGCGCCCCATGAGTCGCCCTCGACCGGCCTCCCCTCAGCCGCTGAACCGCATCACCGACGTCCACATCCACGTCCAGCCGTGGCGCGAGCTCAAGCCGCAAGTCCTCGAGACGATGTGGCAGAGCCACGCGGGGGCGGGACAGCGCGATCTCATGATCCAGGTGATGGACGATCCGCGCGCCCTGCTCGAGATCATGGACCGCGCGGGCGTCTGGCGCGCCGGGCTCGTGAACTATCCCTCCCCCGACATCATGGGATTCACCGATAGGACCAACGACTTCGCGGCGAGGTACGCGCAGGCCGCTCCCGACCGGCTGCTGCCGTACGGTGGTGTGCATCCGCGATTCACCAAGGACCCCGTGGGCGAGGTGGACCGACTGGTGGACCTGGGCATTCGCCTCGTGAAGATCCATCCGCCGCACCAGGGGATGCCCGCCAACGCCTACACGAACGGATTGGACGCCCTCGGCAAGATCTATCGTCGCTGCGAGGAACGTGGCCTGCCGGTCATGATCCACACGGGGACGAGCATCTTCCCGGGGGCGCGGTCCAAGTACGGGAACCCGATGGAGCTCGACGACGTGGCGATCGACTTCCCGGACCTCCGCGTCGTGATGGCGCACGGCGGACGGCCACTCTACATGGAGGAGGCGTTCTTCGTGTTACGGCGCCACCGCAAGATGTGTCTCGACGTCTCCGGGATACCGCCCGCCCGTTTGTTGGAGTACTTTCCGCGTCTCCCGGAGCTGGCGGATCGGGTCGTGTGGGGAACCGACTGGCCGAGCCCGGGCGTGAAGGACATGCGGATCAACATCGACCAGTTCCTGGGGCTGCCCCTCAGCGACGCGCACAAGAAGGCGATTCTCGAGACCAATGCGCTGGCCCTATTTCCCGCTGCTCGCTAGCTCGCTGCTCCCCCTCGCCTTCCTTCCCCTCCCCCTCGCCCCGGGGGCGAACGCTCAGACGGCCGCTCGCGCCAAGCCGCTCCTCTTCGACCTCTCGTTGGTACCCGTTACCCGTGACTCGTTCGTCTTCTACCTGCACGGCCAGGAGCGCGGCTGGGCGGTGTGGCAGTACGAGATCCGGCGGCAGGAGGTCACCCAGGAGGTCGTGTACACGGTCAAGTCGGAGTTCCGGCCGATTGAGGAGGAGCGGCTCCGCGTGGTGCTGAACCGTCTCACCGGTGAGCCGATCTCCACGTTTCATCATATCGACATGTTCTCGCCGTTGAGCGACACAGTGATGGTCGAGCACGATCTGGAAGTGAAGCGGGGCGAGATTTCGGGACGCCGGCGGGTAGGGACCAAGAGCGGCGAAGTGAAGATCGTGCCGGTCAATCGTCCCTTCGCGAGGGGTACCGTGCTGGCCGACTACGTGTTCATCGCGGGAGCGGTGACCAACGCCGCCCCCGGCGATTCGCTGGACGTTCCGGCGTACAAGGAGTTCGCCGATTCGCTCGTGACACTCAGCTTCGTCGCCGAGCGGCCCGTCACGATCGATGTCCCCGCGGGCCGGTTCGACGCGCTGCCGCTGCGGAGCGGCGACTTCCGCATCTACGCCACGCGCACGGGGGTCCGGCGTGTAGTGAAGGGCGAAACCCTGGACGGGGGATTCTCCTTCGCGCTGGTCCGGTCGGGGCCGGTGGTCCCGAGCTCCGAGTGATGCCCGCGGGTTTGCGCGCGATCTTGGGACCGATGAGGACTTCTCTAGCGAGAGCGTTGCTCCTCGGCATCGGCGTGTGCGCCGCGGTGCCACGTTCCCTCACGGCGCAATCCGGCCGCATTTCCTATGAGGCGTTCACACTGCCGAACGGTCTCCGCGTCATCTACTCGGAAGACCACTCGACGCCGATCGTGTCGGTGGACGTGTGGTACCACACCGGGTCGCGCAACGAGCGGCCGGGGCGCGCGGGGTTCGCGCACCTGTTCGAGCACATGATGTTCCAGGGCTCGGCGCACCTGAAAAAGGGTGAGCATTTCCAGCTTGTCTCGCGCGCCGGCGGCTCGGTGAACGGCAGCACGGCGGAGGACCGCACGAACTACTACGAGACGCTGCCCGCCAACCGCTTGAACCTCGCCCTGTGGATGGAAGCGGACCGGATGCGCTCCCTGGCCATCACCGAGGAGAACTTCCGCAACCAGCGCGAAACGGTGAAGGAGGAGCGGCGGCTGCGAGTCGACAACCAGCCGTACTCCCCGGCATTCATCGACGGCATGACGTGGCCGTTCGACAGCAGCGCGTGCTTCGCCTACGCGCACACGGTGATCGGCTCGATGCCCGACCTGAATGCGGCACAGCTCACCGACGTGCAGGCCTTCTTCGACAGCTACTACGCTCCCAATAACGCCACGCTCGTCGTCGTGGGTGATTTCCAGCCGCTCGAGCTGCGCCGCTATGTCAACGCGTATTTCAGCACGATCCCACGCCACCCCGACCCGCCGGCGGTCACGTGCACGTCCCGGCTGTCTCCCGGTGTCCAGCGGCGCGAGGTGACCGATGCCCATGCGAACCTGCCGGCCGTGCTCCGGATCTATCGGGGACCCGCGCATGCCGACCCGGACACGCGCGCCCTCGAGCTCTTGAACATCATCCTCGGTCAGGGCGAGAGCTCCCGCCTCAACGTCACGGTCGTGCGGCGGGACAAGGCCGCCCTCGGCACGCAGGTGACCATGAACCCGTTCGATTCTCGCCGCGGGCCCGCGGTGCTACTCACCCTCGGCATCGCCAACCAGGGCGTCGATCCCGCGAAGCTCGACACGCTGCTCGCGGCGCAGCTCGACAGCGTCCGCTCGTCCGGCGTCACGGTGGACGAGCTGACCAAGGCGAAGAACACGTTCCGCGCGGGCTTCATTCAGAGTCGCGAGACCACGCTCGGGAAGGCCGAAGAGCTGCACCATTATGACATGTTCCACGCGTCGCTCGCCGAGATCAACACCGATCTGGACCAGGTCCTCGCCGTGACCGCCGACGATATCCGCCGGGTCGCGGGCAAGTATCTCGATCCGGCGAATGCCCTGGTCGTCGTCATTAAGCCCGCGGCGGGTGGAGGCGCGCAGTGAGGCGTCGGACGGTCGGACGGTCGGACCGTCGCACGCTGCTTGCGGCGACGGTAATCGTGACCGTGTCCCTCAGTCCGACAGTCCGACTGTCCGCCCAAGCATTCCCGACCTCGCCGCCGAAGCCGACGCCCTTCACCCCGGTCCGCTTTCCCCCGTTCAAGGAGACGACGCTCGCGAACGGGTTGCAGGTCGTGGTGATCGAGCACCACGAGCAACCCGTCGTGTCGGTGACGCTCTCGTTCCGCGCCGGCGGAATCTACGACCCGGCCGGAAAGGAGGGACTCTCGTCCCTTGTGGCCGAGCTCCTGTCGAAGGGGACCGACGGCCGCACGGCGGATCAGATCGCCGCCACTATCGAGGGCGTGGGCGGCTCGCTCTCCGCCACGTCGGGAGACGACTTCCTCACCATCTCGGCCGATGCGTTGAACGACCAGGTCGGCCTCGTCTTCGATCTCCTCGGCGACGTGACGCTGCACTCGACGTTCCCCGATGCCGAGCTCGAGTTGGCGCGCACGCGGGCGCTGTCGGCCCTGTCCCTGCAGCTCTCCCAGCCGAGCGCCGTAGCGCAGCGGTTCTTCGGCGCCCAGATCTACGGTCGCAACCCCTATGGCCGCAGCCCGACCCGCGAGAGCTACGGCGCGGTTACGCGCGACGACGTGACACAGTTCGCGCGCCAGCGCCTGCGGCCGGCGGGCGCTCTGCTCGTAGTTGCCGGGGACGTGGCCGACGTCCAGGTCCGGGAGCTCGTGGCCAAGGTATTCGCCGGCTGGAGCGGCGCGCCGCCCGCGAGCCCCGCGCTGCCCGCCCCGGCCACGCGCCTCGCGACCGATATCCTGCTCGTGCACCGGCCGGGCTCGGCGCAAGCGAATATCGTGGCCGGCAACCCCACGATCATGCCGACCGACCCGATCTATTATCCGGGACGGGTTGCCACGCAGGTGCTCGGTGGCGGGGCTGACTCCCGGCTCTTCCTCATATTGCGGGAGCAGAAGGGATGGACGTACGGCGCGTACGCGTCGCTCCATCGCTATCGCGGCCTGGGGTACTGGCAGGCGACTGCCGAAGTGCGCACTGCCGTGGCGGACAGCGGGCTCCGCGAACTGTTGCATCAGATCGATCGGGTCCGCACGGAGCTGATTCCGGACTCGGAGCTCACCGCCGGGAAAGGATTCCTGGTGGGATCGTTCCCGCTCACGATCGAAACGCCGAGCCAGATCGCGACGCAGGTCGCGAACGTAAAGTTGCTCGGGCTAGGCGAAGACTACCTCCGGGTCTACCGGGAGCGGCTCAGCGCGGTGACGGCCGTGCAGGCGCGCGCCGCCGCGGCGCGACTATACAAGCGGGACGCGCTCTCGATCGTGGTGGTCGGCGACGGGGCGGCTCTGTACGACCGCCTAAAGGCGATCGCGCCGGTCCGCATGGTGGATATCGACGGCAAGCCCCTGACACCGGACCAACTCACGGCGCCGACCGGACCGGTGGCGCTCGACCCCGCGCAGTTCGGCGCTCACAGCGACAGCTCCCGCGTCTTGATACAAGGGAGTCCGGCCGGGTTCACCGTGACCGAGGTGCGCGCGTCGTCCGACTCGCTGGTGTACACCGAGCGCTCGAACCTGGCGAACGGTGCGTTCCAACAGCAAACCACCGTCGTGCTCGAGCCCTCCACTGGGTCCGTGCGCCAGATCGATCAGGTGACGATCCAGCGGGGGCAAAAAGGGGAGGCGCATCTCACGTATCGGGACGGCCGCGTGAAGGGGACGAGCGCCGCGCCTCAGCCCGATGGCTCGATCAAGCGCTTCGACATCGACAGCACGCTGCCGCCGGGCACCGTGGATGAGAACGCCGTCCCGTTCGTGGTGCCCGCCCTTCCTCTCGCCCCGGGCAAGACGATCGCGATGACGTTCTTCACGCCGAGCGAGAACAATCTGAGGGTGCTCACGTTCAAGGTGGCGGCTCCGGAGGCCGTGACCGTCCCCGCAGGCACGTTCCAGGGGTTCCGGATCGACGTGACCGGCTCGCGGGTGCCGTTCACGATGTGGGTGAGCACAACCACCCCGCGACGCATCGTCAAGACGGAGTTCGTGGGCCAACCGTTCGTCGTCGAGCTCGTCAAGTAAGGGCACGGGAGGTACCAAGCATGCGGCAACCGCTGTTACTGTTGCTTGCCTTCACGGGTGCGTGTGCGTCGAGTGGCGCCCGAGCTGGACAGACGCCGGCGCCGGCCGCGGCCGCCACGCCGGCCGCGAGCGCGGAGAGCACCAGCGTCGGGCGACTGCAATATCCCTCGACGTACGTTCGCCATCCCAACCCGCCGGTGGTGATTCGCAACGCGACGATCATGACCGCGACCGGGCAAGAGATCCCCACCGGCTCGATCGCGTTCAAGGACGGCAGGATCGTGGCGGTGGGGGCGAAGGTCGAGGTCCCCACGGGCGCGGTCGTGGTGGACGGGACCGGGAAGTTCGTGACGCCCGGTCTGATCGATGACCACTCCCATATCGGCGTGTACGCGGCGCCCGGAACCGACGCCGAGTCCGACGGCAACGAGGCGACGACCCCGGTCACGGCCGAGGTCTGGGCCGAGCACTCGTTCTGGCCGCAGGATCCGCAGATCCCGCTCGCGATCGCGGGCGGAATCACGACCATTCAGGCGTTGCCCGGTTCGGCGAACTTGATCGGCGGCCGCAGCGCCATCCTCAAGTTGATTCCGGCGCGCACGGTGCAGGAGATGAAGTTCCCTGGCGCGCACTACGGGCTGAAGATGGCGTGCGGCGAAAACCCCAAGCGGGTGTACGGCCGTCGCGGCGGGCCCTCCACCCGAATGGGGAACATGGCGGGGTACCGCGCGGCCTTCATCCAGGCCGAGGGGTACCGTCGCAAATGGGACGCCTGGAACAAGGACCACAAGGGCGATCCGCCGGACCGGAACCTGCGGCTCGAGTCGCTGGCCGAGGTGCTGCGCGGCAACATGTACGTGCAGAACCACTGCTACCGCGCCGATGAAATGGCGCAGATGCTCGACCTCGCACACGAGTTCGGGTTCAAGATCCGGTCTTTCCACCACGCCGTGGAGTCGTACAAGATCGCGGACCTGCTCGCCAAGGAGGGGACAGCGGTCTCCGTCTGGGCGGACTGGTGGGGTTTCAAGGAAGAAGCCATGGACGGGATCCAGCAGAACGCCGCGCTCAATCAGCAGGCCGGCGGGCGGTCGATCATTCACTCGGACGATCCGAGCGGGATCCAACGGCTCAACCAAGAGGCGGCGAAGGCGATGTACGCGGGGCAACGGGCCGGCATTGCGGTCACGCGCGATCAGGCGTTACGGTGGATCACGGTCAATCCCGCCTGGGCCATCGGCCTCGACTCGGTCGTCGGCACGCTCGAGCCGGGGAAGATGGCCGACGTGGTCGTCTGGTCGGGCGATCCCTTCTCCGTCTATTCGAAAGCCGTCCAGGTCTACAACGACGGCTGGCTGGTGTACGATCGCGCCGATCCGGCGCACCAGCCGCGTACCGACTTCGAGCTCGGCCAGGTCCCCGCGCCCGGGAGTGACCGATGATCGCATTCCTGCTCGCCCAGACGATCGCCATCACCGGCGGGACGGTGTACCCGGTGGCCGGCCCGAAGCTCGCGAAGGCGACCGTGCTGATTCGAGACGGGCGGATCGCGGCGGTCGGCACCGACGTGTCGGTGCCGTCGGACGCCACCCGGATCGACGCGGCCGGTAAATGGGTGACGCCGGGGCTCATCGACGGGGCGGGTCAGCTCGGCCTCGTGGAGATCAGCGCGGTGCCGGGGACACGGGAGGGTTCGATCCAGGGCGACACGATCGCCGCCGCGTTCAGCGTGGCGGAGGGGATCAATCCGGCGTCCACCCTCATTCCCGTCACCAGGATCGAAGGCATCACCACGGCGCTCGCGATGCCGGCCGGGAATCTGGTGAGTGGCCAGGCCGTGCTCATCGATCTCGACGGGGCCACGATCGAGCAGATGCTCGTGAAATCCCCGGTCGGGGTCGTGGCCGACCTGTCCGAGAGCGGCAAGGACGACGCCGGGGGCTCGCGCGCGCGCATCGCGGAGCGGTTGCGGCAGGTGTTTCGCGACGCCCTGGAGTACGAGCGGCGCAAGGCCGATTTCCGCCGCGCCCAGATGCAACACCTGTCCGCGTCGGACGAAGACCTCGAGGCCCTGCTCCCGATGCTGCACGGACAAGTTGCCCTGATCGCTCAGGCGAACCGGCGCAGCGACATCGAGACCGCGCTGCGGCTCGCCCGGGAGTTCAAGCTGAAGCTGATCGTGGCGGGGGGAGCGGAAGGCTGGCAGATCGCGGGAGCGATCGCGGCGGCGGGAGTGCCCGTCCTGGTGGAGCCGATGGACAACATCCCCGGGTACGACTCGCTCGGCATCCGCTACGAGAACGCCGCGATCCTCGCGCGCGCCGGCGTGAAGGTCGCGCTGCTCGAGACGGACACCCACAAGACGCGCAACCTGCGGCAGCAGGCCGGCAACGCCGTATCGTACGGGATGACGTGGGACCAGGCGCTGCGCGCCGTGACGCTGGCTCCTGCCGAGATCTTCGGCGTGGCCGATCGGTACGGCTCGCTGGCGCCGGGCAAGGTGGCGAACGTCGTGGTCTGGTCCGGCGATCCGTTCGAGTTCACGACAGGCGTGGAGCACGTGTTCATCCGGGGCAAGGAGATTGCGCTGAAGAGCCGGCAGACGGAACTGCTGGAGAGGTACCGAAAACTTCCGCCTACGTACTAGGGCGGCAGAGGGCGGTAATGGACGGTAATGGACGGTAGACTGCGGGAGACTCTACCGCCTCGTGTGTGCCACGGACTTGTAGAGCTTCCAGAGAAGCACGCCCGCGTGGTTGCGCGCGTCCTCGAGGCTCCGCCACGCTTCAGTGCTCAGGTACTCGAGGTCTCGCGCCAACCGCAGCGCGAATGAGACTTCGGAAATCGATCCTATCGCGATGTCCAAGAAACGCCTCAACTCTCTGCTGCCACGCTTGGCGCATCCTTCAGCGATGTTCGCGCAGACCGAGAACGCTGCGCGTCTGGTCTGAGACGTGAGTCCGTAGAGTTCACTCTTGGGGAAGCTCTGGGTCGCCTTATAGACCTTGAGCACGAGTTGGTAGCACGGCTCCCAAGCAGCGAGGCGTTCATAGGGCGCCATGGCGTAAGGCTACCATCTTGATCGCGAGCCCGTGCAACCAGAACATCGCCGGCGGCATCATTTCGTTGCGGGATGCCAAAACACAATGGGCGATAGGCTGTTAACCTCAGCCTACCGCCCATTACCGCCTATTACCGCCCTCTACCGCCCTAGTTTTTCGCCGCCACCGGATACACGCTGACTCTGTACCGCTTCTTGCTCTTGTGCTCGAATTTCACCCGTCCGTCCACGACCGTGAACAACGTGTCGTCGGAGCCACGCCGCACGTTGGTCCCGGGATGGATTTTCGTGCCCCGCTGGCGTACCAGGATGGTCCCCGCGGTGACAAGCTCCCCGGCGAACCGCTTCACGCCGAGGTATTTCGGACCCGAATCGCGGCCGTTGCGGGACGAGCCGACACCCTTCTTGTGTGCCATGCCGTATCTCTCAGTCCTTGAACTTGACGTCCGCGATCTTCACTTCGGTGAACGGCTGCCGATGTCCCGCGTGACGGCGGTATCCCGAGCGCCGGGCGAAGCGATAAATCCGGATCTTCTCACCCTTGCCGTGGCGTACGACCTCGGCCGTCACCTTGGCGCCCTTGAGCACCGGCTTCCCGGCATGCACCTGCTTGCCGTCGCTCGCGAGGAGGACCTGCTCGAACGTGACCTTGGTCCCCGGCTCGGCGGCGAGCAGCGGAATCTTGATCGTGACACCCGGCTCGGCGCGGAACTGCGCACCGCCGGTGGAGAAGATGGCGTATGTCATGGGCGGCGGAAGGTAAAGGCGGGCATATGGATAGTCAAGGTTGTGGAGGACGTTCACGCCACCGCGTACTGCTCCGTCACATCCCGCCCCGCGGGCTTCGCCATCATGCGGAACTCGTCGAGCCGCATCATCGGGTCGTCGCGCACCTCGAGCTCCAGGCCCGTTTGCTTCTCGAGCTGTCGCAAGAAATTGGGCTCCTGCTCCACCAGGTACAGCGCCACCTCGGGATGCAGCCGCACCGCGAGCTGGCGCTCCTTGTGCTCGGCGCCGGCCCGCTTGAGCGAGCGCTCCATGCGGCGCACCACGACCTCGGGGCGGAATACGCGCCCCGTGCCGTGGCAGGTGGGGCATTCGGCGGTCATGGAGTGCCACAGCGAAGGGCGCACCCGTTGGCGGGTCATCTCGACGAGGCCGAGCTCGGACACGGCGAACGCCTTGGTGCGGGCGCGATCGCGTCCCAGGTGAGTGCGCAGCTCCTGGAGCACCTTGTCGCGGTTGCCCCGGGACTCCATGTCGATGAAGTCCACCACGATGATGCCACCGATGTCGCGCAGCCGGAGCTGGCGCGCGACCTCGCGGGCCGCCTCGAGGTTGGTCTTCAGGATGGTGCTCTCGGGATCCCGCTTGCCGGTGTAGCGGCCCGTGTTCACGTCGATCGACACCAGCGCTTCCGTCGGCTGAATGATCACGTAGCCGCCCGTCGGCAGATCCACCCGCGGCGTGAACAGGCTGCGGATCTCCGACTCGATGTCGTACTCGTCGAACAGCGGCGTCTCCGCCTTGTGCTGCTTCACGCGCTCGAGCAGGTCGGGATCGATTTGCTTCAAGTACTGCACGATCTCGTTGTGCAACGCCGTGGAATCGACCAGCAGCGAGTCGACCTTGTCGGAGAACAGGTCGCGGATGATACCGCGCGTGAGCGACGTCTCCTGCTGCAGCAGGGCCGGCGCCCGCACCGAGCCCGACTTGCGCTTGATCTTCTTCCACAGGCCGTAGAGGTGGTCGATCTCCCGCTTGCAGCTCTGCTCCGTCAGGTCTTCGGCGACGGTCCGGATGATCCAGCCGCCGGCTCCGGGTTCCTTGGGGACGAGCTTCGACACCATCTCGCGCAGCTTGGTGCGCTGGTCGCGGTTTTCGATCTTGCGGGAGACGCCCACCTTGGACGCGAACGGCATGTACACGAGGAACCGACCGGCGAGCGAGATCTGCGCCGTGACGCGCGGACCCTTCGTGCCGATCGGCTCTTTGATGACCTGGACGATCCGGGTTTCGCCGCGCTTCAGCTCGTCGGCGACGTTGGGCAGCCGTCGCCGGGACCGGCTGCCGCCGTTCCCGCCCCCCCCGCTCCCCCCGCCCTCCTCGGCCTTGCCGTCGTCGCCGTTCTGGTCGTCGCGATCGGACGGCTCGTCGTCGTCGTCGGCTTCGATTAGGTCGGAGGCGTGGAGAAAGGCGCTCTTTTCCGCCCCGATGTTGACGAATGCAGCTTGGATCCCCGGAAGCACGGCTTCCACCGTGCCGAGGTAGATGTCGCCCACCATGCGGCGGGCATCGGGACGATCCACCAGGAGTTCAACAAGGCGATCGTCCTCCAGGATCGCGACGCGGGTCTCGCGCGCGCTCCCGCTGATCAGGATTTCCCGTTTCAAAGCAAGTGCCCTCGATCCCGGTCGGCCAGCAGCCGGTCGGGATCTTGTGATTGTTCCAGCAAGAACTCATGCCGAGCAGATAGGCTAAGGATGAGCCGAACCGATTGGACGGGACGGCCGCGCTGGGCACGTCGCTGGCGCGACGGAGCGAAGCCAGCCCCTCAGTCCAATGCATGTTCTAAACATAAGTGGGCTTGCGACTTACGTCAACTGTCCCGAGATTTCAAGCCTATGCCCACTTCTCTCGTTCGTTCCCTCGCGGGGGGTTTGCTCCTGACTGGCATGATCACCGGCGCTGCGCCCCTCGTGGCCCAGACGCTCCAGTACCCGGACGCTCGGAAGAGCGACGTCGTGGACGTGTATCACGGCACCCGCGTCGCCGATCCGTACCGGTGGCTCGAGGATCCCGACGCACCCGAGAGCCGCGCGTGGATCGAGGCGCAGAACCGCGTCACCGAAGCGTATCTGGCCGCCATTCCGACGCGCGCCACGATCCGCGACCGGCTCACCAAGCTCTGGAACTATCCGAAGTACGGGTCGCCGTTTCGCAAGGCGCAGCGCTATTTCTTCTTCAAGAACGACGGGCTGCAAAACCAGTCGGTGCTGTATAAGCAGGCGTCGCTCACCGCCGACCCGGAAACGCTGCTCGATCCCAACCTGCTCTCCCAGGATGGGACGGTGGCCATTTCCACGCTCGCCGTCTCCGACGACGGGCGGCTCCTGGCCTACGGCACGTCGGCGAGCGGCTCCGACTGGGAGGAGTTCCGCGTGCGCGATGTCGCGACCGCGCGCGACCGGTCCGATCATCTCAAGTGGATCAAGTTCTCGGGCGCCTCGTGGACCAAGGACGGTGCCGGGTTCTTGTACAGCCGGTATCCCGAGCCCACCGCCAAAGCGCTCACCGACGTCAACCGACTCCAGAGACTTTACTATCACCGGCTGGGCACCGATCAAAGCGCCGACGTGCTCGTGTACGAGCGGCCGGACCAGCCGGATTGGGGGATGAACGGCGAGGTCACTGACGACGGTCGCTACGCGGTGGTGAACGTGTGGCTCGGCACGGACCGGCGGAACCGCGTCTACTACCTGGATCTGAAGGATGGGAAGCACCCCCAGGTGAAGGGCGACGTCGTCCGGCTGCTCGACGACTTCGACGCGAGCTATACGTTCGTCGGGAACGACGGTCCGATGTTTTACTTCCTCACCGATCTCGATGCGCCACGCAAGCGCGTGATCGGGATCGACACGCGTCACCCCGAACGCGCGCGGTGGCGCGAGCTCATCCCGCAGGGCCCGGACGTGCTCGAGGGCGTGCAGATCATCCACGACACCTTCGTGGCGAACTCCATGCACGACGCCTCGTCACGGCTCCGGCTGTTCGGCCTCGACGGGCGGCCCCTCAAGGAGCTGACGCTCCCGACGCTCGGCTCGGTGGGCGCGATCAGCGGCGAGCGCAAGGACGACGAGATGTTCTACGCGTTCACGTCCTTCCTGTATCCCACGACGATCTTCCGCTACGACTTCAAGACCGGCGCCACGAGCGTCTTCAAGGCCCCGACCATCGACTTCGATCCATCGGGCTACGAGACCAAGCAGGTCTTCTACGCGAGCAAGGACGGCACGCGCGTGCCGATGTTCATCACCCACAAGAAGGGACTCGCACTGGACGGGTCGAACCCGACCCTGCTGTACGGCTACGGTGGATTCAACATCAGCCTCACGCCCAGCTTCTCGGTGTCCAATTTGGTCTGGCTCGAGCGGGGCGGTGTTTATGCCGTACCGAACCTGCGGGGTGGTGGGGAGTACGGCGAAGAATGGCATCAGGCCGGGATGCTCGACCGGAAGCAGAACGTGTTCGACGATTTCATAGCGGCAGCGGAATACCTGATCGCGCAACGCTACACGTCAACACCCAAGCTGGCGATCGCGGGTGGGTCCAATGGCGGGCTGCTCGTGGGGGCGGCGATCACGCAACGACCGGAGTTGTTCGGGGCCGCACTCCCGGCCGTCGGCGTCATGGACATGCTGCGCTTCCAAAAGTTCACGATCGGCTGGGCCTGGGTGACCGATTACGGGTCGGCCGACAGCGTGGCGCAGTTTCCTTACCTCTACAAATACTCGCCGCTGCACAACATCCATCCGGGAACGAAATATCCGGCGACGCTCGTCACCACGGCCGATCACGACGATCGCGTGGTACCGGGGCACTCCTTCAAGTTCACCGCGACGCTGCAGGCCGCCCAAGCGGGACCCGCGCCGGTGCTGATCGAGATCGAAACCAAGGCAGGACACGGGGCTGGGAAGCCGACGAGCAAGATCATCGAGGAGCAGGCGGATCGGATGGCGTTTTTGGTGAAGAACCTGGCGGTGGAGGGCGGTGGAGGGCGGTGAAAGGCGGTGGAGGGCCGTAAAAGGCAAAAGGCGGTGCCTGCGTAAAGAGTTGATGGTGAGTTGATGTTGAGGACGAGGATTCACCGGCATGGCACCGTACGAGCGCTTTGCTGCTTGGCGGGAGTGTCACGCGCTGGCGTTGGAAGTGTATCGTGCGACCCGGGCGTTCCCAAAGGACGAACTGTACGGTCTCACGTCCCAGGCACGTCGCGCTGCGTTCTCGGCGGCTGCCAACATTGTTGAGGGATCCGCCAAGCGGGGTTCAGCAGAGTTCCGTCGGTTCCTCGACATTTCTCTTGGGTCGCTGACCGAACTCGGGTACACCCTTCGGCTTTCGAGGGAGCTCGGTATCCTCGCGGAGGAACCCTGGGACAAGCTCAATGATCTGCAGAGTCGCGCCCGTTTTCTCACGTGGAAATTGTATGCGTCGGTCTCGAAGCTGAAGCAGGCGCGCCCTTAGTTACATCCACCGCCCTCCACCGCTGTCCACCGTCTTCCACCGCCCTAATCGACCAAATCCCCCAACAATTGCCTCGCAATCACGATTCGCTGAATCTCACTCGTCCCCTCCCCGATCTCGCAGATCTTCGCATCCCGCATCATCCGCTCCACCGGGTAGTCCGTCGTGTAACCGTACCCGCCGTGCAGCTGCACGGCTTTGGTCGTAGCGCGCATGGCGAGCTCGGAGGCGTAGAGCTTCGCCATGGCCGCCTCCTTCTTGAATGGCCGGCCGTGCTGCTTGAGCCATGCGGCGTGGTAGACGAGGTGTTGGGCTGCCTCGATCTCGGTCGCCATGTCGGCGAGGGCGAAGTGGACACCCTGGAACGCGGCGATCGGTTTGCCGAATTGTCGTCTGGTCGTCGTGTATCGCAAGCACTCCTCGAGCGCGCCTTCCGCGATGCCGAGGGCAAGGGCTCCCAATCCGACACGGCCCCCGTCGAGGGTGTGAAGGAACTGCCGGAAGCCGTTGTTCACCGGTCCCAGCACGTTCTCCTTGGGGACGATGGCGTCCTGGAAAACGAGCTCGCGAGTGTCCGACGCGCGCCAGCCGAGCTTGTCTTCTTTCTTGGCCGCCGCCACGCCACGACACTTGGGGAGTGACGGATCGTGCCCCACCCCGACCCGTTTCGCTTCCTCGAGGTCGGTCGTGTCCTTGGTGACGATGAATGCCGTGATCCCGTGGGTCTTCTTCGCCGCGGGATCGGTGCGGGCGGTCACGACGAAGATCTCTCCTACGCCGGCATGCGTGATGAAGATCTTGGAGCCGTTCAGCACGTAGTGGTCCCGCTTCTCCTCCGCCACCGTGCGCGTGCCTCCGGCATCCGACCCGGCGCCGGGCTCGGTGAGCCCGAACCCGCCGAGCACCTTGCCGGCGGCGAGCCGGGGGACGTACGTCCTTTTCTGCTCGTCCGTCCCGAAGTCCATGATCGGCGACGTGCCGAGGGTCGTGTGCGCACTGACGGTGATGGCGTGACTCGCGTCGACCTTCGCGAGCTCGTGGATCACCATAATGTAGGAGAGGTAGTCCATCCCGGACCCGCCCAGCTCCTCCGGCCAGGGGACGCCGAACAGACCCAGGTCGGCCATCTGCCGCACGTTGTCCCAGGGAAACTCGCTCGCCAGATCGTAGCGCCGCGCGCTCGGCTTCACGACCTGTTGCGCGAAGTCGCGCACCATGTCGCGGACCTGGAGATGATGGTCAGTGAAGTAGAGGGAGTCGTGCATTGGGGAAATATAGGCTGTCATCCCGTCGTCCCAACCCCGGCCGCAATACAGTTGATGGACAAGAGCAGCGCCCCGAGGTGCTCGTCGCGCGTCGCGGGCGTCGCGCCGCGGTACCGGCGCAACAGCTCGATCTGCTGCCGGTTCACCTGGTTCAGGGTCGGGAGTCGGCTGGCCAGCCGTTGGCGAAACTGGGGGAACCGCTCGGCAAGCTCCGTGGCGCCGGTGACGCGGCGGATCGCGGCGACGGTGCGGTGATACTCGTCCGTGACCAGCGAGAAGATCTCCTGACGGAGCCATGGATCGGCCACCAGGTCGGCATAGCCGCGGGCGAGCTCCAGGTCCACGTAGACGAGCGTCTTCTCCACCTCGTCCACGATCAGACGGAACAGTCTGAAGTCGTTGAACATGCGCTTGAGCAGCGCCTCGCCCCGCCCGCCTCGCACGTCGCTAAACGTCGCCAGTCCCGTGCCTACCCCATACCAGCCGGGGAGCAGGTGGCGGTTCTGGGTCCAGGCGAACACCCATGGAATGGCCCGGAGGTCGGCGAGTGTTCGCACGCCCGTGCGACGGGCGGGTCGGGAGCCGATGTTCAAGAGCGCAATCTCTTCGACGGGACTCGCCGCCTGGAAGTAGTCCACGAGCCGCGGGTGCTCCACCAGCCGGCGGTAGGCGGCATGCGCCGCACCCGAGAGCGCCTCCATCGCCTCGTCGAACTCGGTCGTGGGCACGAGCGCGTGCTCGCGCTCGGATTTGAGGGCGTGCTCGAGTACGCTGGCTGCGAGCAGCTCCGTCTGGTAAGCGGCGGTGCCGCGGTTGGCGTACTTGAACGAAACCACCTCGCCCTGCTCGGTGAGACGGAGCCGGCCCTGAATGGAGCCCGCCGGCTGGGCCGCGATCGCGCGACCCGTAGGGGCGCCGCCGCGACTCACGGAGCCCCCCCTCCCGTGGAAGAACGTGATCGGGACGCCACACTCCCGGCCGAGTCGGGTGAGGCGGAGCTGGGCTTTCGCGAGCTCCCAGTTGGACGAGAGGAAGCCCCCGTCTTTGTTCGAGTCGGAGTAGCCGATCATCACCTCGAAGGATCCGCCCCCCTGCTGGGCGCGCACGCTGCGGCGCACCAGCGGCACCTGCAGCAGATCGCGCATGATGTCGGGCGCCCGTCGCAGATCGTCGATCGATTCGAACAGCGGCACGATCGGGAGCGTGCAGCTCTCCACGCCCGCGGCGTCGGCGAACAGCCCCGCCTCCTTCGCGAGGAGGTAGACGCCCAGGACGTCGGCGACATCGTGCGTCATACTGAGGATGAAGGCCCCGATCGCCTCGCGGTCGAAACAGCTCCGGACCTCATGGATCAGACGGAACAGGTCGATCGTCTCGGCGGCGTCCGGAGGGGTGGGTGACGGGGGCGGAGCGTCCGGCCGCCGCGGCCGCCCCAGCTCACCCTGGAGCCACCGACGCCACTCGGGTGACGCGGGCGCCGGTGGCTCGCCCGCATTACCGGCCCGCCACAGCGCGGCGAGCGCGGCGTTCACGCGGGGCGAATTGTCGCGAACGTCGAGCCGGAAGGCACTGAACCGGAACGCCTCCACCTCGCGGCGCACCGGGCGGACCAGCAGCTCCGCGGCGCGACCGCCGCCGGCCGCACTGAGCCCGGCATCGAGCGCGCGGAGGTCGCCGATCAGCTCGTCCGCCATCCGGTAGGCGTCGCCAGCAAGAGTGCTGGCGGTCTCGCCCCGTTCGGCGCTCGTCAACGTGCGGTCCAGCCGGCGGAGCATGCAGGTCACGAACTGCCGATACACCTCGCCCGGGTTGCGCTGCCGGATTTGCTCGCCGGCGCCCGAGGCGGCCAGCGCGCGGCGGAGGGCTTCCCCGAACTCGGGCGGCGTGGGAGTCGCGCGTTCGGTGACGCTGAGGGCGCGCAGCAGGTCGGCCAGCCGCTGGCGGTAGCGTCGTAGACTGGCGATCCGGTTCTCGAACAGCGTGCGCCGCGTGACCTCGTTCGTGACGAAGGGGTTGCCGTCCCTGTCGCCCCCGATCCAGGAGCCGAATTGAAAAAATGGCGGCACCTCGAACTGCTCCGTCGGGTAGGCCTGTCGCAAGGCGCGCTCGAGTTTCTCCACCAGCTCGGGCACCACGTCGAACAGGTTCTCGTTCACGAAGTACAGCCCCCAGGCCAACTCTTGCGACACTGTGGGCTTTTCGAGGCGCAGCTCGCCGGTGAGCCACAGGAGATCGATCTCGGTCCGCAGGTTTTCCACCAGCGAAGCGCGCTCGCGGGGGGTCCAGCGGGGCGCTTCCAGGTCGACCAGCCGGCGGTAGATCCGGCGATGCTTTTCGAGCACCGTGACGCGCTTGGCCTCGGTGGGGTGCGCCGTGATGACCGGGCGTACGCGCAGGTTTGCGACGACGGCACGCATGTCATCCGCGGTGATCCCGCTGGCCGCAGCCGTGGAAACCACGTGGGCGAACGTGCCGCGTAGCTGGTCGTGGCCGCGCTCGACCTCGCTCTGGCGCCGCTGCCGCATGGCCGTGTTCTGCTCGGCGATGGACAGCAGCTGGAACCACATCCCTTGAGCCTGAACGGCACGGGCGAGAAGCTCCGGGGGCGCGTGCGCGTCGATGGATCCACCACCGAGCACGGGCTCGACCTCGGGGTGGTGAGCGCGGACGACGTCGCGGAAGCAGTCGTGCAGCAGGCCCGCCGTGCGCTTGAGGTATTCGACGGTGTCGACGAGAGTGAACGCGTCGCTGGTCACACGACGCGATCGCGCGGCTGGGCGCCTGAGAAAAACGCCTTGAGGTTGTCGAGCGCGCGCAGGCCCATGGCGACGCGCGCCTCCTGGGTGGCGCTGCCGAGATGCGGCAACAGGACGACGTTCTCCATCGAGAGCAGTTCGGGCGCTACGGCCGGCTCGCGCTCGAACACGTCGAGGCCGGCCCCCGCGATGGTGCCGCGCTTCAGCGCAGCCACGAGCGCGGCTTCGTCGACGATGTCGCCGCGCGCGTTGTTGATGAGAAACGCCCCCCGCTTCATGAGCGCGAGGCGCCGCGCGTCGATCAGGTGGTGTGTTTCTGGTGTGGCGGGCGAGTGCAGCGACACGAAATCCGCCTCGCGTAGCACGTCGTCCACGCTGTCCCTTGGCTCCGCGCCCAGCTCGGCCACGACCGCCGGAGGGGGCGGATACGGATCGTGAAAGATCACGCGCATCCCGAACCCGTGCCGCGCGCGGTGCGCCACCGCCCGCCCGATTCGCCCGAGCCCGATGAGGCCGATGGTCTTGCCGCTCACCCGCGTCCCGAGCATGTGGGTGGGGCGCCAGCCGGTCCAGGCGCCGGACCGCACATGCCGGTCCCCTTCCGCGCCCCGTCGCGCCACCATCAGCAGCAGCATCAGGGCGTCGTCCGCGGTGTCGTCGGTGAGGACGTCGGGCGTGTTGGTCACCACGACACCGCGCGCCTTGGCCGCGCGTGTGTCGATGTGATTGAACCCGACACCGTAGTTGGCGAGGATGCGTGCCCGTAGCGGCTCGACCCCGAGCACTTCCGCCGTGAGCCGATCGGTGACGGTGGGCAGCAGGGCATCCGCGGTCCGCAGGG
>QHUS01000069.1:0-114818 GCA_003222035.1 Gemmatimonadota bacterium | reverse complement strand
CCCCCCCCCCCCCTCCCCCTCCCCCTCCCCCCGTGTTCACTGCGGCACCATCACCGGCCGCGACGGGCGCTGACGCAGCGCCGCGGCCACCGTGGCGCCGAGCTGGGCCGGGCTCGGCGCCACGATCAGTCCGGCGGAGCGCATGATCTCATGTTTCTCGGCGGCCGTGTCGCCGTACGCCGAGATGATCGCGCCCGCGTGTCCCATGCGGCGGCCCTTGGGGGCGGTGAGGCCCGCCACGTAGCCGATCACCGGCTTCGCCATCTGCTCCTTCACGAACCGCGCCGCGTCCGCTTCCTGGGGCCCTCCGATCTCCCCGATCATCATCACCGCCTCGGTGGCCGGGTCCAGTTCGAACAACGCCAGGATGTCAACGAATGAGCTGCCGTTGATCGGGTCGCCGCCGATGCCGACGCTGGTGGTGATGCCCACGCCGAGGGCCTGCATCTGCGACGCGGCCTCGTAGCCGAGCGTGCCCGAACGAGTGACGACGCCGACTGCTCCCCGAGCGTAGATGTGGCCGGGCATGATGCCCATCATCGCGCGGCCGGCGCTGATGATGCCGGCGCAGTTCGGCCCGATCAGCGTGGTCCGGCGCTCCTTGGCATAACGCCAGAGGTAGCGCTTGACGCCCATCATGTCCTGCGCGGGCACACCGTCGGTGATGGTCACGACCAGCCGGATCCCTGCGTCCGCGGCTTCCATGATGGCGTCGGCGCAGAACGGCGCGGGGACCAGGATCAGGCTGGCGGCGGCGCCGGTGTTCGCGACGGCTTCCTTGACGGTGTTGAACACCGGCCGCCCCAGGTGCGTCGTGCCGCCCTTCCCGGGCGTGACCCCGCCTACGACGTTGGTGCCGTACGCGATCATCTCTTTGGCGTGGAACGTGCCCTTGTCGCCGGTGAAGCCCTGGATGAGGACGCGCGTCTGCTCGTCGAGCAGGATGCTCATGCCGCCACACCGCCGTCGCGAGCCGTGACTACGCGCTCCGCTGCTTCCGAAAGTGTGTCGGCGGTGAGGATCGGGAGACCGCTCTCGGTTAGGATCCGACGACCCTCCGCTTCGTTGGTGCCTGCCAGCCGGACCACCAGGGGGACCGTGACGTGCACGTCTCGGACCGCCTGCACCACGCCTTCGGCCACCCAATCGCAGCGGTTGATCCCGGCGAAGACGTTCACGAGAACGGCGCGCACGTTCTTGTCGGACAGGACGAGGCGGAACGCCGCCGCCACTCGGTCGGGGCTCGCCCCGCCACCGATGTCGAGGAAGTTGGCTGGCTCGCCCCCGGCGTGCTTGATCATGTCCATCGTGGCCATGGCCAGGCCGGCGCCATTGATGATGCAGCCGATGTCGCCCTCCAATGCGACGTAATTCAGGCCGTGTTCCGCGGCCTCGGCGTCGCGCGGATCTTCCTGCGCGTAATCGCGCAGCTCGGCGACGTTCGGCCGGCGGAACAGCGCATTGTCGTCGAAGCTCATCTTCACGTCGAGGGCGAACACCCGGCCGTCGGTAGTAAGGACGAGCGGGTTGATCTCGACCATGGTCGCGTCGAGCTCGCGGAAGGCGCGATACGCTCCGAGAATCGTCGTCACCGCCTGGTTCACCTGGGCGGGCCCGAGACCCAACCCGAACGCCAGCTCCCGCGCCTGGAACCCCTGCATCCCGACGGCCGGCTCGACTTCCTCGCGCAGGATCGCCGCCGGCTCCCGCTGCGCGATCTCTTCGATCTCCATGCCGCCGTGTGGATGCGCGACCACGACGATGCGCTCGCGTTTCCGGTCCAGCACCAGGCCGACGTACAACTCGCGCTCGATCGGCAGCGCCTGCTCGACCAGCACGCGGTGCACGGGAAGGCCCTCGGGGCCGGTCTGCGAGGTTACGAGGGTCTTCCCCAGCAGGTCCTTCGCCGCCTGCCGCACGTCCGCGTCGGTGGTGCAGAGCTTCACCCCCCCGGCCTTCCCGCGGGCGCCGGAATGGATCTGCGCCTTCACCACCCACCGGTCGCCCCCGACCTCGCTGGCCCGGTAGACCGCCTGCTCGGCGCTGTACGCCACGCCTCCCTTCGGCACGGGGACGCCGAAGCCCGACAACAGCTCCTTGGCCTGGTATTCGTGGATATCCACGGCTAGGCGCGGGTGTTCGCGAGCGACATCGCCGCGGCGATCTGCACGATGTTTTGGGCCATGCGCGCCGACGCCGCGTCGATCATGCGCCCATCGAGCTGCGCAGCGCCCCGGCCCGCGCGCGCGGCGTCGTCAAGTGCGACGAGGATTCGGCGGGCGCGTTCCACCTCCGCGGCCGGTGGGGTGAACACCTCGTTCGCGAGCGCGATCTGGGAAGGATGGATGGCCCATTTCCCTTCGTAGCCGAGGGCCGCCGCCCGGCGCGCGGCGGCGCGAAAGCCTTCCGGATCCTTGAAGTCCCCGTACGGGCCGTCGATCGCCCGCAGCCCGTAGGCCCGACACGCGGTCACGATCCGCACCAGCGCCCCATGCCACTGATCGCCCGGGTACTCTGGATTCAGCCCCCCGATGCTGACGGTGCGCGCGCGCAGGCTCGCGGCGAGGTCGGCGACGCCGAAGTGCATCGCCTCGAGGCGGCGGCTCGCCTGGGCGATCGCCTCGACGTTCGCCAACCCCAGCGCCGTCTCGATCAGGACCTCGATCCCGATACGATGCGGGATGCGCCGGGCGGCTTCGATCTGCGTGAGCAACGCGTCCACCAGGTACACGTCGGCCGGCACGCCGACCTTGGGGACCAGCACGATGTCGAGTTTATGTCCTGCCTGCTCCACCACGTCCACGACGTCGCGGTACATGTAGTGGGTGTCGATGCCGTTGACGCGAACGCAGATGGTTTTGCCGCGGCCCCCACCCTTCCAGTCGTGCTCGAGCAGCCCCGCGATGACGTACGTTCGGGCCTGCTCCTTGTCGGCGGGCGCGACGGCGTCCTCGAGATCGAGGAACACGTAGTCGGCGTCGCCGTCCAGTGCTTTCCGGAACAGCGCAGGCTGCGACCCGGGGACGGCGAGCTCGCTCCGCTGCAGCCGGGCGTGCGCCGGCTCGTAGCGGGTGAGGCTCATGCGCGCACGGTCGCGCGCGGCGCCGGCTTTCCGGAGGCTGGCAGTTGAGCGTCGGTCGACGCCGGCGCGGGGGGTCGAGCGGCCAGGGGGGCGGCGGTGGCGCGGTAGTGCTCCTGGGCCGCGGCGACGCCGGCGCCGGGCGTCAGCTGGATCCCGACGTCGCGCATCGCCATCTCGGCCCCAGCGAGGGCGCCCAGCAGCATGAGCTCGTTCAGGTCACCGAGGTGGCCGATGCGGAACAGCTTCCCCGCCAGCCGCCCGAGTCCCGCACCCAGTGCCAGATTGTAGCGGCGGAACGCGACGTCGATCACGTCGGCGGCATTGGTCCCATCCGGGATCATGATGGCGCTCACGGTGTCCGAGTACCACTGCGGCGCCTTGGCGCACAGCTTCAAGCCCCACGCCCGGACGGCCGCGCGCACACCGTCGGCGAGCCGATGGTGGCGCGCGAAAATGTTGTCGAGTCCCTGCTCCGCGATGATGGCGAGTGACTCGCGCAGGCCGTAGAGCAATGGGATGGACGGGGTGTACGGGAAGTAGCCGGTGGCATTCGCCCAGATCATGTCTCCGAAGTCGAAGAACGCGCGCGGGCACTTCGCCTGCTCCCGGGCGGCGAGCGCCTTGGGGCTCGCGCACACGATCCCGAGGCCCGCCGGGAGCATCAGCCCCTTCTGCGATCCGGTGATCGCGAGGTCCACCTTCCATTCGTCCATCCGAAAGTCGATGGAGCCGACCGAGCTGACCCCATCGACGTAGAGGAGCGCCGGATGGTGTGCCGCGTCCATGGCGCCGCGCACGGCCGCGATGTCGCTCGTGACACCCGTGGCCGTCTCGTTGTGAACGATGAGCAGCCCCTTGATCTCGTGCTGTTTGTCCTGGGACAGGATCTCGCCGATGCGATCCGCGGGCGCCCCCTCGCCCCACTCCACGTCGATGATGTCCACCCGCAGTCCGTGCCGCTGGGCGAGCTCGATCCAGAGAAGATGAACGCTTGTCCCGTCGTCGTCTGGAAGACCTTCCGGATGTCGCGGAGCAGTCCGGTGGCGAGGTCGGGGAACGCGGACGAGCGGTGATCCTCCATGGGGCGATCCATCGCGCGGAGGATGCGCTCGGGCACGTTGGTCGGGCCGGGGACGAACAGGAAGTTGCGGCCGGGCATACACTCGGTCCTCGAAAAAGACGGGGAAAAACACAGCGAGATTCGGCCCTAAGCTATTCCGCGGCGTTCGCGTCGCCAACCCCACGGATGGGTGGGGGAACTCCCTGCCTAAGTTGAGGGGCGGCAACTCGGTAGCCCACAGACGTCGCAGCCGGCGCAAGCCGTCGCGCGCTCGCCGAAATACGCGAGCAGCGTGCCACGCCGGCACCGCCGCCCTTCGACGTAGCGTCGCAGGTCCGCCGCGCCACCGCCCCCCTCCCTCCACTCGAAGTCGGACGGCCGCCACAGCATCACGCACTCGGCCCGACGGCCGTCGCGACCGGCACGTCCCGCCTCCTGATAGTACGCCTCCATGGTGTGGGACGGTCCCCAATGCAACACCCGGTGCACGTCGGGCTTGTCGATGCCCATGCCGAAGGCGCTGGTCGCGACCACCACCGGTGCCCGGTCGGCGAGGAAAGCGCGCAGCACACGACGCCGCGTCCCCGCCGTGAGCCCCGCATGGTACGGGGCGGCCGGGACCCCGAGGCGCAGCAGCGCCCGTGTCACCAGCTCGGTCAGACGGCGGGTGGGAGTGTACACGATCACCGGTCCGCCCGCGCCACGGATCAGCTGGCGGATGCGCCCGAACCGCGCGCGGTCGTCGCGTACGCGCTCCACGCGAAACACCAGATTCGGCCGATCGAACGACGTGACGACGACCTCCGCGCGCGGAATCCGGAGGAATTGCAGGATGTCGGCGCGGGAGGCGGGAGTCGCGCTTCCCGTCAGGGCGATGGTCACCGGCTCCCCGAGCAAGTAGCGCACCCGATCGAGTCGCCGGTATGCGGGACGGAATTCGTTCCCCCATTCGACGATGCAGTGCGCCTCGTCGACGGCCAGGAGCGACACCTCGCGGCCGGCGCGGGCCAGCCGATGCACGAGCGATCCGAGACGCTCCGGGGCACAATAGAGGAGCGTGAGTTGTCCGGAGAGCGCGGCCTCGAGGATCGTGCGCCGCTGATCCGGCGCGAGGAGGCTGTTCAGAAACGCGGCCGCGATCCCGCGCCGTCGCAGTGCCGCGACCTGGTCCTGCATCAGTGAAATGAGCGGCGACACCACGAGCGTGAGACCGGGGGCCATGAGGGCGGGCAGCTGGTAGCAGAGCGACTTTCCCGCGCCGGTCGGGAGCACGGCGAGCACGCTCCGGCCCGCGAGCAACGGTCCGATGACCTTGAGCTGGTGAACGCGGAACGCCGCATGGCCAAACCGGACGGCCAACAATTCGCGCGCCCGCTCCAGCCCGCCGCTGAACGTCGCCATGGGGCAAAAGAAAACGGGCCCCGGTTGCCACACCGAAGCCCAAATCGCGCGGCGAGGACCTAAACTATGCGCGACCGGATGACGAAGGACCGATGAGGGAAGACGCTACGCCCGCTCCTGCCAGTCGACGCTGTAACTGTTCTCGCATTCGTAGCATTTCACTTCCTTCGGCTGCCCGGAGACGTGTTGTCGCTTGTGGCAGCCCGGGCAGACGAGATGGGGCTCGTGCACCACGCTCCACGACTGGGGGCGTTCACGGCGGATATCCACGGTTTCCTTCGGCACGCGGACTTCCACCCGATGCACGTCGAGCACGACCCACGACTTGCCCGACTCTTCCACGATGCGGTACCACGCGCCCCGCCGCAGGCCTTCCTTTTCGGCGCGGTCACCGCGGCTCCGCGCCCATCCGATGTCGGCCATGAGCTACTCCGCCTCCTCCGGCGGCCCCTTCCGCACCAGCACGAGGATCGCCGCCTGCGGGACGACCAGGTGCTTCGTCCCCTCGAATGTGATTTCAACCGCCGCCTTCCGGAAGAACAGGGCGTAGTCCCCGACGCGCGCCTGCATCGGCAGGTACTTCACGTCGGGCCCACGGATCTTCCACGGTTCGTCGTCCATGCTCGCCGGCTCGGTCATCGGCGTGCCGGGCCCCGTGGCCAGGACCCGCCCCCCCTGGACCTGCCGCGTTTCGATCGCCGTCGGCGGCAGGTACAGGCCGACGTTGGTGCGTTCCTCCCCCTCTTCGGGGGCGATGAGCACGCGGTCACCGACGACGATGAGGCGCTTGGGGGACTCGTCAGGCATGGGCACCAGTATACTACATCCCCTGCCCCAGCGCTGATTTGGTGATGTGGATCACGTGCACCGCTTGACAGGGCTGGGCGCCGCTTTATTAATGCGCCCCTGCCGCAGAGTCTCAGCGGACGCCGTTCCCCCGTTTTATCGCCATGAAGGGACACAGACATATGCCAAACGCCCAGACGGAGCAGTGGAGCTGGATTCTGCAGACCGTGTGGGGTTGGATTTGGGGAGGCCTGTCGTGGATCATTGACTGGCAGGCGTACGTGTTCCGCATGGTGCTCAGCGGGGGTTCCTTCTGGGAAGTGGCGGGGAAGGTCCTGCTGCTCTTGTTCCCCACGTTCGTCCTCGTGGCGGGTGTGTGGGGCACGATGATCTCCCTCTATACCATTCCGTTCCGCCTCGGGCACACGGCACGCGTGCTGACGGCCTTGTTGATGTCGTGGTGGGACGCGGCGCGGATGGCCTGGTTCTACTGGGTGGGCATGGCGCGCTTCCTGATCGTGTTCGTGGGTTGGATCTGGGGGCTGCTCAAGCTCGGCGTGGGACTTATCTGGCGGACGGTGAAGAGCCTGGTCTTGTCGCCGTTTGCGCTGCTCGATTCGTCGTCGCGCCACCCCGGGGTGCCGTGGCTCGCCTTCACGCTGCTCATCTTCTGGTCGATGATCGAGGCCACGATCTTCACGTTCACCCTCCGCCCCACGATGTCCGAGCTGCTTGCCGACTTGACGGGGTACACGGTGAATCCCCTCGCCCTGGTGGTGATCCTGTGGTTCTTCCTGTTCATCATCATCGGGGGCAGCTTCGCCTGCATCCAGGTGTTGAACGAGGCGATCCAGACCAGGGCGTTCGGACAGATCGTCGCGATGGTGGGCGTCGAGATCACGGTCGCCTTGTTCGAGGTGCTGTTCCTGTATCGCGAGCTGATCGACGCCATCACCCCGTGGCTCGCCCAGCAGGGGATCGAGCTCGGCGTGGTCGGCACGCTCGGGCTGGCATTCCTCGGCTGGACCGGCGTCCGCGGCATGACGTGGTTCCTGTTCGGCCGGTTCGGGACCCCGGCCCTGCTCGCGATCCTGGGACGGAAAGCGATGGAGGGACAACAGGGCGCCGCGCGCCCCCTCGCCGGGGCGGACCTGGAGTTCTGGCGTGGGCCGATCAACGCGCTCAAGGCCGAGCACGAGTGGTTTAAGAAGGAAGCCCAGCACCTCGTCGAGCTGCTCACGTTGCCCTCGCTCCAGCTGGTGGCGGCGGGGTTCAACTTCCTGGTCGTGGTGGTGGCGGGTAAGCCGCACTTCACGCTGCCGTTCCGCTCGCTGGACCAGGTGCTCGCCAGCACGCCGTTCATCACCACCGGCAAGCACCACATCGCCGAGGGAGGCGCCTGATGAAGGGGCGCGTGCCGGCGCTGGTTCTTGCGCTCGGGGTTGTGGCGTGCTCACCGTCGGAGCGCGCCGCACCACCCAGGTCCACGTTGGTGATCGGTTTGGACATCAGCGGCTCATTCCGCCACAACTCCGCCTTCAGTGGGGCGATCGACTTCGCCGCGCTGTACATCTACTGCCACTTGAACGGGCTGGGCGGGCTGCAGCGGAACACCGCGATCTTTGTCGGTGAGCTCGGGGGCGAGCGCCCGGGGCAGGCCAAGGTGTTCCACCCGATCCAAGATCTCTCGGGTCTGTCGCCCGACCAGATCTCGGCGAACCTACGCGCCTGGTTTCCCCAAGAGGACCCGATCACGGACTTTAACGCGTTCTTCCAGCGCGCCGCGGTGCATGTGCGCCGCAACAACCTCGTGCTCGCGCCGCTCAACGTCGTCCTCTTTTCGGACGGCGAGCCCGACTACCCCGGCTCTGGCCGCATCTCGTCGGAGGATAAGTACAAACGGGTAGACCTGAGCCCGCTCGAATACCTGTCCCGCAACGTCACTGTGCGCTTGCTCTACGCCTCTCCACCGATCGCCCAGTTGTGGGAGCGTAAGGTGCCGCGCAAGCGAGTGCGCCTGTGGACACAAGACGCCGAGGTCATGCGCGGTTGGCGGCGCCACTTCCACGATGGTGTACCGATGGAGCGACAGGACTCGCTCTGGTCCTGGGTGGACAACGTCGTGGATGTGAGGGTGAAGCGGGAGCGGGTGCTCTAAAGGAGGTTGGTGGAGGATGGTGGAGGTGGGTCCGCGACCACCTCCACCATCTTCCACCGTCCTCCACTAGCAGTAAGTGTCGAAAGCCTGCACTAGGTCGCGCGCAATGTCTCCCGCCGCCCGCCCTTCGATATTCTTCCGCTCCAGCATGAAGACGAGCTGCCCGTCCTTGAAGAGCGCCATCTGCGGCGAGGATGGCGCGTAGCCCGTGAAGTAGCTCCTTGCGCGCTCGGTCGCCTCGGCATCCTGCCCTGCGAACACGGTGAGCAGACGGGCCGGCCGGCGGGCCTGCTGGAGGGCGAGCGTCGCCGCGGGTCGCGCATTCCGGGCCGCGCAGCCACACACCGAATTCACCACTACCAGCGTTGTGTCCCGCGTCGCACCGAGGGCGCCGTCCACCTCTGCGGGCGTGCGGAGCTCCTGGAACCCGATGCGGGTGAGCTCCTCGCGCATCGGTTGCACCAGGCGGGGGTCGTACATTGGAAGGTTCACCATATGTAATAATATGTAGTTTCCACGCGGAACCCATGCGTGTCCTGATCGTCGAAGACGACCCCGAGTTGTCGAGCCTGCTGCGCGACGGCCTGCGCGCGCAACGGATCGATGCGACGCTTGCGGCGACCTGGGCGGAGGGTTGCGAGCGTGCCGCTGGCGGGAGCTTCGACGTGATGGTGCTCGATGTTCGCCTTCCCGGCGGGAGCGGTTTAGAGCTCTGCGCCAAGCTGCGGCGCGGAGGGGTCACCACCCCGGTATTGATGCTGACCGCCCTCGACGCGGTGGACGACCGCGTGCGGGGGCTCGAAGTGGGAGCCGATGACTATCTCACGAAGCCGTTCGCGTTCCGCGAGCTCGTTGCCCGTCTCAAGGCATTGACGCGGCGCCGCCCGGCGCTCACGCCCGCGCTCGTGCGCGTGGCCGACCTCGAGGTGGATCTCGCGGCGCGCCGGGTGAGCCGCGGCGGCCGGTCGCTCAATCTCAGCGCGAAAGAGTTCGCCCTGCTGGAGCTGTTCCTCAGCCGGCCGGGCCAGGTGCTCGACCGCGCTACCATCACCGCGCATGTGTGGGACGACAACCACGATCCCTTCGCCAACCTCCTGGACGTCCTGGTCCGGCGGTTGCGTGGAAAGATCGACGATGGGTTCGAGCCCAAGCTGATCACCACGTTGCGCGGCTCTGGTTACCGGTTCGGAAGATGAGAGTCCGGTGATGCAGCCCCTGGCGCGGCTGCGCCTCCAGCTCACGGCATGGTACGCCGGAGTACTTACGCTGGTCCTGGTGCTGCTCGGGGCTGGACTGTTCGTTACGATCCACCAACAGGTGGCGGGGCACCTCGATCGCTCGCTGCGGGCGGCGGCGGCTGCGCTCGAAGGGGCTGCCCGCATCCGCGAAACGGAGCGCGCGGCTGCGCGCGGCGCCGTCGTGGACGCGGTCGACGAGCTGCACATTCCCGATCGTTCGCTCTACCTCCTCGACGAGCGCGGGGGGCCGATCAAGCCCGCCGACGCACCGAACTGGGTTCGCGAAGCGGCCCGACAGGCCGTGGCGTCGGAGTACGGGTACCGCAACGTCGAGGGACCCGATGGGCGCGAGCTCCGGCTCTATGCCGAGCGGTTCACGGGGACAACCGGTACCCGGTACGTCGCGGCGGTCGTCGCTGACCGCATGGAGCTCAAGGAAGAATACGCCGCCCTGCTCGCAGCCTTCGCCGTCGCGACGCTGGCGGCGCTGCTGCTCGTCGGCGGCGGGGGCTACCTCCTGGTCCGCAAATCCACCGCGCCTGTCGAGCGCTCGATGGAGCACATGCGGCGGTTCATGGCGGACGCCGCCCACGAGCTCCGGACGCCGATCGCGATCCTCCGCACGCAGGCGGAAGTGGCGCTCACACGACCCCGAGAGTCGGAGCATGACCGGACGGCGTTCCAGTCGATCGAGCGGGAGACCGCGCGCGTCGGCCGTATCGTCGGCGATCTGTTGACGCTCGCGCGTGCCGATGCCGGCGAGCGTCCCGTCACGCGGGAACCCCTGTATCTGGACGACGCCGCGGCCGAAGCCGTCGCCGCCGTCCGCCCACTCGCCGAACACAGGCAGATCCAGATCGAGGTCGGCAAGTTCGAGGAGGCCAAAATCACCGGGGACGCGGCCCTGGTGCGACAGCTGCTGCTGATCGTGCTCGATAATGCGATCAAGTACACGCCGCAGGGGACGGGCGGGGGGGGGGGAGGCCGCGTCCACCTCGACGTTTCCACTCAGAACGGAACGGGCACCGTCGTCGTCACCGACACCGGTGTCGGAATCGCGGCCGACCAGCTCCCGTTCGTATTCGACCGGTTCTACCGCGCCGAGCCGGCGCGCCGCGATGCGGACGGGGCCGGGTTGGGGCTCGCGATCGCGCGGTGGATCGCGGAGGAACACGGCGCCCGGATCGACATCGCCTCGCAACCCGGGGCCGGCACCCGGGTCACGGTGACGTTCCCGCTGAGCGGCTAGCCGGCAAAGCAGTATTATCCCCCGGCCAGGCAAATCCTTCATTGTCCCAGTTCGGAACGGAGCGATCGTGACCCGCGCACCCCGAGTACTCGCGTCCAGCCTCTTGCTGGTCATGGCGACCACCGGTCCCGACCGGGTTCGCGCCCCGGGCTACCACCTCGCGCACACCTACACACTGGGCGGCGACGGCGGGTGGGATTACCTCGCGCTCGACACGGTCGGGCACCGCCTGTTCGTCGCGCGCCAGGATCGCGTCATGGTCGTGGATCCCGAGAACGGGAAGGTGCTGCGCGAAATCCCCGGGCTGAACCGCGCGCATGGCATCGCCTTCGCCTACGAAACCGGACGCGGCTTCGCAACCTCCGGCGCGGACAGCCAGGTCACGGTGTTCGACCTCAAAACGCTGGAGGTGCTGGGGCACACGACGGCGGCCGTGGACGACGATGCGATCCTGTATGATCCCGCGACCCGGCGAATCTTCACCTTCAACGGAGATGCCCACTCCGCGAGCGTGATCGATCCCGCCTCCAGCAAGCGTGTCGGCACGGTGGATCTGGGAGGTGGTCCCGAGTTCGCGGTGTCCGATGGTGCGGGCAAGATTTACGTGAACCTGGAGGACAAGAGCGCCGTGGCGGAGATCGACGCGACCTCCATGCGGGTGACCCGTCAATGGTCGCTCGCGCCGTGCCAAAACCCGAGCGGCCTGGCGATCGACCATGCGCACCACCGGTTGTTCAGCGGGTGCCGCAATCAGGTCATGGCGATATCGGACGCGAGCGCCGGATCCGTCGTGACCACGCTGCCGATCGGCCAGGGAGTCGACGCCTGTCGCTTCGACCCCGGCACGCAGCTCGCCTTCGCATCGAACGGTGACGGGACTCTTACGGTGATCCACGAGGAGACGCCGGTGAAGTTCGTGGTCGTCGGGAACGTGCCGACGAAGCGTGGCGCGCGCACCATGGAGCTCGATCTGCGAACGCACCGGGTGTACACAGCGACCGCCGACTTCGGTCCCCCCCCTGCTCCTACGGCCGAGCGTCCGCAGCCTCGGCCGAGCATCGTACCGGGGACGTTCGCCCTGCTCGTCCTCGATCCCTGACACTCAGTCAGCGTGCCTCGGGCACGGTGTAGTGGCGACCCCGGATCGCGATGAGCAGCGTCGGGACCGCGAACAAGGTGATGGGCGTGGACAGCGCCAACCCGCCGATGACCGCGAGCGCCAGCGGACGCTGCAGCTCGCTCCCCGGGCCGATGCCGAGGGCGAGCGGTAGCAGGCCAAAGAGGGTGCACAGCGTCGTCATGAGAATGGGGCGGAACCGCACGCGAGCGGCCTCCCGGATGGCGACCTCGAGTGGCGTCTTCCCGCCGTCGGCCCGCATCCGCAGCCGCGTGAAGTCAAGCAGGATGATGCCGTTCTTCACGATCAGTCCCACCAGCAGAATCAGCCCCATGAACGACGACACATTGAGCACGGTACCCGTGACGAGCAGCAGGGCCAACGCGCCGACGAACGAGACGGGCGCGACGAGGAGTACGGTGAGCGGCTCCGCGAAGGACTCGAACTGCACCACCATAACCGCGCACACGCTCACGGCCGCGAGGGCGAGCACCAGGAGGAGCGACCGGAAGGCCTCCTGCTGGCCGGCATACTGCCCGCCCAGCGCGACGCGTACCCCCGGCGGTGGCGGCTGGTTGGCGAGCAGCCGCCGGACGTCCCCCATCACACCACCCAGCGAGCGGCCGCTCACGTCCGCCGTCAGGGTGATCATCTGCTGCTGATTCTCGCGCTCCAGGCTCAGACGTGACTGCGCCGCCTCGAACGTCGCGAGGCTGCCCAGCGGAGTCCCGGGGCCTCCGCGGGCGACCATGATCGGCAGGGTGCGCAGTCGCAGGGGATCGAACCGCACGGAGTCGGGCGCGCGCACGCGCACGGCCACCGGGCGGTCTTCCACGCGGACCTCGCCTGCCGGCACGCCGAGCAGCGCTCCGGCGACAGCAGTGCCCACGTCTGCGGGCCTGAGCCCGACGCGGTCGGCCTCCGCCTGGTTGATCCGCATGAGCAGCTCGGCGGTCGGCTCGCTCACGCCGTTGTAGAGGTCTTCGAGCCCGTTGATCTGCTCGAGCGCGGGCGCTAGGCGGCGCGCGTATGCCTCCAGCGTGTCGAGCGGCTCGCCGTAGAGCTTGATCTCGACCGGTCGCGCGGCGCCGGCCAGGTCGTTGATCACGTCCGCCAGGATCTGCATGAACTCGATGTGGAGGCGCGGCACGCTGGGCTCGATCCGGCCGCGTACGTCGTCGATGACCTCAAACACGTCGCGCGAGCGACGGGCGCGGGGCGCGAGCCGCACGATGATGTCGCCGCTGTTCTGGGCCGTCGCGAACATGCCGAGCTCGGCGCCGGTGCGGCGCGCCGTGCCCGTGATCTCGGGCGTCGTGGCCAGGATGCTTTCGGCCACGCCGACCTGGCGGTTCGTCTCCTCGAGCGCGGTGCCACCGGGCGTGAAGTAGTCGAGGACGAACGCACCCTCGTCGATCTCCGGAAGGAACCCCGTTCCGACCGTGCGCCACAGGGCTGCCCCCAAGGCGATCAGGACGACCGCGGCGACCGCGACGCGCCGCGGGTGGTGCAACAGGGCGCCGAGGGCGCGCTCATACCGCGGCGCGAGCGCGTCCAGGGCGGCCTCGAGCCGTGCCAGCGGTTGCCATCGCGGGCTCGCGGCCGCCACCTCGTGGGCCGTGACGAATTGCTCGGCGAGCAGCGGAATGAGGGTCAGCGCCAGGACGAGCGACACGAGCACGGCGAGGGTCAGGGTCGTCGCCAGGGCCGCGAAGAACTGCCCCACGACGCCCTGCAGAAGGCCGAGCGGCAGAAACACCACGACGGTAGTGACGGTCGACGTCGTGACGGGCCAGATCAGCTCCTGCACGGCTGCCCGGATCGCCCGCACGCGGCCCCCGCCCCCGCCGCCCCCGCCGCCCCCCCCGTCCGGGTCCAGCAGCAGGTGGCGCGCGATGTTTTCGGTAACGACGACAGCGTCGTCGATCACCAGACCGATTGCGATCGCCATGGCGCCGAGGGTCATCAGGTTGAACGTCTGGCCGATCACCCACATCAGGAACACCGTGAGGCCGAGGGTCAGGGGGATCGCCGCCGCGCTGATCGCGGTGATGCGGCCGTGGCGCAGGAACAGGAGCAGCACGAGCACGGCGAGGAGGGCACCGACGACCATGGCGTCGCGCACGGACCGGACCGCGTCCCGCACCAGCGCCGCCTGATCGTACACCCCCTTCAGGGTCACCCCCGGGGGGAGGCCATGTGCCAGCGAGGCTACGATCCCGGCCACGCTGTCCGCGACGGCCAGCGTGTTCCCGTTGACCTGGCGAGTAACGCTGATGAGCGCGGCCGGCTTGCCGTCACCGGCGACGATGCGGACGTGGTCCTCGGTCCCGAGGCGCACCGTGGCTACGTCGCGTACTCGCAGCCCGTTCGCGAGCACCACACCGCCGATGTCCTCGGTCCCGTGCGCCTCCTGGTCGGTGACGATGAGAAACTGCCGGTAGTCTTGGGCCACCCGCCCCACGGCCTGCACCGTGACGGCCCGTCGGATCGCGTCCGCCAGATCCGGATAGGTCAGTCCCAGGCCGGCGAGTCGGGTCGGGTCCGTCACGACCTCGATTTCCCGTACGTCGGTTCCCTGAACGTCCACACGGCCCACCCCGGGCACGCGGGAGATCAGCGGCTTGATCTCGTAGCGCGCGATATCGTAGAGGGTCGCGGGGTCGCCCCCCTCCAGGTTGTACGAGATGATGGGGAACAAGGACGGGGCGAGCCGCTCGATCTCGATCTCCAGGTCCGGCGGCAGCGACGCCTGGACCTGCCCCACTCGCGCCCGGACCAGCTGGAGCGCGTACGCCATGTCGGTGCGCGGGGCGAAGGTGATGGCGATCTCACTCGCCCCGCGGATGGAGTGCGACTGGACGCGCGTCACGCCGGGCACCACACTCACCGCCTCCTCCAACGGTCGGGTGATACTGAACACCACCTGCCGGGCGCCGAGGGCCGAGCCCTGAGCAACGATTTTGATCCGGGCGAACTCGAGCTCGGGGTAAATGGCCGAGGGCAGCTGCCACGCGGCCCACACACCGGCAAGCGAGAGGAGTGCCACGGCGAGGTAGACGAAGCGGCGCTGCCGGCTCAAGACGTCGAACAGCGTCATCGTGCCGTCCGCGCGATCCGTGCGCCGTCGGCCACGCCGTATGCGCCGGTTGTGACGACGACCTCGCCGGCGACGACGCCGCTGACGATCTGCGCCACGGCCTCGGTCCGCCCGCCGACGATGACCGGCCGGGCGTGGGCAATCCCAGCCGAGTCGACGACGAATACCCGGAAGCCCTCTCCGTCCGAGGCCGGCACCAGCGCGGCGACGGGCACGGTGATCGTCTGTGGCACGATCGCCGTGACGATCCGTCCGAGCACCGACTCGCCGATGCGGAGAACGCGCTCGGAACGTTTCAGCCGCGTCCGCACCGCGACCGCGCGAGACACCGAATCGACCGCGGCGGCGACGCTGGTCACGACACCCGCGCCGAGCGAATCGAACGCGACCGAGTCGCCGGCGCGAATTTCCGCGGCCTCTGCTGCCGAGACATTGAACACGACGTCGAGTGCCGCCGGGTCGGCGACCTGGACGAGAGACTGATTCGCGTCCACGGCGGCGCCGAGCACCGCCGTCATGCGCGTGACCACGCCGGCGAGGGGCGCCCGCAGGGTCGCGAGCTGCTGCGCGCGCCGCGCGGTGACCGCGGCCGCCTGCGCCTGTGCGAGCTCGGTGGCTGCCTGGTCTGAATCTTTTTGAGGCAGAATTCCCGCCTGCACCAGCCGCGCCGCGCGCGTGTAGCTGCGCTGCGCCGCCTGGAGGGCCGCCGCAGCGCTCTGTGCCGCGGCGTCGAACGGTGCGCGCTCGAACTCGACCAGCGTGTCTCCCGCCGCGACGCGGTCACCTGCGGCCGCGAGGATCCGCGCCACGCGCGTGGGTCCCGGGGCCGACAGCTCGGCGAAATGACCCGGGCGGGGCGTGACGGTGCCGATGGCGCGCACCACGTGCACGAAGGGCTGCGTTGCGGCCACCGCCGTCTGCGCCGGCACGGCCGCGTCGGCCGCCGTATCGGCAGAGGCGCGACCGCGGCACGAGGCGAGGGGAGTCGCCAGCGTGAGGAGCACCGGCCACAGCCGCCTCACGGCTCGTTCCCCCCCCCCCCCGCCGTGGCCGCGAGAAGACGAACGGCGGCGGCACCATTGTTCGCGGCGGCGAGGTCGTCGATGTAGCGACCCAGCGCCTCCCGCGCGTTGCGCGCGGACTCGAGGACGACGGCAAGCGGGATGGCGCCCTCGGCGTATGCCTGGAGCGACATCGCGGCGACGCGATCCGCGCTCGCGAGCAGTCGCCGGTCGCGAGCCAGGCGCGCGAGTCCCGCCTCGTACGCGCGACGCGCGCGGCTCAAGTCCGCCGCGAACTCCCGCCGGGCCAGATCGAGGTTGGCCTGGGCGCGGTCGCGCGCCGCGCTGGCCCGAGCGATCTCGCCGCCGTTCCAATTGAAGAGCGGCAGGGGCAGCGAGACCCCGATCGTCGGGAGCGCGCCCCGCCCGGGCTCCGTGGGGTCGCCCTGCTCGACTCCGACCTGGACGCTCGGGGGCGGTATCACGTTGCCATGGGCGAGCGCGAGCGTGTGCTCTTCAGCGCGCAAGCTCGCGGCTGCCGTTGCCACGCGGAGTGGTTCGCCCGGGTCTCCGGGTGCGCTGTCCGGTGGAGGCGGCATGGGCGGCACGAGCGAATCGACGGGCCTGATGGTCTGCGCTTCGGCGGCGAGCCCCATGGCGAGTTGGACCGCGAGGACGGCGTCGAGCGCGCTCAGGGAATCGTCGACCGCGACGTTCTCGAGCTGCCCTGCGTTCACCTCGGCGAGCCGCACGTCGAGCTCGCTGACATCCCCCACCTCGCGGCGGAGCCTCGCCATCCGAAGCAGGCTGTCGGCGTCAACGGCGTTGCGACGGGACAGGCGCGCGTGCGCCAGCGCCGCCAGCACGCGCGTGTAGACGGTATCGGTGTCGAACCGTATCAGTGCCCGCTCGAACGCGAAGCTCCAGCGCGCCGCGTCGTGGGCCGACGACGCCGCGCCGATCCGCGCCGAGCGGAGCCACGGGAGGTCGAGCGTGAGGTCGGCGATGTAGTGGTACTGCGGCGGGTCCTTCGTGTAGGTGGCCGCGAAGGTGGGGTTGGGATACGCCCGGGCGGCCCGCAGCACGCCTGCGGCGAGAGCGGTGTCGGCGCGGCCCAAGGCAGCGCGTCCACCACGCGCGAGCGCAGCCGCCACCGCCTGATCGCGCGTCACGAGCTGTTGCGCGGGCAGCGGGCGCAGCAGCGCGCAGCCGAGCGCGCCGGCCAAAACAGACGCGGGTATGAGTGGTGTGGCGCGACACATGGGCTCGGCGAAAGCTATTCGGACAACCTGTCAGGAAGCTGACAGCGGACGTTACCGCGAGGGCTCGTTGCGGAAAGCCACACCGACCCCTTCAGTCGGGCAGCAAGCATCTAATGCCATCCCGCTGCCTCCTACTCGACAGAGCCGAACTGGCTCTCGGTCGGCTCCGCTCAGCAAAACCACGGCTCGGTGAGCCGCGCGGGGATCGGACGCTCCGGAGGCGGTTCCCGAAACCCGCCTGGAGCCGCAGCGGTCCCAACGCGGGCATAGGCGAGCGCTCGGATTCGCCCGAAGGTGACGGCGGGATCCTCGGCGGCACGCGCAGCCGCTTCGGCGAGCGCGGTCACCTCACGCTGCAGCGCGTCCATACGCGGATCGGGATGTGTCCAGCGATAGGTGAACGCCGCCGGGTCCAGACGCCCGAGATACGGCCGGATCCCGCGGGAGAGGAGCAGCGAGCCTGGCGGAACGAGCAGGCGGATCGTGAGCTGGATGGGATCGACCAGATCGACCAGGTCCTCGCGTACTATCCACTCGAGCAGGGCGAGGTAGTCCTCGCTCGTGGCCCACGGAGTGAACGGGACGAACGAGGGGCGGAGCGCGATCCCAGCCCGGCGCAGCACGTCCAGCGCAACTTGCACATCGGCCCGCGTGTGCCCCTTCTCGAGGTTCGCGAGCACGACGTCGGAGAGCGATTCCACCGCGGAGACGACGAAGAGGCACCCGGTCGCTGCAAACTCAGGAAACACGCCGCGGTGGCGGACGATGTGCTCGATCTTGGCCGTGAAGTCGTAGGTCAGCACTGGGTATTCCCCGTGCAGCGACCGCACGAGCTTGAGCGCGTGACCGGGACCGTTCAGAAAGTCGGGATCGCCGAAAGTGATGTGCTCGGCCCCCGCGGCGACGAGGCGGCGCACATCCTCGAGCACCACTTCACGCGGTACTGCGAAGAAGCGCCCGCCGTACACCGGTGGGATAGGACAATGGAGACACGTGTGCAGACATCCGCGGCTCGCCTCGACGTATCCCGCGGGAAGGCGGCGCCCGGCGTGCAGCAGGTGCGCGTACCGAGTCAACGCGGGCAGCCCGTCGCGGCGCGGCAGAGGAAAAGCCAGCCGCTCGACGCAGGGGGCCGGATCGGGTTCCGGCGCTTCCCCGGCGTCGATCTGCCGCGCCAGGGTCACGAGCGTCTCCTCCGCCTCGCCTCCCAGGATGTGGTCCGCGTGACGCCTCAGCAGGTGCTCCGCGTTGAGCGTCGCATACAGTCCGTGAAACACGATTCGGCAATCCGGGTTGCTCCGCCGGATCCGCTTGGCGGCGCGCACACCGAGCCGCAACGCCGTGTGCATGGGGACCGCAATCGCGACGAGTCGAGCTCGCCGCACTTTGGCTTCGTCAAGCGGTTCCACGGCGAGATCGATCGTGTCCGGTGCGAACCCGGCGCGCTCGAGAAAGGCGCGTGGCCATGCGAGCCCGAGCGGTTGATGGCCCAACTCGTAGCACGAAACGAGCAGCACGGCGCCATGGTCGCGGAGCGAGCGGTGAAGGGAGGTCACGGCACGTTCCGTCGCTCTGCGAGGCGCGACACGAACGCCACCCCCATCAGGATCACGGCGATCCATACGAGCCAGCGTCGTGCCGTGGCCATTCCCGCGAGCCCGACGACGAGGCCTGTGGCGCCGGTTCCCGCCTTGAGCCAGAAGACGCGCGTCATTTCTGGAGGAACGCCTGCAGCGCGGCGCGAAAGTCCGGCGTGGTGCGACTCACGGCATTGACGTCCGCTCCGAGACGAATCCCCTCTCCGAACGGGAGGCCGTCGAGCTGGTAGAACTGCTGCTTCGTGAATGCTAATGCCGAGGCGCTCGCGGTGGCCAGGGCGCGCAGCACCTCGTTCGACTGGTCTTCGAAGTCCGCGTCTTCGTACACGCGCGAGACGAGCCCGGCGCCGGCCGCTTGGGCGGCGCTGAGCAGCCGCCCGGTGGCCGCGAGATCGAACGCGACCTTTTCTCCGACGCAACGTTTGAGCAGGACCATCACGATGGCGGGGACGAAGCCCCGCTGGACTTCGGGATACCCGAACCTGGCGGACTCCGCCGCGAGCACCAGGTCACACGCGGTGGCCAGGCCGCACCCGCCCGCGAGCGCCCGTCCCTCGACCAGGGCCACGATCGGCTTGGGTAGCCGCCGCATCCGCACGAAGATCTCGGCGAAATGCAGGGCCGCGTGGCGGTTCTGCTCCACGGTCTGGTCGGCGGACGCGAGCAGCTCGTTCAGATCCATGCCCGCGCAGAAGTCTCCCCCGGCGCCGCGGACCGCCACCACTCGGACGGCTGCGTCGAGATCGGCGCGCTCGAGCACGGCGAGAAGGCCGTCGATCATCGCCATGTCGATCGCGTTCTTCTTGTCGGGCCGGTTGAGGGTCGCCGTGAGAATCCCGCCCTCGAGCGCGGTCAGCACCCGGTCGCTCATCGGGAGGGATCCACCTCGAGACGCAGCAGCGCGGTGGAGAACACCTTTCCCTGCGCGTCGGTCTTGAGTGAGATCGTGCCGCCGCCGTCCAGCGCGCCGTGCAGCAGGAAGTTCAGGGCGTGCAGGTTCGGGAGCTCGTACCGCTCCACCCGTCCCGTAATCATGCCCTTGAAGTGCCGCGCCACGCGGGCCGCGGTCACCTGCTTCACCAGGATCGGGTAGTACTCGGGCTTCAAGGCGATCAACCCCACGTTGGCCGTGTCGCCCTTGTCCCCGGACCTCGCGTGCGCCAGCGCGAGCAACTGCACCCGGCGTTTCGGGTTTCGGTCCGACCGTCCGACCGTCCGACCGCGCTTCACACGTCCACGAACTCGACGCACGGCTCCACCATGTGCTTGTCGAGGAGCGCGGGCCAATAGGCCACGATCTCCTCGGGTTTCGGCCGGCCGCCGGCGAACCCGGTCACGCTGGGCGGGCCGTTCAGGATCAGCGGGGCAATCTCGCGTGTGAACCGCTCGACCGCCGCCCGGTCGGTCGAGCGGACGCCGACCCGCAACTGGATCTCCGGCAGGTCGTCGAGGGGCGCCGCGGCGCGCCCCAGGGGCCCGTGGGTGGCATCGGCGCCCACGAACTCGGTCAGCAGAGCCTCGAACTCGAGTCCCAAATCGGCCAGGCGCTGGCGCAGCACGCCGTCGGCCGCCTGGGCCTTCTTGTACGCGTCGGGCCAGGCGTACATCAGAGTCCCCACGGCCTTGTACCCGTAGAAGTACGCAATCGACACCTTGAGCTGATCGGTCGCGGGCCTGCCGCGGACACCCGATACCCGAACCCTGTCCTTCCCCGCCTGCGCCAGGTGAATGGACGTGAAGTCGGCGACGCAATCAGGGGTGATATACTCGGCGGGATTTCCCATCTCGTACACGAGCTGCTCGGTGACGCCCGCGACGCTGATCCGCCCGCCCGTATCGGGATGCTTCGTAATGGAGAACGTGCCGTCGGGCTCCGCGTCCACGATCGGGTAACCGACGTTCGCGAGGTCGGGGATTCGCTCCCAGTCGACCAGACAGTTGCCGCCGCTCGATTGCGCGCCGCATTCGATGATATGTCCCGCGACGGTCCCCGCCGCGAGCAGATCCCATGCGTCGGATCGCCACCCGAACGCATGCATCAGCGGACCGAGCGTGAGGCCGGTGTCGGTGACGCGGCCGGTGATGACGATGTCCGCGCCGCCGCGCAGGGCCTGTACCACGGGCCCCGCGCCGAGGTATGCGTTTGCCGCGAGCACCCGGTCGCGCACGTCGGAGAGGGGGCGGCCGGTGTCGAGGTTCTTGAGCTCGTGCCCGCCGGTGAGCAGGCCGTCCAGCCGCCCCAGCAGATCGTCGCCCGTCACCACGCCGATCCGCAGCTTACCACGCTGACCCTGTCCCCGGGCGACTGCGGCGACCGCCTGCGCGCAGCCGTGTGGGTTCACGCCGCCGGCGTTGCACGTGACCCGGATCCGCCGCTCCGCGAGAATGGGGAGAATGCGCTCCATAAGCGGGACGAAGTCTTTCGCGTACCCGAGCGACGGATCGCGCGACTTTTGCTTCTGGAGGATGGACATCGTGACTTCGGCGAGGTAGTCCATCATGAGGAAGTCTACGGGTCCACCGGTCACCTGTCGGTACGGCGCTTCGAGCCAGTCTCCCCAGAACCCCTGCCCCGCGGCGATGCGGAGCCGCTTGGGAGAGGTGGTCACGGGGCGACCGCCACGCGGCGGACGGCGTCCGGAATCGCGCCGCCCCCCGCCCCCGCCCCGCCGGATGGCCGGACCCGCACCTCGACGAGCGGAGTGAACCCCTCGGGCAACGCGAGATCGCGAACGCGCGGCAGCGACAACGAGGCGCGCCCACCCGGAACCACCATCAGGTCTCCACCATCGCCGAGCGCCCGGGGCTCGCGCAGGAGGAAGCGCACGCGCACGGTTGCTCGCCAGCCCGGCATGCCGGCCTCGCGCGCGAAGCCCGGGTACAGCTCGATCGTCAATCGTTGGCCCCGCAGCGAAGCGGGCACGGCGAACGTCTGCCGCCCGAACGCGTACTCGAGCGGCTCCTGCGAGACCTGCTGCCCGGCGGAATCGAACCCTGTCACTCCGAAGTCGGTCAACTCCCGCCACTGCTCGCGAGGCATTTCCACTTCGACCATAGCCGTACCGGCCCAGTCGGGGACGGACACCGTGAGGCTCTCGGCCGGCGTTGGTCCCTTCGGCACGCCCCCGCCCCGTCCGGACCGGCCCACGACCTCCGTGACGCGCTGCGCACCGATCAGCGTCGCGCTCAACCGCCCGCTCGCGTTGGCCGCGCCGGAGTTCGTTGCCTCACCGTCCGCGAGCGTGAGCGAGGCCAGCTGGGCCCGCACGGTGGCGCTCGTCGCGGAGCGGGGCGGCGCGACGACATCCAGCTCATAGCTGCCCGCCATCGCGTCCTCGGCGCGCACCACGAACCGGGCGGTGCCGGGCTGGGGGCCGCCGATCGACACGATGGAGTCACGCGCGAGGTCGCGAAACGGAGCCCCGTTCGGCTCGCTCAGGATTACTTTCGCCGACTGCTGCACGGAGTCGGGGAGCGTGACACTGGCCACGAGTGTGGTACCCGGCCCCGGCACGCGGAGAAAGTAGCGGCGGACCTGGCCGGGGCCGACGGTTCGGCGCTCGTCGTACATCGGGCGGTCCGCGAGGTCGTAGGGCACCGCCACGATGTTGACGAGCCGGAAGAGCGGACCGGCCAGGGCGTCGCCGGGATTCCAGGCCGTCACCGTTCCCACGTACAGCCCCGGCGACGCGAGTGCGGGCGGGGCGAAGGTCACGGGGATCTCCGTCTCGCGCGATCCGGCGACCACGCTCGGGGGGGCGGATAGCCACGACGCGTCGCTCTTGAGCGCGAACTGCGCCACCCGGACGCCGGTCACGTGTCGCACGCGGAAGGTCTCGAGCGTGTCACCCGGTCCCGCCAGGCCGCTGCGCCGAAACGCCGCCGACCCGCTGCCCGTGGCTGTCTCGACGACGTAGCCCGAGCCCTGATGTCCGGCGACGAGCCAGCGGTATGCCCGCTCGAGCTGCGGCAGCCCTGCGCCCTGGTCAAGAACGCTCGCGCCGGGCAGCCCCCCCGCCGCGGCCCGGAGTGCGGCACTGATTTCGACGGCGGCGGGTCTGCGCCCTTCCTGCATCAGCGCCGACATGAGGCACGCTGCCAACCCGGATATGTACGGGGCCGACATGCTGGTGCCGGCTTTGATCTCGTTCCCGGTGTCGAATCCCGGCACGGTCGAGAAGGCCCAGCCTGGTGCCAGCAGGTCCGGCTTCGCGAACCGCCCGCCGCGTCCGCTGAATGACTCCACGAAGTCCGTCTGGGCGGGGGGTGCCCCATCCTCGACGAGCGGGACGTAGATGCCGGGCAACACCGCCCCGACCGTGAGGGCGAGGTCTGCGGATCCGGGCAGCCCCACCGTGGAAAGGCCCGGGCCGTCGTTTCCGGCGCTGATTACCACGACGACGCCCGGATGAGCGGTGAGGAACGCGTCGACCATCGAGTCCATCACGGCGCGCGGGCCCGGCTCGTTGCCGATTCCCCAGCTGAGGTTGAGGACGAGGGGCAGGCTGCGCTGCTCCGCGAACCGGGCGGCGTACTCCATCGCGTTCCGCATGCTCCCGCTCGTCGAGATGCCGCCGCGCGCGTCGTTCGCGATCTTCAGCCCGAGCAGCTGGGCCCCCGGCGCGACGCCCTCGAAGCCGGCCACGTTGAACAGGTTGTGCCCAGCGGCGATCCCGGCGACGTGTGTCCCGTGCGCGTTATTGTCGAACACGAGCGCGAGCGTCGGGACGCCGTTCACCTCGCCAAAATTCGCCGCCAGGGTGATCGGTTTCGTGCCCAACGCGATGATCTCTCGGCCCTGGCGGTAGTCGTGCAGCGGCATCTCGTCTTCGAACGAGCCATCGAGGTTCGAGTCGAAAAACGCCACCCACCCGTCCGTGGCCTTCACGACGATCACGGGGAAGATGTCCGTGTTGTTCCCGTCGCCGTTCAGATCGGCGTTGGGCACCTTCCCGAAGGAACGCTCACTCAGGCTGCCGACGTACCAGGTCGACGCGCTCGTGAGCCGCCCGACGCGACCGGCGCCGGACAACGGCCGGCCCCCGATCATGACCGTGCCGTCACCGGTGGGGGTCACCGGAGTGAGCTGGACCGCGCCCTCCCGGGAGAAGTCCCGCACGTCGAGCAGCTTGGGCGCTCCCGTACTGGTCGTGATCAACCCGTCTACGCCGGGGTCGACGCCGGTGTCGAGGATGCCGATCAAGACGCCGCGACCGTCATACGTCGGATGCTTGCTCCGAAACTCTTCGACGCCCGCGCTGCGGAGCGGCATCAGTCCGACGAGCAGCGCGCGCGCCGGCGGGAGAATCGGCACGCGGCCGGGCACACCGCTGTGGTCGGGCGGTGTGGCGCCAGACGCGGGAGCCGGGGGAGGGGGGGAGACGGGCGCGGCGGCAGGGCCGGGGACCGGGGTCGGACCGCCGCTCGGCCGCGGAGCGGAGGCGCCGCACGCGGCCGTGAGGGTGACGAGCAGTGATACAAGAGGGCGCGAAGTCATGAATGATTGGGGAGCACGAATGCGCCGATATGAGGGCCAGGGAACTCAGCGGTGGACTCCAGCAGGAATGCGAGCGTATCGCGGGTGTCTTCGGGGACCACGATGGCGTCCACAAAACCGCGGGCGGCGGCGAACCGGGCGTCGAGCTGATGCTCGTAGTCCGCGCGCATCGTGTCCACGGCGGAGCTGTGCTCGGGCTTTGCCGCGTCGCTTCCGAAGACGGCTTGAATCGCCGACTCGCCTTCCATCACGCCCATGCGGCCGGTCGGCCACGAAACAATGAAGTCCGGATCGAAGCCCTGCCCCGCCATCGCGTAATAGCCCGCGCCCGACGCGTGGTTAACCGTGAGCACGAGTTTGGGGACCGTCGCCGTCGCCATCGCCTCGACGAACCGCGCTCCGGCCCGGATGATCCCCGAGTGCTCCGCCTCCGTGCCGACCATGAACCCCGACACGTCCTGCACGAAGAGGAGTGGAATCCGCTCGCGGTCGGCGTTCTCGATGAAGTACGCCACCTTCTCGGCACTCTCGGTGTAGATGATCCCGCCGATTTTCGGCGCTTCGCCTTTGCGGCCCTTGATGACACCTCGCGAGTTCGCGATGAGCGCCACGGTGTGCCCCGCGATGGCGCCGTGGCCGCAGATCATCTCCGGGGCGCGGTCGGGTTGGAACTCGTCAAGCTTCCCCGCGTCGAGCACGCAGTCGAGCACGGCGCGGACATCGTAGCTCATGCGGTGGTCCGACGGGAGCAGGTCATACAGGTCCTTAGGGTTCCGTTTGGGCTTGCCGCCCGGTGAAGGCGGCGGCACGGTCCGCGGCAGCCGAGCGACATAGTCGCGGATGCGCGCGAGGCAGTCGCGGTCGTCCTTGGCCCGGTAATGGGCGACGGCGCTCACCGCCGTGTGCGTCCCCGCTCCGCCCAGGAGCTCCGCGTCCACGATTTGTCCCGTCGCGCCCTTCACGAGGTTCGGGCCGCCCAGGCCCATGAATGACGTGCCTTCGACCATGAAGATCACGTCCGACAACGCGGGCAGGTATGCCCCTCCGGCGATACAGGGTCCCATGACCGCGGCGATCTGCGGCACACGGAGATAGTGACGCATGATCGAGTTGTAATAGAAGATCCGCGCCGCGCCGTACTGCCCTGGGAACACGCCGCCCTGATACGGCAGGTTCACGCCGGCCGAGTCCACCAGGTAGACGATCGGGGTGCGCTGTCGCATTGCGATCTCTTGCGCGCGGAGCATCTTCTTGATCGTCTCCGGCCACCAGGAGCCTGCCTTTACCGTCGCGTCGTTCGCGACGACGACCACGGGCCGGCCCGCGATCCGGCCGAGCCCCGTGACCACGCCGGCCCCGGGCGCCTGCCCATCGTACTGATCGGAGGCCACGAGCAAGCCGACTTCGAACCAGGGCGCGCCCGGATCGAGGAGGGCGGCGACTCGCTCGCGCGCCGTCAACTTCCCTTGCTCGTGCTGGCGGCGCACGCGGTCGGGCCCGCCGCCCTGCTCGAGCCGGCCCTTGAGCTCGCGGTATTCCGCTGTGAGCGTTTTGAGGCGGCTCAACGGAGACTACGCCGAGACATGCTGGGCCGCCCACTCTTCGATGTACTTCACCAGGTCCGAGGTCGGGGTACCGGGGCCGAACAGCCGCCCGATTCCGTGCTTGCGTAGGGCCGCAACGTCCTCGGGGGGAATGATCCCGCCGCCGGTGACCAGGACGTCGTCGCGACCGGCCGCGACGAGGAGCTGCTTGACGCGCGGGAACAAGGTGAGATGCGCGCCCGACAGGATCGACAGGCCCACGACGTCCACGTCCTCCTGAATGGCGGCCTGGGCGATCATCTCTGGAGTCTGGTGCAGTCCCGTGTAGATGACCTCCATGCCGGCGTCGCGCAGCGCCGCGGCCACGACCTTGGCACCACGGTCGTGGCCGTCCAGCCCTGGCTTCGCGACCAGGACACGGATCGGGCGCTTGGGCGGCGGCATCAGCGGCGGAATCGGAGCAGGCCGGCCAGGCCGTCCACGATGCGGCGCGCCCGCTCGTCGTAGACGACGTCCACCTGGACGCGCTGAGCGAGCGCGTCCTCCAGAGCATCGTCGATGCGCCGGTCGTCATCGGGTCCGTCCGCGAGCAGCGTGCGGACTTGCCCCCGCTGCAATGCTTTGAGGGTCGGCTCGACGCCGTTCAGCGCCCACCCCGTAGCGATGCCTTCGCGCACCGCCTCGGCGTGTGCGCGCTCCCAGGCGCGCTCCCGCTCCTCCCGCAGGGCGAGCGCGGCCTCCCGCACCCCGGCGGCGCTGGCGTGCTTGGGGTTCAAGCGGACGACGCCGAGCACGAGGTCGTGGAGGTAGCTGTGGAGGTGCGGGAGGACCGCCGCGGCGTCGACGCCGATCCCCGCCACGACCAGCCCCGCGAGCGGTCGCTGGGTGTGGATTTGAAAGATCCGATCCGCCACCTGCGCGTGGTGGCGTTGGCGCTCCTGGCGGATCCGCATGTGGTAATTGTGCTCGCCGAATCCGCCCGCGAGCACATTGCCCCGTTTCGCCTGTCGCTCCCCGTGAAACTTTCCGGACCGCGTGGCATCGGCCGTCAGGCTGGGGAGCTCGACCACGTCGTAGGCCGTGACCTCGAAGAACCGGGCACTGGTGCGGTCACACGCGGCGACGAGGATGGTGCCGAATTCCTCCTCCAGAGCCACCAGCTCGCGTACCAAGGGGACGGGCGCGACCCCGAGGCGGGAGCGGTGGACGTGGGGCAACGGCAGGACCTCGAACAGGTCGAGGGCTCCCGCCGCGAACACGGCGACCCCCCGCGCTGGTGGAAGGCGGGTGGGCTCCTCGAAATAGCGCTGCACCCGCGCCAGGTCGGCGGCGACGGCCTCGCGCTGGCTGCGGTCCAGCGGGCGGCGCTCGAGCTCGGCCGCGACCTGTTTGACCCGGTTCTTCATCTTGATCAGGTACTTCCCACGCGTCTTGTCGCGAGGCTCGAGCTTCAAATAGCACGAGACCACCTGATGCGCGCCGGGCGCGGTCTGCGACAACCGCGCGACGGCCGCGCGCACGGCGTTCTCGCTCGGGGACATCGGGAGCGCGGTCATGGCCTAAAAAAACACCGGCTCGCGATAGGCGCCGTACACGCTCTCGAGCGCGTGCCGGATCTCGTAAAGGGTGCAATAGGCTCTGGCGCAGTCGAGCATCGGCCCGATCACATTGCTCTCGGATGCCGCGGCCTGACGCAGGGTCTCTAGGCGATCGTGGACCAGCGCCTGGTCCCGCTCGGCGCGGAGCCGCGCGAGACGCCGTCGCTGCGTCTCCTCGGCGTCGTCGGAGACCTTGAGAATCTCGACGGGGTGATCGTCAGCGCTCAGGAAGTCGTTCACCCCGACCACCTTCTGCCCGCCCGCTTCGACGTCCCGTTGAAACTCCTCGGCCGACCGCGCAATCTGCCGCTGGAACCAGCCGCTCTCGATGCCCGTCACCACGCCCCCGACCGACTGGATCTCCGCGAAGAGCGCCTCCGCTTCCCGCTCGAGGTCGTCGGTCAACGACTCGACGTAGTACGACCCGCCGAACGGGTCGATGACGTCCTGCACGCCGGTCTCGTGGGCGATGATCTGTTGTGTGCGGAGCGCGAGGCGGACCGCATCCTCGGTCGGCAAGGCGAGCGTTTCGTCGAGCGAGTTGGTGTGGAGCGATTGCGTGCCCCCGAGGACGGCGGCCAGCGCCTGATAGGTCACCCGGACCACGTTGTTCATGGGCTGCTGGGCGGTGAGCGTGACCCCCGCCGTCTGCGAGTGGAAACGCATCATCATAGACCGCGGGTTCTTCGCGCTATAACGCTCCCGCATGTGGCGGGCCCAGATGCGGCGCGCGGCGCGCAGCTTCGCGATCTCCTCGAAGAAGTCGTTGTGAATGTCCCAGAAGAAGGAAAGGCGCGGAGCGAACGCGTCCACGTCCAGGCCGCGCGCGATGCCCCGCTCGACGTACGTGAACCCATTGGCCAACGTGAAGGCGAGCTCCTGCGCTGCGGTCGCCCCGGCCTCCCGGATGTGATAGCCGGAGATGGAGATCGTGTTCCACAAGGGCGTGTGTGCGGCGCACCACTCGAACATGTCGACGATGATCTTGAGCGCCGGCTCGACGGGATACACCCAGGCGTGCTGGGCCATGTATTCCTTGAGAATGTCGTTCTGCACCGTGCCCCGCAGCGCCGCGCTCGCCACGCCCTGCTTCTCGGCTGCGGCGACGTAGAAGCAGAACAGCATCGCAGCCGGCCCGTTGATGGTCATCGAGGTGGAGACGCGATCGAGCGGAATCCCGCGGAACAGGTCCTCCATGTCGGCGAGCGACGAAATCGCGACGCCGCACTTCCCTACCTCACCCTCCGCCCGTGGATGGTCGGAGTCGTACCCCATCAAGGTCGGGAAATCGAACGCCACCGAGAGACCGGTCTGCCCATGGTCGAGCAGAAACTTGTAGCGCCGGTTCGTGTCCTCGGCGCTCCCGAACCCCGCGAACTGACGCATCGTCCACAGCTTGCCGCGGTACATGGTGGGGTGGATGCCGCGGGTGAACGGGTACTCGCCCGGCACGCCGAGCCGGCTGCGTGGCTCGAAGCCGGCCAGATCATCAGGCGTATAAACCGTCTTCCTGTCCCTGCGACTCATCGGTTCTCTTCTCCCGCGGTCCCCGCCTTCATTTGGTCGAGGATCTCGCCGGCCACGTCGTATGGACTCTTGCGACCGTCGGTCACCTCGTCGAGCCGTCGCGCCACCAGTTCGTCCACCCGCATGCCCTCGTGGAGCCAGCGTCGCACCCCGCGCTCCAGCACGGCGCGGGTCCGGGCGGCAAGGCGCTGGCGCCGGCGCGCGGCCAGCTGACCACTCGCTTGAAGATAGACGGTATGGCGATCCAAGGCAGCCAGCAGCTCGTCGACACCGGCACCCGTCGATGCCACCGTGCCGAGCACGGGTGGCTCCCAAGAGTCAGACGGTGGGACGGTCGGACGGTCGGACAGTCCTGGCCCATGATGGGGCCTCACATGCCGAAACGCGTTGCCCCGCCGGAGACCGAGCATCACCTCGATCTCCTGCCGCAGCTTATCGGCCCCGGGACGGTCGCTCTTGTTGACCACGTAGATATCGGCAACCTCCATCACACCGGCCTTGAGCGCTTGAATTCCATCGCCCGACTCGGGGACGAGCACGAGCACCGTGGTTTCGGCGGCGCGCGCGATGTCCAGCTCCGTCTGTCCGACGCCGACGCTCTCGATCAGCACGCGGTCGAACCCGAACGCCTCGAGCAGGTCCGCGACCTCTTCCGTCGTGGTCGCCAGGCCGCCCTGCGCACCGCGCGTCGCCATCGAGCGGATGAACACGTCGGGGTCGACGCTCACCGACTCCATGCGGATGCGGTCGCCCAGGAGCGCGCCGCCGGTGAACGGGCTCGTCGGATCCACCGCCACCACGCCGACGGAAAGCCGCCGGGAGCGGAACCGCTGGATCAGCGCGTCGGTCAACGTGCTCTTGCCCGCGCCCGGGGGTCCGGTGATCCCCACTCGACGTGCGCCGGCGCGGCCCAGCTGGCCGTGCGCGTGCGACAGCACACGCTCGAATCCGTCACGCTGGTTTTCGACGAGGGTGATGGCGCGGGCCAGGGCGACGGGGTCGCGCCGGGCGAGTCCCTCGAGAATGCGCTCCGCGCTCACGCAAGACTCATGCTTCAGGTCCGCTCGTCCGCTCGCTCGAGGGGTATCGTGCGCACCGGGCCCGGTCGCACCGCAACCCGCTCCACGCGGGTGGCGGTCGCCGCCAGGATGTCGAACTCCAGCCCGTGGACCCGCCCCCCGCCCCCCCAGAGCCCAGCGAGACACCGAGCGCTTCCTCGAGCCGGCTCGCGGGGGCGCTACCCTGGAGCTCGACGATCCGCACGGGCGACGCGTCCGCCGGCGCCTGCGCCGCCGGCTCGAAGATCTCCGACACGAGGTCGCGGAGCAGATCTTCGAAGGTGACGACCCCCGCGGTGCCGCCGAACTCGTCGAGCACGACGGCGAGGTGACTCCGCCCGCGCTGCATCTCGAGCATCAGGTCCGCGGCGCGCGTCGTCCCCGGCACCGCCAGGGCCGGGTTGACGGGCACGGGCGCATCGGGGGGCAGGCGCAGGAGGTCGAAGGCGTGGGTCACGCCCACCACTTCGTCGAGCGACCCGCGATACACGGGATAGCGGCTGTACCCCGACTGCTGGCACACGTGCGCCGCTTCGCCCGCGAGCAGCCCCTCCGGGAGCGCCACGATAGACGTGCGGGGCGTCATCAGCTCGCGCACCGGGCGGTCCGCGAAAGCCAGCACGCCCGAGACCACGGCCATCTCGTCCGCGGACGCGAGGGCTTCGGTATCGGCGTCGGTCAGGACGGCCGCGAGCGTGGTGCGGGCGGACGGGTCCCGCCAGGGCACGAAGGGGGCGAGTATCTTGCCAAGCTGCTCGAGGCGGGGTGCCGCGTGCGCCACGATCGGCTCCGCCCAGCGACGCCCCACGACGCGCGGCACCACGTAGGCGGCGCTCACGAGGAACGGGACGCCGAGCGCGACGGTGAAGACGCCGAGGATGGTGGGCGTCGTTCGGGCCAGGAGCGCGGGGATCGCCGCCGCGGCGCCGATGATCCCGAGAGTCGTGAGCGCGTTCGCGGTGGCGAGCAGGTGCCCGGGGTTTTCGAGCACCCCGGCGGCGCCGCCCGCGCCGCGCAGCTTGTACGACACCCACCGGGTCAGCTGGAGCTGGCTCACTGCGGCGGCGGCCACGCCGATCGCCGCCGCCGCGGCGGCGAGCAGCAGCCCCGCCACGAACAAGAGGACGGGAATGGTCACCGCTTCCTCTGCAACACCACGCTGGTCACCCGGCGGCGGTCGACGTGCTCGACCACCACTCGGTAACCGTCGAGCGTGAGCTCGTCGCCCGCGCGCGGCACGCGGCCCAACACCGAGTACACGAGCCCGCCGACGGTCGAGACCTCGGGATGATCGAACGGGCGTCCCAGGGCCTGGGACAGATCATCGAGGGTGACGCGCCCGTCGACCCAGTAGCGGTCGCCGTCCTGGCGGATCGACGGCGCCTCGCCCACGTCGTGCTCGTCGTGGATCTCGCCCACGATCTCTTCGAGGATGTCCTCGAGCGTGATCAGCCCCGAGGTGCCGCCGAACTCGTCCACCACGATGGCGAGGTGTGAGGGGGCGCGCTGGAAGTCGCGGAGCTGGCTGTCGAGCGTTTTCGTCTCCGGCACCACCGCCGCGGGCCGTACCAGGTCCTGCCAGCGGGTGACATTGCCGCCGATCCCCATGGTGAACGGCACGAGATCCTTTGCGAACACGATGCCGACGATGTTGTCGGGCGTGCCGTCGTAGACGGGGAGTCGGGAGTGCTCGCTCTGACGGAACGCCTCGACCACGTCCTCGGTCGACGCGGCGACGTCGACGGCGATCATGTCGAGCCGTGGGGTCATGACCTCGTCCACCCGCGTGTCGGCGAGGGTGAACACGCCGAGCAGCATGTCGCGCTGGGCGGCGCCGAGGGCGGGCTCGAGCGGACGAGGCGTCGCCACCAGGCTGTGAAGACCGCGGTCTACCCAGGCGAGCAGCCACAGGAGCAGGCCGAAGGGGGCGAGGGTCCGGCGCGCGAGCGGTGGGGCCGTGGCCGCGAGCTCAGGCGCGACCCGCGCCAGGCTGCGGGGCAGCGCATCGCCGAGGATGAACAGGAACGCCGCCGCAATGGCCCAGCTTCCGAGTCCTTCAACCCACGGCCGTTCCCACCAGCCGAGCGCGTGGCCGCCCGCCGCCGCACCCAGGACGAGGAGCGCGAGCCGGGCGACGTGGAGCGCGCGATGCAGCGGGACGCGGGCGCCGACCGTGGGAGGCGGGGCGTCGCCGAGTGTGTGCAGCGCCTCGCCCACGGCTGCCTCTTCGCCGAGCGCCAGCAGGCCGGCCCACAGCGCGGCCGTACCGGCGACGAGGGCTCCGCCGAGAGTCAATGCGGCAACGGTGAGCGTCATCGGGTTCGCTCGCCACGCGTGCCCAGCAGCCGACGCACGTAACGCTCCTGACGGTGCCACATCGCCGAGCGCGTGCGGCCGGGGCCCTCCGGGTGGTCATAGCCTAACACGTGGAGCGTGCCGTGCACCGTGAGCCGGACCAACTCCTCGTCCACCGTTTTCCGGTTCCCGTTTCCGGTTTGCCGATCGTGTACCCAGGCACTCGCTGCGGCCGGACAGATATACACATCGCCGAGGACCGTTCCGTCAGGCTGTGGCAAGGCGAACGCGATGACGTCGGTCAGGCTGCGCCGCCCCGTCGCTCGGCGATTGAGGCGGCGCATCGCGGGCGCGCCGAGCAGGGTGAGCTCGACGCGGCAGCGAGGCGGGGACACGCCCTCCCAGGCCAGGATGCGCCCCACCACGCGCTCAAGCCCTGCCCGCGGGCTGCCACGACGCCGTGATGCCGCCACTGGACTCCGGATAGTCGATGCGGTTGTGGTACATCCCGCTGATGATGCGGACGAATTCCTGCTTGACCTGATCGATCTGCCGCAGGGTCATCGGCGCCTCGTCGAGCTGTCCTGCGTTCAGCTTGGTGCGGACGATGTGGTTGATCACCTCTGCGATTTTCTGCGGCGTCAGGTCCTCGAGCACGCGCAGCGCTGCCTCCACCGAGTCGGCGAGCATGGTGATCGCGGTTTCGGCGGAGTGCGGCTTGGGGCCGGGATAGACGTAGTCTCCCGGGCGCGGCGGCGCGCCATCGCCGCTCTTCTTCGCGCGGTCGAGGAAGTAGGTGATCTCCGTGGTTCCGTGATGCTCGGGAATGAACGCGGCGACGGCTTCGGGCAACCGCGCGTCCGCGGCCAGGGCCAGCCCGTCGGTGACGTGCGCCTTGATGATTTGGGCCGACTGAAACGCCTTGAGCCGGTCGTGCGGATTGTTGCCGCGCGTCTGGTTCTCGACGAAGTACTGCGGGTTTTTCACCTTGCCGATGTCGTGGTAGTAGCACCCGACGCGCCCGAGCAGGCCGTCGGCGCCGATGCGATTGCAGGCGGCCTCCACCAGGTTCGCCATGGCGACGGAGTGGGCGTACGTGCCGGGTGCCTCGAGCGAGAGCCGCCGCAGCAGCGGCCGGCTCGGGTCGGAGAGCTCGAGCAACGTGAGGTCGGTCGTGATGCCCGTGATCGACTCGGCGACGGGCAGCAGGAAGAACGTGAGCCCCGCCGAGACCAGGCCGTTCGCCGCGCCCCACACGCCGCGCAGCGCGATCTCGCCCACGCTCCAGCCGCCCGCGAGCCCGAGCGCGAGCGCGCCCGCGAGATACCCCAGCGCGATGATCAGCACGGGCACATAGAAGTTGCTCCGGCGCCGCAGCACCCGGACCGTGAGGGCCGCCGTCACGCCGCCGACCACACACAGGAGCAGCGCCGGCAGGTCGTGGAACACGGGCTGCAGACCGATCACGATCGAGAGAATCATGGCGGCGATCATCGACACGCGACCGTTGAATAGCACGGTGAGCATCATCGCCATGAAGGGCAGGATGATGACCTCGGGATGCGTCGGAACGAACCGAGCCACGGCCGCGGCCTGCATCAGCACCAGCGCGAACAGCCCGCCAATCAACGCGACCTGCCGCCGCTCGCGATACGTCTCGCGGCGATAGAACCCCAGCAGGACCCAGAAGATCGCGAAGATGAGCGAGTCGCGCAGAATGGGGCCGATCACGCCCCCGACCGAGCGGCTCGTCGCTCCGCCGCGGCGCACGAGGTCACTGTGCAGCGCCACGAGCTTCTCGTACGCTTCGCTCGTCACGACTTCGTGCGCTCCGATGATGCGGTCGCCGGCTCGTACGATGTACTTGCTCGGGTCGACGCTCTTGCGCAGTTCGTCCCGCCGTCGCTCGGTCTCGACCGGGTCGAGAACGAGCGTAGCCTGGAAGAAGTGTCCCGCGAGCCGGACATAGAGCTGGTCGCCGACGCTCGACCCGCGGTCGGGTTGGCTCGCCCGCGCGCGCACGAGGTATTGCGCGTACGACAGCACCTGGTCGCGCGGCACCGACTGTTCGCCCGATCGACGGCGCACGATCAGCTCCGGGGCCTGCTCGACCTGCAGGACGCCCGGGCCGGTGACACCCGCGGCGAGCGTGCGGTCGAACAGCTCGCTCATCGCCTTCTCGAGGGCGTGTCGCTTGCCCCCCTTGGCCAGGTAGCTAGCCTCCGCGGGGCTGAGCGCGAACCCCTGCGCCTTCGCCGCCTGAAGAATGACCGCAGCGCCGCCCGAATCCGCCGCCCGCTCGATGCTCGAGAAGAAAGCGTGCATGGCCGTCTGGGCACTGTCGAGCGCGCGCTCCTGGTACCGGTAGATGGGCTTCACGCTGGCCGCCAGCTCCTCGGCCTCGCGCACGCGTTCCTCGTCCGACTTGTTCACCGGGAACGTGAACGGCGCGACGACATCGGCCTTCGCGAACGTCCCGACGGCCGGCAGCTCCACGTTGGTGGCGCTCGACGGGAACGCCACGTAGGCGAGCGTCGCCAGGCCCACCACCCACCACCAGCGGCTCCCGTGATACCGGAGCTGCTCCTTGCTCGGCAGCCTCATGTCAACCTTGCGCGTCCTCGGCGTACGCGCGGATGATGTCGCGCACGAGACGGTGACGCACGACGTCGCCGTCTCCCAGATAGCAGAATCCGATTCCTTCGATCCCCGGCAGGATCCGCTCGACCTGGAGCAGGCCGGAGTCCTCGCGGTTCGCCAGGTCGATCTGGGTCTTGTCGCCCGTGATCACGGCGCGCGAGTCCACGCCCAGACGGGTCAGAAACATCTTCATCTGCATGCCCGTCGCATTCTGCGCCTCGTCGAGAATCACGAATGCGTCGGACAGCGTGCGGCCGCGCATGTAGGCGAGCGGGGCGATCTCGATGATGCGGCTCTCGATCGCCTTGTGAACCCGGTCGTGCGGCATCATGTCCTCGAGCGCGTCGTACAAGGGCCGGAGATAGGGGTCCACCTTTTCGTGCAGGTCTCCGGGCAGGAAGCCGAGGTTCTCGCCGGCCTCCACCGCGGGGCGCGCGAGCACGATGCGACGCACTCGCTTGCGGGCGAGCGCGTCCACGGCTGCCGCCACGGCCAAGTAGGTCTTTCCCGTCCCCGCGGGACCGATCCCGATCACGATGTCGTGCTGCGCGATCGCTCGGAGGTATTCGCGCTGCCCCGTCGTCTTCGCCTGGATCACCCGCCGTAGGCCGGGCAGAATGATCTTGTACTCGCCTTCCCCGGGGTGCCGTGTTCCCTCCCCCACTTGTGCTTCTTCGCTCACCAGCCGGTCCACGTCCGCCACGTCGAGCGGCTCGCCTCCGCCCTCTGCCCCTCCTATGCGCGCCAGATCGACGAGCGCCTGCGCCACGGGCACCGCGCGCTCGACCGCCGCGAGCGGGCCATGCAGGATCAACGCGTCGCCCCGCAACGAGACCCGCACCCCGAGCCGCTGCGCCAGGACCACGAGATTGCCGTCATTCACACCCGCCAGCGTGAGCGGATCGACACCTTCGGTGGACAGGCGGTGGGTGATCTCTTCGCTCATCGCTTCACCTCGATGTGGAGCGTCGCCAAGTCCGCCGGGTTCGCGGGCGCCGGCGCGCCCTCGAACAGCGCGCGCGCCGCCGTGGTCTTGGGAAACGCGATCACGTCGCGCAGCGATCCCGCGCCCGCGAGCAGCATCACCACGCGATCGAACCCGATCGCGAATCCGCCGTGCGGCGGCGCGCCCGCCTGCAGGCCGGTCAACAGGAATCCGAAGCGCGCGTCGGCCTCTTCGGGCGACAGGCCGAGATGGGCGAATACGCGGCGCTGTACCGCGGCGTCAGTGATGCGGATCGATCCCGAGCCGAGCTCGTTCCCGTTGTATACGGCGTCGTAATGCAACGCCCGGCAACTGAACGGATCGCTGTCCAGTCGGGCGAGGTCGTCCGGGTGGGGGGACGTAAACGGGTGATGCGCAAAGACCGGCTTCCCCGTCTCCGGATCGGGCTCGAACAACGGGAAGTCCACGACCCAGGTGAACGCGTGCGCCCTCTTTGGCTGCGTCCGCAGCCGCTGAATGACGCCCAGGCGTACGCGGTCGAGCACCGGCGAGGTGACGCGGTCGGGTCCGACGGTCATCAGCGCGGCATCGCCGTCGCCCACGCCGAGCGCCGCCAGCGCGTCCGGTGTGAAGTGCTTCCCGACCGATCCCGAGATCTGCTCGCCCTGGCGCTTCACCCAGGCGAGCCCGGCGCCACCCAGCTGCTTGGCGGTCTCGGCGAGCTCGTCTGCGTCCTTGCGCGAGAGCGCGCCGCCACCTTTGACGGCGAGGCCGCGCACCCGAGCGCCATCCCGCAACGCGGCCTGGAAGAACGGCACGCCGAGCGGCTTCACGTGCGCCGTCCAGTCGGCGATCGACAGATCGTAGCGCAGGTCGGGCTTATCGGTCCCATAGTGCTCCAGCGCGTCGCGCCACGCGATCCGCGGGAAGGGCCGGGCGATCCGGTGTCCGCCTTCGTCCCACAGGGCGACCAGCACGGCCTCGACGTACCCGAGCACATCGTCCATTCCGACGAACGAGGCCTCGAGGTCGATCTGCGTAAACTCGGGCTGCCGGTCGTTGCGGAGGTCCTCGTCGCGAAAGCAGCGGGCGATCTGGAAATAGCGATCGAAGCCAGCCACCATCAGCAGCTGCTTGTATATCTGCGGCGACTGCGGCAGCGCGTAGAACTCGCCGGGATGCACGCGCGAGGGTACGAGGTAGTCCCGCGCCCCTTCGGGTGTCGGCTTGGTGAGGATCGGCGTCTCGATCTCGAGAAACTCGAGGTCGGAGAGGGCGCGGCGCGCGCGCTGGAGCAGACGATGGCTCAGGATGAGATTCGCCTGCATCTCCGGGCGCCGCAGGTCGAGGTGCCGGTGCTTCAGCCGCAGCTCCTCGGCGGGCAGCTCGTCCCCTTTGCCGCGCGCGACCGGGATCGCCGGGGTGACGGCGGGGCCCACGACGGAGAGCAGCGTCGCCTGCACCTCGACGTCGCCGGTCGCGAGCTCGGGGTTCTTCATGTTGGCGGGTCGCGCCGTCACCTGACCCGCGACCTCGACCACCGTCTCGCTGGTCAGCCCGCCGGCCACCCGCCGTACGTCCTCGGGCGCGGTCGGGCCGATCGCAATCTGCACGATCCCAGCGCGGTCACGCAGATCGATGAAGACGATCCCTCCAAGATCCCGCCGCCGGTGTACCCAGCCCCCCAACCGTACCTGTTGCCCCACGTGCTGCATGCGCAGCTCGCCGCAACGGTGCGTACGCCTGGATGTGCTGCTGACGCTGTCTATAAAGCCTCCGCCTCGCACAGCACGCGGTAAAACTCCTCCGGCGTGCGGGCGTTCAAGAGCTTGCCCCGCACCGGCTCACGCCGCACCAGTCGGGAGATCCGGCTCAGCGCCTTGACGTGCGCCCCGGCACACGATTCCGGCCCCGCCAGGAGAAAGAACAGCCGCACGGGCTCCCCATCGATTGTCTCATAGGGCACAGGGGCGGGGGTCGTCCCGGCGACGATCACCAGCGCCGTGAGGGCGGGGGTCTTGCCATGTGGGACCGCGACGCCGTAGCCGATGCCCGTCGGGAACTGTCGTTCGCGCTCCAGGATGGCGACCAGGACTTCGTCCGACGCCCCCCCGTTTCCTTCGGACACGGCGTCCACCAATTCCCGAAGGACCCCTTCTTTGTCAGTCGCGTGCAGGGGCACCAAGATGCGGGCGGGGGTCAAAAGCTCGGACAGGCGCACGATGTTCCAAGTGTCCTAAACGATTGAAGATAGTTAAGTTATGTGCTATATGCAACGCATTTCCCGAGCGGCACTTACATGACCGACCTGCTAGGCCTCGTTCCCGAGAGCGCGCGGGCGGCCCTGGGGGCGTGGCTCGCCGAGCGCGGGGAGCCACCCTACCGGACGCGTCAGATTCTGCCCCGGTTATGGCAACGCCCGGTCGCCTCCTGGGAAGATGCCACCGAGCTGCCCGAGCGCCTGCGGCGGGCGTTGCCCGAAGCGTTTCCTCTGCGTCGCCTGCCCGTTGTTGCGCGCCAGGTGTCGAGCGATGGCACGGAGAAGTACCTCTGGGACCTGGGCGACGGCGAGGCGGTCGAGTCCGTCCTCATCCCCGAGGGGAAGCGACGCACCCTGTGCATCTCGTCACAGGTGGGGTGCGCCCTCGGGTGTGTGTTCTGCGCGACGGGACGGATGGGGTTTCGCCGCAATCTGTCCGCGGCCGAAATCGCGTGTCAGGTGCGCGAGGTGATCCTGCAGGACTCGGAGCGCAAGCCGACGAACGTCGTGTTCATGGGCATGGGGGAGCCGCTCCTCAACTGGGAGGCGGTGAACACCGCGCTCACGCAGTTGAACCATCCTGAGGGGCTGGGGATCGGCGCGCGCCACATCACGGTCTCCACGGTGGGGATCCTGCCGAATCTCGCGAAGCTGGCGCAGCGACCGGAGCAGTTCCGTCTCGCGCTGTCGCTGCACGCTCCGACGCCGGAGCTACGGCACGAGCTGATGCCGATCGAGAAGAAGTACGGCCTTCCCGCCGTGATCGCGGCGCTGGGACGATTCCGTCGCCGGGTGACCCTGGAATACGTGCTGATCGGGGGGACGAACGATGGCCTCGAGCAGGCCGATCAGTTGGCGCGGCTGGCGCGACCGCTGGGCGCGCTCGTGAACCTGCTACCGCTGCACCCGGGTGGGGCCCCCGACCTCGCTCCCAGCCCCCGCGCGCAGATGCTCGCGTTCGAGCGGCGGCTGCGGCGTCACGGAATCGAGGCGGTGCTGCGCCGCAGCCGTGGCCTCGACATCAGCGCGGCCTGCGGCCAGCTACGGGTGGAACTGGGACCGCGGCGCAACGTCCGCGCCCAGGAGCACGCTCGCGTCGAGTAGCCGGGCGCTGTCCAGCTGGACCACCACCCGACCCCGTCCCAACGCTCGACGCACTCGCTGTCCCACGGCTTCCGTTCCGCGACGCACGACGATGCGTGTGGAATCGAGCTTGCCGAGCGCCTCGGGAGCGTTTCCATACGCGACCACGTCGATCCCCGCGCGCCGCAGCAGGCGGGTGCCGACCTTGGCGAGCCCGGGCGTGCCGCTGGCGTTCAGGACCTCGACGGTCACGCGCGGTCCGTCGGCGCCCGGTATCGGGAGCGCGTCGCTCTGCGAACGCTCTCGCCGGCAGGCGGCGAGGAGCGTCACGCACGCGATCAGGATCCGACCAGTGCGTTCCAGAAGTCCACCGTTTCCGGAAGGAGCCGCCAGTGGCCGTCGATGACGCGGGCAATGCGGCGCGCCGCGACCTCCAGCAGGACCGCGTCCCGCTCCGCCGGTACGCGCGCCGCGAGCGCCGCCCGCCGCGGTTGATCGAAGGGGCGCCCGGGCTCGAGGTAGTCCGCCAGGTAGAGCATCTTGCCGACGTTCTCCCACGACGCATAGCCGATCGAATGGTAGCGTACGGCGTCGAGCACGCCTCGATCGGTCTCACCCTCGCGCGCGGCGCGCTCCGCGGCCATGGGGCCGTGGGCCAGCTCGTTGGCGGCCGGTGCGTCGCGGAGCGCGTCGTGCAGCCATGCCGCTTTCAGCCAGCGCGCCCGCTCGGTGTCGGGCACCCGCATGGCGGAGGCCCAGTGGGTCACGAGGTCAGCCACGCGCGCAATGTGGGCTCGTCGCTCCGAGGTGGCGATAGCCCAGGACGGGAGGCTCACCCGGTTCTCGACATCACGATGTCCGGACTGCGACATCGCTCGCGATTCCCTCCCCCAGCACCACGTTGTCGATCAGGCGCGCCGGCCCGACTCGCGCCGCGAGGACGACCACCGTGCGCGCGTCGGCGCGCGCCACCGGACGCAGCTGATCGTCCACGAGCTCGAGATACTCCGGACGCACATCCGGGGCGCGCAGAACCTCGAGGCCACGTCGCTGCAGCGCCTTGGGGTCCGCCTCACCGTTCCGCCATGCCTGCTCCACCGCCCGCAGCGCGCGTGACAGCGCGAGGGCCGCGCGCCGGTCGTCACCCTTCAGGTAGGTATTGCGGGATGAGAGCGCCAGGCCGTCGAGCTCCCGCACCGTCGGCGCGACGTCGATTTCGACGCCGAAGTCCAGGTCTCTGGCCATGCGCTGGACCAGCATCGCCTGTTGGAAGTCCTTCCGCCCGAAGATCGCAATGTCCGGCTCCACGTAGTGAAACAGCTTCGCCACGACGGTCAGGACGCCGGCGAAGTGACCGGGCCGTGCGGCCCCCTCCAGTGTGTCCCCCATGGGGCCGGGATGCACGCGGACGAGCGGCTCGGTGGGGTACATGGCCGCGACGTCCGGGACGAAGAGACAGTCCACGCCCCGCGCGGCGGCGAGGCGGCGGTCCCGCTCCAAGTCCCGCGGGTACTGCGCCAGATCTTCGTTCGGCCCGAACTGCAGCGGGTTGACGAAGATGCTCAGCACGACGCGATCGGAGCGCTCCCGGGCGCGATCGACGAGTCGTAAGTGTCCCTCATGCAGGAATCCCATGGTCGGCACGAACCCGATGCGGCGGTTCCGCGCGCGCTCGGCGCGCGACCAGGCGCGCATCTCTTGCGGGCTCGTGAGCTCGTGCATGGCGCGTTAAAGCAAACGAGGGACTCGGCGGGTTGGTAGGGTGCCGCGCGCGCATCACTGACGCGCGGCGCTCCGCCGCACCACGATCGGAACCACGTCCTCGACGCCCGGCTCCTCCGCCATCCCCGCGCGAGCCGAATCCCAGGCTTCCCAGGTCGGGCCCGGATCGCGTACGCGCAGGAGGTAGGGGTTGGGATATGGACCACCGGCCACGATCGTGGCACGCCACCGTTGGATCGCGGCCCGCACCTGCTCCCCGCCCGTCGTGTCGAAGAACGCCACGCGCAACAGTCTGCGGTAGTAGCGGAGGGCCGTGTCCGAGGGCGGACTGACCGTTCGTCCGATGTCGTCGGGGAAGAAGAAGCGCGGCGGCGGGGCGATCACCGGCACCGTGTCGCTTTCCGCACAGGGACGACCACCCGAGTTGCCGATAATCACGAACAGCCGTCCGTCGCGGGACAGGCGCAACGTTCCGCGATGTGCCGTCGTGAGGACCGCGTCGCTGTGCGGCCGATGGCCGCGTGGCGGAACGACCAGCCGACCACCTTCTCCCGCTTCGGGCACGTCCCACGCGATGTCGGCCGCCGTCATCAGCTCATTGCGGATGCGGAACGTCGTGGCGCAGAGATGCGTGACGCGGACGGTGGGAAGCGTGTGCCTCGTCAAGTCCGGTGGGCCCGGACAGTAACTCCGAAGCTCGCTCGCTGCTGGCCACCGGGAGGCGTACACCGCAACGGCTGCGTAGCACGACACCGAATCCGCCCACACGGTCCGGATCAGGGCGCGCAGCAGAGGCTCCTTATCCCGTACGACATGGTTGCTGATGAGCGGCTGCGCGATGTCGGGATGATCGCCGCCCCCCATTTGCGCGATCACGATTCTCAGGGCTGCCGTGTCGGCGTGGCGGTCGCGCGCGAGTGCATCGCCGTGTAGGTCGAAGAGCAGGCGTCGTGCAAGCGGTAGCGCATGCGGGCCGGTTTCCAGGACCACGAGCAGCTCCGTGCTCGCGCGCACCCGCGGATTCCCGAGGAGGCCGAGGCCCGGTCCGACCCCCTCCGCTGCGCCATGGGCCAGGCGTCGCAGGTCCTTCAGGGGGAGGGTCGAATCCTGTGGGAGCACCCTCCAGGACACCGCCTTCAGCATGCTCTGTCCCGTGTCGAGTGCCGCGGCGACCGATGGTTTGGCCCACCAGGTCGCCGGTGGAGGTACCTGGTAATCGGGGCGCGCGCCGACGAAGGTCACCTGCCGCCACCGACCGGGGACCACGGCGGCTTGGACGCGGTTTCCAACTTCCGGAATGGGGAGACAGATCCTCCCGATGTCGGGACGCTCCGCCACCCCCAAGACGACGCGCAGTTGCTCGCCGACGGAGTCGATATGGGCAACCGCGTCATCGTCGCATCCGGCGAACCTCGAGCTGACGACGATGATGATGTTTCGCGAGAAGTCGACCGCGGGAGGTGTGGCGACGCTGTCCGGCAGCGGGGCATCCCACGTGGATCGATACTCGCGGCCGAAGTACCACCAGAGCGTCTGCCAGGCCGCGCTGTCGCGCACCACGGCGGTGCCCTCGTCGAGGCCTTCGAGGCGCCAAGTGTCCAAGCGCGTAAGCGGGATCGACTGGGCGACGCCCGCCGAGGTGGCCGCGAGCAGGGCCACGGTCTGGAGCAGCACCGACGCGCGACTCATCCTACCAGGTAGAGACGCGGGGGGTCGCGTTACTCCGCTTTCAGAACGATCGAGTCGGTCAGGTACGGATCGTTGAAACGGGCGATCTCCCCGACTTTTCTGCCCGGCACGGGGAACAACCGCGCGGAGAGGGGCTTGCGAAGTTTGGTGGAGAGTGCCGCCACATCGGCGATCAGCGCAGCGAGCTGATCCGCCGGCGTGTCCCCCGGCAGGGGCACGACGTCGAGCCCGGTGCCGCAGACGCTGGAATAGAGGAGCAGGTCGCGCACGGTAAAGCGCCCTTCCGTCGCGCGTCGTGCCAGCACCGGATCTTCCAGAATGGGCAGCATGAGCCCCGAATAGCCACACAGCTTGAGCCGGACGCTCTTGAGCACGTCGGTGATCGCGGCGCACCCCGCGAGCGTCGACGCCGCGCCGAACGGTACACCGGTGAGCGCTTCGATCGCCTCCCCGATGCTCGCGTCCTTGCCGGGGGCGGGAGACACGTCGATACCCGTATAACCTCGTTCGTCCCGGCGCGCCGCTTCTTTTACCAGCTGCTCTACCGGTCCGAGGCGGGATTCGAGGGACGTCTTTAGACGCTGCTTGGCATCCGTCAACGTCTTGGCCCCGTTGAAGGCCGCGGTCAGCAGCGGAGGCGATTCGACGCCAACCGCTGCCGCATCCGACCCGTGGTGGTACGCGACGGGAAAGAACGGCGTGCCGGCCGGAACGTTGGCGGCTGCGGCGAACCGGAAGTTGCCGATGCCCCCGGGGGTGGCGCGCGCGATCGCCGCCATCGCTTCGCCCGCGGCCGTGACCCCCTGCGGGGAAGCGCCACGGTCGGGGGACACGACCCGCACCGAGAAACTGATGTTCCGCGTCGTGCGCGCGAGCTCCGCGGCCCACGGGCCGAACTCGGGATCATCACCGTCGGGCGCGAGCACGGGGCCGAGACTCAGGAGCGCGCCGCCGTCGACCACGGCGCGATCGAGCGCCTGTAGGTCAGGCAGGGCATTCGCGCGCGTCCGGTGCCCCGCCTCCTCCAAAAAGGGCTGCGTGGCGATGCGAATGGTCTGTACTTCGTACCCCGCGTCGGTGACGAGCCGCTTCGCCTTCTTGAGAAACGCCAGCGCATGCTCGACGCCTCGTAGGTCCGCGGCGCCCTTCACATTGGTGCCCGCGGTGATGGTGCGAATACGGAACCCGGGACCGGCGGGACCGCCGACCCGTACGGACGCCGCCCGGCTGGTGAGGGGCACTAACGCCGCCGCTCCCAGCATCTCGATCAGTTCTCGCCGCGACATGTGTCTCACTTGGTGAACGAATGTTCCGGTCCGGGATACCGCCCCTCGCGCACTTCCGCCGCATAGAGCTTCACGGCTTCCCGTACGTCCTCCGCGAGCGCCGCGTAGCGCTTCACGAACTTGGCGCTGAACTGGTCATTCAATCCCAGCATGTCTGGGAGCACGAGCACCTGTCCGTCACACGCGGGTCCCGCCCCGATCCCGATCGTCGGAATCGTGAGTGCCTTGGTAATGTGCGATGCAAGCGGCGCCGGCACCAGTTCGAGGACGATGGCGAAGGCGCCGGCCTCCTCGAGCGCCCGCGCATCGGCGGTAATCCGTTCGGCGGTCTTCTCATCGCGCCCCTGCACGCGGTAGCCCCCGAGGGCGTGCACCGACTGGGGCGTGAGCCCCAGGTGGCCCATGACGGGAATGCCGACGTCGACCAGGGCGCGCACCGTGGCCGCCATCGGAGCGCCGCCCTCGAGCTTCACGGCGTGGCAGCCCGTTTCCTGCAGGACGCGGCCGGCGTTCCGGATCGCCTCCTGCGGCGACACCTGAAACGTGAGGAACGGCAGGTCGCACACGACCAGAGCTCGCGTGGCTCCCCGGCACACGCTCCTCGTGTGATAGATCATCTGGTCGAGCGTCGCCGAGAGGGTTGTTTCGGCGCCGGCCAGGATCTGATTGACGGAGTCTCCGACCAGGAGCACATCGACGCCGGAGGCGTCGAGCAGCCGGGCGAACAGCGCGTCGTAGCAGGTCAGCACGACGATGCGCTCTCCGCGCGTCTTCATGGCGATGAGCTCGCGCGTGGTAACGGACTTTGGCTCGTCAGCCATCGGGCGTCGGGCGCGGGATGGGGGTGCCGTCGAGCTCGGCGAGCTCGCGCTGCCAGAACGGGCGGTTCGGGAGCTCGGGGTGTGGAATGGTCAGGCCGGGGTCGTGCGCCGCCCGGTCGCCAAACCGCACGATGTCGAGATCCAGGGTGCGCGGTCCCCAGCGAATCCCCCGCTCGCGCCCGCGCTCCGCCTCGATCGCGTGGAGGTGGGCGAGCAGCGCCCCGGGCTCGAGCGCCGTCTCGAGCAGGACCATCTGGTTGAGATAGGCTCCCTGGGGGATGGGGCCGAGGGCGGCTGTTTCTTCGACGGAGGATGCCTTGACGAGTCGAGTGCGCGGCAGCGTGGCGAGCCGCGCCCGTGCGTACGCGAGATGCCGGGCGCGATCGCCCACGTTCGACCCGAGGGCGACGTACACGCGCTCCCCGCTCGGCTGCTGACCCGTGGCCACGGGGGAATGGTAAGCGGGCTACGCAACGCTGGCAAAGCCGCGCGTCAGCTGGCGCAGCATCGCCGCGACGTCCTCGAGCTGCTTGGTCGCCCGCTCCAGCTCCGTGAGCCCACGCGCCGCCTCGTCGGCGCGGGTGGCGACGTCGTCCGCTTCGGCGCGGTTCTTCCCCGCGATCGCCGCGACCGCGTGGATGCGGTCGCGCAACTTGCCGAACGCCTTATCCTGATCGCCGGCGGCGGCCGCGATCCGCTGCGCATGCGACGTCGCCTCCGCCGTCGCGGCGACGATCGCATCCAGGGCCTGGAGCGCCGCCGACGACAGCTCCTCGACGCCGCCCACGTTGACCTGGCCGCGCCGCATTTGCTCGATGACCTCCCCCACCTGTCGATGAACGTCCTGCACCAGCTCGCCCGCCTCCAGAGCGGCGCTGGCGCTTTGCTCCGCGAGCCGGCGCACTTCGTCGGCGACCACCGCGAACCCCTTGCCGTGTTTCCCCGCGCGCGCCGCCTCGATCGCGGCGTTCAGCGCGAGCAGGTTGGTCATGTCGGCGAGCTCGCGGATCGAGGCGATGAATCCGGTGATGCGGCGGCTCACCTGCCCCAGCTGCTGCACCTTGCTCGACGCTTCGCTGACGAACGCCTTGAGCGCCACGAGCCGTCCGATCGCGTCCCGGATCTGGTGCCGGTTGCGGTTCGCGACCTCGCTCGCGGTGGTCGATGCCTGCGCCGCCTCGGTCCCGTCCTCCGAGACCCGCCGCGACACTTGCGCGAGGCTCTCGGTCGCCTCGAGTCCGCCCGTGACCTCCCCCTGTTCGGCGAGCACGCCCTGCCGGATGGTGCCGGTGGACTGGGCGACCGCAGCGGCGGCCTCGCGCATCGATTCCGCGGCGCGGACGAGGGTCGCCAGTTGTTGCGTGAGGGTCTCGACGGTCTCGACCAGCGGCCGCCGCAGCTCCGTGATGTGGATGGCCGTGGCGAGCTGGTTGGCAAACGTGTTAATGGTGACGACGTCCTTCGATCGGTACACCCTGCGCTTGTGATGCTCGAGCTCGAGGGTCCCGATCACCTGGTCGCCGAACTTGAGGGGCACCATCACGAGGCTCTGCACCGTGAGGGGCGCGTCCGCGATGCGCCTGTCGTGGGTCACGTCGTGGATCACGACAGCCTCGCCGGTCGTGGTCACCTGTTCGCGCACGGCGGCGGTGTCCGGCGTCGGCTCGGTGCGGTCGGCGCGCCCGATCTGGCCCCGGTAGGCGAGGCGGATCGCGCCCTCCTGACGCCGGTAGATGCGGAAGTCGCCCCAATCCACCAGACGATGGGCGAGCCGTTCGATCCGAGCGAACGAGTCCTCGAGGCTGATGTTGCTCGTGATGACCGCTTCCATCGCGTGGATCTTGTTCAGCTCTTCCGCGGCGATCGCTTCTTCCAGGATGTACTTGAAGAACACTCCCAGGAAGCCGAGCGCGGGCGCCACGAAGACCCAGGCGAGCGGCGGCCAGTAGGTGACCGTGCCGATCACCACCGCCGTCGCGATGACCGTGGCGCCGTACCCGATACACTCGTAGCGCAGGATCAGCAGCCGTTCGTCCTGCTCGAGCTTGCCGCGGATGATGAGTGCGAAGTAGAACAGCAGCCGGCTGATGATGAAGTACGCGAGGGCGTAGAAGAAGAGCGCGGGGATCAGCTCCACGTGGAGCCCCGGCGCGGCGTTCGACAGCCGCACACTGGCCGCGTAGACGCCGAAGCTCGCCACCAGCGCGATCACTTCGCGTCCGAGGTTCACGAGCGCGGCTGTGAACCGCTTCTTCTGCCACAGCCAGTCGGCCCCGAGCGCACTGCCGGCGATAGCGATCGCGGTCGCCGGCACGCCCACCGCCAGACTGCCGGCCAGTGCGACCAGCGCCGTCTGGGTCAGATAGGAATACTTGGTCAAAGGTACCTGGCCGCCGCGCAGCAGCACGGCGGCGCTCAGGAGCACCAGGATCTCGGCGAGCTGCCCGGTCCAGCGCGTATCGGCCATCAGCACGCCGCCCAGCAACAGGGGTCCCCCGATCGCGAGCACGCGGCTATAGATCGTGACCACGCGGGGTGCGGTCATGCCGTCGCTCCCTGCTCATGGACCGCTGCCGCGAGCTCCCGGACGAGCCGCTCCGCCGCGCCAGGGCCTCCGCTTGTGCCCGCCGCGCCCAATGCATCGATGATCGCACTGCCGACCACGACGCCGTCGGCTAGCCGCGCCGCAGCGCGCGCCTGCGCCGCAGTGCCGATTCCGAACCCCACCGCGAGCGGGAGGGGAGCGCCCTGCACCGCGCGCGCCAGACGTTCGGGGGTAGTGGTCGGCGCGATCAGCCGGATCAGAGCGAGCGGGCTCGCCGCCACGAGCGATTCCACTGTTTGATCCGCGCCGGCGGGGAGGTCGGTCAAGAGCAGGCCCGAGGCGCCGGCCGCCGCAGCCTCCCCGACGAACCGCTCGAGCCCGAACGCCATCACGGGGTTCAGGTAGGTCATGATGATCACCGGAACTTCGAGGGCAGCTCGGCGGATCAGGTCGAGTACGCCGGGGAGCGTCATCCCTTGATCCAGGGCCGTCTGGATCGAGCGTTGAATCGTGGGCCCGTCGGCGAGGGGATCCGAGAACGGCACGCCGACTTCCACGAAGTCGGCACCCGCGGCGGCCACGCGCCGCAGTGCCTCGAGGGACAGGGCGGGCGTGGGAAACCCCGCCGTCAGATACGGAATAAGCGCGGCGCGCCCCGCTCCTGCCGGTGCTCCCCTGCCCCCCCTTCCCCCTCCCCGGATGGCCCGCCAGCGCGCGGCGATCGGGTGCTCAGACAAAGTAGTTGCTGACGTTGATGCCGTACTTGGCCGGATCGGTGACCTTCACGATGGTGCGGGGAAAGTGGTCCGCGTCGTCGCGCTGCGCGAGGTCGACGAGGAATCCCGGGTGCTGCACGCCGCCGTCGGGGGTGGTCACGACGCGCACCACCGGTCGATGCACGTGGGTGACGTCGGGGTTGGCGCTGTGGACCAGCGCGACCTCGTAGGTGTCGAGGATCACGCACGTGCCCACCGGATAGATGCCGATCAAATTGATGAACGCCTTCACGACGACCCCGTCGTAGCCGCGACGCGGGTTTTCCCACATCTCCTTGAGCACCTGATCGGGCTGGATCGCTACGGTCTGGTACACGCGCCGGCTCGTGGCGGCGTCGAACCCGTCGGCCACGGCGACGATCTTGGAATAGATGGAGAGGTCGCGCGGCCGAATCGACTTGGGATAGCCAGTGAGGTCGTTCTTCATGTGGTGCTCGTAGGCGACGATCATGCCGCGGTAGGGGATCTCGCCATACCCGCGCAATCCGAACAGCGTGAGCACGCCGAGCCAGGGGTGCGCCTGCATGATGCGCCATTCCTCATCGGTGAGCCCGCCCTGCTTGTTGAGGACCTCCAGCGGCACCCGGGACTTGCCCACGTCGTGGAACAGGGCCGCCATGCCGAGGTCGTAGAGCTGCAGCTTGGTGAGGCCGAGCTTGCGGCCGAGCGCGACCGAGAAGATGCAGACGTTCACGGAGTGGGTGAACGTGTATTCGTCGTAGTCGCGCAGCGTGGTGAGTCCCATCAACGACGCTTCGTTGTTCAACACCTGGTCCACGATCGCTTGCACCGCCCGTTTCACCTTCTTCACGTTGGCCGTGCGGCCCATGCGGATCGAGTTGATGACCTCCTTCGTGACCGCCACCGAGCGCGCGTAGGTGCGCTTCGCGGCCTGCTTCTGGCGCTCCTCGTCCTCGGCGGCCTCGTCCGTCTCGAGCGGCGGCTCGACGCCGATGTGGGTCACTCCGGCATCCGTGAGCTTCTGGGACAACTCGAGCACCTTCGTCGCGGAGGCGTCCTTGGCCGCGTACGACAACAGCAACGCCGCGAACGTCTGCAGCTGCTTGCGGTCCACGCCTTCGTCGATCCGGACGGCGCCGATCCCGCTCTGTCCCAGCACGTTCAGGATGTGGGAGAACGACGCGTAGTTGTCGAGGTCGAGACGCAACCGCGTGGAGTTCACGAAGATGAACTCGCCCTGCAGGCGCAGCTCGAGCTCCTTCTCGACGTCGAGCAGCTGCTTGGTCGACGCGGCCAGGTCGTCGAGGGCCTTCTGAACTTGCGCGTTTTCGAGGGGATAGAGCTTGAGCGATCGGAACGCGGTGTAGAGCACGACCAGGAAGTCCCGGCCCGCGTGGCGCAGGAAACCGTCCGTCGTCTGGACGGTCTCGGCGATCGTACCGCGGGGCGCGTTGCCGCCGGTCACGTGCCGACTTCCCGCAGCGCGCGGGCCACGGCGTTCCGGACGAGGGGCTCCTTGTCCTGTGAAGCGCGCTCCAGCACGGCGCGCGCCTCGGGCGTGCGGATCTTGCCCAGGGCCATCGCGGCACACGCCCGTGTCTCGGGATCTTCCTTTCTCCCGAGCAGTCCTTTGGCGACGAGCAGTTTTTCGAGCGCCGGGATTCCTTTCGCTCCAACGAGCGCCCCATAGGCCTCGAAGAAGGCCATCTTCTCCGTGAGGTCGGCGTTCTTGAGCTTGGCGCCCCCGACCATGGACTCGACCCGGGTCGCCGCGTTGCGGTAGCCCCGGGAGGCGAGGAACCGCACGGTGGCGATCCGCACGTCGCGGTCGGCATCGTCGATCGCTTTTTCGAGGACCCGCATGGCCATCGGACTCGCGACCGCGGTAAGCGCCTCCACCACGGCCAGCCGCAGCGCGCGGTCCTCCGACTTGAGCAGCGGCTCCATACCCTCGGGCGCGCCGGGCAGCTTCAAGCGCCCGGCGAGCTTGACCATCTCGAGCTGCCCGGCATTGTCGTCCGAGGCCAGGGCCTTGAGCACCTCCCCGGCGTTCGCCTGCGCCAGCTGCGCCGCGGCGCCGTGCACCAGGTTGCGTACCTGCTCGTCGTGCAGCTTCGGGATCCACATCATCAGGGTCGTGAGCGCCTCGGCGCGCAGCTCCTGGAACAGCTCGGAGAGCTCCGCTTCGCTCGGATGAAGCGTGGCCTCGTCGAGCGACTGGAGCAGCTGCGACAGGGCATCGTGTTGCGACAGCCGGGAGGGCAGTGCCTCGAGTGCCTGTCGATGCTCCGGGATCAGCTCCCGCGCCCGCGTCAGGATGACGTGCGCTTCGCGCAGAATCAGCGCGACCGAACGAAAGTCGGCGGCGCCGAGCAGGTAGGGAATGAAGTTCTCGACGATGGAGATGAGCTCGGCCCGCACGGTGCCGTAGGTCTGCAGCTCCAGCAGGTCGAACAACATGGACAGCACGTTGCGGCGCAAGTCCTGCGCGTATTCCCGGTCGACGTTCTGCTTGAGGTACTGAATCTCGCTGTCTTCCAGAAAGTAGAGGGTGGCGTCGAAATCATCGAGCGACACCAGGCCCTCGCGCTTGGGGGGCGCTTCCTCCGCCACCACCCGGCGCACCTGCGTGGGTGGGGCCGACGGAATCGTCGCACCAGCCTCGATCGGTACCGCGTTCTCGCTGGTGAGCTCCCGGAACGTGTAGGCGATGAACTGGAAGTCCTGGGCCCACAGCAGCGTGAGCAGGTCGTCGGCCGCGTCGGCCTGGAGGCTACGGGCACGCTGCAGCACCCCGAGGAAGCGTACGATCTCCGCCTCTTCGACGCCGGGCTTGAACGCGATTGAACGGACGCCGTCCTTGTACAGCGTCCAGGCGATGCTTTCGTTCCGCTGGTCCTGGTTGTAGACGACGTTGTCTTCCCAGCGCAGCTCGGATTCCCCGACGTCGAAGACGAGGTCGTCGGTGGCCTGCCAGATCTGGCGAAACGCCGCGCGGATGTTGTCGACCGCCCGCTGGTACACCGGATTGTTCGGCAGATAGAGCTGCGTGGCCCGGATGCCCTTGGAGAGAACCTGGAGCAGCTCTTGTACCTGCTGGGGCGGCAACGCCAGCTCGGGTGCGGGCGCGTTGGTCAGGTTGCCCCTCCCGTGAGTTCGGCGACCATGGCGACGTCCTTGTCGCCCCGGCCGCTGAGGTTCACCAAGACGATGTCCTCCGCACGCCACGCGCCCCGGTGCGCCAGCACCCAGGCGACGGCGTGGGCGCTTTCCAGCGCGGGCAAGATGCCCTCCAGCCGCGACAGCGCCGCGAACGCGTCCAGGGCCTGCCGGTCGGTGACCGCCTCATACAATACGCGACCGCTGTCCTTCAAGAAAGCGTGTTCCGGCCCGACACCCGGATAGTCCAGCCCCGCCGATACGCTGTGCGCCGGCTGGACCTGCCCGTCGGCGTTTTGCAGCAGGTAGCTGAGGCTGCCGTGAAACACGCCGGGGCGGCCCCGCCCGAGCGACGCCGCGTGGCGACCGGTCGCGAGCCCCTCGCCCGCGGCCTCGACTCCGACGAGCGCGACCGCGGAATCGTCGAGGAAGGCCGAGAAAATCCCCATCGCGTTCGATCCGCCGCCGACGCAGGCGATCACCGTATGCGGGAGCCGACCCCACCGCTCGAGCACCTGGGCCCGCGCTTCGCGCCCGATCACCGACTGGAAATCGCGTACGATGCGCGGAAACGGGTCGGGGCCGACCACGGAGCCGATGATGTAGTGCGTCGTCGTCACGTTGGTGACCCAGTCACGCAGGGCCTCGTTCGTCGCGTCCTTCAGCGTTCGAGTCCCCGATGTGACGGGCACGACCCGCGCTCCCATCAGCTCCATCCGGTACACGTTCAGGCGCTGGCGGCGCATGTCCTCTTCGCCCATGTAGACGACGCACTCGAGCCCGAAGCGCGCGCACACCGTCGCCGTCGCGACGCCGTGCTGCCCGGCGCCCGTCTCCGCGATGATGCGGCGCTTCTCCATCCGGCGGGCGAGCAGCGCCTGGCCCAGCGTGTTGTTGATCTTGTGGGCTCCGGTATGGTTCAGGTCCTCGCGCTTGAGGGCGACCACCACCCCGGCCCCGGTCTCCGCCGCCAGGCGCGGGGCCTCGGTCAGGGGCGTGGGCCGGCCCACGTAGTCCTTGAGCAGTGCCTCGAGCTCCGCCCAAAACGTCGGGTCGCGTTTCGCGGCCTCGTGCACGCGGTCGAGCTCCTCCAGCGCCGCCATCAGCGTCTCGGGCACGTAGCGGCCGCCGTAGGGACCAAAACGGCCGGGGGTCGGGACGTCCATCAGCGACTCCTTCCCTTCCGCGGTACTCCCACGAGCTCCCGCACCGCGGCTTCGGGATCGGCCTGGCGCGCCACCGATGTCCCCACCAGCACCAGATCCGTCCCGGCGCGCGCCATCCGCTCCACGTCGGCCCGGGTGACGATCCCGCTCTCCGCGATCGCGGGGATGCCGCGCGGGACTTGCGAGAGCAGCCGCTCGGCGGCAGCGAGATCCACCGCGAAGGTCGCGAGGTCCCGACTGTTCACGCCGATGGCGGTGGGCTCCACCCCCAGCGCCAGCTCGAGCTCGCGCTCCGAATGCACTTCCACCAGAGCCCCCAGCCCTTGGTCCTGTGCCGAACGAGTGAGCGCGTGCAATCGATCCGGTGTGAGCGCCCGCACGATCAGCAGCACCGCGCTGGCACCTGCCACGCGCGCCTCGAAGAGCTGCAGCTCGTCCAGGATGAAGTCCTTGCGCAGCACCGGGACCGATACGGCGCGCGCCACGCGCGCCAGGTCGTCGAGCGAGCCACCAAAGTGCGGCTCGTCGGTGAGCACGGAGATCGCCACAGCGCCCCCCGCGACATACGCCGCCGCGTGGGACGCCGGATCGAGGTCCTCGCGAATCGCTCCGGCCGACGGCGAGCGGCGCTTGACCTCGGCGATCACGCCGACGACGGCGCTGCCCCGCGTTTCTCCCGCGAGTGCGCGCGAGAAACGCGGCGGCGCTGGCGCGGCGGCCGCCTGCCGCTCGAGGTCGTCCGCGTGCATCCGCAGCCTGGCGACGCGGTCGCGGGTCGCGGTGAGAATGGCGTCGAGCCTGGATTCCGGCATGCTTGCGTTCGGTCGATTTTCGGGTAGATTAGGCTTCGGTTTCCATTCGGGAGGCATCGTGCCGCTCACGCGCCGCCAGCGCGAAATCCTGGACTTCATTTCGGGCCAGATCGCCGCGCAGGGGTACGCCCCGAGCTTTGAGGAGATTGCCGAGCGGTTCTCGTTCCGCTCGCTGGCGACGGTGCACGAGCACCTCACGAACCTGGAGCGCAAGGGGTACATCCGCCGGGCTCATAATGAGAGCCGCGGCATCGAAGTCGTGCCACCCCGTGGGCACACCGGTGCGACGGATCTGCCGCTGCACGGGCTGGTCGCGGCCGGCGCGCCGATCGAAGCGGTGAGCGGTAGCGACACCATTGCCGTCCCGGACGAGCTGATCCCCCGGCGGGGACGCAGCTATGTGCTCAAGGTCCGTGGCCAATCGATGATCGACGAGCACATCAAGGATGGCGACTTCATCGTCGTCCACGAACGGAACCAGGCCGACAACGGCCAGACCGTCGTCGCGCTGGTACACGGGTCGAGCGCCACGGTCAAGCGGTTCTATCGGGAGCCCGGTGGCTGGATCCGGCTGGAGCCCGCCAACCCGGCCATGGCGCCGCTCCGCGTCAACGAGCGCGACGTCGTAGTCCAAGGTGTCGTGGTCGGCGTCATCCGAAAATACTAGGCGTACAGCCGTCGAGCCGCCGGGACGCACAGCCGGTCGCGTGGGAGGACTCAGGTCGGAGCGGCACTGGCGCTCGCGCGGCGCAAGCGCTCGAGCGCGTCGCGTCCCTTCCCGGCCCGCACGACGTCGCGCGCGGCCGCGACCCCGTCGCCGTACGAGGCGGCGAGGCCGGCCACGTAGATCGCAGCGCCCGCGTTGAGGAGCACCGCGGCGAGGCCCGCAGCGTCCTCCGGGCCGTCGCCAAGCAGCCGCTCGATGCGCGCGGCGTTCACGGGGGGTTCCGCCCCCGCGAGATCTGCCAAGTCCCCGATCGCCAGGCCGTAGTCCGTCGCGTCCAGCTCCCACGTACGCACGCTGCCATCGCGGATTTCCCACACGTCGGTGACGCCGCAGGGAGCGATTTCGTCCATCCCGACCCGGCCGTGGACGACGAGCGCGTGGTCGGTTCCCAGGCGGGCAAGCGCCTCCGCCATGAGCGGCCCGCGCTCCCGGTCCGCCACACCGATGACCTGTCGCCGCACACCCGCCGGATTGGCCAACGGGCCGAGGAGGTTCATGATGGAGGTGAGGCCGAGCTCGCGGCGCACCGGAGCGGCGTGCTTCATGGCGGGATGGAAGTTGGGTGCGAACAGGAACGTCACGCGCGCCGCCCGCAGCACCCGCGCGGCCGCGACCGCGTCCAGGCTTATCCGCACGCCCAGCGCCTCGAGGACGTCGGCGGAGCCGCACTTGGACGTGAACGACCGATTGCCGTGCTTGGCCACCACCGCGCCGGCGCCGGCCGCGACGAGCGCCGCGGCAGTCGAGACATTGAAGGTCGAGACCGTTCCCCCGCCCGTCCCGCAGGTATCGATGAGGTGATCGCCGTTCGCGTCGACGCTTACCATGGCCTCGCGCAGCGCCCGCGCCGCGCCCGCCACTTCCTCGGCCGTCTCGCCCTTCACCCGTAGTCCCATCAACAGCGCCGCAATCTGGGCGGGTGTGGCGTCACCGCGCATCACGGTCCCGAACGCCTCGGCGCTCTGACGCTCGTTCAGGGAGTGGCGGTCGGCGAGCGCGGCGATCGCTTCATGTAGCGGGGAAGGAGCGACAGACGACACGGCGGGAAGCTACGCCAAAAAATCGCGCTTTGTCAAATGCCACAACGGTTTGCGTGCCTTGATTGACCCTCTCACTTTTCCTATCTTTCGCCCGTGACGAGCCGGCCCTACCTCGCCGTGGTGCAATACGACGGGGCGCAGTTCGCGGGCTGGCAGCGGCAACCGCACGGCCGCACGGTGCAGGCGGAGTTCGAGGCTGTGCTCGAGCGCCTCATGGGGCGCCGCACAGCGGCGACGGGCGCAGGGCGGACCGATACCGGCGTGCACGCTCTCGGTCAGGGCGTCGGGTTTCTTGCGAGTGAGCGCTGGGCAGCGGACGGCCAGGGGTTGCACCGGGCCCTGAATGCCCTGCTCCCGCGGGACATCTGGGTGGAGCGGCTGTGCGCGATGCGATCCGGCTTTCACGCGCGAAACAGCGCCGCGGCACGGCGTTACCGCTACGTGATCGGGACCGATGAGGGGGGCCGCTCACCGTTTCGGCGGCCCTACGAATGGGCTCTGGGACGTCCGCTCGACGTGGCGACGCTCACCCGCGCGGCCCAGCTGCTTCCCGGGGAGCACGATTTCCGCGGCCTCGCCGCGACCGGCGCGCCCCACTACCGCAGCCGCGTGGCGCTCGCGCAGTGGGCGCCGCGGACCGACGGAGCGGGGGTGACGTTCACGATCGAGGCCGACCGATTCCTGCATCGGATGGTGCGCTTCCTGGTGGGCGCGATGGTGGACATCGCGCTCGAGCGGCGCCCGCTCGACGATCTCTCCCGGCTCCTCACCGCGACCGACAACCAGGCGGCCAGCCCGCCCGCTCCGCCACAGGGATTGTACCTGATAGCGGTGCGTTATCCCGCCGACCTCTACGCCGAGGCCTAGACGCCCATGAAGTTTTTTCTCGATACGGCAAACCTGAAAGACATCAGCTGGGCGGCCCAGGCCGGGCTGATCGATGGCATCACGACCAACCCCTCGCTGCTGGCGAAACAGGCGGGGGACCTGGACCCGCGCGACGTCCTCAAGGAGATCTGCTCGCTCGTGGACGGTCCCGTCTCGGCCGAGGTGGTGGCCGTGGATGCCGAGGGTATGGTACGCGAGGGTAAGGAGCTCGCGAAGGTCGCGGACAATATCGTCGTGAAGATCCCGATGCTCGAGGCGGGAATGGTCGCGGTGCGTCGGCTCGCGGACGCCGGCATTAAGACCAACGTGACGCTGTGCTTCTCCAGCGTGCAGTGCCTCATCGCGGCAAAGGCGGGGGCGGCGTACGTGAGCCCGTTCATCGGGCGTCTGGACGACGTCGGCCAAGAAGGGATGGACGTCATCCGGGAGGCGCGGGCCATCTTCGACAACTATCAGATCGCCACCGAGATCCTCGCGGCCTCGATCCGGCACCCGCGGCACGTGGTGGAAGCGGCGATGATCGGCGCGGACGTGGCCACGCTGCCGCCCGACGTCCTGAAGAAGCTGTTGCAGCACCCGCTGACCGATCGCGGGCTGGAGCAGTTCCTGGCCGACTGGAGCAAGTTGGCGGCGCGCGCCAAGGCGTCGGTTTGACCTACAGCTCACCCCTGTCGCAGCGCTACGCGTCGCCCGCCATGCAGGCCCTGTGGGGGGACCGGCGGCGGATCGGGTTGTGGCGGCGACTCTGGCTCGCGTTGCTGGAAATTCAACGCGAGCTGGGGCTCGACATTCCCGAGCGCGCGGTCGCCGAGCTGCGGGGCCACCTGGACGACGCCGACCTCGAGCGCGCCGCGGAGCACGAGAAGCGGATCCGACACGACGTGATGGCGCACGTCCATCATCTCGGCGAACAGGCGCCCGCGGCCCGGCCCTTCATTCACCTCGGCGCGACGAGCGCGTACGTCACGGACAACGCCGACTTGATCCTCATGCGGGAGGGTCTGCAACTCCTCCTGGGGCGGGTCGCGGCGGTGCTGGTCGCGCTGGCGAAGCCGGCCCGCCGGTATCGCGACGTGCCGTGCCTCGCGTACACCCACTTTCAGCCGGCCCAGCTGACGACGGTCGGCAAGCGCATCACGCTTTGGATGCAGGAGCTGCTGCTCGACGCGGAGGAGCTGCTGCATCGGCTCGGTACGCTCCAGTTCCGAGGGGTGAAGGGGACGACGGGCACGCAGGCGAGCTTCCTCGAGCTGTTCGACGGCGACGATGACAAGGTACGTGAGCTCGACGCGCGCGTCGCCGCGCAGATGGGCTTCACCCGCGTGTTCCCGATCACCGGGCAAACCTACCCGCGGAAGCAGGACGCCCAGGTCCTGGCGGCGCTCGCCGGGGTCGCCCAGTCGGCGGCCAAGTTCGCGACCGATCTGCGACTGCTGCAACACGAGGGGGAGATGCTCGAGCCGTTCGAGAGCGATCAGGTGGGCTCCTCCGCCATGGCCTACAAGCGCAACCCGATGCGCGCCGAGCGCATGACCGGCCTGGCGCGGTTCGTCATCGAGCTCGGGGGGAACGCCTGGCACACGGCGGCGGAGCAATGGCTGGAGCGCACGTTGGACGACAGCGCCAACCGGCGCCTCGTCATTCCCGAGGCGTTCCTCGCGTGTGACGCGATCCTCGTGCTCGCCACGAACGTGGCTGCGGGCCTGGAGGTGCGTGAGCCGGTGATCGCGCGCCACGTCGAGGCCCAGCTGCCGTACCTCGCGACAGAGCGTCTGCTGATGCGCGGCGTGAAGGCCGGGGGCGACCGCCAGCGGCTGCACGAGGTGATCCGGACGCACAGCCTGGCCGTGGCCCAGGCGATGGCCGAGCAGGGCGCGCCGAACGATGTGCTGGACCGGCTCGCGCGCGACCCCGCGTTCAAGGCCCTGAAGCTCGCGGTGCAGCCGACCGAGCTGCAGCCGGCGACCTACACCGGCCGCGCGGCCCGCCAGGTGGACGAGTTCCTTGCGCACGTCGTCCCCGACGTGCTTCACCGCATCGAGGCCGTGGCACCTGCCGCGGCCGCCGCCGAGGTCAGCGTATGACGACTCCGCTCGTCGCGAGCGCGTTGCCCCTCCCGCTCCTGCGCCGCGGTAAAGTGCGCGAAGTCTACGAGGTCGACCGAGACACGCTCCTGCTGGTGGCGAGCGATCGCGTCAGCGCATTCGACGTCGTCCTCCGGGAGCCCGTGCCGCACAAGGGTGCCGTGCTCACGCAGCTGAGCGCCTTCTGGTTTCAGCGCCTCGCACACGTCGTCTCCAGCCATTTTCTCTCGGCCGACGCGGACGAGATCGTGGCCCGGGTTCCGGAGCTCACCGACCATCGCTCCGCCCTTACGGGCAGGGCCATGCTCGTGCGACGCACGACGCCCCTGGCGTTCGAGTGCGTCGTCCGTGGATACATCACGGGCTCGGCGTGGGCCGAATACCGGACGTCCGGAACGCTGGCCGGCGAACCGCTGGCGGCGGGTCTGGTCGAAAGCGCGCGCCTCGATCCGCCGATCTTTTCGCCCGCCACGAAGGCCGACGTCGGCCACGACGAAAACGTCACGTTCGACAACGTGGCGGCGGCGCTCGGCCGCGCGCTCGCGGAGCAGCTCAAGAGCGCCAGTCTCGCTCTGTACGAGGGCGGCCGCGGTCACGCCGCGCCGCGAGGCATTATCATCGCCGACACGAAGTTCGAGTTCGGCACGGCGTCCAATGGCCGGCTGCTCGTCATAGATGAGATCCTGACGCCCGACTCCTCCCGCTTCTGGCCCGCGGATCGCTACGCGCCGGGCCGGAGCCAGCCGAGCTTCGACAAGCAGCCGCTGCGCGACTACCTCGCGGGCTTGAAGCAGGAGGGCAAGTGGGACGGGGACGCGCCGCCGCCGCCCCTCCCCCCCGCAGTCGTGCAGGCGACGAGCGAGCGGTACCTGAAGGCCTACGAACTGATCACGGGGAAGGCGTTGGAGACCACGTGACCGACGCGGAAGGCGGAACGCGGAACGCGGAACAGAACTGGGAGTGTCGTGCGGCGAACGACCTTCTAGTGTTGTTCCGCCTTCCGCGTTTCGCGTTCCGCGTTTCGGGCGGGGTGGAGCGGTGAGGATCGCCCCGGAAGGCTGGCCGTTCATTCTGCCGGGATGGGCGCTGGTGACGCTCGGTGCCTGGGTGGCACCCGGCTCGCCCTGGTTGTGGATCCCGGAGGGCGTGCTCGTGCTTCTGGCCGTGTGGCTGATCGTCTTCTTCCGAGACCCGTTGCGCACGGGGCCACGTGGCGATCAGTACGTGATCGCCCCGGCCGACGGCAAGATCGTGGAGGTGCGGGTGGTGGATGAGCCGATGTACCTCAAGGCCCAGGCGACGCGGATCTCTATCTTCATGAACGTGTTCGACGTGCACGTGAACCGTTACCCCGCGACCGGGACGGTCGAGCTGGTGCAGTACCACCCCGGGCGATTTCTCCACGCCGCGTCCGAGAAGGCGAGTCTCGACAACGAGCAGGCCTCGGTCGGGATGCGGAGCGCGCGCGGCCCGCTGCTCGTCCGCCAGATCGCGGGGCTCATCGCCCGACGGATCGTTACCGACGGCGCCCGGGGTGACCGGGCGACGCAGGGCGCGCGGATGGGGATGATTCGCTTCGGATCGCGCGTGGACGTGTTCATCCCGGCCGCGGCGCGATCCGCCGTGCGAGTGGTCTTGGGAGACCGGGTCCACGCCGGAGCGACGGTGCTCGCGGAGTACACGCCATGAGGCGGTTCCCCGGCCCCGGGAGCATTCGGCGCGTCGTGATCGTCGTGCCGAGCCTGTTCACGCTGTTCAATCTGTTTTTCGGGATCTGGTCGATGGTGCTCGCGTCGCGTGGCGAGTTCTATCGCGCTGGGTGGTACATTTTCTTCGCGGGCGTCCTCGACGCGCTCGACGGCCGGGTAGCGCGTCTGTCCCGGACGGGGACGCGGTTCGGCGGGGAGCTCGACAGCCTGGTGGACGTGGTGAGCTTCGGCGTGGCGCCGGCGTTCCTGATCTACCAGCTCGAGTTCGCGTCGGCGGGCCAGGCCGAGTGGATCTTCTGCTATTTCTACGTGATGGCCGCCGCGATCCGGCTCGCGCGATTCAACTTGACGCAGGCCGGTCGCGCCAAGCGCTACTTCATCGGGTTGCCCTCGCCGGCCGCCGGAATGACGCTCGCGACGTTCTTCCCCTTCACCACCACGGACCTGTACCAGCAGGCGTTCCGCTTTCTGCCCCGTCACCATCTCATGCAGCTCCTGATGATTCTGCTCACCATCCTCATGGTGAGCAACGTGCGCTACGCCACGCTTCCACGGGCGGGGGTGCGGACGGTGAAAGGACTCCTCGGGCTCGCGACTCTCCTGTTCGTCCTGATCTTCGGGATCCTCGAGCATGACGCGTTCTTCTTCCCGCTGGGCCTCACCTACATAGTGTACGGTATTCTGCGCGCGACCCTGCTCGGCTTCCTGGTGGATACGGAAGACGACGAGACCGAGATCGCCGGACCGATTGTGATTACGGACTCGGACGCTGGGAACGAAGCATTTGGCCAGGGGCGTGGAAACGGATGAGCGCCTTCCGGGTCGAGGTTCGCGTCATGCCCCGCGCCGCCTTGCTCGACCCCCAGGGGCAGGCGGTGGAGCACGCGCTGCACGCGCTCGGCTTCGCCGAAGTCGGGCATGTGCGCATGGGGAAGCATCTGGTGCTGGAGGTGACGGCGCCGTCGCGCGACGAGGCGCTGGCGCGCGCCCGGGCGATGTGCGATCGCCTGCTCGCGAACCCGGTCATCGAGGACTACGACCTCGCCGTGGATGGAGAGGTCCCCGGAGGGACTGCCCGATGAAGCGCGTCGCCGTCCTCGTGTTCCCCGGCTCGAACTGCGATGCCGAAACCCTGGCGGCGGCGCGCGCCGCGGGGTCCGACGCCTTTTTCGTATGGCATCGCGACACCGATCTGCGGCAGGCCGACGTCGTGATTCTCCCCGGGGGCTTCAGCTACGGCGACTATCTGCGCTCGGGCGCGATCGCGCGGTTCTCGCCGGCCATGGGGGCCGTGGCCGAGCATGCGCGCGCCGGCGGCACGGTGCTCGGCATCTGCAACGGGTTCCAGATTCTGTGCGAAGCCGGGCTGCTCCCGGGCGGCCTGATGCGGAACGCGCGCCAGCGCTTCCTGTCGCGACCGGTGTGGGTGCGCGTTGAGCAGACCGACACCCCCTTCACCTGCTTGTATGAGCCGGGCGAGGTGCTCGAGATCCCGGTGGCCCACGGCGACGGGCGCTACGTGGCGGAGCCCGGAGTCGCCGCCGAGCTCGAGGCGACGGGCCGGGTGGTGTGGCGCTACGTGCGCGACAACCCGAACGGCTCGACGAACCACATCGCCGGCGTGATGAGCGCCGGCCGCAACGTGGTGGGGATCATGCCGCACCCGGAGCGGCGCGCCGCCCCGGCCTTGGAGGGTGGTGGCCAGGATGGGGCCCGCGTCTTTCTCTCGATGGAGGCTCGACATGCGACGCAGGACGTTGCTGATGTGCGCGCTGTTGATGATCGCCACCTCAGGGTGTAAGCAAATCAACGAGCAGTGGACCAACCCCCCCCCCCCTCCCTCCGGGAGCCGCCGCACCGGCGGGTTCCGCAGGCCCCAGAGCTGCCCCGTCCCACCCACGACGTGCCCTACGAGTCGCCGAACACCGGCACGATCGACCCGGGCATGGCCGAGCGTGAGATCTACTCGCTCTGGGGACCGCCGATCGCCGTGCGGCGCCAGGGCGAGTTCACGTATCTCTACTACCGCAACGGTTGCGAGTACACCTGCGGGACGGAGGACGTGGTCTTCCTGCAGAATGGAAAGGTCGTGGACGCCGTGCTGCGGTGGCCGGGCCACGAGTATAGCGGGCAATCATCGTCGCCGGCGGCGACGCCGCCGCACGGACCGGTCCGTCCCGGAGGCGATACGCTCACGGTCAAGACCCCTTCGACGCCGTAGGCAGATGTCCGACAAACCGAGCCGGAACGAAGAGGAATACTTCGCCAAGCGCAGCGCCGAGCTGTTGCGCCAACAGCGCGACAGCATCATGAAGACCGCCGCCGAGGTCGAGCGGCGTGCGCACTACATGAAGTGTCCCAAGTGCGGCTACGACCTGATCACGGGCGAGTGGCACGGCGTCCAAATCGATCAATGCACGCACTGCCATGGACTGTGGTTCGACGCCGGCCAGGCGGAAAGCCTCCTCGCCGATCCGCACCCGAACATGTTCGCCCGTGTGTTCCGCGCCGTTCTGCGGGGCGTCTCCGGCGCGAAGGCGTCCGACGTATGACGCGGATCGCCGCAAGTCCGTTCCCGGGCGATCCTCCCATCACGCCGGAATTGGTCCACGACCACAATCTGACCGACGAGGAGTATGGGCGGATCATCGCGCTGCTCGGGCGCACCCCGACCTTCGCGGAGCTGGGCATTTTCTCCGCCCTCTGGAGCGAACATTGCGCGTATAAGCACTCGCGGCCCGTTCTGAAGACGTTTCCGACCACGGGGCCACAGGTGGTTCAGGGGCCGGGAGAGAACGCGGGGGTGTTGCGGCTCCCGGACGGTTGGGCCGTCGCGTTCAAGATCGAGTCGCACAACCATCCGTCGGCCGTGGAGCCGTACCAGGGGGCGGCCACGGGCGTTGGCGGGATCTTGCGCGACGTCTTCACCATGGGGGCCCGCCCCGTGGCCCTGCTGAACAGCCTGCGCTTCGGCCCGCTCGACCAGGCTCGCAACCGGTATCTTTTCGCCGGGGTGGTGAAGGGCGTGGGTGACTACGGTAACTGCGTCGGCGTCCCGACGCTCGGGGGCGAGGTGGACTTCGGTCCGAGCTACGGCGGCAACCCCCTCGTGAACGCGATGTGTGTCGGGCTGCTCAAAGAGCGGGATCTCATCAAGGCTGCGGCGCGAGGGGTGGGCAGCGTGCTGCTCGTGGTCGGCGCGCGCACCGGGCGCGACGGTATCCATGGTGCGGCGTTCGCTTCCGAGGAGCTCACCCACGCCAGCGAGCAGCGCCGCCCCCAGGTCCAGGTCGGTGACCCGTTCACCGAGAAGCTGCTGCTCGAAGCGAGCCTCGCGTTGATTCAATCGGGCCACATCGTGGCCATCCAGGACATGGGCGCCGCCGGTCTCATCTCGTCGTCCGCCGAGATGGCGGCGAAGGGCGGCGTGGGCGTGGAGATCGATCTCTCCCTGGTCCCCACTCGCGAGCCGGGGATGACGCCGTACGAAGTACTGCTGTCCGAATCCCAGGAGCGCATGCTGGTGGTCGCGAAGCCCGACCGCATCGCGGCGGCGCAGGCGATTGCCGCCAGGTGGGAGCTCACCGCGACGCCCATCGGACGCGTCACCGACGACGGGATGTACCGCGCGAAGTGGAAGGACCAGGTCGTCGTGGAGATCCCGGGTCAGCGTCTGATCGACGATTGCCCGGTCTATCAGCCGGAGGCTACCGAAGACCCGGAGATCGCCGAGCGGCGAACGGCCCACCCAGCACCGAGCACCCAGCACCTGGCCCCAGGAGAAGCGCTTCTCACCCTTCTCGACCACCCGCCGATCGCCTCCAAGCGCTGGGTCTACGAGCAATACGACTCGACCGTGCAGGCGGGGACGGTGCTCGGGCCGGGCGGCGATGCGGGCGTGCTGCGCGTTCCGGGGGCCGACTTCGGCCTCGCCGTCACGGTGGACTGCAACAGCCGCTACGTGCGGCTCGACCCCTACGAAGGCGGCAAGGCGGCGGTTGCCGAAGCGGCCCGCAACATCGCCTGCACCGGCGCCCGGCCACTCGGCATCACCGACTGCTTGAACTTCGGGAGTCCAGAGCGACCCGCCGTGTTTCACCAATTCAAGGAGAGTTGCCGCGGTATTGCGGATGCTTGCCGCGCGCTCGACACGCCGGTCACGGGTGGCAACGTGTCGTTTTACAATGAGAGCCCGGCGGGCGCGGTGGACCCCACACCGGTGGTGGGGATGGTCGGTCTCCTCTCCCGGGTGAACCGCGCGGTCCCGAGCCACGCGCGGGCGATCGGAGACGTCGTGTTCGTGTTGGGCCGGACGCAGGCCGAGCTGGGCGGCTCGCAATTCTGGGAGGTGGTGCACGGCTTCGTTGGCGGGATGCCACCGCGAGTGGACCTGGGAGCCGAGCGCCGGCTGGTGGACTACCTGGTCACCGCCGCGGACGCCGGCTTGTTGCGCTCCGCGCACGACTGCTCGCAGGGCGGGCTCGGCGTCGCGCTGGCCGAGGTTGCGATGCGTGGCCCTTATGACGAGACAGGCTTCGGTCTCGACATCGATCTTACGGCGTACGCCTCACCGCTCGCCGCTCACGACTTGCTCTTCAGCGAGTCGCACGGGCGCGCCGTGGTGACGTGCGCTCCGGAGCGCGCGACGGCGGTCGCGGCGCTGGCCCAGGAGCTGGGCGTGCCCGCCCAGCGCGTCGGCACGGTGGGCGAGCGCGGCGGTACGGTGCGCCTGCTGTTGCGTGACGCGACCGTGCTGCACACCGTCGACCGCCTCCGAGAGGTATATTTTTCCAGTATCGACCAGCGCATGGGAGACTGACAGAGCGATGTGCGGCATCATCGGTGTCACCGGTGTTCCCGACGCGGCCCGCGTCGCCTACCTGGGCCTCTACAGCCTGCAGCACCGCGGGCAGGAATCGGCCGGGATGGTCGTCGTGGACGGCGAAGGTGTCGCCCGGTCCCATCGTGGTATGGGGCTAGTGTCGGACATCTTCAATGAGCGGGTGCTCAGCGACCTGCCCGGCGACGTTGCGATCGGTCACGCCCGTTATTCGACCGCCGGATCGTCGGTCCTCGCCAACGCGCAGCCGATGCTCGCTCGCTACCGGGAAGGCCCGCTGGCGCTGGCGCACAACGGCAACCTGACGAATGCCGTCCAGCTACGGTCCGACCTCGTCGCCAAGGGCTCGTTGTTTCAGAGCTCGTCCGACAGCGAGGTGCTCGTCCACCTGATCGCCCGGTCCGAGGCGCGCGAGCCTGAAGACCAGCTGCTCGACGCTTTGGAGCGAGTCGAAGGCGCTTACTCGCTGCTCATCACCGTCGGTCGCACGCTCTACGCCGTCGTCGATCCCCGCGGCTTCCGGCCGCTCGTGCTCGGTCGCCTGGGACGCGGCTGGGTCGTGGCGTCCGAAACGTGCGCGCTCGACATCACTGGCGCGACGGTCGTGCGGGAGCTCGAGCCCGGGGACTTCGTCCGCATCCAGGGCGATGAGGTGGACGAGCTGCCGCCGTTGCTGGCGCGGCCGCGGCGCCGCTGCGTGTTCGAGCTGGTCTACTTTTCGCGCCCCGACAGCACCGTATTCCACCTGTCCGTGGACCGCGTACGCCGGGCCCTGGGGCACGAGCTGGCCCGCGAGCATCCGGCCCCGGGGGCGGACTGCGTGTTTTCGGTGCCCGATTCGTCCAACGCCATGGCGCTCGGCTTCTCGGAGGAGTCCGGGATCAAGCTGGAGCACGCGCTGATTCGCAACCATTACGTCGGCCGCACGTTCATTCACCCCGCGCAAGCCGGCCGCATGGCGAAGGTCAAGATCAAGTTCAATCCCGTGCGCGAGGTCCTCCAGGGTAAGAAGGTCGTCGTGGTCGACGATTCGATCGTGCGGGGCACGACGAGCCGGGCCCTGGTGCAGCTGATCCGCCACGCGGGCGCCGCCGAGGTTCATTTCCGCGTGGCGTCGCCCCCCATCACCGGTCCCTGTTATTACGGGATCGATACGCCCAGTAAGAAGGAATTGATTGCGTCGAGCAACAACGTCGAGCAGATACGTGACCATTTAGGCGTAGACACCCTCGGGTATCTGTCCCTCGACGGGATGCTCCGCGCGGCGGGCGGCGAACGGACCGAGTTTTGTCACGCCTGCTTCTCGGGCGACTATCCCACGGAGATTCCCGAAGAGGATCTGGCAGGCGCGCGGGACGCGGCGCCGCTCCACCCCCTCGCGGTGTAGGCCCCTCATGCCGGCCCTCGAGCGCTGGGTTTACTCCTTCGGCGGCGGTCGCGCCGACGGGTCGGCGGCGATGCGCGACATTCTGGGCGGCAAGGGAGCGGGGCTCGCGGAGATGGCGAACCTCGGTCTGCCGGTCCCACCCGGGTTCACGATCTCCGCCAAGCTCTGCATCGCCTACCTCGAGCACGGCACGTTCCCCGACGAGCTCCGCGAAGAAGTCGACCGCCACCTGAAGCAGCTGGAGCGGACGTCGAAGAAGCGCTTCGGAGACGCGGGGAATCCACTGCTCGTGTCGGTCCGCTCGGGCGCGGCGGTGTCGATGCCGGGGATGATGGAGACGATCCTCAACCTCGGGCTCACGGACGAAACCGTTCAGGGGCTCCTCGCGGGCTCGAACAATCCGCGTTTCGCCTACGATTCCTACCGGCGCTTCGTCCAGATGTACGGCGACGTGGTGTTCGATCTCGGTAAGGGGCCGTTCGACGAGGTTCTAGAGGAGTACAAGCGGCGCCGCAAGGTCGAGCGTGACATCGACCTGCCGCCGGACGACCTGAAGGCGCTGGTGCGGGAGTTCAAAGCCATCATCCAGGCCAAGTCCGGTCTCCCCTTCCCCGAGGATCCGGTGGCGCAGTTGTGGGGCGCGATCGCGGCCGTGTTCAAGAGCTGGCGGACCCGCCGCGCGGCGGACTACCGGCGCGTGAACGGCATCCCCGACGACCTGGGGACGGCCGTCAACGTCGTGGCCATGGTCTATGGCAACATGGGTGACGACTCCGGCACGGGCGTCGCCTTCACGCGCGATTGTCGCAGCGGCGAGCCGGACTTGAACGGCGACGTGCTCACCAACGCGCAGGGAGAAGACGTCGTCTCCGGCGCTCGTACCCCGGAGCCCATCGGCAAGCTCAAGCGCGGGAAACTCGCGAAAGTGTACCAGGACCTCGAGCGCATGGCGGCGAAGCTCGAGCGCCATTTCCGGGACGTCCAGGACATCGAGTTCACGTTCGAGCGCGGTCGGGTGTTCATGCTGCAGACGCGCCGTGCCCAGCGAACGGGACTGGCCGCAGTCCGCATCGCGGTGGACATGGTGGCGGAGGGGCTCATCACGGAGGATGAGGCGGTCCAGCGCGTGCCGCCACAGGATCTGGACCAGGTATTTCACCCCATGGTGGATCCGCGGTCTCCCGTGACGCTCGTGGCGAAGGGACTACCCGCGTCCCCTGGCGCCGCGGTGGGGGAGGTCGTTTTCGATGCCGACGAGGCCGAAGCCCTGGCGAAACGCGGGCGCAACGTCATCCTGGTCCGCCCGGAGACGAGCCCCGAGGACTTCCACGGGATCGTCGCAGCGCGCGCAGTGCTGACCGCGCGCGGCGGCATGACGAGCCATGCGGCGATCGTCGCCCGCGGGATGGGGAAGACGTGCGTCGTGGGGGCGAAGGATATCGAGGTCGACCCGCAGCAAGGCCGGTTCCGGGCGAACGGGCGCGTCGTGAAGAAAGGACAGGTGCTCACGGTCGACGGCACCACGGGGCGAATTCTGCTCGGCGCAGCCAAGCTGGTGCAGCCGAAGCTCGGGGCCCACTACGCCAAGCTCATGTCCTGGGCGGACCAGCGCCGCCGGTTGGGGGTGCGCGCCAACGCCGATACGCCGGCGGACGCGAAGCGGGGCCGCGCGTTCGGCGCCGAAGGAATCGGGCTGTGCCGCACCGAGCACATGTTCTTCGAGGGCGATCGCATCACCGCGATGCGAGAGATGATCGTCGCTCCGGACGAGGCCGGTCGCCGCCGTGCGCTGGCGCAGCTGCTGCCGATGCAGCGCGCGGATTTTGAGGGGCTGTTCGAAGCGATGTCTCCCTATCCCGTCACCATCCGCCTGCTCGACCCCCCGCTCCACGAATTCCTGCCCCACACACGCGAAGAGGTGGCGACGCTGGCCCGCGCCATGAAGCTGCCCGCGGTGCGGCTGGAGCGGCTCGTCGCCTCGCTGGTCGAGGCGAACCCGATGCTCGGACATCGCGGCTGCCGGCTCGGCATCACGTATCCCGAAATCACCGAAATGCAGGCCCGAGCGATTTTCGAGGCGGCGTGCCGAGTGGTGAGCCGCGGCCAGAAGGTGACGGTCGAGGTCATGATTCCACTCGTCGCGCTCGTCGAGGAGCTGCGTCGCCAGACCGAGATCGTGCGGCGCGTCGCGCGGGAGGTGTTCCAGGCCGAGGGGCGGGCGGTGCCGTATCTCGTCGGCACGATGATCGAGCTGCCGCGCGCGGCGCTCACCGCGGATGAGATCGCGCGAGACGCCGAGTTCTTCTCCTTCGGCACGAACGATCTCACCCAGACGACGTTCGGCCTGTCACGGGACGACGCCGGGCGGTTCCTGCCGTTCTACGTGGAGCACGGGATCCTGAAGGACGATCCGTTTCAGGTGCTCGATCAGGAGGGGGTGGGCAAGTTGATGACGCTGGCGGTGCGGCTCGGGCGCAGCACGCGGAGCGATCTCAAGATCGGGATCTGTGGTGAACATGGCGGCGAGCCCGCGTCGGTGAAGTTCTGCCACCACGCCGGGATGAACTACGTGTCCTGCTCACCGTTCCGCGTGCCGATCGCGCGTCTCGCCGCGGCCCAGGCCGCGCTCGAGGAGCAGGGGGTGATTAACCGCACCCGAGCGACCGTCTAGGGGCTCGGGGTTCGGGGCTCGGGGTTCGGGATGTGCACGCCCGAGCCCCAAACCCCGAATCCCGAGCCCCTAGAATGGAGGCGCGGGGAATCGAACCCCGGTCCGAGAATGACTCCGATACCGCCACTACGTGCGTAGACGAGGCTTCTTGGTCTCACCACCGCGGCGCCTCGCCGGCCACGGCAGCAACCAGCCCTTAAGAACTCTTACGTGACCCGTTCGGGCCCCGAATCACGCCAGCCCGATTTTGCGATACGTGAGCGCCGCCTCAGGCGGGCTGCCACTCACGCAGGTGCGTGAAGCCGAAGCTTACGCAGCCAGTGCCAGGTTTGAATTGGCAGTTATGAATTGTGCCAGTGGTTTAACCAGGTGACTGACGACCTGGGCACGCTGCGATATCCTCGCCAAACCCGTCGAAGCCTGTCGCCCCCAGATTCCAATCGATGCAACCTAGCCAGCCGCAGGGGCGTTTTCAACTCGTGGCGCTCGATGCGCCCCCCCTTCTCCTGTTACCTGGGTAACTTGCGATATGGCCTCAGACGGCAACGATGCGATTACCGCACCGCGGGACGTGCCCGCCTTCCGGCAGCTCTCGGTCGCTGAAGCGCACGCGCTAGTCGAATCCGGCGACGGCGTGCTCGTGGACACGCGGGGGCGAAAGCTGTACGACAACGCCCACGCGACGGGCGCCGTCTCCCTCCCCGTGTCAGAGATCGAAGCGGCGAACGGCGCAGTTACCCTGGACGCGGTGCCGTCGGATCGACTCCTCATCCTGTACTGTGCCTGAAAGGACGAAGCCACAAGCGCCCGGGCGGCGCGAGCACTGATCGCCGGCGGCTATGACGCCAATCGCGTTGCGGTGCTCGTCGGCGGCATTCGCGCCTGGCATGAGGCGGGGTACGGGCTTGTGCAGTGGAGCGACCCGCGCTGAGGGGGGGTAGTTTGCGCCGGTGATCGACGTCCTGGAAGCGCTGCGTAAGGGTCTGGCCCCCCATTACACGGTGGAGCGCGAGATCGGCGTCGGCGGCATGGCCCGTGTCTACCTGGCGCACGAGCGACATCCGGCGCGTCAGGTGGCGATCAAGGTGATGAACCCCGAGGTCTCCACACCCGCGTTTCGGCAGCGCTTCGTCCGCGAAGTCGAAGTCACCTCCCGGCTCAGCCACCCCAACATCGTTCCGATCCTCGCGGCGGACGACTGCCTCTTCGTCCCCGACGGGCCTGACGGGCTGTGTTACTACGTGATGCCGTACGTCGAGGGTGAGTCGCTGCGTGACCGGCTGCTGCGAGACAAGACCCTCCCGCTCACACCAGCGCTCCACATCACCTTTCAAGTGGCGGACGGGCTGAGCTACGCGCACGCGCATGGCGTCATCCACCGGGACGTCAAGCCGGAGAACATCCTGCTGTCCGGGAATGGAGCGGTCATCGCGGACTTCGGCATCGCGCGGGCCGTCAGCGCCGGGGCTCCGATTCTCACTGACGTAGGTCAACCCGTGGGCTCGCCCGCGTACATGAGCCCGGAGCAGCTTGCCGGGAGCCGTGCACTCGATCCGCGCACCGACGTGTACAGCCTTGCGTGCGTGTTGTATGAAATGCTGGTTGGCGAAGCGCCGCTGCTGGATCTCACGCAGGGACAGGGCCTGCGACCGGTCGCCCTGGAAATCAGGCTGCGCGCCCAAGGGGTCAGTGCACGGACCGCCCGCCTGATCGGGGACGCGATCTTCCGTGGGCTCGCCCCCGAGGCCGCACACCGGTTCGACAGCGTGGACGAATTTGTCGCCCGTCTCCGGGACGCTGTCGGCCTCCAATGGGGACGACTTCCGTGGATCCCGCGGCTCAGCGGAAAGCTGTCGCGAGTCCTGGTTGCCGCCGTCATCTTCTTCGCGGCCGCGGCGCTCACGTGGCTCGCGACGCGCGGTCGCGCGCTCGATCCGCGACGGGTTGCGGTTACCAGCTTCGAGGATCTCTCCGGCGATCCGACCCTCGCGCCGCTCGGGCACATCGCGGCCGACTGGGTCACGCAGGGGCTGGTGGCGAGCGGGACGGTCGAAGTGGTACCAGCGCTGGCGACCGGCCACCTCGACCCGGGGGCCGTCGCGAGGCTGGCGAAGCGCACGGGCGCCGGGACCGTGGTCTCGGGGTCCTATTATAAGACCGGCGACTCGGTCCGGTTCCAGCTCCGGATCATCGACGCTCGGCGTGGGACGGTGCGGCGAATGCTCGAGCCGGTGAGCGCGCGGGCGCAAGCCCCGCTCGAGGCCGCGGCAGTCCTACGCCAGCGCCTGACGGCCGTCGTCGACACGCTGTTCCCACGCTGAAGTATCGCCACAGCGTGGTGAACTTGGCTTCGCCTCCAGGGAAGGGGTCAGGGCGTCGAGCCAGCCACGGTCACGCGCTCCAGCTTCTCAAAGAACCGCTCGATCGCGGGCCACTGTGCCCGCACGTCTTCGTATCCTGCCTCGGCGAGGCGGCCCGTGTGCTCCGGATGGAACAACAGGAATCCCAGGAAGTCCGATGCGGCCTCCCGCTGCCCGCCCATCGCGCGCACGATCCGGCGCACCGAGGGCGGCAGCAGGCGTTCCCGTCCCGCTGCAAGGACAGAGAGATCGCGCGTCGGCTGGAGCAGCAGGAGCTCCACCGACCGCAGGCCGTGAGGCGGGTGCGCGTCCGCCGGCAGCGCCGCGAGCAGCGCGTTCACGCGGTCGACGTGCTCGGCGTCGGCTTCGAGCGCATCTAGAAACACGGCGTCCAACAGCAACCCCATCACTTGAGCGGCGCTCGGGTAATCGCGCGAGCCTCCCAGCGACGCTGGGCGTGGAGCGCGGGGCGTGGTCAGACCGATCGCGAGAATGGCGCGTGCGCCGAGGGATATGGCCGGCGACAGCGGCGCCGTCTGGCGAACGCTCCCGTCACCATAGAACTCGTCTCCGATGCGCACGGCGGGAAACAGGATCGGGAGTGCCGCCGATGCCATGACATGATCGAGCACGAGGTGGGTTCCGACCGTCAGTCCATCCGCCCCCTCCCACAGCGGCGTGTCAGGTGTCCCCTGCACGAATGTCACAGAACGTCCCGTCGTGTAGGACATCGTACTCAGCGCTGCCGACCGGAGCCGTCCATAGGCGATGTTGGCGGAGATGCCGCGGGGATCCACGCACGCCTTCAGGAACTCTCGCAGGGGCTCCGTGTCGGCGAGCCCGTGGAGGACCACGGGGCGTCGCCCACGACTCGCGCGCTCCCAGGCCCAGCGGAGCGCCGAGCGGGCAAGGCGGCCCGTGCGCACACGGTAGACGTCCTCCGTCGTGAGCCGGTCCCACTGCGCCTGGAGGCCGGCGACCGCGGCGGAAAGCGGGCCCGGATGGGCGGCGAGATAGTAGGTGTTGATCGCCCCCACCGACATGCCGGAGAGGATGGGAAACTCCAGGCCGGGCAGCCGTTCGGCGAGGCCCGCGAGCACGCCGACATGATACGCGCCCCGGGCACCGCCACCCGACAGTACCAGCGCGAGGTGGGAGGAGTAGCGCCACGACCCCGGCGGCCGTGCGGCCGGCGCGGTCTGCGTGAGCGCCCGGAGCGATGCGACGTGACGGACCGGACTCACGACGCCCTCAGCGGCTCGCCATCGGAAGCGCTAGCCGCTCAACGAAGTACCGGGTCAGCGCGGCGACGTCGAGCCGCGCCCCTGCCAGCCCCACATAGCCGTCGGGGCGCACCAAATAGAACGAAGGCTTCGGAATCCGCGCGCGGCTGAGCTCCCGATCATTCACGGGATCGTCAGGAACCTGGTGAGTCACCACGAGGTCCCGTAACTCGGGCGGCCCGGCGGGAGGCGAAGCTTGGCCGAACGCGACCAGATTGAAGCGCGTATCGTCGAGTTTCGTGAAGAGATCCTCAGCGGGTCCGGCGGCCGACAGCTTGAGCCGCAGCCAGGGAAAGCGAGCGCCCGCGCGCGGCGCGTCGTCGGGCAAGCCGGCCAGCGTCTGCGACAGGGGGCTTCCCGGGTAGCGGATTCCGATCTGTGAGATGGTGCGAAACGCCAGCCGCTGCAGCCGATTGCGGCTCATCACAAACGCCACGACCTTGGCGAGCACGCGCGTACGAAACACTCCTGCCAGCCACCGATCGGAAACGACGAGCGCAAAGGCCCGGTCCGTCGTTCTCAGCAGCCGGTCGGCGACCGGAACGCGCTCCGTCTCGTAGGAGTCGAGCAGACCCACTCGAGCCCGTCCCGAAATGACGAGCGCAAGCTTCCAGGCCAGGTTGTAGGCGTCCTGCAACCCGGTATTCATCCCCTGAGCGCCAACTGGGCTGTGAATGTGGGCGGCATCGCCGAGCAAGAAACAGCGGCGATCGTGGAACCGCGCGGCCCGTCGATGGTGAATTCGGTACGTGGAGAACCAGCTGCACGCGTGAAACGAGAACAGCGATCCCACCTCCTTGCGAATGTGGGGAAGCACTGCGTCGAACTCGAGATCATCCCGACCGCGTAGCTCCGGCGGCACGATCCCAACCACCCGCCAGTGATCGGCTCCACGCATCGGGAAAAACAGGTGGAAGCCGCCGCGCCAAAGGTACACGTTGACCTCGGCCGGCACCATCGGACCACTCACCTGCGTGTCAGCGACGAAAAACACATGTTCGTACGGAGCGCCCACGAAGTCGATCTTGCTGAGGTTGCGCACCGCGCTGCGCGCGCCGTCGCAGCCAGCGATCCAATTGGCCGTGATCTTCAGCTGCGAACCGTCTCCCCGCTTGAGCGTCGCCGATACGTGGCCGTTGGCTTGCACCATGTCCACGAGCTCCGTATTCCACTGCACGTCCACACCGTGTTCGCGCAGGGCTGCTCCCAGTAGCCGCTCGTTGTCGTCCTGACCCAGGATCAAAATGAACGGGTAGGGACTCATATCGCGCCCGGCGTCACTGAACGGGACTCGCGCCGCTCGTCGCCCTTCGACCCATATGTTGCCGCCAGTCCCGCGCGTGCCCAGCTCGACCGCCCGGTCGGCGAGCCCGAGGTGCGCGTAGATCTCCAGGGTACGTGCCTGCACACCGAGCGCCTTCGTCCGGACGGATGGGCCAGGGTTACGCTCGACGATCATCGCGCGAACGCCGAGTCGCGCGAGTTGATTCGCGAGCATCAGGCCGGTCGGTCCGGCACCGACGATGAGGACGTCTGTCTTGGCTGGGATCGCGGGGTTTCCGATTTCGGAACATGAGGAGCGCTTCACAGGTCCGCTAGTGACCCGTTAGTGCATCATGGCTCCCGCCATCTCGCGCCGAGGCGCGCCACGAACTCATCGGCGACCTCGGGTCCCCAGCTGCCGGCCGCGTAGTTGGGGAAGTGATCCGGTCGCTTGTGTTCCCAGTAGTAGATAATGGGGTCCACGACCGTCCACGCCGCTTCGACCTCATCGGAGCGGGTGAAGAGGGTGGCGTCGCCGAGCATGCAGTCGAGCAGCAGGGTCTCGTAGGCCTCGTGGCCCGCCTCGCCGAACGCCTGGTGGTAGTCGAAGTCCATGTCGACCGAAACCATCCGCACTTCCACGCCCGGTACCTTGACTTCGAAGCGGAGCGAGATGCCTTCGTTCGGCTGGACGCGGATGGCGAGCACGTTGGGCTCGAACTGCTCGTCCGGCGGCAGCGGAAACATGAGGTGCGGCGGTTGCCGGAATTGAATCGCGATCTCCGTGGCGCGCCGGGGCAGCCGCTTGCCGGACCGCACGTAGAACGGCACGTCGTGCCAGCGCCAGTTGTCGATCATGAAACGCGCCGCGGCGTAGGTGGAGGTCCCCGAGTCCGGGGCGACGTTGGGCTCCTCGCGATAACCCGGGACGCGCCGGCCGTCGATCGTTCCCAGGCCGTACTGCCCGCGCACCAGGTAGTCGTGCATTTCCGCCGGCGTGATGGGACGGATCGCGCGCAACACCTTCACCTTCTCATCCCGCACGGCGTCGGCGCTGAACTTGACCGGCGGCTCCATAGCCGTGAGCGTGAGCAGCTGCAGCAGGTGGTTCTGAAACATGTCGCGCACCACGCCCGCTTCCTCGTAGTAGCGCCCGCGGTGCTCGACTCCCACGCTCTCGGCTGCGGTGATCTGCACGTGATGCACGTGCTGGCGATTCCAGAGCGGCTCAAAGATCGAGTTGGCGAACCGGAACACCAACAGGTTCTGCACGGTCTCCTTGCCGAGGTAGTGATCGATCCGGTAGACCTGATGCTCGGCGAACGCCTCGCGCACGACCGCGTTGAGGGCCCGCGCGCTCTCGAGGCTGTGCCCGAACGGCTTTTCGATGATGACCCGCATCCACGGCTGGTCCGCCGGATCCGGCACGCGGCGCGCCACGCCGCTCTCGGACAGGTGGCGGATCACCTCGGGATACACGCTCGGAGGGATGGCGAGGTAGAACAGGCGCCCTCGCATGCCGGAGCGAGGGAACGCGGCGTCCACGGAGTCGAGCCGCCGACGCAGCGCGTCATACGTCTGCGCGTCATCCAGGTCCCCCCGCACGTAGAACAGCCGCTCGCTGAGGCTCGCGGCCAGGGGGGAGCTGCCGCCGTCGGACGCGAACTCCTCGAGCCCGCGCTGCATCGCCGCGCGGAACGACGCGTCGTCGAGCGGCTCGCGCGCCACGCCGACCACGGCGAAGTCGGGCGGGAGGAGACCGTCGTACATGAGGTGATACAGCGCGGGGAGCAGCTTGCGTCGCGTGAGGTCTCCCCCTGCGCCGAAGATGACGAGCGTACATGGCTCCGCAGCCTTCACGGCCGAGGCCGCCGGGTGCAGCGCCTCGGCGATGCGCGCGGCGACGGACAGCCGAGGGCTCATGTCGACTTCACCGCATGACCGCCGAATTCGTTGCGGAGCGCCGCAACGACCTTGGCGCCGAATGACTCGGGCTGCCGCGACCGGAACCGCGTCAACAGCGAGAGCGTGATCACGGGGGCCGGGACGTCCAGGTGCATCGCCTCCTCCACAGTCCATCGCCCCTCGCCCGAATCCTCCACGAACCCCTTGATCGCCCCCAGGTTCGCATCTTTCTCGAAGGCTCGCGCGGCCAGCTCGTTGAGCCACGAGCGCACCACGCTCCCGTGGTTCCACAGGTTCGCGATGTCGCACAGGTTGAGCTTGAAATCCTTCGAGGCGTGCAGGATCTCGTAGCCCTCGGCGTAGGCCTGAAGCATCCCGTATTCGATCCCGTTGTGCACCATCTTCACGTAGTGACCCGCGCCCGCCGGACCGACGTGCGCATAGCCGTCCGGCGGAGCCAGCGTCTTGAAAATGGGTTCGCAGTGGCGGAACGCCGCGGTCGACGCACCGATCATGAGACAGTAGCCGACCGTCAGGCCCCAGATGCCGCCGCTCGTGCCGGCGTCCACGAACTCGAGACCCTTTGCCTCGAGCGCCTTCGCCCGGCGCATCGAGTCGCGGAAATTCGAGTTGCCACCGTCGATGATGATGTCTCCGCCGGCGAGATGGGGCACGAGCTGCTCGATCGTGCTCTCCACGGCTGGACCGGAAGGCACCATCACCCAGGCCACACGCCGACCGGTGAGCTGCCGGCAGGTATCGGCGAGGTCGCGCGCGCCCTTGGCCCCCAGCTGCACGTGCGTCTGGATGACCTCGGCGCTGCGGTCGTACACGACGACTTCGTGCCCGCCCTGGAGCAGCCGCCGCACCATGTTGCCGCCCATGCGGCCCAATCCGATCATCGCCAGTTGCATTGCCGCTCCTCCTTCAAGTGGCCACCGTCACGGCCGCGAGATCGCGGCGGAGTCGTGGGGCGTCTACGTAGAGAATGGTGTGCATGCCGAGTCGCCGCGCCGTCTCGAGGTTGGGCTCGCGGTCGTCGATGAACACGGCGGCGGACGGCTCCGCCTGCGACATCACCAGCGCGCGCTCGTAGATCTCGGGCTCGGGCTTGAGCACCCCCACCCAGCACGACGTGAAGAATGTGGCGAAGATGTCTCGCAGGCCGAACGCCTGTAGCCGGTACGTGTTCAGCTCGGCCGACTCGTTGTTGATGGTCATCATCCGGTAGCGACACGTTCGCGCGAGGTCGCGCGCCACCGCGATACTCTCCGGAAAGGCCACACTTTGCCTCAGCATGAACGCCCGGAAGTCGTCGCGGCTGAAGGGGCGGGGCCGGTAGAACACGGTACGATCGAGGTACTCGTCCAGGGACATCCGACCGGTTTCCCACACGGCCACCGCTTCGTTGTGGCGCTGGCGCAGGTCGGCGGCGTCCAACCCGAACGTCGTCGCCGCCGCCGCACGCTCTTGCTGGTCCCATCCGTTGGTGCCAAGGACGCCACCGATATCGAAGAACACGTGTGAGATGCTCACCGCTCAAGCAGCGGGAGGCCATCGATTCGGATCGCGGGCCGGCCCCGCCCTCGCAGCGCGCGCAAATCCCCTTCCGCCTGCGCGGCCTCCAATTGACCGAACGTGTATGGCGCGCCCGGGATGGAGACGTCTTGGGCGGCCCGCTCGGTGATCTGCAAGAAATGGCCGACCGGTGGGCCGCCCTTGTGCAATTGTCCCGTGGAATGCAGGAACCGGGGGCCATAGCCCAGCGTCGTGGCGACCTTGAGCCGATCGCGCAACTTCGCGCGGACGGCTGCCAGCCGCCGATCGTTCTCCGGGGTCGGTGGCAGGTACGCCATGAGGGCGAGGTAGTCTCCAGGCTTGATGGCGGTCAGGAACTGGTCGAGCTCGGCGGCGGTGGCCGGTGGCGCCGGCGGCTGCTTTCCGGCGAGCACCTCCTTGGTGTTCTGCTTGCTTTCCGCGACGTTGGGCTGGTCGAACGCATTGATCCCCAGGATCGCTCCCGCGACGGCAGTCGCAAATTCCCAGCGGAAGAACTCCTGCCCGAGGTCGTACCGGTCTTCCAGCTCGAGCCGCACCACGGGGTGGCCCGCCGCCGTGAGCGCCCGGAGCCGAGCCTGCGTCGCGTCATCCGACTCGCCCATGAGCGTCAAGGCCACGAAGAAGCGGTCGCGGCCGTAAACCTCCGGCGGGCCCAGCGGCTCGTCGGCCACCGGCAGGATCCCCTTCCCCTCCTTGCCGGTGCTTTCGGCGATCAGCTGCTCGACCCAGAGGCCATAGCTCCCGATCCCGGGCGATAAGACGAACGTCGCTTTATTGCGGCCGGCGAGGGCTGCTTCCCCGAGGATGGCACCGAGCCAGGTGGCCGGGCTCTGACTGGCCGGCACCCACGCGGCGGACGCCTCGGCGGCGCGATGCGAGCGGTGGAGCAAGAGGCCGACGTCGATCCCGACAAGTGCCGCCGGAACGAGGCCGAAATAGGAGAGGGCGGAATAGCGGCCGCCGATGTCCTTCGGGTTCAGGAAGGTGCGGCGGAATCCTCGCTCCGCGGCGAGCGCGGCGAGCGGAGTGTCGGGATCGGTGATGGCGACGAACTGCGCTCCGTGTCCGTCGGTGCGCTCCCAGAAGTGCCGATACAGGGAATCCGTTTCCTGGGTGGTGCCGGACTTGCTCGAGATCAGAAACAGCGTGCGCGCGAGATCACCGCGCCCAGCCGCGGTCACTGCGCGCGGGTCCGTGCTGTCGAGCACCGTCAGCGTCGGGTATCCGGCCCGGCGGCCGAACGTGCGCCACAGCACCTCGGGCGCGAGGCTCGAGCCCCCCATGCCACACAGCACGACGTGATCGAACGCGTGCCGGGTCTCCTCGGCGAACGCCGCCAGGGCCTTGACCTGCTGGGCCATCATCTCGCCGACGGTGAGCCAGCCCAGCCGGTCGCTGATCTCCGGTGTGTCGGGGTCAGGCTTCCATACGGTCGGGTCTCGCTTCCAGATGCGCTTGGGCACGTCCGCGGTCTCGAGCGCCGCCAACCGCAGCGCGACGGTCCGGTCGAACGCCCGGATCTCGGCGGAATGTCGCGGCGGCGCGGCCGCGGCGAGCGCCTTCCGCTTGGCGGCGATCACGCCGAGCAGTTTCTCGAAGGATTGGGCGAACTTCTCGATCCCCTCCTGCTCGAGCACGCGCGTGACGTCACCGAAGTCGATCGTGGCCGACAGACGCTCCATGACGCGGCGGGCTTCCGTGAGGTCGCCGGGAAGGGTCTCCCGCACGGTGCCGTGATCCTCGAAGAGCTGCAGCGTCTGCGGCGGCAGCGTGTTGATCGTGTCCGCGCCGATCAGCGAATCCACGTACAGCACATCGGAGTACGCCGGATCTTTGGTGCCCGTGCTGGCCCACAAGAGACGCTGGGGCTTGGCGCCGGCGGCGGCAAGGGAGCGCCACCGCTTCCCGTCCAGCAGGTCGCGGAACCACGCGTAGGCGAGCTGCGCGTTCGCGATCGCGACTTGCCCGCGCACGGCCGACGGCGCACTCGCCGTGGCGTCGAGCCGCCGGTCGACCTCCGTATCCACGCGACTGACGAAGAAGGATGCGACGGACGCGAGCCGATCGATCGACTGCCGGGCGCTGCGTCGGGCTTCGAGCGCGCGCAGATAGGCTTCAGCCACCTGCTGATAGTGCTCGAGCGAAAACAGGAGGGTGATGTTGACGTTGATCCCGTCGGTCAACAGGCGCTCGATCGCGGACCATCCTTCACGCGTGCCTGGCACCTTGATCATGACGTTCGGACGGGCCACGGCGGCCCACAGGCGACGGGCTTCCGCGACCGTGCCGGCCGTGTCGCGCGCGAGCGTGGGCGACACCTCGAGCGAGATGAACCCGTCAGCGCCTTGCGATGCGTCGTAGACCGGGCGAAACGCGTCCGCGGCAGTGCGGACGTCTTCCACGGCGAGCAAGTCGAAGACCTCTCGGTCGGTCCGGGTCGAAGCGGCGACTCGGGAGAGCGCCTCGTCGTAGTCGGTGCTTCCGCCGATGGCGTGCTCGAAGATCGTCGGGTTGGATGTCATGCCGCGCAGCCCGTCGTCGATCAGCCGCTGGAGCTCCCCGGAAGACAACATCCCGCGTCGCAAGTAGTCGAGCCAGACGCTCTGCCCGAGGTCGAGCAGTGCCTGCATGCGGGTCTTCGTTGCGACCTTTGACATACGCCATCCCTCAGATTTGATCCATCAAGCGAGCCTGGACGCGACGGCTGCCGCTCCCAGCAGCGCAACGTGTGGATTGATGATGATGTGCAGCGGCACCCGCGCGATGTACGCCGACAACCTGCCCTTGTCACGGAAGGCTCGCAGGAACGCTCCCTGGCGCAGGTACGATACGATTCGCGGCGCGATCCCACCGCCGACGTACACGCCGCCGAGGGCAAGGACCTCGAGCGCAATGTCGCCCGCCGCTGCCCCGAGGCCGTCGACGAAGAGGTCGAGGGTCTGCTCGCACAGGGCGTCGGTGCCGCCCAGGGCATGCCGGAAGATCACGGCGGCCGGATCGTCCCGTTCCATCTCGTCGCGTATCGCGAGGTTCTCGGAAGCGCCGTCGGTGCTGGCAAGGTAGCGGTACGTCGCCTCGATTCCGGGGCCCGAGAGCACGCGCTCCCGCGATACCCGCCCGTACTGGCGCTCCAGAGCGAGGGCGAGTCCCGCCTGGCGTTCACCGCGGGCTGCGAAGCCCAGGTGGCCTCCCTCGGAGCCGTGGACGTCGTAGCGATCACTGTTCCACGTGAGGAATCCCACCCCCAACCCGGTTCCCGCGCCGATGAGAGCGATCGGCGCGTGCTCTTTGGGCTCGCCGGCTTGCAGCGTCTCGAGATCATCGTCACGCAGGAACTCGATGCCGTGCCCGATCGCGGTGAAATCGTTGATGAGGGTGCTGGAGGCAATCCCGATCTCGGCGGCGAACGCAGCCGGGTCCACCTTCCACGGGAGGTTCGGCGCGAGACACTCGTCCTCGGTGGCCGGGCACGGCACCCCGATGCAGGCGTGCTCCGGCCGTGCACCGACCTCCCCGCAGAACTTCAGCACGATGGGGGCAAGTCCGGGGTACGCGCGCGTGGGATAGGTACGCTGCGCTCGGATCGTGGCGCGGTTGTGCACTACCTCCACGTGCGCGAGCCGCGCGTTCGTTCCCCCCACATCACCCGCGAGGACGTTCATGGGACGGGTCGCGCCAGTCGCGCCGCGGCCGCGCGATCGAGAAACCACACACCGTGCCGGGCGAGCGCCGCCGGGATCTCGCTCGCCGGCGTGGCCTCGTCCACCGCCCGGGCGACGGCCGCCGCTTTTTCCTTCCCGGTGACGAGGACCAGCACGTGCCGCGCCGCGGCGATTACGGGCGGCGTGATCGTCATCCGGCGCCGCGGCGGGTTCGGGCCATCCACGACGACCACCCGACGCTCTCGCTCCGCCAGCGCGGGCGAGCCGGGGAACAGCGAGGCTGTGTGCCCATCGGCGCCCATGCCGAGCACCAGCACGTCGAGTGCGGCGGGGAGCAGGTCGCCGTAGGCGGCAGCCGCCGCGTCGAGATCCTGCCGTTCCGCTTCCATGCGGTGAATCCGCGCAGTCGGGATCGGGACCCGCGACAGCAGCGCCTCCATCGCCATCCGGAAATTGCTGTCTGCATGATCGCGCGGCACGGCGCGCTCGTCGCCGAAGTAGACATCCACGCCGTTCCAGTCGACGCGACTCGCGAGCTCCGGGGCCGCGAGCGCGGCGTACACCGGTCGCGGCGTCGTGCCGCCCGAGAGCGCGAGGGCGCAGCGCCCCGCCCCCTCCCCCCCCCGGGGGGCTGCGAGCACGTCCGCCATCGTCTCCGCCAGCCACGCGGCCGCTCGGTGAGCAAACGCTCCGGGAGTCTCCACCACGACGTGGCGGGATGGCATGGCTACCACGGGAGCACGTGCGGCGGGGAGTCGGGCCGAACCAGCGCTGACTCGTCCCCGTCAGGGACGGCGGTGAGGCGGTCGGTGAGCCGAGTCTTGCGCCCCGTCTGATGCCCGCACGCCGGGCAGCGGTTGAGGTGAGCGGTACGATCGAGGTATTCCCTGACCACGCGGACGTACGCGGCGTGGCTCCAGGTCAGCGGCGAGACCGAGAGCGGCTCGCCGGTGTACGGGTGGAGCTGCTCCGCCATCACGCCGGACGGCAACGCGCGTCGGGCGGCCCACTCGATGAGCTCGAGGCCCCGGGCCAGCTCCTCGGCCGTGCGCGCGCGCAACAAGCGATAGCGCGCGAGCGAGAGTGTGCTGATGAACCACGGATTGCCGGGTATCTCCTTGGTGTTCTCGCGCTCGACCTGATGGTAGGCGTCGTTCTCGTAGCGCGCGAGGCCGCCGATGTCGGTGTGAACCCAGAGACGCTCCTCGACCTGGCGCATGGTCGACTCCGCGCGGGGGTCGTCGGGAGCGATCGCCCCGAACTCCACCAGCCCGACAAGACTCGAGTCCACCGTCATGTCGAGCGTGTAGCCATCGGGTCCAGGCGTCGCCATCCGCGCGAAGCGCTGCTCCCGCTCGTTCCACAACACGGCCCCCAGGCCGTCACGCATCCGCTCCGCGCCGGCCTGGTAGCGGGCCGCGCGCTCCGCCTCCCCGAACGCGTCGGCCAGCCGGGCCGCGGCCCGCAAGCCCGCGATCACGGCCGCGACGGTGAACGCGTGTACGCCCCACCGTTCTTCCCATAGATCGTGCGAGGGCAGCGGCAGCCCGGTCGTCGAGTCGACGAACCCGAGCAGAAAGTCAGCCGGCCGGGTGACGAGCGACCGGTAGAACGGTGCCGTCTCCTCGATCCGCCGGTACAGCTCGAAGTACTGCCACAGCGCCCAGATGACGAGCGCGGTCTCGTCCTCCTGGATGGGCAGGACGGGTTTGCCGTCGCGCACGTAGCCGTGCCAGGACGAGGCGAGGGTGCCGTCGGGATTGTACTTGTGCCGGACGTAGCCGAGGGGCGAGATGACGTGCGAGCAGAACTGCAGGAATTTCTCCGGCGCCCCGACGTGGCCGGCACGCATCAGCGCGACGGCGACCAGGGCGCCGTCCCGCGGCCACATGTAGGAGTAGGTGTCGCGCACGAAGCCGGTGATGTCGGTGTCGTTCGCGGCGGTCACCGCGCCGTCATGGTCGATCTGCGACCGGATGATGAGCAGGCTCTGGTTATAACGCTGGACGATCAACTCGGGGAGTGGGTCCAGACCGCGCTGGTCCTTGCGCACCCACAGGCGCCAGTAGTTGCGGGTCCGCCGCAGGAGCTCTCCCGGTGACTTGTCGCGCACCACGCGATCGATCGTCGCCACCTCGCGGAAGTCGCGGCCCGCCGCCATCCAATAATCCGCTTCCACCGAACCGCGTGCCGGTACGGTGACTGAAAGACCAAGGGTGGAGTCGACGGACCCCTGAGCGATAGGATTGCCCTGCAGCTCGCCGTCCTCCGCGTCGCGCCAGGTGCCTTCCGTGCCGGCGATCTCCTTCTTCCCGCACGCATACTGCCGCACGCCGACCTCGCCCCCTACCGCGCAGTTGATGAGGAAGTAGCGGTCGTCCTTGTAGTGGATCAGGGCCTGCGTCTCGGGCGAGTAGAGCGCCGTGTCCCCTACTTCGTTGCCGCGGATATGGAAGTCGTGGTGGAAAAACAGCCGGATCTCGCGCGCCTGGTCCTGGAGGTTGGTCACCTGGATCTGCCGCACCAGGACGTTCTCGTAAAAATCCACGGCGTCGTGGCACAGCAGCTCGACCCCCAGGGTCTCGTGTCGAGCCCGCACCTCGGTGACCATTGAGTCGACCGTGTACCGCCGGTCCAGCTGCCAGTCCGGGCCCATCCAGCTGAAGCCGTCCGCCGTCCACACGCCGAACCGGAAGGGATGCCCGGTCGCGTGGTTTTCCTTCCCCACGTGCGGGTAGTAGATGTCCCGGATCAGGTAGTCGCGACCGAAGGCGACGAGCAGCCTGCCGTTCGAGAGGGGCAGGTCACGAGGCATGAGAGCCGACTCCTTTTCGCTCGAGCTGCGCGCGCGCGGCCGCGACGACGCGATCTACGGTGAACCCGAACTTCTTCTGGAGTTCCTGCAGCGGTGCCGACGCGCCGAAGGTTTCCATCCCTATGCGCGCGCCCTCCAACCCGACATAGCGCTCCCATCCGAACCCGCTCGCCTGCTCCACGGATACGCGGGCCGTCACGTCGGGTGGAAGCACCTGGTCCCGATAAGACCGGTCCTGCTGCTCGAACAGCTCCCACGACGGCATGCTCACGACGCGGGTCCGCACGCCGTCCGCGGTGAGCCGTTCGTAGGCCTGGACACACAAGGACACCTCGCTGCCGGTGCCGAGCAGCAGCACATCCGGGCGGCCGCCGTCGGCCTCGGCGAGCACGTAGCCGCCGCTGGCGACCCCCGCGGCCGACGCGTAGCGGCCGCGGTCGATGGTCGGGAGCGCCTGGCGCGACACGACGAGGGCGGCGGGAACGTGCCGCAGCTGCAGGATCACGCGCCATGCCTCCCGCACCTCGTTCGCGTCCGCCGGGCGCAGCGTGATCAGCCCCGGAATCGCCCGCAGGGACGCGAGCTGCTCGATCGGCTGGTGCGTCGGCCCGTCCTCGCCGGCCCCAATCGAGTCGTGCGTGAAGACGTAGATCACCGGGATCTCCATCAGCGCCGCGAGCCGCAGGGCCGGGCGCCCGTAATCGCTGAAAATCAGGAACCCGGAGCCGAAGGCTCGGACTTTCGACAACGCCAAGCCATTCAGCACCGCGCCCATGGCGTGCTCGCGGACGCCGAAATGCAGGTTCCGCCCGCCCGGGTTCTCCGCGGTGAGATCTCCGGCGTCGGGGAGCGTCAGTCGCGTCTTGGTAGACGGTGCGAGGTCTGCCGACCCCCCGATCAGCCAGGGAATGTTCTTGGCTACCGCGTTCAGGACCTGAGCGGACGCATCCCGGCCCGCGAGCCCCTTGGCATCCCCCGGGAAGCTCGGGAGGTCGCGATCCCAGCCGTCGGGGAGCTGGCGATGCTGCATGCGGTAGGCGTGCTCCGCGAGCGCCGGGTGGACCCGGCGGTACTCCTCGAACGTCGAGAACCAGGCATCGCGGAGGGCTCGTCCCCGCTTTCCAACGCCGCTCGCGAGGTGCTCCCGGACGCCGTCGGGCACGAGAAACTTGGCGTCCTCGGGCCAGCCATAGGTGCGCTTGGTCAGCCGGATCTCCTCTTCGCCGAGCGGCTCGCCGTGCGCCGCGCTCGTGTCCTGCTTGTTGGGCGCACCATAGGCGATGTGACTGTCCACGATGATCAGGGTGGGTCGATCGGTGGTGGCGCGGAACGTGTGGAACGCCCGCCGCAGCATGTCGAGATCGTTGGCGTCGCCGACGCGTGTCACGTTCCAGCGATAGGCGATGAAGCGTGTCGCCACGTCCTCGGAGAACGCCCAGTCGGTGTGACCTTCGATCGTGATCTTGTTGTTGTCGTAGATCCAGCAGAGGTTGGAGAGCTGGAGATGACCGGCAAGCGACGCCGCCTCCCCGGAAATGCCCTCCATCATGCAGCCGTCGCCGGCCAACGCGTAGACGTCATAGTCGAACAGGTCGAACCCGGGCCGGTTGAAGTACCGCGCCATCCAGCGGCCCGCGATCGCCATGCCGACGCTGGTCGCGACGCCCTGGCCGAGCGGACCCGTGGTCGTCTCGACGCCCGAGGTCCAGCGGTACTCGGGGTGCCCCGGTGCCTTGCTGTCGAGCTGGCGGAAGCGCTTGATATCGTCGAGCGTGAGCGCGGGGTGACCCAGCCGCTCGTACTTGGCGTTCACCGCCTTCACTTCCGCCAGCGCGAGCATCGAGTAGAGCAGCATCGAGGCGTGGCCCATCGACAGGACGAACCGATCGCGGTTCGGCCAGATGGGATCGCCGGGGTCGAACCGCAGGAAATCCTGCCACAGGCAGTAGACGACCGGGGCCATGGCCATCGGGGTCCCGGGATGTCCCGACTTCGCCGCCTGCACGGCATCCATCGAGAGCGTGCGGATGGTGTTGATGGTGAGGCGTTGGAGGTCGGTCGAGGGCATGGCTGGGGAAAATAACCTGACCGCGAACATGACGAGAATAGAAAGCGGGCGCGCGATGTCGGCCAGCCCCTGACGCCGCGTAGGGGGAGCGCCCAGGACGGGCTGGAACGCTCCCTCCCCAAAGGCCGATATCGTGAGATTGCGAAATGCCGTACGTTGCCACTGGCTGTCCACCAACTTCTGGAGAGGAATGAGTCGGTGACCCATGGCTGAGTTGCAGCGGATCCGCGCGCTTCCGACGTCGTCGCGTGCCGTCACCACGAGCCCGGGCGGCGGCGGCGGCAGCGCACTTCCCGCCGATCTTCTGCGGGAAGCGTCCCGACGGCTCGGGATTCTCGCGCTCGCCTTGGCGGGCCTTGCGCTGATCGACCTGGTCCTGGGCTACACGCTGTTTCCGCGCATCCACGTCCCGTGGCCGTTCTGGATGAGCATCGAGGTCCTCGCCGTCGCGCTGGTGTCGGTGGGCGTATTCCTGTACACCCGTTACAGTCGCAGTCGTCCCGAATCCTTCATCACGCTGGGGCTCGCGTACGCGGTGGCCATCTCCGCCTCTCTCGCATTCGCAGAACACATCGTGGCGCCACCGGAAGCCTTCACGGACGGGCCGAGGCTGTCCCGGGTCAGCTTCATCCTGCTCATCCTCCCGGTGTTCGTGCCAGCCAGGCCGCGCGCCATCTTCGTGGCGGGGATGATCGGTGCGTCCATGAACCCGCTCGCGATGGCCACCGTCGGCGCGGCGCGGTATCTGAGCGTCCCCCTGGGCCATCTGTTCTATATGCACATCACGAACTACTTCTCCGTCGGGGTCGCGGTCATCATGTCCCAGGTGATCACGCGATTGGGGCGCCAGGTGCGCGACGCGCGGGATCTCGGGAGCTACCGGCTGGGCGAGCTGCTCGGGCGCGGCGGCATGGGCGAGGTGTATGTGGCGCACCATCGGATGTTGGCCCGGCCGGCCGCGATCAAGTTGATCCGCCCCGAGAAGCTCGAGTTCGACCCCGACGAAGCCGTGACCCGCATGGTGCAGCGCTTCAAGCGCGAGGCGGAGGCGGCGGCGAGCTTGCGATCGCCACACACGATCGAATTGTACGACTTCGGGGAGACGGACGACGGGACGCTGTACTTCGTGATGGAGCTGCTGGACGGGATCGACCTCGACTCGTTCGTCGAGCGGTTCGGGCCGATGGCCCCAGGGCGCATGGTCCACGTGCTGCGCCAGGCGTGCGAGTCGCTCGCCGAGGCCCACGCGCAAGGCATGGTCCACCGCGACGTGAAGCCCGCGAACGTGCATCTCTGCCGCATGGGCCTGGAGCATGACTTCGTGAAAGTGCTCGACTTCGGCATCGTGAAGTCGCAGCACCGGAACGCCAGCGGGCCGACGCTCGCCACCGCGGTCGACCGGATCATCGGGACGCCGGCGTTCATGCCGCCCGAGATGGCGACCGGCGGCGCGGTGGACGGGCGCGCGGACCTCTATGGACTGGGCTGCCTGGGCTACTGGCTGCTCACGGGGCAGCTCGTATTCGACGGGGCCACGCCGTACGACGTCGTGGCGCAGCACATCAGCGCCGTGCCGGTGCCCCCGTCGGTGCGGAGCGGCTTGCCGATTCCCGCGGCCCTGGACGAGATCGTTCTTGCCTGCCTGGCCAAGGATCCCGCGCAGCGGCCGTCCGACGGGATGGCGCTGGCGGGTCGCTTGGCCGCCTGCGCCGTGGAGCCGTGGACCGAAGAGGATGCGCAGCGCTGGTGGCAAGCCAACCTACCCCGGTCTCCGAGAACGCAGACGCAGACCACGAGCAATCAGGAGGCGGCACAGCTCGCGTGATGGAGCGCGCGATCCGACGGGTCCCCACTCCTGGGGCGCCCCGCGGCGTGACCACTACCCGGGCGCCCGACGCCGGGCTTCCCCCCGATCTGCTGCGCGAAGCCTCCAGGCGGCTCGGTCTCATCGCCCGGTTTTTCATCGTCATGCCGCTCGTCGTCGCCACTGTGCTGCACACGATTCTGCCACGCTTCAACCTGTCCTGGCCGACGGCGCCGTTGGATGTGATCGCAGGTATCGTCGTGGTGCTGTCATTCGGTGTGTTGCTCGCCACGCGCTCGAACACGGCGGACCCCGCGTCCATAATCAAGCTGGGATTGGCCTACGAGATCGCGCTCGCAGCCGCGATGGCCGCGGCCGACCACGTGTTGGCGGGGCCCGCCACCATGACCATGACCGCAGGGCCGACGATCTCGCGCGTCATGATCATCCTGCTCGCGTTTCCGGTCTTCGTCCCCAGCCCGCCCCTCCGGACGCTCGTCGCGGCTCTGTTGGCGGCCTCCATGGACCCGCTGGCGATGGCCGTGACCATCCACCTGCGCCACCTGGACGTCGCGCCTGGGTACATCCTGCTGATGCACGTGCCAGACTACATCACAGTTCCGTTGGCGGTCCTCATGTCGCGGGTCATCACCGGGCTGGGCCGGCACGTGCGGGACGCGCGGGACCTGGGGAGCTACCGGCTGGGCGAGCTGCTCGGGCGCGGCGGCATGGGCGAGGTGTACGTGGCGCACCATCGTATGCTGGCCCGCCCGGCCGCGATCAAGTTGATCCGACCCGAGACGCTGGATGTCGAGGGCCATCAGGCGCTGCGCATCGTCGAACGGTTCCGGCGGGAGGCGGAGGCGGTGGCAAGCCTGCGGTCGCCCCACACCATCGAGCTGTACGACTTCGGCCAGACCGAAGACGGGACGCTCTACTTCGTGATGGAGCTGCTGGACGGGATCAACCTCGACTCGTTCGTCGAGCGCTTCGGGCCGATGCCCCCCGCACGAGTGGTCCACGTGCTGTGCCAGGCGTGCGACTCCCTGGGCGAAGCGCACGCGCACGGCCTCATCCACCGCGACGTGAAGCCCGCGAACATTCATCTCTGTCGTATGGGTCTACAGCACGACTACGTAAAGGTGCTCGACTTCGGCATCGTCAAATCGCAACGCCCCCCGGTTCCCGAGCCGGCGCTCGCGACCGCTGCCAACCGGGTCATCGGCACGCCGGCATTCATCCCACCCGAGATGGCGACTGGGGGTGCAGTGGACGGGCGCGCCGACCTCTACGGGCTGGGCTGTCTCGGCTACTGGCTCCTCACCGGCCAGCTCGTGTTCGAGGGAGCCACACCCTACGAGGTGGTGTCGCAGCACATCACCGCCGCACCGGTCCCCCCATCGGTGCGGAGCGGCTTGCAGATTCCCCCGGCCCTTGAGAAGGTCATTCTCGCCTGCCTGGCCAAGGAGCCCGAGCGCCGGCCGCCCGAAGGGCCGGAGCTGGCGCGGCGGCTCGAGGCGTGCGCGCTCCCACAGCAGTGGACGGAGCGCCAGGCGCAGGAGTGGTGGCGGGATCACATGCCCGCGGCCGCCGGCGCAGCGTGGGAGGCAGGCGTCAGCGGCGACCGGTCCGCTTTCGCGTCGACTGTGTGACGCTCGCGAGGCGGGCCTGCGCCGCCTGCAGCTTTGTGACGCTCGCGAGGTAGGCCTGCGCCGCCTGCAGCGCGCGCCGCTTGCCACGGTGGCTCATGTCTCCGAAGAACTTGCGATACCGGGGGACGTAGGTGCCGTCCCGCCGCTTGTAGAACCCGGTGCGCACGAACCAGCCGTAGGTCCGGGTGGAGGGTTGATCGATGCGGCTGATGCCGCGGCGACGGACGGATCGGGAAGCCGCTCGTTTCATTATACTCTCCGCACGTGAAAGGATCTGCTGACCACCGCCTGAAACGGAAAGCGCATCATGCTGCTGCCTAACGGGGATTCGACTGGTCGTCTTAGAGTATACCGCAGGCCAGAGCTACGCCACCTAAGGTTGCGGCGACCTCGAATGGCGGTCATGGGCAAGGAGCGCGACGACGGGTGCGCAGGCCCGCGGCAGCCAAGTTAGCCCCGATGAACCGCACTCTTCGTGCAGTCATCATGGTTCTCACCAGCGCATGCACCGGTGACGGCACTGGTCCAACGCCCGGGGTGCCGGTCGCCTACCCCTCTGGCGGCACCACGCTCGCCGGGCTTGCCGCGGTGGCTCTGCTGAACGACTCGCGGATCGACTTGATCACCGTCGATCGGGATGGCGGTTCGATCCGGCTTCTGCCCGGGCGGGCCGGAGGAGCATTCGGGGAGGCGGTCGGTCTCACGGCGGGAGACGATCCGATTCAGGCCACCGCCGGAGACGTGAATGGCGACGGCGTTCCTGACCTCATCGTGATGCGGCACCTGGTCAATACCCTGTCCGTGCAGCTGGGGCTGGGTGGCGGCGCATTAGCTCCCCGCGTCGACTATCCCCTGCGAAATCATGGCAACCGGGTCGTGGTAGTCGATCTGAACGGTGATGGGTTGGGCGACCTAGTGGCTGCCCACGACGGCTCGGGCCAGCCCATTTACCTGACCGTTTTTCTAGGATCGCGCACCGGCGAGCTGCATCAGCTGCAGGAGCTGGGCACCGACTACTTCACGACTGAGGACCTTGTCGCGGGAGACTTCGACGGCGATGGCCATCCTGACGTTGCCGTCGCAACCAGCGATCCGCGCGCGGCGGTGTTGGTCTTTCACGGACTCGGGACCGGCGAGCTGGCTGCGCCGGTGGCGCTCCCAACAGTCCCCGCCCATGCGGGCGTGAGCGATGGCACCACCGCACTCGCGACCGGAGACCTGAACGGCGACGGGCTGGACGATATCGTGAATGTCTGTTTCGACCTCACCAACCAACTCGTTGTCCGGCTGGCCACTGCCAGCGGAGCAGGGTTCGCCGCCCCCGTGGTCACTCCGCTGGCGTCGCCCGTTGACGTTGCCCTGGGGGACCTGGACGGGGACGGCCGGCTGGACGCGGTTGCGGCCAATCTCCTGACTGGGACCGTGTCGGTGCTTCACGGGAAGGGTGATGGAACGTTTGAGCCGGCGAGAGACTGGCCGGTGGGCTCGGAGCCGCTGGCGCTCGCGGTCTTCGATTTCGACGGCGATGGGCTGGCCGACATCGCCGCCACCGACCTCGTCGATCATGCGATACGAGTCCTGCTCAGCAAGAGGAACTAAAGCCAGCGAACGTACCCGGTGCAGCTTCAAGCGCGCTGAACGCGAACGTCTCCCAGCGCGGGTTAGGCGGCGATTCGGGCGCCCCCTTTAGAGACTTATCGATGCCGTGAATTGCACCCGCCCGCTTCTCCGAGGCATGAAGCTTATGCGGAGGTGGTCGAGCGGGACTTCTGCCCACCGTTCGGTCCGCGTGTGACTTCCAATAACGGCGCCGAGGAGAGCCCCTGCTCCACCAACAAGAGCGACCCCGACGGCGATGCATCCAGCTTCACTGGAGACGGGGACTACTGTTAAATCACAGCCGCTTCCAATGACGGCCCCAACGCCTGCGCCGACAAGCAGTCCGATACCAGCGCCCCTGCCGGCGTGGGACGTCAGGCCTTGGCTGATATCGAGGCGTGTGAGAGACGCCAGCGAGAGGCGCCAAACGTTTGCGCCGTCCTGAACCACAAGCGAGTCGGTCCGGAGTGTTACGAGAGTTCCTACGAAGGGGGCGCGTGACACACTGGGTGCTATGATGCGTACCCGGTCCCCCGACTTGAGGACTGGTCGCTCCTGCGATGCGATCACAGTAAGAGGAGCGGCTGTAAGGCCGATGGCAAGCAGTGAACGCATGCGCATGCCTAGAACCCAACGTTCACAGTGAACCCGCGGGGGCTCAGCCGCGGGGCCACGCTAATGCGATGGTCGTTGATGGAGACCAAGCGCCACCGTTCGGAGCGGGTCAGCGCGCCGATGACGCCACCGAGCAGAAACCCAGCCGGCGCGCCGAAGATGACCCCAACCGCAATCGCCTCCTTTTGGGCCTCGGCAGTGGTGCACTCGTCAATGCAGAATTCCGTAGTCGATCCAATGAGACCACCGATGAGGGCACCGCCGAGGAGACCGATGCCAGCGCCCTTCCAGAAATGGGTCCTTGTACCATCCACCACGTAGAGGTGAGCAATCGAGGCCCTGGGAACGACCAACACGGCACTGTCCGCTTGCGCGCGGATGTGCAGACTGTCTCGATGGAGCGCTTCCAATTGGCCAGTGTAGGTCCATGGTGGATGACCTGCTCGGCAATCGAGGGCCAAGTTGGAAGCCACCTTACATTGCGCGACGACACGAACACGCTGCCCTCTTACCAGTGAGTCCGGCGTTTGGGCGACGCTCAGACTTGGGGCGAGAAGCAGTGGAAGCAGGCCTGCCGTGAAAAGACGAGACATAGGAACCTCGGTGTCGAGTGTCTTCACCAGCTCCTCGATCCAGAACATGCCCAGCGCGCCGCCGTTCCGGTTCCCTCGGCACACCTAGTCGATGATGCTTCCGGGGGCGGCCTCGAGGATCGCCTCGACGAACTCGGCCTGGAACGTCCCCTGCGCCCGCGCCCCGAATTTCTGGAAGCCCGCGGGGGCAGAGGGAGCCTGGCCGTTGCACGCCGGGATCGGCGTCCCGGAGTGGGTCGAAAGGTCCTTGTTCCCCGTCACCGTCCAGTCGCGGACCCCGTCGACGGCGAACCCATACCCCATGCGCGGGCCTTGAAGGATGTTGTCGGTGACCGAGGCGCCGAAGAGCGTGCGATCTGTGGGGTCATTCGGATCCACGCAGAACCAGATCCGATACCCCATCGCCACGGCGACGCGAATGGGCGCGCCCGCCGCGTCGATCACGTTCGCGTGCACCCGCGTGCCGGTGTAGTTGCCGTCAAAGACGACGAAGTCCACCATGTTGATGCCGCCGAACAGCATGCGGGTCTCGGCACGGATGACATTGCCTTCCACGAGCGAGCCCGTCGCGCCGAAGATCACGATTCCCTCGCCCGAGACGTCGGTGATCGTGTTGTTCCGCACCACGCTGTTGGTGCACGCGAATCCGATCCCGCTCGCCGCACCAGACGGGCCGATCTCGTTGTTCTCGACGATCGCGCTCGTGCACCGCGGATCCCCGCCCTCGGGGACGTGGATGCTGGTCCAGCTTCTGGACTCCACGGCCTTCACGTTGCGGATCACTTGCCCGGACGCCGAACCGCCCGCCAGGATGAGCGCGTTGGCGTCCGCCGGCCCAAGGTTGGGCAGATTGCCATCCACGATGACGTGACTCAGCACGACGTTCGGCCGATCGATCATGGAGACCGCCGTGGCTCCGAACGCCGCGGCGAGCCGGAGGCGCGCGCGACGATCGTCCGTCGGGAAGCCTTCGGTGTGGATCTGCTGGCCGTCCGCGCTGAACACCACGGGGGAGGTCAGCTCGAAGACCGCGCCCGCGCAGAGCACCGCCACATCGCCCGGTTGACGCAGCCGCGTGTTGATGTCTTGCTGGGTGCCCGACGGGACGCAGGTGTTAGGGTCGGGTAGGGGCAGCGTCTGGACCGTGGTTATTGTCCAAGCGGGGTCGGCGTCCCAGCCCGGATCGTTCGTGACACGGCTGGGCTCCGAGCCGTCGGGCGCCATCACATAGATCTCAAAATTGCCATCACGATTCGTCGTGAATGCAATCGCGTCGGCGTCCGGCGACCACGCCGGTCCGTAATCGTCACCTGGGGCGCGGGTCAGACGGGTTTGCCGGGATCCGTCGCTGCGCATCACGTAGATCTCTCCATTGCCGTCCCGGTCGCTGTCGAAGGCAATCTTGTTGCCACGTGAGGACCAGCGTGCACGGACATCGTTTGCTGGATGGCGCGAAAGGTTGACCGGCGACGAGCCATCGGCGTTCATGACGTAGATCTCGAAGTTCCCGTCGCGGTCGCTTTCGAACGTGATCTTGCTCCCGTCCGGTGACCAGCCGGGATACTGATCCACCGCATCAGTGTACGTGAGGCGGACCGGATCGGAGCCATCGGGATTCATGACGTAGATTTCCGAGTTACCATCGCGATCGCTGGCGAACGCGATCCTCCTACCGTCCGGAGACCACACCGACATGAAATCGGCCGCAAAGTTATGGGTGACGTTCGTTTGCGCCGAGCCATCGGCGTTCATCACGTAGATTTCGCAACTCTCGTCGCCGGCGCGACAGGCCGTGAACGTGATTCGCGAGCCGTCGCGTGACCAATCGGGACGCGCATTATAGAAGGGCTGATACGTCAGTTGCGCGACCTTCGTGCCGTTCGCCTTCATGACGAACGTCTGGAACAAATCCCCATTTCGAGTACTGGCAAACGCGATGAGCTGACCGGCGATCGTCGCTCCGTCGTCGGCGCGTCGGGCTTGGATGGGATCCGCTGGGAATGGGGTATCGCACGCGGCGACGACTGCCATGGCCGCCGCTGCGCACCCAAGTCGTCTCAATCCGTTGGACATGTTGCTTCCTTTCCCACCGGGTGACCAACCGGGAAACAACAAAAAACGGCCAAAGCGAGTTGCTCGCTCAGCCGCGTTGGCGATTTGCTCCCTCGAGGCATAGGCGACCACGACAACGGCGCCCCGGGGATCGACGCATCTGAGGGGTTGCAGTATACGGCCGGGCCAGCCGCACGCTAGGTCGCGGCTGGGGCCCGTTCTGTTATTTCCTTGACAATTCTACTAGGACACGTGGAAGGGGGACGTTTCAAGTCCCATCGATCGTGGCACTTGCCTAGTAATCAGCCTGAGTCATCTCTCGTCAGGATCGCCACGCCAACGCGACCCAATGGCGATCACCGCCCGCCAGCTTCAAGCGCTTGTTAGGCACCCGCGACCTGTGGGTCCGGTAGTCGGTGCCGGAGCAGCACTACGCCGAAAACGATCATCCACAACGGCAACAGGTAGTTGTTAATGGCGGCGACGGGGGCCACAACGGCGCTGACGTTGCGGAACATCCCCACGAATCCAGCGCAGGCGACGGCGAGCCCGACGACGGCCACCCAACGCGGCGTCGCACGGAAGCGCAATAACGTCCAGCTGGACAGCAGGAAGAACATGTTAAAGCTCAACTCACCCAAGAACTCGCCTATGTAGTTGCCCAAGTAGGTGTTCAGGCCGTCGAAGACGGCCGCGATGACCTGCTGCTGCTCCGCGGTTGCGGTTGGCTGTAGCTGGGCCAAGTACCAGTGCACACTGGGCCAGCGCATCAAGCCGAGCATCATACTGATGGCGGCCAGGGCGGCCCATTGCATGGCGAGCAGCATGGCCCCGGGAGAGAAGCGCCGCAGCGCGCAATATGCGCCGACACCTGCTGGCAGCCAGATGAGCGGCAAGAACCCATACAGCGCCCACGCCGCACGACCGGCAGTGCCGGTGGCGAGCAGGCGGGGAAGGACGGTGTTCGCTGGACCGTCCAGTATGGCGGGGTAATCGAAGTGGACAGCGAGGAACGAGAACACCGCCATGAACGCAATGGCGCCGAAGACAAGAGCCAGCCCGCCGACTCGTACGGTCGTAATGGGTTTCACAGTGGCGAGATCAGTCCTCAGCTCACCGCTTTCTTCACGAGCGCGCCGATCCTTGTTTCTTCGGTGGCGGTCAACTCCTTCAGCGCGAAGGCGGTCGGCCACAGAGCGCCGTCGTCGAGGTTCGCCTTGTCGCTGAAGCCTAACGTCGCGTACCGCGTCTTGAACTTCTGCGCGCTTTGGAAGAAGCAGACGACCTTGCCGTCCTTGGCGTACGCGGGCATCCCATACCAGAGTTGCGGCGAGAGGGCGGGCGCGCTGGCTCTAATGATAGCGTGGAGCCGCTTGCCCATGGCGCGATCCCGTTCGGGCATCGCGGCGATCTTCGCGCGCACGGCGCTTTCCCCATCCGCGTTGTCCGCCTTCAGCTCGTGGACGCGCTCTTTCATCGCGACGCGTTCCTCGTCCGTGAATCCCTTGAACGTCTTGCCGGTCGCGGTGGTGCTCTTGGCGGACTTCGGCGTGTCCTTCTTTGGGCTCATAGAAGCCTTCTCATACTGACTTGGGTTGGAAACCTCGCCGCAACGGATCGCGATTAAGCTGCGGGCGCAACGCCCAGTGGCGCAAGGCGGCTGAGCGGCAGATGAAAAGGCTGGCCTTGCAGGAGGAGAGGACTCCGGCGCCACAATGGCGAGACCGCCACACTGAGGGGCGCCGGAGTCTCGGGCTACAGTGCTGCGTTGATCGCGTTCACGACGTCCTGCACCTGCGAGGTGGGAGCGCCGCTCCCGAGCAGACTGGTCAGCTGGCACAACAACTGCCCCACGGCTCCGGACGCGTCGGCTTCGACGGACGCCGCGGGCACGTCGACGCTGGCGACCAATGCGTCGATGGTGATGGGGCCGAGGTTGATCGCGAGCACCTGGCACTGCGGGTCGGAGGGTGCGACCGCGACCTCTGTCGAGAAGTCCTCGGTGACGACGTCCGCACCCAGGACGCCGCCGGTGAGCTGCAGGACTCCGTTGGCCCGGAGTCCGACGATCTGCCCGACGACGTTCTCGACCAGGTCGATGTGCGTGATGATTGCCTGGTCGATGTTGACGTCGCCCACGCGGCCGATGAGCGGTAGGGCGAGGCCCGTGACGCTGTGGAGTACGAGTCCGCTTCCGTCCGTGATCTGCGCGAGGGGCGGGCCGGCGAGCCGGCCGGATGTCAGCGGTGGCTCGCCGCACGCGGCAAGCACGAGTGCCAGCGACAGCGCCGGCACGGCTGTGCGGATCTTCATGGTAGCCTCCTGACTGTCGTGTCCAGTGGAGAATGAGCGGACGAGGTCTCGTCCGCGGCTCGGGCTACCCCCTGTTCCGACCATGCGTTCCTTGTGGCGCGGGCGCGACGTTACACGGTGTGACGAATGGATGGCGCGCCAACACTCCGTTTCCCTTGATGCGCGTCGTTAGCTGGATTCGCCAAGACGCTTACGGAGCAGCAGGTTCTTATGACCGCGCGGGTGGTCGTCCACCACGGCCACGACCTCAAAGCCGTGCTTCGCGTATAACGCCGGAGCCTGGAACGTGAACGTCATGAGGAGGATCTGCCGGCAGCCCCGCCGGCGAGCCTCGTGCTCTGCTGCCTCAAGCAGCCTCGTTCCCAATCCCTGTTTGCGCCGGACCTCCTCCACCCAGAACTGGCGAATTTCGAAGCACCCGCCCCACGTGTTCCCACAGATCCCGGCAGCGATTCGATCTGCCTCGTCTCTTACGAAGATCGCCAGCCACTCGCCGTCTGTGATGCCTGTCGCGGTCGAGTTGAACTCGTAGATGCGATCCTCCAAATACTGAATCTGGCCTGGCGTGGGCTCCGTGGTGATGACGAGTTCGGAAGTAGGCATATCTGATACCTCGCTGCCGCCTAACGGATCGCGCTTGAGTTGCGGCGCGCTGAAGAAAGAATCATTCAATAATCTACAATCTCGCGCGCCGCCAGCTTCAAGCGCTTGTTAGGCCGCACCCGGGAGAGGGCGGTCACCAACCAACCGTGTAAGCAATTCCGAGACCCAGCCTGCCCTGGCGTAGACGTCGCAGGGCGCCTTGCACAGGAGCGGCCCGTACGTAACGAAGTCCCCATTTCGGGATCCCAGCGCCGATTGCTGCTCCGATAAGCGCGCCTCCAGCTGCTCCTACCAGGAAAGACGGTACGGTCACATCACTGCCGCCGCACGAACTCGCGCTCTCGCTCAAGCCCCCGCAGAGTGCTTGCCCGACCGGGATCGAGGCAATCCCGAGCACAGCCGCCCCGATGATCGCACCGGTACCAGTTGCTCGTCCTCTTACCCAAAGAGAGTCTATGGCAGCGCCGTCGAGCGGGGTGCTCGCGCCCTCCAGTGACAATGCCGCCGAGTCCGCTCGCACCGAAAGTATGCGAGACTCGATCCTGTCACCCCCATGAGCCCGAATGCGAACTGTCTGACCTGGCTTGAGGGTCCTGACCGCAGCATCGAGAGGAGCTTGACCGCAGAGGTCGGATACGAGGACGAGAGTGGACAATGCCAGTGCAAGTTGGGTCTGTCGCACAAATAACCTCCTGCAGCTGATGGTGCTCTCGGCGCTCGGCGCCCCACGCATCACCATACCCAAGGCATTACGGAAGAATGCTTGCGGGGTGGGAGCGCGCCGCCTAACGGATCGCGCTTAAGCTGCGGGGCGAGCGCCGGCGGGCGCAAGCGGCTCGCTCCTGCGGTATCAGCTGGCTGGTGCACGAACGTCCGCTTTCCTTGAAAGCCGGCCCCCGCCAGCGTCAAGCGCTTGTTAGGCAGCGCAGTCAGTGAAGTGGTCTCTAGCCGCTAATCCGCCGCTCTTCCCGTGCCTTGCTGAGTAAACGCTCTGCGAAGTCGAGCCGCTCCTGTGTTTCTGTTTGCTCCTGTTGGAGCTGCTGGACGCTACGTTCAAGGGCCTCGAGCCGCGCTGTGACGTCGGCCGATGGTGATTGTGGACGACTGGTCCACAGACGAGCGACCTTGACAATCGTGAAAGCAGCGGTCCCCACGACTATTATGAGTCCGACGAGTTCGACGAGCGAGACAGTTGGTTCCACGTGGCCTTCCTCGTTCTAGGCCTGAGACTCGTCTGGGCTGCCTAACCAATAATCAGACAGCGCCGCATTGCCAACGACCCGCCGTCCCCATCGAACGGCCTCAGCTATATGCGGCTATTCATGCTTCGTTGCTCCTCTGAAACATGCTGCCGTGCCCGATTTGGGCTGCAGCGGCCGCAGCCTAAGCCGGTCCTCCCGTCATTCCTTCGGCCGGAGCAGCTCCTGGAACGACGCGTCGCTCCGCAGCGACGCGAGCGACGGGTAGAGGTGCATCACTCCCCCCCGCGGGTACCCCTCGGCGAACGCTTCCTGTATCAGCGCCACAGCGGCATCGCGCTCGCCGACCACGGCATTGATCCGCGCCCGCCACATGGTGTGCCGGCCGTAGCGATAGCGCGGGCTCATCGTCTGGAGCTCCCGGTCGATGCGGAGGGCGTCAGCGCGCTTGCCCTCCCGCGCCGTAACCACGCCGAGAAAACCTAAGAACGTCAAATGATCGGGCATGTCACCGGTGATAGCGGAGAACCAGCGCAGGCTGGCGGAATCGCTTCCCTCGACTGCCCGCTCGGCCACGAGTCCCTCGAGCAACCGGCGCGTCGCCGGCAGGTCACCGCTGAGATAGTGGGCGATGGCGAGACGGAACCGGTTGGCTACCGACCGCCCCTCCGCAGCCGGCCTGCCCTCCAGCCAGCGCACGGCCCACTGACTCGCCGCGGGCGCCTCCGTCCGGTGATCGTGTGCCGCCAGCTCGAACGCGGCAAGCAACGCGATGTCGGCCGGCGACCACCCCGGCTGTGGCGGGAGACTTGGCGCCTCGGTCAACCGCTCAGTGATATCGGCGGCGCGACCCAGGGCGGCGAGCGCCCGTACTTCCGCCGCGAGCACGGTGAGCTCGTCAGGGTGGCGGCGCCGGCCTTCGAGGGCGTCCTTCAGCTCGCGGCGGTAATCGCCCATCAGGTGGTGAGCGAACGCCAGGTAGAACCAGTAAACTGACCAGCCGCGAAACAGGCCGCGGTCCGGCCCGAGCGTCGTGAGGGCGTCCGCCATCTCGTGCGGGCGGTTGAGCGCGAGGGCGCACTGCGCGACCAGCCACAGCGTCTCGGAGTTCGGCGCGAGAGCGGCCATCTCCCGCGCTGTGTCGAGCGCTCGCTGCCGGTCCCCCCGCGTCTCCGCCAGCACCCACGTGAGATAGTGCCGGTCGAGCGGTGATAGGGGGCCCGGCGACCGTTCGACCGCGTGCGCGATCGAGTCCGCCGTGGCAAACTCACCCAGGTCCATGTGCTCGTGCGCCGCGAAGACCAACGGCAGCTTGAACGTCGTGTCCTCCCGCGCGGCGAGCCTGAAGTGGCTGATGGCGCCGCGGGAGTCCCACTGTACCATCCGGTCGAGCCCCTGGATGAACTCCTGATACGCCGCGTAGCTCGGAGGCTGGCCCGCGGTCCTGGCCCAGAAACTCAGCCGCGAGTCGAAGAGCGTCGCCAGCGCCGCCATCACCCTCTGCCGCAAGGCCTCCACGGCGACGAGCGGTTGCGAGATCGGCCCCGCCACCGGGTCCAGGGCGCGCAACACCGTGCCGTCGCTGGCAGTGGAGATCTGGACCTGAAACCGGATGCTGTCGGCCTGGCGGTAATAAGCGCCCGACACCACCGTCCCGGCGCCCGTCTCGCGCCCCAAACTCCGGATTCCCACGGCGTCGAGGTGACCGGCGGTATGCCCGCTTGGTGCGCGTGTGGAGCTCATCACCGACACCGACGGCACCACCTCGACGAGGCCCGTTTGGGCGAGCCCCTGGGTCACCCAATCGGCCGCCATGTGCCCGATGTTGTCGAGCGCAAGGTCTCCGGTATGATTCTCGATCACGGCGACGACCACGCGGCGCTCGTTGAGGCGCGAGCCGCGCGCCCGGGCAAAATGGACCGCCACCCCCACGCCGACCAATGCCGCAACAACGCCCAGCACGAACGCCGCGCGCCGGCCCCTCCGGCTTGTGAGCACGCCGCGGCTGGGCGTACTGATCCGATGCGGCGGCCCGCCAAGGGCGGCGGCGAACTCCGCCGCGGTCGGGAAGCGGTCGTCGGGCAGCGGCGCGAGCGCCTTGGAGATGGCATGCTTCACCGCCCGGGCGATGCCGGCGTCGACGTGGCGCAACGCGCCGCCCGTCTCCAGCGCCGCCCAGTTGTGCACCTTTCGTTCGGTCATGCTGGCGATCGGAGCCTCCCCCGCCAGCATCTCGAACAGCACGCAGCCGAGACTGTAGATGTCCGTCCGTGCATCGAGATTGGTCAGGGCCATCGCCTGCTCGGGGCTCATGTAGCCGGGGGAGCCGATCGACTGTCCCGCTTGCGTCAGGGTGAGGCTGCCGGCGGCGCTGATCGCTCGCGCAATCCCGAAGTCCGCGACGATCGCATGATCGCGCGAGAGCAGGATGTTCTCGGGCTTGACATCGCGGTGGATGATGCCCTGCGCGTGTGCGAAACCCAGGGCATCGGCGACGTCCCGCGTGAAATGAAGCGCGTCTTCCAGCGGCAGCCGCTTCTCCCGCACGAGACGATGCCGTAACGACTCGCCTTCGACGTAGGGCATGACGTAGTAAAACAGGCCCCCGGCCTCTCCAGCGGAGAAGATCGGGACGATGTGGGGATGGCTGAGGTTCGACGAGAGGTCGACCTCGCGGATGAACCGCTCCCGCAGCAAGCGGGTGGAGACGTCGGGGTCCAGGACCTTGATCGCCACCCGCCGGTGGGGGTGCTGCTCCACGGCCAGGAACACCCGGGCCATGCCGCCGGAGCCGATCTCCCGCTCCACGTCATAGCGGTCTCCGAGGCTTGCACGCAGGGACGCGAGCACATCGAGCATGAGCGGCAAGTTAGCCACCCGCGACGGCGCAGGCGAGCGCGCGGCCCACGCCCGCCCACTGGCCGATTCTCGCGGGAGCGCTACAATTTCCCAATGGCAAGTGCTGGTCTCGTGCAGAGGTCTCCCTACCTCCGGTTAGTCGCCTACTATCTGGTCCTCGGCCTCGCCGTGTGGCTACTGATCAGGATATTCCCCCAGATTCCCCAGCTGCTCGAGCGCTTCCGCGAGGTCTCGGTTCTCGGCGTCGCAAGCGCTCGTCGTGGGCGGGACCTGGAGCAGTTCACCGGCGCCGGTGCGGAGACCCTGACGCAGGGCGAGCTGGGCGTCGTCACGCTGTTATCGATGCTCGCGGCCCTGCTGCTCGTGCTTCCCGTCGCGCAGGTCTACATGCTCACGAAGCAACGCTCGGGGTACGACCAATCGGTGGTGCAGACGGTCATTATCCTGCCGATGACCGTGGCCGCCACCGTCATCCTGGTCCAGAACAGCCTGGCGCTCGCGTTCACGCTCGCCGCGATCGTCGCCGCCGTGCGGTTCCGCAACACCCTCAAGGACACGAAGGACGCCGTCTACATATTCCTGGCCCTCGCGGTCGGCGTCGCGGCGGGCGTCTTCGCGCCCTCGGTCGCGGCCGTCATGTCGGTCCTTTTCAACGTTGTGGTGCTGGCGCTCTGGAGGTTGAACGTGGGGAACATCTACGCCGACCAGCGTGCGCGAACGCCGTCGCTGCCTCCCGCCGAAGCGTTGCTGGGCCCGCGTCGGCGCGAGTCCGCGGAGCTGTTCGTCGGGGACCCAGAGCTGCTCGCGGCCCTGGCGCCCAGCGAGCTCCAGGAGGTGGCGGCCCGTGCTGCGCGCCTCCAGGCGTATGTGGCCGCGCGCGCCCAGGAGAAGAAGGAAGAGCGCTTCAACGGTGTGTTGCTCGTGCACACGACGCAGCCGGCTGGGGCTCAGCGCATCGTCGAGGAACTCCTCCAGGAGCAAGCGGTTCGCTGGCGGCTCGCGGAGATCAACCCCGCGGGAAGCGGGCGCTCGACGCTGGAATTCCTGTTTCGCCTCAAGGAAGGGCTGCTCCCGGCTTCGCTCCTCGAGGCCCTGAAGAGCCGGGGCTCACCCCCCATCGACGCCGCGGAATACCGTTCCTTGCGGGGGCTCAAGAAGAGCAAGCCGGAGTGACGGCGCAGGCGTGGCAGCGGCTCGGGATCCTGATCCCTCTGTGGATCGGCCTGCCGGCGTGCGGCTCTTCTCGTGGAGCGAGCGCCGCGGCGGCGCCCGTGCCGCCGGCGCCCCGCGCGGAGATCGAGGCGACCCTCTTCTTCATCGGCGATGCGGGAGGGCCCGTAGGGGATTCCGACCCGGTGCTCGTGGCCTTGCGCGCCGCGCTCGCCCGAGCGTCCCATCCCTTCGTCGTCTTCCTCGGGGACAATGTGTATCCCCGCGGGTTGCCCGACTCCAGCAGTCCGGAGCGGCTCGACGCGGAGCGACGCCTGCGTGCGCAGCTGCAGCTGTTGCGAGCCAGCAGCGCCCGCGGAGTATTTGTCCCGGGTAATCACGACTGGGCGGGCATGGGACCCGATGGGTGGGATGCCATCCGGCGCCAGGAACGGTTCATCGCCGCGGAGGGCGTTGGGGGGGGGGGAGGAGCAGCCCTCCTCCCCAGCGGCGGCTGCCCCGGGCCGGCGCTCGTCGACGTCGGGTCGGTCGTGCGGCTCGTGGCACTCGATACGCAATGGTGGCTGCAGGATGGACCCAAGCCCGCGGGTCCGAGCTCCACGTGCGCCGCCCGCTCGGAGGCCGCGGTCGTTGACTCGCTCCGGAGCGCGCTCGCTACCGCGGACGGCCGGGCCGTGGTGGTCGTCGCCCACCACCCCCTGGCGTCAGGCGGGCCGCACGGAGGACATTTCGGCTGGAAGGATCACATCTTTCCGTTGCGGAATCTGGAGTCGTGGCTCTGGATTCCCCTGCCCGTGATCGGCTCTGTCTACCCGATCGCGCGCGAGAGCGGGATCTCGAGCCAGGACGTGTCCAGCGCCGAGTATGGTCGCATGCTGGTCGCGTTCGACAGTGCGTTCAGCGGGTCGCGTCCTCTGATCTACGCGGCGGGGCACGACCACGCACAGCAGGTCATCCGGGGGACGAGCGCCCGTTACGAGCTCGTCAGCGGCGGCGGGATCTTCGGGCACCTGGGCCACGTGGCCACCCTCGACAGTACGCGTTTCGCGCGTAGCGCCAGTGGATTCATGCAGGTTGAGTTCCTCCGCGATCGTCGAGCCCGGCTCGCCGTCACCATTGTCGATCGATCGGGCGGCGCGGCCGAAGCGTACGCGCTGTGGCTCGAATGACGCGCGCGTGGCGAGTCGGGCTGGCCTGCGGTCTCGTGGGTGCGCTCACGCTCCGAACGGCGGACGCGCAGCAGCCGGCCTCCTCCCCCGTTCCCGCCGCCGCCCGGCCGACGCGGACGACGGCCGTCGCCGGCGTGCATTACAAGGCTGGGTGGTTCCATCGCTGGCTCCTGGGCACGCACTACCGCGACCTGTGGGCCACCTCGGTCGAGGTCGAGCAGCTCGATCTCTCACGCTTCGCCGGCGGGCTGACACCGACCGGCTGCGGCGGGCGTCGCCAGACCAAGGTACTCCGGCTCCTGGGCGCCGACGGCCGTCAGTACGTGTTCCGGTCCATTGACAAGGATCCCACGCTCGCCCTGCCCCCTGAGCTGCGTGCGACGTTCGCCAAGGACGTGATTCAGGACCAGATCAGCTCCGCGCATCCCGGCGCCCCGCTCGTGGTCGCCCCGCTGCTCGGGGCGACGGGCGTCCTCCACGCCGAACCGCAGCTCACGGAGCTGCCCTCGGCGGACGCGCGGCTGGCTGGGTTCGACTGTGTCCGACCAGGCTTCCTGCTCGGAATGATCGAGGAGCGCCCCACCGAGCCCCCCGACAACGACGTGGGTTTCGCCGGCGCGGTCGAGCTGGCGGGGACGAAAAAGCTGTTCGAGTACCTCGAGCGCGATGCGCGCAACCGGGTCGATTCCCGCGCCTTCCTGGCCGCGCGGCTGATGGACGTTTTCATCGGAGATTGGGATCGCCACCAGGACCAATGGCGCTGGGCCCGATTCGATGTGGGTGATATCCACTGGTGGCGGCCCATCCCGCGCGACCGCGACCAGGCGTTCGCCCGGCTGGACGGCCTGCTGGTAGCGCTGGCGGGCTACTCCTGGCCGCAGGTGGTCGGCTTCGGCGACGATTACCCCAGCATCTGGCGCCTCACGTTCGCCGGCCAGGTGCCCGATCGGCGGCTGCTCGTGGATCTCGAGAAGCCGGTGTGGGACTCGGTGGCCAAGGCGATCCAGGCGCGACTCACCGACTCGGTGATCAATGCGGCCGTGCGGCGCCTGCCTCCGGAGTATTACCCCAAGAGCGGCGCAGACCTGGTGCGCGCGCTTCGCAAACGCCGGGACCACCTGCCGCAGATCACGGAGCGTTACTACGCGCTGCTCTCCGGCGTCGTGGACGTGCATGCCACGGATAACCCTGAGCTGGCGGAGATCGAGCGCCTGCCCGGCGGACGCATCGCCGTCCGGTTGTCACCTCGCTCCGGCGGAGCGCCGTTCTTCCAGCGGACGTTCGACCACCGCGAAACCGCGGAGATCCGCTTGTACATGCACGGCGGCGACGACCGGGTCATCGTCCGCGGTGCCAAGGAATCGGGAGGTGGGCCGCTGCTGCGGGTGATCGGTGGCGGGGGGAACGACCAGTTGATGGACTCTTCGCGAGCCGGACCGACCCAGTTTTACGACGACCGCGGGACCAACCAGTTCGTCACGGGTCCGGGGACATCGGTGGATCGCAGCCACTATGACGAGCCCCCGCGCGATACCTCGACCCTCGGGCGCCCGCGCGATTGGGGCTCACGCTGGGTGCCGGTCACGTGGGCCGGCTACGCTCCGGACCTCGGGCTGTTCGTGGGTGCGGGCGCCTACGGGACCGGGTACGACTTCCGGCGGCTGCCGTACAATTCGCACGTGCTGGTGCGCGCGGGCTATGCGACGGCGGCGCAGACGGGCCGGGCCGAGCTGACGGGTGAGTTCCACGGCATCGTGCCTCCCACGGTGGTGACGCTCCACGTGCGCGCGTCTGGAATCGAGGTCCTGCGCTTCTACGGCTTCGGCAACGAGACGGTCGACACGGGATCGACCGATTTCTACAAGGTCAAGCAGCAGCAGTATCTCGTCGCACCCGCGCTCAAGTTCTCCCTCTCGCGGGCGGTCGACCTCTCCGTCGGCCCGCTGTTCAAGTTCGCTCACACCGAGCTTCAGAGTGGGACGCTGATCGACTCGGTCCGGCCCTACGGCGTCCAGGACTTTGCGCAGGTCGGCGCGGCGGCGGCCTTCGACGTCGATACGCGGGACCGGCCGCGCGCCGCGACGCGCGGGATCTCACTCGGTCTGGGCGGCAGCTGGTACCCACAGGCGCTCGCCGTCACCTCTGCCTTCGGCGAGGCGCACGCCCAGGCGAGCTCGTATCTCACGTTCCCGATCCCGCTGCAGCCGACACTCGCCGTGCGCGTGGCCGGCAAGAAGGTGTGGGGCTCCTATCCCTTTCACGAAGCGGCATATATCGGCGGCTTGACGACGGTCCGGGGCTTCGTGGAGCACCGCTTCTCCGGGGATGCGGCCGCGTACGGCAACGCGGAGCTTCGCTTCGTAGTCGCGCGATTCTCCGTGCTCGTCCCCGGCGAGATCGGCCTCTTCGGGCTCGGCGACGTCGGGCGCGTGTACCTCGCCGGGCAATCATCAGACCGATGGCACACCGGCGTCGGAGGGGGGCTGTGGCTCTCCTTCCTGAGTCGGGCGAACCTGGTGTCGGTGGCCGCGGCGCACAGCGTCGAGGGAACGCGGGTGTACGTGCGGGCGGGGTTCGCGTACTGATCATGCCGGCCGAGTGGAGGGCCGACGTACCAACGCTGGAGCTGCTCAACCGCATGGTGACGGACGCCCTCCCGCTCGGCATCCGCTCCGGCCGCCTGGAGCAGTGGTTCCACCGCGACATCTACTTCGATTCGGCGGACTGGGCCCTGCGGCGGCGCGGCATTAGCTGCAGGTTCCGCACCCGGCTGGATGACCGACGCATCCTCACCCTGCGGTCCGCGGGCCGGTGGGAAGGGGGAACGCAGCTCGCGCTGCCGCAGACCTTCGCGGCGGACGTTCCCGAGCTCGAAGGCGAACAGGCGCTCGCGGGCAGCTCGGACCCAGCGCGGCGGCTCCGGGCGCTGATCGAGCCGGGCCAGCTCTTGCCCCGCATTCAGTTCGAAACCGAGCGACGCGTGCGGCGCACCGAACCCCGGTGGTTCCGCCGGGCGCGTTACGAAATCGTGTACGACGTCGTCACGGTGCGAAGCCAACAGTTCGCGCAGACGTTTCAAGAACTGAAGGTCCGAGAGGTGGCGGGCGGACGGCCCCCGCTCGAGCGCGTCGCGCAGGCGCTTCAGGAGCGGTACGGGCTGCGGCCGCTGCTCGTTGGGAAGCAGGACCGTGCCGAGAAGCTGCTCCGCGACTTGGAAGCGGAGGGGTTCGCACGCGCCGCGCGCAGCGGACGCGAGGTCGCCGTGATCGCGCTCGAGGGCGCATCCGTGGCCATGCTCACCGAATCGGCCACGCTCAGCCTGCCGACCCGCCGGGGAAGCGGCGAAGAAGCGTGCCGGGAGCTGTTGCGGGCATGTTTCGGCAGCGCCGACGGGCAACTCCGCTTTCTCGGTACGGCGCCCGCTGGCATCACCCGACCACTGCTCGAGGTCTGGGAGGCGCGTCGCATCCCCGGGGCCCGGGGAGGCGGAGCCGGAGGCGAGGGTCGCCTCGAGTGGCTACCCTTCGATCAGCTGCTCGCCGAGGCTGGCTCCCCGGGGCTGCGCGATCCGCGAACGCTGGCCGCGCTGGCCGTCGCGGCGCGGTCGGACGCCTTCACGATGCGCGTGCCCGACGTCGCGCCGGAAGAAGCGTCGCGAGCGTCGGGCGGCCGTCGGGTGCGTCTGTCGGACGTCGCCCTGCGGCTCCCGGCCGCCGACGGCGTGCGACCGAGCCCTGATCACTTCCTCAACGCCGATCTCAGCCTGCTGCAGTTCAACGCCCGCGTCGTCGAGCTGGCGGAGGACGCGGGTGTGCCGCTCCTGGCGCGACTGCGGTTTCTGTCCATTTTCAGCGCGAACCTGGATGAATTCTTCATGGTCCGGGTCGCGGCGCTGAAACGCGCGGTGGCGGAGGGGGCCGGGGAAGCGGACCTCCAGGCCGTCGCGATCCGGGTGCGCGCGCTGCTCGAGCGCCAGGGTCGCTGCTTCGAGGAGGGCTGTCGTCCCGCGCTCGCCGCGCACGGGATACGCATCCTGCGGTGGGCCGACCTGGCCACCGCGCAGCAGCAATCTCTGAATCGCGTGTTCACGGAGCAGATCTTCCCGTCGATGACGCCGCAGGCCCTGACTCGCGCGCCGGGACACCCCTTCCCCCTGATCCCCAACCTGCGCCTGTCGCTCGCCGTCGTCGTGCGCGATTCCCGCGGAGGACCGACTCACTTCGCCTACGTGAAGGTGCCCGACACGGCCTCGCGATTCGTGCCGCTCGAGGACGGCACCGGGTTCGTCCCCGTGGAGGAGCTCATCCGCGCGAATCTGCACCACGTGTACCCGGGGAGGGTCGCAGAAGAAGCGTACGCGTTCCGCGTCACGCGCGGCGCGGATCTGGAGCTCGACGAACAGCATGCCACGAGCCTGCTGCAGGCCATCGAAGAGGAGACGAAGCGCCGTCCCTATAGCGCGGCCGTGCGCGTCGAGGTGGCGGCGGACATGCCGGCGTCGGTGCGAGAGCTGTTGCTCCGCGAGCTGCAGTTCGAGGAGGCGACTCCCGCCGGCTTGCTCGGCGCGGACGACCTGTACCAGGCGCCTGGCTTCGTCGACTTCGGCGGGCTGCGCGAGCTCGCGCGCCTGCCGCTGCCCGCGCTCGACTACGCGCCGTACCAGGCCGACACACCCATCGACCCGGAACGCTCGATCTTCGCGGTCCTCGCCGAGCGCGACGTACTGGTGCATCACCCGTACGACTCGTTCGAGACGACCGTGCAACGCCTCCTGGTCGAGGCCGCCGACGACCCCGACGTGGTCGCCATCAAGCAGACGCTGTACCGGGCCGGAGGACGTTCCGCGATCGTCGACGCGCTGGTGCGCGCGGCGGAACGCGGCAAGGAAGTGTTCGTGTTCGTCGAGCTGAAGGCGCGGTTCGACGAAGAGCGCAACATCGACTGGGCCCGAAAGCTCGAGCAGGCCGGCATCCGTGTCGTATACGGTCTCGTAGAGCTCAAGACGCACGCCAAGACGGCTCTCGTGGTGCGGCGCGAGCCCGGTGGCATGCGCCGCTACGTGCACATCGGCACTGGGAATTACAATGCCGCCACGGCCGCGATCTATACCGATCTGGGCCTGCTCTCGGCAGACCCGGCATTGGGCGCCGATGTGAACGACTTGTTCAACGAGCTATCGGGGTCCTCCCGACCCCCGCAGGCCGCGTTCCGTCGGATTCTCGTCTCGCCCAAGTACCTCGCCCAACGGCTGCTCGACCTCATCGCCCGCGAGGCCGACCACGCGAAGGCGGGCCGTGAGGCTCGCATACGGGCGAAGCTCAACGGCCTCGCCGATCCCGAGATCATCGAGGCGCTGTACGGCGCGTCCCGAGCTGGTGTCGACATAGCGCTCATCGTCCGGGGAATCTGTACCCTGCGACCCGGCGTGGTCGACCTGTCGGAGCGGATCCGCGTCGTGAGTGTGTTGGGACGCTTTCTGGAACACTCACGCATCTCCCATTTCGCGAACGGCGGCGACGCCGAGTACTACATCGGTTCCCCCGACTGGCGCCCGCGCAACCTGCGGCACCGGGTAGAGGTGGTGACGCCGGTGGGCGACGCCGCGAGTCGCAGTCGGCTCGACCGAATCCTGGAGACCGCGCTCGACGACCCGACGGCATGGGAGCTCGAAGCTGACGGGAGCTATCGGCGTCGCACCCCCGCCCCCGGCTCTGACCGACGCGACTCTCAGGAGCGCTTGCTCAGCCCCGACACGGCCTAGGCCTCGCTACACCGTGGCCCGGCCACCATGCCGCAGCCGCAAGCGACGCGGTGAACGCTTGGGTGGCGCCGGCGGCGCCGTGACGAGATCGTCGGCCAGTGTCATGAGATCGGTTTCGAGCGCTCGAGTCCCCGCCGTGTCCAGCTCCGCGGCCAGGCGCTGCCCGAGCCGTTCCTCCTCATCGCTGGCGAGACGTGCCAGGGCGAGCAGGCCGGCACTTCCCGGGGTCGGGGCTCGGCGCCGCCTGGCGGCGGGCCGCCGCGAGCTCCGCATTGCTCGCGCGTGCAGAGCGCGGGCGCGCTCCGCGGCTGCATCGGCGACCGCATCACCCAGCTCCCCGATGAACACGTGCAGGTCGTGCAGCTCGCCCAGCACGTCCTGCAAGCCGCGGAGTCGCGCGATGATGGGGGTCGCCTGGGACACGTCGCTGGCCAGCCATTCGAGCACGTAGCGCAGCCGCTTCACGACGATACGCGTGGCGTGCACGGCCTCCTGGTCGTGGGGCGACCGGGCAGCGGCCAGCGCGTGGTTCAGTGCCGTGGCCTCCGCCCGCACCACGCGGGCCGCGGTCGGGGCAAACAGCGTTCCGTGAGGGGCTGCGGTTACCGTGACCTCGATGAGCGTGCGTCGCACGCGGCGCTCGACCTGTCGAAGCTCGGATGCCACGTCACTCTGGACGACAGCGTACGCCTCGTCGCGGCGTGCCGTGAGTCGGGCGAGGAGCCAGGCCAGCCCCGCGCGCGAGCCACGGGCGACCTGGCCTCGCCGGGCGCGAACCCAGGCGAGCTGCACCTCGGCATCGCGGCCTCCGCTGGTCATTCGGGTCAAGCCGCGCAGCCGGCGTTGCAGCTTCTTCGACGCGGCATCGCCGAGCTCTTCGCGAAACGTGCGAAGCAGCGTGCGCAGTCGCCGCAGCGCCACCCGAAAGTCGTGTAGCGCCTCGGCGTCATCGGCGTCGGCGAGCCGCCCGGAGCTCTCTCGGACTGCGTCGAGCAGCGTGAGTCCCAGGAGCGCGGCCGCGACCGCAGCGGCCCGCGACAGCAACCTTCCCCCCCCAACCGGCGCGTTACTCACCATTGGCGAGTCGCCGCAGGTGCTTCGGGCCGAGGAACCAGTCCAGCGTGGCCCCCGCCTTGGCGACGGGCCCGGAGAACTCGAGCATACAGGCCGCGCCCTTGCGGAGCTCCAGGAACGGCCCGCTGGCCCCCGCGAGCAGCGCGCAGACGAGCTGGCTCAGGTCGGGCTCGTGGCCGACGGCCGCGATAGTGCCCCTCGCGTGTTGACCCGCGAGCCAGCCGATGACCCGCTCCACGCCCGCGCCCGGTGCGAGCTCCGCAATCCGCTCCACCCGGACATCGTTGTACGCCGCCGCCAGGATCTCGGCGGTCTCGAGGGCGCGCTTGAGCGGGCTGGCAGCCAGAAGGTCGATCTGAGGCACCAGCTCCCGCAGGCCCACGGCGGCCCGCTCCATCTTGCGCCGCCCGTCAGGGGTCAGGGGGCGAGCGGCGTCGTCCTTGTGACGGGTGGCAAACTCCGCCCGGTCTTCGGCGATCGCGTGGCGCACCACGAGCAGGCGCACGCTGCTCCCCTTAGCCCGAGCCACCGGCGGGCACGCCCTGCGGCGTGCCGGGGCGCGGTCGGCGGACGATCGGCGTGAACGGCGGGCGAGTCTCGGTCGTCTCGCGCGCCGCTTCACGGGCCAGGTGCTGCAGGGCGACCTGGGAGCGGACCGGCGCTTCGCCGTCCGCCGGCCGGCGACGGCGGTACGTCCCGTCGGAGCGGAGCTCCCGCGCCTTCACGGTGTCGCCGAGGACCAAGGGCAGGATGTCGTTGACGATACGCGCCTGCAGCGCGGGGTCCTCGATCGGAAACACGGTTTCGATCCGGCGCCAGAAGTTGCGCGGCATCCAGTCGGCGCTGCCCAGGAGCACTTCGGGGCGGCCCGCGTTCTCGAAGTAAAAGATGCGACTGTGCTCGAGAAACTTATCGACGATACTCGTCACCCGGATGCGCTCGGAAACGCCGGGGAGGCCCGGCCGCAGGCAGCAGATGCCCCGGATCACGAGGTCGATCTCGACGCCGGCCTGCGAGGCGCGGTACAGGGCATCGATCACCGAGCATTCCACCAGGGCATTCATCTTCACGATGATGCGGGCCGCCCGTCCATCGCGCGCGTTCCGCTGCTCGCGCTCGATCAGCGCGATCACGCGCTCCCGCATGTCGAGTGGCGCGACGCCGAGCTTTTTCCAGCGGTAGCCCTCGGCGTATCCCGTGAGCAGGTTGAACAGGGCGCTCGTGTCCTCGCCGAGATCCGCGTTTGCGCTGAACAGGCCGAGGTCGGTGTAGATGCGCGCCGTCGACGGATTGTAGTTCCCCGTGGCGAGGTGCACGTACCGGCGGATACCGTCCGCCTCGCGCCGCACGACGAGGGCGGCCTTGCAGTGCGTCTTCAGGCCCACGATACCGTAGACCACGTGGACTCCCGCCCGCTCGAGGGTGCGCGCCCACGCGATGTTGTTCTGTTCATCCATCCGCGCTTTGAGTTCCACGAGCGCGGTCACTTCCTTCCCGTTCTGGGCGGCGCGCGCCAGGGCCGCGACGATCGGGCTCGCCCCGCTGGTGCGGTACAGGGTCTGCTTGATGGCGAGGACCTGCGGATCGTCGGCTGCCCGCTCGATGAATTCCGACACGCATCCGAACGACTCATAGGGTAGGTGAACCAGGACGTCCTGGGACCGGATGACGTCGAACACCGGGCGCCCCTGCGCGAAGGCCGGTGGCACGCGCGGCACCAGAGGCTCGTCCCGGAGGGCCGCGAAGCCGTCGACCCGGTGTAGCGCCATCAGGGCGGTCAGGTCGACGGGACCGGGCACCCGGTATACGTCGCGCGGATCGAGGTCGTGTGCTTCCGTGAGCATCTCGCTGAGCGCGGCGTCCGCGTCCGCCAGGATCTCCAGGCGGACCGGATCGCTCCGCACCCGCTGGCGCAGGCTCTCTTCGATCGTTTCCAGGAGGTCTTCGGCCTCGTCCTCCTCGATCGTGAGTTCGGTGTTCCGCGTGATGCGGAAGACCGTGTGGCTCACCACGCGCAGCCCTCCGAACAGCTCCCGCAGGTGGCGCGCGATGATATCCTCGAGGAGCACGAAGCGCACGGCGGCGTCGGCATGCGTGGAAACGATGACGATGCGATCGAGCACGGCGGGCACCTGCACCACCCCGAAGTGGCGCCGCGGCAGGCGGCCGCTCTTCCGCTCCACTACGAGCGCGATGTTGAGGCTCTTGTTGTTCACATGCGGGAACGGGTGTCCCGGATCGATCGCCAGCGGCGTCAGCACGGGGAGGATGCTGGTTCGGAACAACCGCTCCACGTGGCGCTGCTCGGCGTCGCTGAGATCCTCGAGGCGCACCCGCTCGATACCCCCGGCGGTGAGCCCGGGGAAGATCTCTTCGGTGAGGACCCGGTACTGCTCGGCCACGAGCTCGTGGGCCCGGCGCTCGATGGCGGCGAGCTGCTCGGCCGGGGCCATGCCGTCCGCACCAAAATCCTGCGGCGCCACGCCGGCGTAGACCTGCTGCTGCAGCCCGGCTACCCGGATCTCGAAGAACTCATCGAGGTTCGAGCTGAAGATCGCGACGAACTTGAGCCGCTCGAGCAGCCGGTTGGACGGGTCCGCCGCCTCCTCGAGCACTCGGGCGTTGAATTCCAGCCACGACAGCTCGCGGTTGAGGTAATGGTCCGGCGGATAGGACGGCGGGACGCGGTCAGGCACGCTGTGAGCTCCGGGCCCTGGGGCGCGACCACTGCAGCATTGGTTCGCCGCGGAAGGCGCGCTCGAACAGCCCGGCCTTCCGCGTCGCGTCCTCCAGCTCGATCGCTGGATCGCGGCTGGCGACGGCGCGGATCCGCACCCATCCGTCCCCCACCTGGCAGCGGAGGCCCGTGACCGCCTGGCCGTGCGTGCGGTCGAGCCCGTCCGCGACCCGCAGGATGCCGGCTAGTCTGCGGACCAAGCGGCGCTCCCCGCGGTCGAGCCGCGCGAAGTTGGGATGCCGCTTCTTGGGAAACGCCCGCCGGTGATAGCGAGCCACGTTCGCAATGAGCTCCACTTCGCGGGCGGAAAAGCCGCGCAGGTCGCCGTGCATGATCAGGTGGTAGGCGTGCTTGTGATGGCGCTCGTGGTTGATCAAGTACCCGATGTCGTGCAACAGCGCCGCAGCCCGGAGAATGTCGGCGCCGGCCGGTGGCAGCGCGAAGGCGTCGCGCAGCGCTTCGAACAGCGCGGCCCCCAGGCGCGCCACGTGCTCGCAGTGGCGCTCGTTGGAGTGACACTTGCGCGCGAAGCGGCGCACCGACTCCATGCGATCCGACTGCTGGGGCCGGGCAGCCGTTGGGGGAGGGATGCCCGGCAGATCGTCGATCATCGCCAACAACACGCCGTCCCGGACGCCACGATCGTTCACGAGGATGCGCTGCGTGCCGAGCCGGCGCGCCAGCCGGGCGATCACAGCCACCCCGGCCACGATGATGTCGGCGCGCTGCGGATTCAGGCCCGGAATCTCCCGCCGCGCGGCGAGCGGGGTCTCCCGCAGTCGGTCGAGCAGCCGTGAGATCTCTGCGCGGCTGAGCGTTTGGTCACCGGTATGCGTGATCTTTCCATCGCGCTCGGCCTGCGCCATCTCGACGAGATTGGTGAACGTGCCACCGCTCCCGATCATCACTTCGGCCGCGAACGGCGGCTTCCCGATCGCCTCCTTGATGGTCCGATCGATGGCGCGGCGCAGCGCCTTCCAGTGCTTCGGCTTGAGCGGGTCCGACTTGCCGTACCGCTCGGAGAGCCGGACCGCGCCCAACGGCAGCGAGACGACCTGGTCCACGACGCCCGTGGCGGCGAGGATGACTTCCGCGCTGCCGCCCCCGATGTCCACGATCGCCGTGAGCTGATCGTCGAGATCGTAATGACGGGTCACGCTGCGGAAGGCGAGCCGGGCCTCCTCCTCGGCCGTCACCACTTCGATGCGGACGCGGTGGCGACGCCACGCCTCGCGCACGAATTCGCGTCCGTTGGCCGCTTCCCGTACCGCGGCCGTAGCGATGGCACGCAACTCCACGACTCCGAAGCCGTCGGCAATCGCCTTCATCCTGCCGAGCGCCTGGAACGACTGCTCCATCGGACTGTCGCCGAGCCGCCCGCTCGAGTAGAGACCGCGGCCCAGCCGGGTCATCTCTCGATCCTGGTCGAGCACGCGGTACGAGGCGTCGGGTTGCACTTCGGCGACCACCAAGCGGATGGAGTTGGTTCCGATGTCGATGGCGGCGAGGCGCGGGAGCGCCGGAACCTCGATGGGTACCGCCGGGCGGGAACCCCCGCCGGCGACGGTGGTGCGGGGCGCTTCCGAGAGAGTTGTCGTGCTGCTCATGAGGCCGCCGTCCGGCGTGGAGCGAGTCGACGGCCGCTACGTCACCCCTGCGCGCGTCGGCGCCGTCGCCCGACGCGTCACAGCCCGGGCCGGTTTACCCCCCCCGTCGCTCGGCTTGAAAGGTGCACCACCAGCAGGAGCGTCGCCAGAGCGCAAGATCAGTCGCCGGCAGAGACGTGCGTGACGGTCGTGTAACGGGTGTGCCACGCCTGTGTAACAACGATTTTCCGGCAGGAGTCCCCCCCCCCGGCCTCCCGGGCCCCTACCGCACCACGGCGCGACGAGCCGGTTCCACCCGATTACGCCCACCCT
>QHUS01000003.1 GCA_003222035.1 Gemmatimonadota bacterium | reverse complement strand
ACTGGGTTGTGCCGAACGGCGTGGCAACCGTGTCGGTCGGGCTGGGGGGGATGGTGGCGGTGCTGATTGTGCCGTAGGGGGCGGAGGATGCATCCCCGCCCCCCCCTACGTCTGGATGGTGTCCGCACTCGCTCAGGGACTCAGCGGCGTACAGGTGACCACGTCGCCGATCGTCGTCGTAGACAGGTTCCGGGCGTCACACTCCGTCGACGGCACCGGCATCACCTCGGGCACGTTGCCGTCGGTCGCGGCGGGCGGAATCGTGGATAGCAACTGGAAGCGGCGGGCGTCGATCCAGCGCGTCCCCTGCTCCCACAGAAGCGAGTACCGCCGCTCGTACAAGAGCCCCGCGACGAACTCCGCGTCGGTCGAGGCTATCGTGAGGGTCGTCGGTGGCAGCAGACCCGAGTTCTGGCGCACGAGGTTGAGGTCCGTGATCGCTTGTCCCTTGTTCGGGGTCGAGCTGAACCAGTTCGCCTCGGCCCGTAACAGCAGCAGCTCCTCGCCCTTGATTATCGGGATCGGGTGATTGGCGTCCGCTCCTCCGTTGGAGAAGTAAATCGTGAACTTGAGGGTGCCCGGAATCGAGGGGATGCCCCCGAGTGATTGGGGATCACCCTCCTTCGGAGCGATCTTGTCGAGCACGCGCTGATCCTTGGCGCCACCTGTTTGCGTCTGCGCGTCGAGGGTGTCCGAGACCAAGGCGAAGAAGGTCGACCCGTCCAGCGGCTCGGACAAGCCATTTCTCTGGTCGCCCGGGTCGGTGGAGAAGTCATGGCTGGCGCCCAACTGGAAGAGCAGCGGGTTGGTGCTGACGAACGACTGGCTCAGCGCGGTGAGTGCCGCCGTGTAGCAGTTTGCCGGAGTTCCGCTGCAGCCGTTCAGCGCCGTCGCCCGCAGCACATTGGCCTTGGCCGCGAGCGCTCGATTGAACTTGAGAAATGCGGTGGGCGTACCGAACGCAGCCAGTCCCGGCGGGATCGAGAAGGGGAAAGCGGTCGAACCCGCGGTGGTGAGGTCGGTCGCCGCGGAGTTCAGGAGGCCGAGGATGTAGCCATACACGCTGTCCTCGCTCACCCACGGCGCCGGGCCATCGCTCACCTGGCGATCGACGTCCACCGGCGCTCCGAGCTGGGCCCGCGTTTCGATGACGTAAAGAAAGGCAAGCGCCTTCATGGTATTCGCCATGCCGCGCGACGCCGCGCGCTCCGCGTCGCTCATTAGATCCGGCCCCGTCAGGGCCGCGTTGTTCGCGAGCGCCTGGAGATAGAGGTTGGCGGTGCGGATCGCCTGAAAGCGATCGAGCCACAGCGTGCCGCCGAACGATCCACCAGCCTGCACGGGGCCGGAGTACGGCTCTTGGTAGTCGGGCTGATTGTTGCCGGAGAGGTTGATCCCTTCCCTGCCCATGGACCCCAGGCGCCAGATGAGCGCCTGGATGCCGGAACGCGAGGTCGAAAAGACTCCCGTCGCCGCGGCTTCGAGCTTGCCGCGGGTCGGGTTGCTCAACAAATCGCCTTGCGTCGGCTGGTTCGTGTTGAGAATGTCGAAGTTGCAGGCCGCCAGTGCGAGGAGGCCAGCCGCGATCGCGAAGCGTCTCGTGCGCATGGTCAGAACCCCGCCTGGATGGTGAAGAAGAATGACCGCGACGGCGGATACGGCCCGAGGTCGATGTTTCGCGTGATCGCCTGCGAGCCGTAGTTCGACACTTCGGGGTCGTACCCGGTGTAGTCCGTGATCGTGAAGAGGTTCACGCCTTCGACGCTGACGCGCGCGGACCGCGCTCCGAACCACGCGGCCACATTATTGGGCAGGTCGAGTGAGAGACTGGCGCTGCGGAGCTTCAGGAACGAGGTGGACTCGACGAACGGGTGCGCGTCGCCCGTGTTGTTGCAGGCATCGTAACCCGCCTGCCCCCGGGGGCTGGAGAAGTCCGCCGACAGGCCGTTGCAGTCGTACAGCGACAACGTCTGATTCTGGGCCACGCCGCCGTCCTGCCAGTCCAGCAAGAATGACAGTGACGCGCGGTGATAGTTGATCTGATTCGAGAACGCCCAACGGAACTTCGGATTGGCCTGTCCGAGCGAGACCACGCTGTCGAGGGCGGCGTCGTACCCGATGATTTGAGTGATCGGCCGTCCCACCTGCACGAAGAATTCACCGTACGAGAGGCCATACCCCGCGTTCGCGGGACGGAACCCCTGCGCGCCGCCCGGGAGATCCAGCTCCAGAACCCGGTTCTTGAGACTGGTGAAGGTGGTCCGGAATACCCACGAGGCGTTCGCCTGCTGCACCGGTGTGATTCCCGCCCCGATCTCGATCCCTTCGTTCCTGATCTTTCCCCCATTGAGGAACTGCAGCCCATACCCTTGCGACGGGGCAGGTGTCACGGGCACGAGCAGGTCGCTGGTCGTGCGCTGGTACAACGAGAGCTCCAGACTGGCCCGGCCGCGCATGAAGGTCGCGTCGACGCCGCCTTCGATCTCCCGCGTCCGCTCGGGGCGGATGCTCGGGTCACCGGCGACGCTCCCCACGATGGTTCCAACGCTGCCCCCGATCACCTGACCACCCTGCAGCACGGTGAACTTCTGGCCGAACAACGGTTGGTTGCCGGTCTCGCCATAGTTCGCGCGCAGCTTCAAGTCGGTTCCCTCGCCGAGCGCGTTCGGGAAGCGGTACGAGCCGGCCGCCTTGGGGAAGTAGTAGAACTTGTCCACGTCGCCATTGGCGCTCGACCGTTCGGCCCGGACGCCGGCCGCGAGCAGGAGCCGCTCGCTCATCCCGAGCCATTCCTCCTGTGCGTACAGCCCGACGGTGCGCTCGTGCGTGGTCTCCTGGAAGGGGGTGACGACGGAGCCTTGATTGATGTTCTGCTGCCCGGGGAGCAGCCCCTGTGTCGCGACCCGCGACCGGCCGAGCTGCCGATCCTCCCACTGCACGCCGAGGGAGGTCGTGGCCTTGAAGCTGCCGCTCGACGGCGAGTAGGTGTCGATCGCGTTGAAGTTCCAGTTGAGGAACCGGCTGTCCGCATCGCCCAGGGTGGAGACGCCGGGATTCGTCTGGTTCGCCTCGAAGTACAGCTCGGGGGGGGCGAACACTTGGTTGCTCTGGTTGAAGAAGTCGATCCCGCCCGCGCCGATGACCTTCAGACTGTGGGTGGCGCTCGAGACCGCCTGGTAGGTCGCCGTCAGCCCGCTCGTGAACCGTATCGCCGTCTCGTCGTTCTTCCCGAGTGCGATGTTCTGCAGCGGGTTCGAGCTCAAGTAGGTGATGCCGGGCTTGGGGAACGCGCCATTCACCGGCTCGATATTGATGAATCCGGGGATGTAGGCGAGCGCGTACGTGGTGCTGGCGCCGTTGTTGTCGTTGTTCGTGAACCCGCGCTGCGTGGTAGTGTGATTGAAGGCCGAGCTGAAGGCCACGCTGAACCGGTTCGAGAACGCCTGATCGAGGTTGGCGCGCAGGCTCTGTCGCTGCGCCCCGGTGTTGGCGATGATGCCGCCGTCACCCTTCAGGTTGCCCGACAGGAAGTACCGCGTCTCGCCCGCGCCTCCCGACACGTCGAGCTGGGTCTCGTAGTTGATCGGTTTTTCGCCGGCGACCTCACGCAGGTGATCGTAGGTGGGGAGCTGTCCGTTCACGAGATAGGACCTGATGAGGTCCTTCGCCGCCGCGTCCGCGGCAGCGTCGCCCGAGTTCGCGTATAAATCGAACGCGCTCGTGGTGTCGAACACCCGCGTGTCAAACCCCCGCTGCAGCTCCGAAAAGCCGACTCGCTGAACGATATTCGCGCGCGGCTTGCCCGCCTTCCCCCGGTTCGTCGTGATGACGACGACCCCGTTCACGCCCTTGGACCCGTAGATCGACGAGGCGGCAGCCCCGCGCAGGATCTCGATCGAGGCGACGTCGTTGGGATTCAGGTCCGTGAGGCGGTTGACCGGGTCGTCCTGCTTCTCCCCGTCGTTCCGGGTCGACTGCGGGTTGCCGCTCGCGGTCACGGTGAACAACCCGGTCGAGATCGACGCGTCGCTCACGATGACGCCGTCCACCACGAACAGCGGATCGGCGGATCCGACTACGGTGTTCGAGCCGCGGATCTGAATCTGGGTGCCGCCACCGGGCGCGCCGGAGTTCTGCTGGATGTACGCCCCGGGAACCCTGCCCTGGAGCGCCCGATCGACCGCGGGCGCCGGCACGCTGGTGACCTCGCTTCCAGAGATCACCGACGTCGCGATGGCCGCGTTGCGCCGCTCCACGCCCGTCGCCTGCCCGGTCACGACCACGGCCTCGAGGTTGAACACGTCGGGCTCGAGCGTCGCGTCCGCCGTGTTCTGGTCCGCCGCGACCTGAACCTCTCGCCGCTTGAACGCGATCCGCCGGAACACCAGCGTCAGGGGCCCCGCCGGCGCCGCGATCGCGTAGCGGCCCTCGGCGTTCGTGGACACGGCGAGCGCCGTGCCGGTGATCGACACCGCCACGCCGGCGATCGGGTCTCCGCCCACCGTCGACGTCACCCGGCCGGTGATTTGGCGCTGTTGCGCGGACGCGGCAGTCGCTGCAAGCATCGTCGCGAGTGCCAGCGTGAACAGGAGAGTACGCGTAACCACGAATGCCTCCTCAAAGGGTGCCACGGAATTCATCGCAGCCGCACGAAGCACCCCATATGCTGCGGCCCGTTTCGCGACACCGCAAGAAGGGAGGACCGCCAACGTTTCCGACTGACCATCTGCCTGCTAGGTTCAGGTGCCGCGAACCCGTCACCCTGGAGACCGTACCATGCCCGTCGACCGCCGTGCCTTTCTCGAGACCACCGCCGCCGCGGCCGCCGCCGCGCTCGCGTTGCCGCGCGAGACATCCGCCGATCCAGATGACCTCCAACCGATCTTCACACAAATCGAACACCGTCATGACGAAGCCGTGCAACGACTGCAGGAATGGATCCGGCAGCCGTCCATCGCCGCCGAAAACCGCGGCATGACCGAGGGGTGCGATCTCACCATGCGGATGCTCAAGGACGCGGGCTTCGGGCAGGTCACGAAGATCCCGACCGACGGGCAACCGGGCATCTTCGCGACCCTCGACGCGGGCGCGCCGCGCACGCTCGGCCTCTACTTCATGTACGACGTCAAGCAGGCCGATCCCGCGGAATGGTCCTCGCCGCCCTGGGCCGCGGCGCTCGTGGACCGGCCCGGCCTCGGCAAGGTGGTCATCGGGCGCGGCGCCGTGAACCAGAAAGGCCCCGAAGCGACCTTCTTCGCCGCGCTGCACGCGATCCGCGGGGCCGGCCGCAAACCCCCGCTGAATTTCGTCCTCGTGGCCGAAGGCGAAGAGGAGATTGGCTCGCCGCACTTCCCGCAGGTGGTACGACGGCCCGAGGTGCAAGCCGCGTTGAAAAAGACGATGGGGATCTTCATGCCGTCCGCGGCGCAAGGGTCGGACGGCCGCGTCACCATCACCCTGGGCGCCAAGGGCGTGATCGAATGCGAGCTGGTGTCGAGCGGCGAGCGGTGGGGTCGCGGACCACGCAAGGATATCCACTCGAGCAACAAGGCCCGAGTGGACAGTCCCGCCTGGCACCTGGTTCAGGCCCTGACGACCCTCGTCACGCCCGACGGGAACGATCCGGCCATCGACGGCTACACTACCAAGACCCGTCCCCTCTCCGCGAGCGAGAAAGCCATGGTCGCGGAGGCGGCCCGCCGGCTCGACGAAGCCGTCGCCAAGCGGGAGCTGGGCGTGGACCACTGGGTACACGACGTCAGCTGGGTAGAAGCACTGGAGCGCCTGGTGGGGCTCCCGACCGTCAACATCGAAGGCCTGGTCGGGGGCTACACGGGTCCGGGAGGGAAGACGATTCTGCCCCACCGGGCGGTGGCGAAGCTCGACCTGCGTCTCGTGCCGGACATGACCGCGGCCGAGTCGCTCGCCGCCCTCAAGGCGCATCTCGCCAAGCGGGGGTTCGAGGACGTCGAGGTCAACATGACGGGCGGGTACGATCCGACGACCACCGCGCAGGACGCCGAGCTCGTGAAGGCGCAGGTGGCGGTCTACAAGCGCTCCAGCATCGACCCCGTGCTGCTGCCGCGGATCGCCGGCTCGTGGCCCGGTTACGTGTTCACGGGCGACCCGCTACGGCTACCGGCCGGCCATTTCGGACTGGGCCACGGCAGCGGCGCGCACGCGCCCGACGAATACTACGTCATCGAGTCCACCAATCCGGCCGTCCGGGGCATGGACGGGGCCGTTCGCTCGCACGTCGAGTATCTGTACGAGCTGGCGCGCACCGGCTGACGCTTGAAAAAAACCGCCGGGCGCGTCGGCTGCGCCCGGCGGCTCGCCCCCGAGGAGGCGGTGTTAGGAGGTCAGAAGCCCACCTGCGTGCCGCATCCCAAAGGTGCTGGAGAACGCGGATCGCACTCGAACGCCGGGAACGGAAACTTGGTAAAGCGCTTGGCCGTCGCGGTCGTGGTCGCATCCTGCGGCAGCGTCCCCAGCCGGCCGTAGCGCCGGGCGTCGATCCAGCGATGCCCGCCCTCGAACATCAGCGAGTAGCGCCGGTTGTACAGCAGCTCATCGAGCAGTGCCGCCTGCGTCACCGCCCCTGAGTACAGCGGCAGCTTGCCTGACCGCACGCGGATGGTGTCCAGGTCCGCGACGGCCGCCGCGAGGTCCGCCACCCCACCCTTGCCGATGTTGGCCTCCGCCCGGAGCAGGATGAGCTCCTCGTTCCGAATGATCGGGATCGGAGCGATGTTGCTGCCGTAGATCACGAACTGGTACTGAGAGCTCAGCCCCTGCGCCGTCTTCGGTGCGGACAGCGTGGCCACCTTGCGCACCACCCGGTCGTCCTTCGCTCCGCCGGCCTGCAGCTGGGCGTCGGCCACAATAGACGGATGTGTGAGGATGGCTCGCGCGTTCGGGTCGAAGAGCGCGTTTACTTCATCCCCCGAGAGCGTGGCGTAGGAGTAGTACACGCCCAGATTGAGGTCGCCGGACGGGGCTATGAACGAGCCGCTCAACGCCGTGAGCGCCGAGTCCCAACACGCGGCGCACCCGAAGCTCCCCTTGTACGCCTGGACCCGGGCCATTAGGGCGCGGTTGGCCTTGCGGAATGATGCAGTGGACGTGAACCCGTCGAACCCCGGACTCAGCGCGAAGGGGAACGCGAAGGCCCCCCCTGTGAGGGTGGTGGCGGAATCGAGGTGTTTCGCGGCCGAGTCCAGCAACCGCACGATGTGGGCATAGACCGAATCACGGCTCGCCACCGGCGCCGGAGGCGCGAGCGGGTCGATGCTCGTGGGAATCGGGGCACCGTTGGAATCCCTTGTGCTGATGATCTTGAGGTAGTCCAGCGCCTGGATGGTCTGCGTGAACCCCCGCATGGATTCCTTTTCCGCGTCATTCACGAGTGGGACCTTCTCGAGCGCGGCAAGCTCCAGGTTCGCGCTCCGGATGTTGCGGTACGGATTCGCCCAGAGGTTGCCGCCGAACGCCGGGCTGCCGCCGTCGAGCGGTCCCAGCAGCATCTCGGTCACGAAACGCGGATCCGCCGGATCGAAGTTGTACGACTCGCGACCCACGATACCGAGCAGCGACACATAGCCGTTCTGCGGCGCGATACCAGTCCGGGTTCCGAGGAGGAGCCCGGTCGCGACGGAGAGCACCTGGCTCCGCGTCGGATTGTTCTGAAAGTCGCCCAGGTCCGGGCTATTCAGGTTTGGTACGTCCAGGTCTTTGCACGCTGCCAACACGGCGAAGCCGAGGCAGGCCGCCAATGAGTATTTCGAGAGTGTTTTCATGGTCAGAACCCCAGCTCGACCGAGAACCAGAAACTGCGGCTCGGCGGGAACGGCGCGACGTCGATGTTTCGCGCGACCGCTTGGTTGCCGAAGTTGCTCACCTCCGGGTCAAGCCCGGTGTACGGCGAGCTGGTGAGTAGGTTGCGCCCGCTCACGCTCAGGCGGCCATATCGGGCTCCCGACCACAGGCTGTGCATAAACGTGGCCGGGAGATCGTAGGTGAGCGTGACCTCTCGCAGCTTGAGGAAGGTGGCACTTTCGACGTAGTTCTTGGACACGACCTGGAACCCGGCCAGGCGGTGCTCTCCCACCGTCTCCGTTTTCCCCGGAATGGGGTTGGCGTAGTCGGGCGTCACTTGCCCGAAGTCGTACAGCAGTCGTGTCAGGTTGAGGATGTCGCTGCCGTGCTGCCAGTCGAGCAGGAAGTGCAGCGACAGTCTCCCGTACGTGATGTCGTTCGTGAAGGACATCCTGAAGTCCGGATTCGCGTCGCCGATCTTCCGAACGACGATGTCGCCCACCGCATGGCCGGGATATTGGCCGGAAGCGATGTCGGCCGTCGTGAGCGTGTCGTTGCCGACCATTTGAGTCGGCGACGCGCCCTGCTCGATGCGAAACTCACCGATCGAGGCGCCGAAGCCACCCGCAATGAACGACGAGAGCGGCAGCTCGGTAATCAGGCTGCGATTGAGCGAGAACGTCGTGCGGAACAGCCAGGTGAGATCGCTCTTTTGCAGCGGCACGAGACCCAGCGCTGCCTCGACGCCCCGCGTGCGCAGGTTGCCGCCGTTGACGATCTCGAAGTTCACTCCGCCCGACGGAGCCAGCTGCCGGGGCAACAACAGGTCGCTGACGTTCTTCTGATAGACTGTGAACTCCAGGTTGGCTCGGCTACCCCAGAGGGTCGCGTCGATGCCGCCTTCGAATTCGCGGTCCCGCTCGGGCCGAAGATCCTTGGCCCCTGTCGTGTCGCCGGCCACCGTGCCGGCCACTCCGCCCACCTTCCCCGTGATGCGGAGTCCCGTGAACTTTTGCCCGTACAGGGGCTCGTTCCCGGACTCGCCGTACGCCCCCCGCACCTTCAGCTCGTCAATCCAGCTCGTGGGGTTCCGGAAGCGGTACGCCCCCGACGCCTTGGGGAAGTAGTAGAGCTTCGTGGCATCGGCGTTGAGGCTGCTCTGGTCCGCCCGGATGCCCGCCGTCAGCAGCAGGCGCTGCTGATCCGCCAGGAACTCTTCCTGCGCGAAGAAGCCGAGATCCTTGATCTCCGAGCGCTCCTCGGTGATCTGGATATTGGTCCCGGCGCTGACGATTTCCTGGCCCGCCGTCAGGTTGCGGCTCGTGATGCGCGCGACGTTCAACTCCCGATGCGCGTGTTGCAAGCCGATCGACGTCGTGGCAGAGAAGGCGTTGCTGCTGGGCGTGTAGGTGTGGACGGCGCTTGCGTTGACGTTGAAGTTGAGATTGTCGCTGTTCGTCAGCAGCGACGTGCCGGGCTCCCCGTCGTTGGGCTCGAACTGCAGCTCCGGCGGGAAGAACAGGGAATTCTGCTGTGAGAACTGGTCCAGGCCCCCGGTCGCGATGAACCGCAGATAATGCGACCCGGCCTGCACGGCGTCCCACTGCGCGTTCAAGCTACCGATGAACCGCCACACGTCTTCGTCGTTCTTCATGAGGGCGGCGGTCTGCACGGGATTGCTCGGCACGAACGGATTCAGCGCGAACGTGTCACCCGGCAGTTTGCCGAGGTTCACGAAGCTGGGTGTCGCCGACAGGACGACGTAGAAGCTCGTCCCCGTGTTGTCGTTGTTCGTGAGGCCGCGCTGCGCCACGGTGTGCGTGTAGTTCGTGTTGAGCGTGGCGCGGACCCGCGAGCCCAGCCGCTGGTCGAGATTCAGGCGCACGGCCTGCCGTTTGAAGCCGGTGTTGGCGATGATGCCACCGTCGTCCTTCGCCGTCGCGGAGGCGAAATACTGCGTGTTGTCGGTTCCGCCCGAAATGCTCAGGGCCGTTTCGTACGATAGCGGCTTCTCGCTCGCCAGCTGCTCCTCGAGGTTGTACGTCGGGCACGCCCCGCCCGGGAGATTGCAGATGCTGTTGACGAGCTTCGCGGTCTCGGAATCCTTCGGCGCGGGAGCGTAGGCAGCGATCGCTTCCGTCGCATCCGCGAAGGTCCGGGATCCGAACTCGTTCGACATCTCGAAGAACCCGAACCGCTGCAGCACGTCGAACTTGGGCGCCCCGGCCTTCCCCCGTTTCGTCGTAATGACGAGCACCCCGTTCGTAGCCTTCTGTCCATAGATCGCCGACGCCGACGCTCCCCGCAGGACCTCGATGTTCTCGATGTCGTTGGGGTTCAGGTCGGCGATGCGGTTCACGAGGGCATCCTGGTCCAGCGACGGGTTCGAGCCGCCCGACGCCGCCGTGACCGCGTTCTGGTTGGACGCGATCGCGACGTCGCTCACGATCACCCCGTCGACAACGTATAACGGCTCGGCCGTCGCATTGATCGACGTCACGCCCCGCAGCCGCACCTGCAACCCTCCGCCAGGGGCGCCGGAGTTCTGCTGGATGTCGGCGCCCGCCACCTTTCCCTGAAGCTGCTGCTCCAGGCTCGCGGTCGGCGCGTACCCCAGGTCGGTTGAGGCGACCGTCGCCACGGCGTTACTGGCGTTGCGCTTCTCCACTCCCGTGGCGACACCAGTCACCACGACGGCCTCGAGGTTGAA
>QHUS01000068.1 GCA_003222035.1 Gemmatimonadota bacterium | reverse complement strand
GGGAGGAGGGGGGGCCCCGCCGAGTCGCGGCGCACCGGAGTTCGAGGCACTGCGTCAGGCGCTGCGCGAGCTGGCAACGACGCTCGACGACGCGCGGGAGCGCGAGCTCGAGGCGGAGCGGTTGCGTGCGTTCCGGGAGGTGGCGCGTGGCGTGGCGCACGAGATCAAGAATCCGTTGACGGCGATGCGAATCGCGGTGGACCAGGTCAGTCGAACAGTCGGACAATCGGACAGGCGGGCCGCAGTGGCAATAGACGTACTCGCCGCCGAAACACAGCGACTCGACCAGCTCGCGAAGGAGTTCTCGGAATTCGGCCGCCTGCCGGAGGGCCCCAAGAGCGAAGTGGACCTCGTTGACCTCCTGACGGATCTGGGCAAGAGCGCGGTGCCCGCCGAGGTCGCGGTCACCGTGCACGCCAACGGTGAGTCGTGCAAGCTGCTCGGGCACTACGATCCGCTGCGGCACGCCTTCGCCAACCTGTTGCGCAACGCGTCCGAAGCGATGGGGGGACGGGGTACGATCGACGTCGGGGTGCGCCGCGACGGCACGGGGTTGGCGGTGACCATCGCTGATCACGGGACGGGGATTCCGGAGGAGCTCCGCCAACGGGTGTTCGAGCCCTATTTCACGACGAAGGGCGACGGCACCGGTTTGGGACTCGCGCTGGTGCGCCAGACGATCGAGGCGCACCACGGCACGATCACCGTGGAGGAGACGCCCGGCGGCGGCGCCACCTTTTCGATCGTGCTGTCCGCCGCATGAGCCCGCGCGTCCTGCTCGTCGACGACGAGCCGAATATCCGCAAGATGGTCGCGGCGTTGCTCGAGTCCGAAGGGTTCGAGACCGCGGAGGCGGCGAACGGCGCCGCGGGCCTCGCGCTGGTCGAGCGCGAGGCGCCCGATGCCGTCTTGCTCGACCTGATGATGCCTGGCGGCCCGGACGGCCTCGCCACGCTCGCCCAGCTGAAGCGGGTCGCGCCCGATTTGCCCGTGGTGATGATGAGCGGCAAGGCCAACCTCGCGGACGCCGTGCGCGCGACCAAGCTCGGCGCGTTCCAGTTCCTCGAGAAGCCCCTCACCCCCGAGGGTCTGCTCACGACGCTGCGGGCGGCGCTCGAGCTGGCGCGCACCCTCGCCGAGAACCGGCGCCTGCACGAAGCCCTGGGGCACGCGGATCCGCTGGTGGGCGTCAGCCGCGCGATGGAGGAGCTGCGCGCCCTGATCGCACGCGTCGCGCCCACCGAGGCGCGCGTGCTCATCACCGGAGAGTCGGGCACGGGCAAGGAGCTCGTCGCTTCGGCCATCCACCGTCAGAGCGCGCGGGCCGCGCGACCGTTCGTGTGCGTGAACAGCGCGGCGATCCCCAAGGATCTCGTCGAATCGGAGATGTTCGGCCATGAGCGGGGCGCGTTCACGGGCGCGACCGAGCGGCGCGTGGGACGGTTCGAGCTGGCGGACCGCGGGACGCTGTTCCTCGATGAGGTGGGAGATCTCGGACCCGAGGCCCAGGCCAAGCTGCTGCGGGTGCTCGAATCCGGCGTGATCGAGCGGCTGGGCGGCGAGAAGCCACTCGCGGTAGACGTGCGGGTGATCGCGGCGACCAACAAGCACCTGGCGAAGGCCTCACAGCAAGGCCAGTTCCGCGAGGACCTGCTGTTCCGGCTGAACGTCTTGCCGATCCATATTCCGCCCCTGCGGGAGCGCCCCGACGACATTCCACCGCTGGTGCACCACTTCTCCATGCGACAGGCGACGCGACTCGGCCGGCCGGTGCGCTTCGACGCGGGCGCCGTCCACCTGCTCGCGGCCTACCCGTGGCCCGGAAACGTCCGCGAGCTCGCGAACATCATGGAACGCCTCGCGATCCTCGTGGCGGGAGAAGCGGTGACCGCGGACGATGTCGCGCGGGTCGTCCGCCAGGACGGAACCGGAGACGTGACACGGAGCCGGGCGGCGGCAGCGTCGGACGACTGGACCGACATCGCGCTGACCGAAGCGCTGGACGGCTTCGAGCGCACGCTCATCGCGCGGGCGCTGTCGGCCGCGCGTGGCAACGTGGCGGACGCGGCGCGCAAGCTCGCCACCGACCGGGCGAATCTGTATCGCCGCATGCGCCGGCTCGGACTGGAGCCGCCGCGGAACGTGGCGGGATGACACGACTGGCGGAACGCCCGCCCGTGTCAGATCGCCCCGCCGTGCTTCCCGCCCGCTTCCGCCGAGCGGCATAGCCCGTGCACCCGCCTCCGGCGCCTCCAACCAGGATGCCCTTCATGCGTGCTCTCGTGTTCGTGGTCCTCGGCGCACTCGGCCCGGCCCTCGCCGCCGCCCAGGATACGGCGATCGTGATCCAGCCCGAGAGCACGGGGCTAGTCCTGCGGCTGAACGAGCTGCCGCATGCGGTCGCCGAGGATGCCGTGCGCCGGTACAATGCCGCCACGACGACCCGACTGGTGGGACGCTCGCGCCTCCCCAGCGGGAACGAGTGGCGCGGCGACGTCGCGGTGCGGAACGGCGCCGTCTTCCTCGGGGGACGCGTGGCGGGGAGCCTCCTCGTCATCAATGGCGACGCCATCCTCGATTCCACGGCCGTCGTCACCGGCGACCTTATCGTCCTCGGCGGAGCCGTGGTCCGCAACCCGGCGGCGACGATCGGCGGGGAAGTGCACGCCTACGCCGAGCCGCTGGCCTACCGTGTCAAAGGCGACGAGATCGCCCTGGCCGCTCCGGACGTCCGCCGCTGGCTGGGTCAACTCGGCATCGAGAAGTCGTGGGGCACGGCCGATTCCCGTTCGTCGCTCACGCTCGCCACGGGCGGAACGTTCAACCGTGTCCAGGGCCTGCCCGTGGTCTTCGGCCCGTTGTTCGACTGGAAGCTCCGTCCCAACGTCCGGCTGCGCGTCGACGCGCTCGGGGTGTTTCGGACGGCCGGGGATGTGAGCGGCAGTCGGAGCGAACTCGGGTACCTCCTGCGTACGGAGCTCCGGGCCGGCGACACTCCGTCGTACGGCATCGAGTTCCGCGCCTTCGACGACGTAGCGCCGATCGAGGATTGGTGGCTCCGGAGCAACGAGGTCGGGTGGGCCGCGTTTCTCTTCCAGCGCGACTATCGCGACTACTACTTCAGCAAGGGAGTCGGGGGGCGCGTCTTCGTCCAGCCGGAGCGGGCGCTGCAGCTCGACCTCGACGTGCGGCACGATGCGCAGGCCAGCGTGACGGCGCGCGATCCGTGGTCGCTGTTCCGGAACGACCCGACGTGGCGTCCCAACCCGCCGATCGACGATGGGCATTACACGACCATCGGCGGCACGGTCACCTTCGACTCTCGTAACGACCGGCGCGATCCGACCGCCGGATGGCTCCTGCGCGCTCGCTTCGAGAACTCCCGCTCGAGTGACGTCGTCCCGCAGTCCGCCATCCCGACGACGGTGCGCCCGCCGATTCCGACGGATGGGTCGTACGAGTTCAGTCGCCTGTTCTTCGATTTCCGCCGGTACACGCGTGTCAGTCCCGCGGGGCGCGTCAACCTGCGGCTGTTCGCGGGCGGCTGGATCGGCGGCGACGCCCTGGCCCTGCAACAGCGTGTCTCCATGGGCGGGCCCGACCCGCTCCCGGGCTACGGCTTCCGCCACAGCGCATGTAACGCCGACATCATCGATCCGGCGTTCGCCAATACGCAGGTGGCGGCATGCGACCGGATGATACTCGCGCAGGCAGAGTACCGCGGCCACGTCGCATTCCATTGGGCGTACGGCTCCTCCAGGCCCGAAGACGAGGAGTCGAAGCCGCCATTCATCCTGCGGGGCGCGGACATCGTGGTTCTCGCGGATGCGGGCCAGGCGTGGCTCGTGGGCACCGGACCCGGCCGCCTGCCCTCGGACCGGTTGCCGACTCTCGGCAGCTGGCTCGCCGACCTCGGCCTCGGTATCGATTGGGGCGGGGTGGGCATGTACGTGGCGAAGGCGGTGACGGCGGGCGAGCCCCTGCGATTCACGCTGCGACTCGACCACCGCTTTTGAGGTGAGGCCGGGCCTCGCGTTCCTGGCCCTGGTCGGCGTGGCGTCGGTCCCCACCGCCGCCGCGCAGGCTCCCGCGTTGACCGTCATCCTGCAAAGCAGCGTCCCCCGCGTGCAGACCACGCGCCTCCTGGCGGATGGCAAGTTCCTCGGCCTGATGCGCTCCGGCTTCCCCATGCGCCTGCACTACCGCCTCGAGCTGTGGCGGTCGCGCTCGGGCTGGTTCGATCAATTCATCAGCGAAACGCCGTGGGACGCCGTGGCGCATCACGATCCCCTGGCCGATGACTTCGTCTTGATCCGGACCGGCGGCAGCGTGACTCGATATGCCACCGCCGATGACCTCGGGCGAGCGCTCGAGCTGCCCTACAAAGTGCCCATCAAGGTACCGGGCCCCGGGAAGTTCTACTTTCTGTGCCGGCTCGAGGTGACCACACTCAACGACACGGACCTGGAGGAGCTGACTCGCTGGCTCAAGGGAGACGTGAGTCCCGTCGTCACCGGAGATGGGAGCATCGGCGGGGCGCTCACTCGCGGCGCGCAACGACTGCTGGTGCGGATCGCGGGCCTGCCGAAGCTCACGCTGGAGGCGCGGTCGGAGACGTTGAATCGAGACGCGGGGCCTTAACCGCGCCCTTACGGCCCGAAGCGCTGATCGATGGCGTGGCGGATCTCGGCCAGCGAGCTCCCGCGGGCGGCGAGCTGCGCTGCCAGGGTAGCCTCCCCCATGCAGATGTCACACCGCGCGCCATGGTCGGACTCGAAGCAGGTGAGCAACGACCGGTGGCCGGCGTGCTTGGAGCAGTCGCAGTGACAGTACACGCCATCGAGGACCTGCGGGGCAGAGCGAGCCGCGGCGTACGCCCCGGCCGCCCCGGGGGTGTTCAGCACCAGCGAAGGCGGCACCACCCGTTCGGCCGTCACACCCGCGCGGGGGTCGGGATGCACCCCCGTTCCCCCCGCCCGTCGCGTGACGACGAGCCCGACCGCCGCCACCGCAGCCACCCCCGCGACGATCCAGGGGAGTCGCTGGCTCATAACGCCTCGAGGGTCGCCAGCACCTCGTGGCCGTAGAAGAGCCGGATGTACTTGGACTGGATCGAGGTGAGCCGCCGGACCGCCCACGCGAGGTGCACGAAATGTGGCTCGAAGGGCGACCGCAACGGGTGCATCCCCGCCTCCTCGGGCAGCAGGTTACCCTTGCGCGTGTTGCAGCTGGAACACGCGGTGAGCACGTTGCTCCAGCCGTTCGTGCCCCCGCGCGACAGGGGGACCAGGTGATCGCGCGTGAGGCACTCGCGATGACGGAGCTCCTGCTGGCTGCGGCCGCAGAACTGACAGCGGTAGTTGTCGCGAGCGAAGAGGAATGTGTTGGTGACCTGACGACGGAAGCGGCGGGGCACATGTACGAACTTGACCAACCGGATCACCGCTGGCCTGGGAATGGCCAGCCGCTCGCTCTTCACCACCGGTCCATCCGCCTCCACGATCTCCGCCTTGCGGTCGATCACGAGCCGCAGCGCCCGGCGCACGGGCACCATGGTGAGAGGCTCGAATGAGGCGTTGAGGGCGAGGCAGCGCAAAAGGGACTCCCTTGGTAACAAAGCGGCCGTCTGCTCAATATTGAGTCAGGCGGCCACGTATGCTACCTAACCTGCTAAGACACGGCAAGACCTTGGGTTAAGTCCCTCCCCCCTCGGCGAATGCAACCCGTAGTGCATGCAGCTGTTCGTTTACCGACTGGCGCGCCGCCCCGCCGGGCGTAGCCCGGCCTTCGACGGAGTCTTCCCACGTTCCAAGCTGGGTCAGCGCGGTCCCTAGCGCGGGATGAATCCCGGCCGCGACGGGTCCCGGAACCTGATCGATCGGCACGCCGGAGCGCTCGGCCTCGCGCACCAGCCGGCCCACCAGCCCATGACTCTCCCGAAACGGCACGCCGGCTTCCACCAGCCGGTCGGCGAGGTCGGTGGCGCGCAGCGAGGCGTCGAGCGCGGCACGCATACGCCCGGCATCCACGCTCAGCGCGGCCATGGCCCCGGTGGCCGCGGGCAGCACGAGGGCCAGGGTGTCGAACGCGTCGAACAGCAGCGCCTTGTCTTCCTGGAGGTCCTTGCTGTACCCCGCGGGCAGGCCCTTCAGAGTCGTGAGGAGGGCGACCAAGTCGCCCAACAGCCGGCCCGACTTGGCCCGCGCCAGCTCGAAGATGTCCGGGTTGCGCTTCTGCGGCATCAGGCTCGAGCCGGTGCTGAAGTCGTCCGATAGCCGAACGAATCCGAACTCCGCACTGGTGTAGAGCACGAGCTCCGCCGCGAGACGTGACAGGTGGGTGCCCACGAGCGCCAGGACGAACAGGACTTCGGCGACGAAGTCCCGATCGCCTGTCGCGTCCAGCGCGTTCGCGGAGACCGAGCGAAACCCGAGCGCTTCTTTCAGAAGCACGCGGTCGACGGCAAACCCCGATCCCGCGAGCGCGCCGGACCCGAGCGGCAGTTCCGCGACTCGCCGGCGCGCGTCCGCCAAACGCTGACGGTCGCGCACCAGCGGCCACGAGTGCGACAGGAGGACGTAGGCCCAGCGCACCGGCTGCGCGCGCTGGCCGTGTGTGTAACCGGGCAATAGGATGTCGACGCCTTCTTCCGCGCGCGCGACGAGCGCCCGGCCCAGGGCGGCGAGGTCGGCGTCGATCTGGTCGATCGCCGCCAGTGTCCACAGGCGGAGGTCGGTCGCCACTTGATCGTTGCGGGAGCGGCCGGTGTGCAGCTTTCCAGCGACCGGGCCCACCTCGTCGTACAACAAGCGCTCCACCAGCGTGTGTACGTCTTCGTCGGGCGCGCCCACCGCGGCACCGTCGGCGAGCCGCTCGGCCACGCGGTCGAGGCCGTCCAGCAGCCGGGTTTCTTCGACGGGGCTCACCACGCCGACGCGCCCGAGCGCGTGCACCCACGCCTTGCTCGCCGTGACGTCCTGCGGCCAGAGACGGTGATCCACGGGGAGGCTGCGATTGAGCGCGTCGAGCGCCTCGTTCGGTCCCAAGCTGAACCGGCCGCCCCACATCTGATGGGTCGCCGGCGGGGGAGGAGTCTCCGAAGGCGGTCGCGACATTCAGTCCGCCGCGGCGCCGACTTCCGGCTGCCGACGCGTCGCCTCGAGACCGGACCCGATCCGGATCGAGAGACCGTAGAGGTGGATGAAGCCCTCGGCGTCCTTCTGATTGTAGACGTTGTCCTTGCCGAACGTCGCGTACGACGGCTGGTACAGCGCGTACGGACTCTGGCGACCCGCTACAGTGACGCCGCCTTTGTAGAGCTTCAGCCGTACGACACCGGTCACGTGCTTCTGCGTGCTGGCGATCGCGGCATCGAGCGCTTCCCGCTCCGGAGTCCACCAGCGACCGTCGTACACCAGGTCGGCGTACCGGAGCGCTAGCTCGTCCTTGAGCCGTAACGTGCGCCGGTCCAGCACCAGCTGCTCGACCTCGCGATGCGCCGCGTACAGGAGGGTACCGCCGGGTGTCTCGTAGACCCCGCGCGATTTCATTCCGACCAGCCGGTCCTCCACCACGTCGGCGCGGCCCACCCCGTGCTCGCCGGCGAGCGCGTTCAGGGTGTCGACGAGCTCGACGGCCCCCAGGGGCACATGGTTCACGCTGACCGGGGTGCCCTCCTCGAAGCCGATCTCGACCACGACCGGGAGGTCGGGGGCTTCGAGCGGGTCTTTTGTCATGACGAAGATGTGCTCAGGGGGTTCTTTGGAAGGATCCTCGAGGATGCCGCCCTCATGCGAGCAGTGCCAGAGGTTGCGATCGGTCGAGTACGGCTTGTCGACCGTCGCCTGGACCGGGACCCCCTTCGCCTTCACGTACGCGATCAGATCGTCGCGGCCCTTGAACTGCCAGTCCCGCCACGGGGCGATGACCTGCAGCTCGGGCGCGAGGGCGGCGTAGGTCAGCTCGAAGCGGACCTGGTCGTTCCCCTTGCCCGTGCAGCCGTGCGCGAGCGCCTGCGCGCCGACGCGTTGCGCGAGCGCCACCTGGTGGGCCGCCATGACGGGCCGCGCCATGGCGGTGCCGAGCAGGTAGGTGCGCGCGTACACGGCGCCGGCGCGGAGCGTGGGAAACACGAAGTCGCGGACGAACTCCTCGCGCAGGTCCTCGACCACGCAATCCACGGCGCCCGAGCGCTTGGCCTTCTCGACCAGCCCGCCGAGCTCCCCCGTTCCCTGCCCGACGTCGGCCGCGAAGCAGAGGACTTTCGCGGCATGGTGCTCGCGCAGCCACGGCACGATCGCGGAGGTGTCGAGTCCACCCGAATACGCGAGTACGACCAACGGCCCCATGATAGGCTCCTGTCGGTTTATGCAGTACAGTGCATAAACATACAGTCCCGCGGGGGCCTGTCAACGGCCGCGACCACCTAGCGGACTCCGCTTGTCGGGCCGATTCTTGTGGGCGCCCATGAACCGACGCGAGCTGCTCGGCGCCCTCTGCGCCACCATCGCACTACCCGTGTTCGCCGGATTGCCGGCCGACGGGTTGTGGGCGACCGGTCGGCGCGTGCACGCCCGAGCGCGGGGGCGCGGCAGGGCCTTCCAAGTTCTCGATCCTCATCAGAGCGAGACCGTGGCAACGATCGCGGAGATGATCATTCCGGCGACCGACACGCCCGGCGCGCGCGCGGCCGAGGTGCATCGCTTCATCGATCTTCTCCTGGCAGAGTGGGCCGCCGACGACGAGCGTGCCAAGTTCCTGCAGGGGCTCGCGGACATCGACGCCCGGGCACGCGGCGCCTTCGGCACGGACTTCCTGACAGCGACCGCGGCACAGCGGGTCACGCTGCTCACCCAACTCGATGGCGAGGCCCAAAAGTCCGACCCAACACAGCCCGCCGCGCAGCCGCCCTTTTTCCAGCAGTTGAAATGGGTTGCGGTGTTCGGCTACTGCACGTCGGAGGTCGGGGCCAACGCCGAGCTCCACTATCAGACGATCCCCGGGTCGTACGACGCATGCACCGACCTGGGCAGCTGGCGCGCCGCCCCGGGAGACTATTGATGGCGGCGCCCAGCTTCGACGCCATCGTCGTGGGCTCCGGCATCACCGGTGGGTGGGCGGCGAAGGAGCTGTGCGAGCGCGGCCTCAAGACGCTGGTGCTCGAAGCCGGCCGGCCGATCGATCCCGCCCGGGATTACGTGGAGCACGTGCCGCCCTGGGAGATGAAGTTCCGGGGGTTGGGCGATCGCAAAGCGCTCGAGCGCGATCACTTCATCCAGCGGCACTGCTATGCCTGCAACGAGTACAGCGGCAAGTTCTTCGTCAACGACCGCGAGAATCCGTACACGTTCGATCCCGACAAGCCGTTCCACTGGATCCGCGGGCGCCAGGTCGGCGGTCGCTCGATCATGTGGGGGCGACAGGTGTACCGCTGGAGCGACCTCGACTTCGAGGCCAACGCGCGCGACGGTTTCGGCGTGGATTGGCCGATCCGCTACGCCGAGATCGCCCCGTGGTACGATCACGTGGAACGGTTCATCGGGGTGAGCGGCGAGCGGCTGGGACTGCCCCAGCTACCGGATGGCCAGTTCCTGCCTCCGATGGCACTCAATTGCGCCGAGCAGGTGGTGAAGGAGGGGATCGCCAAGCGCTTCGCGGGCGAGCGGGTGTTGACGATCGGGCGGGTGGCGATCCTTACCGTACCGCACGGTGGGCGCGCCGCGTGCCACTACTGCGGGCCCTGCGAGCGCGGGTGCATCACACGTTCCTACTTCAACAGCATCGGAGTGACGCTCCCGGTGGCGCAGGCGACGGGGCGCCTCACGCTCCGACCCTACAGCGTCGTCCACAGCGTGATCTTCGACGAGCAGCGCAGCCGCGCCGCGGGCGTGCGCGTCATCGACGCGCAGACCAAGGAGGCGCTCGAGTTTCGCGCGCGGGTGGTGTTCCTGTGCGCGTCGACGCTCGAGTCCACCCGGATTCTTTTGAACTCGCGCACCGCGCGCTTCCCCACGGGCCTCGCGAACTCGAGCGGGCAGCTGGGCAAGAACCTCATGGATCACACCATGGGCGGTGGGGCGAACGGCACGATCCCGGGCCTCGAGGACCGCACCGTCCACGGCAACCGTCCCAACGGGATCTACGTGCCGCGGTTCCGCAACGTGAAGACGGCGCACCCCGACTTCCTGCGGGGCTACGGGTTTCAAGGGGGGGCCGGGCGCCCCGGCTGGGGGCGGGTCGCATCGCAGCCCGGCTTTGGAGTCGAGCTGAAGCGGGCGCTTCGCTCGCCCGGGCCGTGGGGGTTTTCGTTCTACGGGTTCGGCGAGTGCCTGCCACGTCCCACGAACTACGTCGAGCTCGACGCGGAGAAGGTCGACGCCTGGGGCGTCCCGGTCCTGCGGATCCACTGTCAGTGGAGCGACAACGAGCACAAGCTGCTGCACGATATGTCGGTCACAGCCGCGGAGATGCTCGAGGCAGCGGGAGCGAAGGACATCAAGCCGTTCGTGGATGACAACGCGCCCGGCTTGACGATTCACGAGATGGGGACCGCGCGCATGGGCCGCGACCCGAAGACATCGGTACTGAATGCCCACAACCAGTGCCACGACGTGAAGAACCTGTTCCTGACGGACGGCGCCTGCATGGCGTCGACGGCGAACCAGAACCCCTCGATCACGTACATGGCGTTAACGGCACGCGCCGCCGCCTACGCGGTGGAAGCGATGAAACGGAGAGAACTATGACCGATCGACGCGCGTTTCTCGAAACTATGACGGGCGCGGCACTGGCAGCGATCGTGCCCGGATCACCGCTCAGGGCGCGCCGCTCGCGTCACCGCCTCGACCGCATCGGCCTGCAGCTGTACACCGTCCGTGACGAGATGAAGAAGGACCTCGAAGGAACGATCGCGAAGGTCGCCGGCATCGGCTACAAGGAAGTGGAGTTCGCGGGCTACTTCGGGAAGTCACCCGCGGACGTGCGCGCCATACTCGACCGGAACGGCCTCGCCGCCCCGTCGGCCCACATCTCGATCGACCCGGACAAGTGGCCGCAGGCGCTCGACGCGGCGCGCGTGATCGGGCACCGCTACGTCGTGGTGGCGTGGATCCCCGAGGAGGCCCGCACCGGAGTCGACGGGTTCAAAAAGATCGCGGCCGACTTCAACAAGGCGGCGGAGCAGGCGCGCGCCGCGGGGCTGCAGTTCGCCTATCACAACCACGATTTCGAATTCGTGCCGACCGGCGGCCAGCTCCCGTACGACATCCTGCTCGCCGAGACGGACCCCAAGCTCGTGCAGATGGAGATGGACCTCTACTGGATCACCAAGGGGGGGCAGGATCCGCTCAAGTACTTCGCGCGCTGGCCCGGCCGGTTCCCCATGGTGCATGTGAAGGACTCGATGGGGCCGCCCGATCAAAAGATGGCCGACGTGGGGGCCGGCAAGATCGATTGGAAGCGGATCTTCGGCCGGGAGGATCAGGCCGGGATCAAGCATTTCTTCGTGGAGCACGACCAGCCCGCCGACCCCTTCGCGTCGATTCGCGCGAGCTGCGACTACCTGAAAAAGCTGGAATTCTGATGACAGTCGCACAGTCGGACCGTCGGACCATCACGCGACGTCAGGTCTTGCATGCGTCGGCAGGAGCGGCCGCCGCCATCATGTTCCCCGGCGTCGCACCCGCAGTCCGACTGTCCGACCGTCCGACCGGCCGTCTGAAGCAGTCCGTCTCCCGCTGGCCGTATCGGCAGATCCCGTTGCCCGAGTTCTGCCAGGCGGCCGCGGGCATGGGACTCGCCGGCATAGACCTGCTCCACCCCGAGGACTGGGACACGGTGCGCGACCATGGCCTCGTGTGCTCCATGGGTTATCCCGCGAACCGTGACGATTTCATCCCGACCGGGTTCAACGACCGGGCAAATCACGCGATGCTGCTGCGCGAGCTGGAGCGGACGATCCCGCTCGCGGCGCAGCATGGCGTTCCGAACGTGATCACGATGTTCGGGAACCGGAGGGGCGGCACGAGCGACGCGCAGGCGATCGACGCTTGCGTCGCGGGGCTCAACAAGATCAAGGCGCTGGCGGAAGAGCAACGCGTCACCATCTGCGTGGAGCTCTTGAACAGCAAGGTCGATCACGCCGGGTATCAGGGCGACCGGACCGCGTTCGGCGTCGCCGTGATGAAAGGCGTGGCGTCGCCACGCGTGAAGTTGCTCTACGACATTTATCACATGCAGATCATGGAAGGCGACATCATCCGGACGATCCGCGACAACGCGACATCCATCGGGCACTTCCACACGGGTGGGGTGCCCGGCCGCCATGAGCTGGACGGCACGCAGGAGCTGAACTGGCACGCCATCGCCACCGCCATCGCGGACACCGGTTTCCAGGGGTTCCTGGCGCACGAGTTTGTCCCCACCCGCGACCCGCTCAGCTCGCTGCGCGAGGCCGTAAAGGAATGCACCGCTTGAACCAGGCGAAGATCTACGACGTCTGCATCGTCGGCTCGGGAGCGGGCGGCGGCATGGCTGCTTACGCACTGACCCAGGCCGGTGCCGACGTGATCATGCTCGAAGCGGGCCAGCCCTGGGACAACGCCAAGGACTCGGCGATGCTGACATGGCCCTACGAGTCCCCCCGGCGCGGCAAGTCCACGCGCGAGCGGCCGTTCGGCGAGTTCGATGCGTGCATCGGCGGGTGGGAGCTTCCCGGAGAGCCCTACACACGCGCTCCCGACACCGAGTTCAGCTGGTGGCGCGCCCGGATGGTGGGAGGCCGGACCAACCACTGGGGTCGCATTTCGCTGCGCTTCGGGCCATACGACTTCAAGCGCAAGAGCCGGGACGGAGTGGGTGACGACTGGCCCATCGCCTACGAGGACGTGGCACCGTACTACGATCGTGTGGATCGGCTGATCGGGATCTTCGGCAGCGCGGAGAATCTCCCGAACGAGCCGAACGGGCAGTTTCAACCGCCGCCCCGTCCGCGCTGTCACGAGCTGCTCGTCAAGCAGGCGGCCGATCGCTTGAAGATCACGTGCATTCCCGCGCGGTTGTCGATTCTTACTCGTCCGCTGAACGGACGGGCGGCCTGCCACTACTGCGGCCAGTGCAACCGCGGCTGCCGTGTGAACGCGAACTTCACGTCCACCAACGTGCTCATCGGGCCGGCGCTCGCCACCGGCAAGCTCAGGCTGTTGACCAACGCCATGGCCCGCGAAGTCATCGTCGACGCGATCGGCCGCGCCACCGGCGTGGCCTACGTGGACAAGACGACGGGGACGGACCAGCGCGTGCGGGCCAAAGTCGTTGTCCTCGCGGCGAGCGCGCTCGAATCCGCCCGGCTGCTGCTGAACTCCAAGTCGACCCTGTTCCCCAACGGCCTCGCCAACTCCAGTGGCACGGTGGGCCGCTACATCACCGATACCACGGGAACAGACGTGTCCGGGTTCATTCCGAAGATGATGGACCACGTACCGCACAACCATGACGGCGTGGGGGGGATGCACCTCTACATGCCGTGGTGGCTCGACAACGCCAGGCTCGACTTCCCGCGCGGCTACCACATCGAAGTCTGGGGAGGGGCCCAGGTGCCGTCGTACGGCATCCTGGGCGGGATTCAGCGCTACCCGTCGGGTGGGGGCTATGGGAAGCAGCTCAAGGACGACTACCGCCGCTATTACGGCGCGACGATCGGCTTCTCGGGCCGGGGCGAAATGATTCCCAACGACGACACCTACTGCGAGATCGACCCGCAGGTGGTGGATCGGTGGGGAATCCCGGTGCTGCGGTTCCACTGGAAGTGGACCGACCACGAGTACAAGCAGGTGAAGCACATGCAGGAGACGTTCCGGGCGCTCATCGCCGAGATGGGCGGCGAGGTGTTCACGCCGATGCCGACGGCGGCGCAGGGGTACGGGATCGCCGCCGGGGGCGTCATCATCCACGAGCTGGGTGGCACGCGCATGGGCGAGGACCCCAAGACGTCGGTCACGAACCGGTGGTGCCAAGCGCACGACTGCAAGAACCTGTTCGTCGCGGATGGCGGGCCGTTCGTGTCCCAGGCGGATAAGAACCCGACGTGGACGATTCTCGCGCTGGCCATGCGGACCAGCGACTACATCACCAACCAGATCAAGCAGGGGGCGCTGTGACGGACGGTCGGAGGGTCGGACGGTCGGACCGAATGGACCGGCGCGAGGCCGTGCGCCTGCTCGCCGTGACACCGCTCGCCGCGGCGTTCGCCTTCACCCCCGACTCGGTGCGGGAAGCCTCCGCCCGCGCGCGCGAGACGCTGGCGCGCGGCCTGCCCTACGAGCCGAAGCAGTTCACGCCGCACGAGTGGGAGACCGTGCGGGTGCTGGTAGACCTGATCCTTCCCAGGGACGAGCGCTCAGGGAGCGCCACGGAGGCCGGCGTCCCCGAATTCATGGACTTCATGCTGGGCGACGACCCGGACCTGCAGACGCCGGTGCGCGGCGGCCTGGCGTGGCTCGACCATGAGTGCGATGAGCGGTACGGCAAGACCTTCGTCGCCTGCACGGCGGGGGAGCGCGGCGCCGTGCTCGACGACATCGCGTGGCCGCGCAAGGCGAAGCCGGCCCACGCCGCCGGCGTCGCGTTCTTCAACCGCTTCCGGGACCTCACCGCCTCGGGCTTCTTCTCGAGCAAGCTGGGCGTGCAGGACCTTCGCTACATCGGCAACACGGTCGTCTCCGAGTGGAAGGGATGCCCACCCGAGGCGCTGGCCAAGCTCGGCGTGACCTACTGATGAAAGGGGGAAAGGGGGAACGGGGAAAGGGGAAGAGCGACGGTATGACCGGAACGCGACTGGGCGTCGGATTCGTGGGCAGCGGGTTCAACGCGCGGTTTCATCTACGGGCGTTCCGGGCCGTGCGGGACGCGGACGTCCTGGGCGTGTGGAGCCCGAATCCGCAGCGGGCGCAGGAGATGGCGACGATGGCCCGCGACTTGGACGTCGGCGCGGCGAAGCCGTACCGCTCGATCGCGGCGATGGTCGCCGACCCGGCGATCGGCGCGTTGTGGTTGTGCGGCCCGAACTTCGCTCGCATCGCAAACGTCGAGGAGATCGCGGACACGGTCAAAAGCGGTAAGGGGGAGCTGCGCGGGATTGCCTGCGAGAAGCCGCTCGCCCGCAACGTCGCCGAGGCCATGCGCGTGACCGAGCTCGTAACGCAGGCCGGGATCACGCACGGCTACCTCGAGGATCAGGTGTTCGCGCCCGCCGTGGCGCAGGGACGCGCCATCATCTGGGCGCGGGGGGCGGCACTCACCGGGCGTCCGTACCTGGCGCGCGCGGCCGAGGAGCACAGTGGTCCCCATACTCCATGGTTCTGGCAGGGCGACCGGCAGGGCGGCGGCGTCCTCAATGACATGATGTGTCACTCCGCGCTGGTGGTGCGCCACCTGCTGACGCAGCCCGGCGCGCCGGCCGCGTCGCTGAAACCGGTCCGCGTCACCGGCCACATCGCGAGCCTCAAGTGGAGCCGTCCCGAGTACGCCAAGCGGCTGCAGCAGACGATGGGCAAGGACGTGGACTACGCCCGCCGCCCCTCCGAGGATTTCGCAAACCTGTACATCGAACTCCGGAGCGACGATGGTGCCACGGTGCTGGGCGAAGCGACGACGTCCTGGAGCTTCGTGGGCGCCGGGTTGCGTCTCTCGGCAGAGCTGCTCGGCCCCGAGTACTCCATGTCCTGGAATTCGCTCGACAGCGGGCTCAAGCTGTTCTTCAGCCGCGAGGTCCGGGGGAAGCAAGGCGAGGATCTCGTCGAGAAGCAGAACGCCGAGATGGGCCTCATGCCGGTGGTGACGGACGAGTCGGCAACCTACGGGTACGACGCCGAGGACCGGCACTTCGTGCGCGCCTTCCTGGGACGCGAACAGCCCCTCCTGACGTTCGACGACGGCGTCGAGGTCGTGAAGATTCTGATGACCGCGTACATGAGCGCCGAGCAGGGCAAGACGCTGGAATTCCCCCCGGCGGGGCTCGAGAAGTTCGTGCCCGCGGTGGCGCAGGGAACGTGGAAACCGTGAGGGAAACGCGGAACGCGGAAGTGGGAACGCGGAACAGCACCGCCACCTTCTGTTCCGCATTCCGCGTTCCCCGTTCCGCGTTCATTGTCATCGGAGTTATGCTCCCCGCCACGATGACCGCCCAAACCTGGCCCGTCCACTCCATGGACCGTCCCCGCCCTCCGATCGTGGAGCCCGGCCCGGAACGTCCACCCGTTCCACCGCCGTCCGACGCCATCGTGCTGTTCGACGGCAAGGATCTCTCGCACTGGCGCTCGCTCGAGGGCACGCCCGCGGGCTGGGTGGTCCGCGACGGTTACATGGAGGTCGCCGCCGGTGCCGGGTCGATCCGCACGCAGCGCGACTTCGGGGACGTGCAGCTGCACATCGAATGGGCCACGCCCGTACCGGCGAGGGGCGAAGGCCAGGAGCGCGGTAACAGCGGTGTCTTCCTGATGACGCATTACGAGGTTCAGGTGCTCGACTCGTATCGTAACGACACCTACGCCGACGGCCAGGCCGCCGCCGTGTACGGGCAGACGCCACCGCTCGTCAACGCCAGCCGCCCGCCCGGGCAATGGCAGACGTACGACATCGTCTTCCACCGGCCGACATTCACGGGTGACGCGGTACGCGACTCGGCGCGCGTGACGGTGCTCCACAATGGCGTGCTGGTGCAGGACAATACGATTATCACCGGTTGGACGGTGCACGGGAGCCGGGCGCACTACCGCCCACACCCCGATCGACTGCCGCTGATGCTGCAAGATCACGGCCATCCCATCCGCTATCGGGACATCTGGGTCAGAGACCTCAAGCCGTGAGGACTAGCTGATGCTCACCGCGCTGTTGCTGGTCGCGACGCTCGACTCGGGGCTCGCCATCGTCCCGCGCCCAGTGCGTTTCACTCCCCGGACCGGAACCTTCACGCTCACAGCCGCCACCGTCATCGTGACCGACCGCGGCACGCGTGAGCTGGGCGGGACACTGGCCGACTATCTGTTCCCCGCGACAGGCTACCGCCTGGCGGTACGAGCTTCGGCTCCCGCGGGTACGCGCGTCATCTCGCTCGGCCTCGACACGACCCTCAAGGCGCTGCGCGACGAGGGGTACCGACTGGAGGTGACGCCCGCGCGCGTCACGATCCGGGCCCTCCGGCCCGCGGGCGCCTTCTACGCGATCCAGACGCTACGACAACTCTTGCCTCCGGCGATCCTGCGCGAAGCAAAGGTGACGGGAACGGCGTGGCGCATGCCCGCGGTCTCGATCGAGGACTACCCGCGCTTCACCTGGCGGGGCATGCACCTCGACGTGGGGCGGCACTTCATGCCGAAGGAGTTCGTGAAGAAGTACATCGACCTCCTGGCGCTCCATAAGATGAACCGCTTTCACTGGCACCTGACTGAAGATCAGGGCTGGCGTATCGAGATCAAGCAGTATCCGCGGCTCGCCGAAGTGGGCGCCTGGCGGGGTCAGACGATCATCGGCCGGCCGGACGACGACTCGGCCAAATGGCGGTTCGACGGCCAGCGGCACGGGGGGTACTACACGCAGGACGACATCCGCGAGGTCGTGGCGTACGCGCAGGCGCGGTTCGTCACGATCGTTCCCGAAATCGAGATGCCGGGGCACTCCCAAGCCGCAATCGCCGCCTATCCCGAGCTTGGCAACACGGGTGATACGCTGTCGCCCTGGACCAGCTGGGGTGTCGACGAGAACATCCTCAACCCGGGCGAGCCGACCATCCGGTTCTACCAGAACGTGCTCACCGAGGTGATGGCGTTGTTTCCCGGTCGCTGGATCCACATCGGCGGCGACGAGGCGCCGAAGGCCCAATGGAAGGCGAGCTCGCTGGCACAGCAGCGCATTCGGGAGCTCGGCCTGAAGGACGAGGACGAGCTGCAGAGCTGGTTCACACGCCGCATGGACGAGTTTCTCACGGCGCATGGTCGCTCGCTCATCGGATGGGACGAGATCCTTCAGGGAGGGCTCGCGCCGAATGCGACGGTAATGTCGTGGCGGGGAACCGACGGCGGTATCGCGGCAGCCCGCGCCGGGCACGACGTCGTGATGGCACCGACCTCGCACACGTACTTCGACTATTACCAAGTCGCCGACACGACGCGTGAGCCGCTGGCGATTGGCGGCTTCCTGCCGCTCGACACGGTGTATGCGTTCGAGCCCGTGCCCCCCACGCTGACCCCGGCGGAGGCCAGGCATATCCTGGGCGGGCAGGGACAGGTCTGGACCGAATACATGCCCGACCCAAAGCGCGTCGAGTACATGACCTTCCCGCGCGTGTGCGCGCTCGCCGAGGTTCTATGGACGCCGCGGGAGGGGCGGGACTACGGCGACTTCGTGCGGCGGCTGCCCCACCAGCTCGAGCGGCTCGCCGTCCTGGACGTGCAGTACCGGCCGCTCCAGAATACGTTGGGGACCACTACAGCGGAGGGACACACCAGATGAAGCGTCTCGCAATCGGGCTGGCGTTCTCGCTGGCCATCGCGCTCGCCGTGCCCGCGGCGCGCGCCCAGCAGCAAACGCCGCCCGCTCCCGAGCTGGCGGTGGGCGCCGAGGCTCCCGATTTCGCGCTGCCCGGCGCGACGCGCTTCGGCGTGCTCAAGAACCCGGTGCGCCTGAGTGATTTCAAGGGGAGAACGGTGGTCCTCGCGTTCTTCTACAAGGCGCGAACCAAGGGCTGAACGATCCAAATGCATGCGTACCGTGATCAGTACGCACAGCTGTTTCACGATGGACGAGGCGTGGTGCTCATCGGTATCAGCGTGGACCCCGTGGACACGCTCGCCGCATGGTCCCGCGACGACGAGTTCCCGTTCCTGTTTGCGAGCGACACCGGCAGCGTGATCGGCAAGGCGTACGGCGCTCACAATCCGAAATACGGCATGGACGTCCGCAACCTCTTCGTGGTGGGACCGGACGGCAAGGTCGCGTACAAGATGGCGCCGTTCCGGGAGATCGATCCGCAGTCCTACAAGGACCTGGGGGCGGCGATCAATCGCGTCACCCCGAAGCCGGCGGAAGGAGAGTAGCGCTCAATTCCCCACCACGCCGCGCAGCGCGGCGACGACATCCTGCTCCGCACCGGCGCCGGTATAGGTGACCTTCCCGGCGCCGTCGAGCACGACGATGTACGAGGTCGTAGGTGCCTGATAGGCGCGCACCGCGGCGCCACGCGTGTCGAAGAGCACCGGGAAGGGCAGCGGGTGGTCCGCCAGATGGCGGCGGATCGATGCCGGCGTTTCGTTCACGCCGACGCCGATCGCCACGAACTGCACGGTGCCGCCGTAGCGCTCGTGCGCCGCCTTGAGCGTGGGCTCCAGGGCCTTGCACAGCGGGCACCAGGTGGCCCAGAACTCGAGCAGCATCGGCTGCTTCCCGACATAGCGTCCCAGGTCGACCGGCTTCCCGTCGAGATCGTCGACGACGACCCCCGGGGCCTTGGTGCCCACCGCGAGGCCGATATCCTGCGCCCCCAGCCACGGCGGCATAGCAACCGCGAGTACCGCGAGCAGTCCGAGCCCTTTCATCCGAGGACCTGTCCCATGGTGATGAAGTAGTACTCCGCCATGCCGAGCAGGGTCACCCCCGCGGCCTTCTTGATCGACACCATCCACGCACCCGCTCGCGGCAGCGCCGCCAGCGCGCCCGAGGACAGCCCGACGGCGACGAGCAACGCTGTCATTCCAAGCGAAAAGACGAAGAGATAGACGAACCCCAGGACGGCGCTGCGGGTGGCGGCCACCCAGGTGAGCACCGCGGCGAAGGCCGGCGCGCCGCACGGGGCCGCGACGATCCCCGACGTGGCGCCGAGCAGAAACACCGCCGGGTACGAGCCGCCCGTGAGACCACCCGCCCATTGGAGCAATCGCTGTGGCGCCGCGACCGGGATGACGTCCAGCATGGCCAGACCGAACACCAGCAGCAGGTTGCCGATCGCGAACCGCGCCCAGGGATTTGCGCTGACGGTGCCGAAGAGCGATCCGGTCAACCCCGCGAGCAGCCCGAGGAGCGCGTAGAACAGCGCGAGGCCCGCGGCGTACGTGAGCGTGAGCTGCGCGGTACGCCGGCGCGACATGCCGCCGGCGCTCACACCCGACAGAATGCCGGCGGTGATCGGAATCATCGGGTAGATGCACGGCGTGAGACTCGTGACGAGTCCCGCGCCGAACAGCGTCGCAAGAGCCAGTAAAGGGCTGTGACTGAGCGTCTCGCTCAAGCCCGCGAACATCGTCCTGCTCCACGCGCGTTCATAACGGGAATCTACGACGAAGGTCCCTCGCCCCGAGTGGTTAGACGCTCCACCCCGCGCGGTATTCCGGCCGCGTGTACTCGGCGGGGATGCTCGCGTTCGCGATCTCGCCGGTCTGGCCGTTGATGTCGAGAACCTGGCCTGTCCGTACCGCGAGGTTGCCGAGCAGCACCATTTCCGTCAGCGGGCCGGCGTGATCGGCGAAATTCGAGCCCGCCGGCGCGCCACCCTTACACGCCCCGAGCCATTCGGCGTACACGCCCTCCGTGCGCGGGTATTTCTGCTTGGGCGGGTGCGCCGTGAGCTCGGCCTGGCGGGCCTCATCCAGCACCCTGGGGTTCTCGCCATAGATGCCGGCCACGAGCTTCCCGTCGTCTCCGACCCACATCTGCCCGCTTGTATCGAACGGCCAGGCGGCGGGATCCGTAACCTCCTTGGGGCGCCAGGGGAACAGGCTTCCGTCACGCCACACCACCTTGATCTGGGGACGGTCGCCCTTCGACCCGAAGTAATACGTGAGGCGGGAGACCGCGGGCGCGCTTTCACTGTACAGTTTGGTAGTCCCACCAACCGCGCCACTTGAACGGGGCGTACGCGGGGTGGTACGGTCGCGCCGGCGCCGGACCGAGCCACAACTCCCAATCGAGCCAGGACGGCGTGAAGTACTCGTCGAGTGGCCGGTCGAGCGCCTGCGGCCAGATCGGCCGGTTGGTCCACAGCTGGATCTCGCGCACGGTCCCGATGGCGCCGGCTTCGACCCATTCGCGGATCTGGCGCGTCCCCTCCTCGGCGTGTCCCTGGTTGCCCATCTGCGTCGCGACCTTGTACTTCTTGGCGGCCTGGACCAGCTGCCGCACTTCCCAGACCGTACGGGCCAGCGGCTTCTGGATGCGGGTGTGTTTGCCCAGCTTCATCGCCATCATGCCGGCCACGGTGTGCGTGTGATCGGGCGTCGAGACGGTGACGGCGTCGATGTGCTTGGCCTCCTGCTCGAGCATCACCCGAAAGTCCTTGAAGCGTTTTGCCTTCGGAAACGCCGTGAACGACGCCGCTCCCTGCCGCTCGTCAACGTCGCAGAGCGCGTAGATGTTCGCGCCGGCTTTCGCGACGCCCTTTACGTCGTTCGCCCCCATGCCGCCTACGCCGATACAGGCGACGTTGACGGTGTCGCTGGGCGCGCGGTACCCCCGGCCCAGCACGTGCCGCGGCACGATCGTGAAGGCGACGCCGGCGCTCACGTCACCGACGAACTTCCGCCGCGAGATGCGTTTGCGTGCCATGATACGACCTCCTTAGTCGGCGGCCACGGACTCCCGCGCGCGCGCGACACCCGGGCGAAACAGCAGGGCGAACAAGACCAGCACGACCGCCGCGAACCCGGCGGGCAGCACCCAGAAGCTGGGCCACCGCTCGAGGGTCATCGCCGCCGCGCCTCCGAGCAGCCGGTTGTACACGTTCCCGGCCACCTGGGCACCGATGAGCATCCCGATGCCGTACGTGACCAGCACCAGGAATCCCTGCGCCTGCCCGCGGACAGCCGGCGTGGACTTCTTGTCCACGTAGATCTGACCGGTCACGAAGAAGAAGTCGTAGCAGACGCCGTGGAGCAGGATGCCGATGAGGATGAGGGAAAACATCGCGTTGGGCGCCGCGATCGCAAACAGCGCGTAGCGCAGGACCCAGGCGGCCATGCCCACCATCAGCATCCGTTTCACGCCCAGCCTAGCGAACATCAGCGGCATCAGCAGCATGAAGACGACCTCGGACATCTGGCCGAAGGACTGCGTGGCCGCGATTCGCGTGACGCCGGCATCGCCCAGGAAGATCTGGGTGAAGTTGTAGTAGGCCGCGAGCGGAATGCACAACAGGAGCGATGCGACAATGAAAACGGAGAACGCGCGATCACCGAGCTGGGTCAGGGCGTCGAGGCCCACGATGCTGCGCAGCGAGACGCGCTGCCCAACCCCTGGCGGGGGCGTATGCGGGAGTGAGAAGCTGAAGAGCCCCAGGAGTACGCTCGCGGTGGCAGTCGTATAAATGGGAAGCGGCGTCTGTTCCGGGACGGCTCCGATCAGCGGACCGAGTACCCAACTAATGAAGAGCCCGGCGACGATCCAGCCCAGGGTCCCGAACACCCGGATGAGCGGAAACTGCCGCTCCTGGGACTGGATGTGGTGGAACGCCAGGCTGTTCGCGAGACCGAGCGTCGGCATGTAGCACAGGTTGTACAGCAACAACAGCAGGATGAACGCCGCAGGCGCTCCGGTGGCCTGAGGCACGAGGAACATCACCACGCCGCCCAGCAGGTGGAGCACCCCGAGCACTTTCTCCGTCGCGAAGTAGCGATCGGCAACGAGCCCAAGGAAAAACGGCGCCACGATCGCCGCGATAGGGTTCACCGTGTACGGCCAGTGCGTCAGCGTCTCCATCCCGTGGTGGGTCATGTACACCGCGATCGTCGTATACCAGGCGCCCCAGATGAAGAACTGGAGGAACATCATCGTCGACAGCCTGGTGCGGACGCTCACGGCAGTACTCGGATCTTGATGTTGCGGTAGGCTACGTGATCGCCGTGGTCCTGGAGGCCGATGTAGCCGGTGGTGTTGCGCCCGTAGTGCACCTTCACGCCGTTCAGCCAATGCTCCACGTGATTCCCCTTCACCACGAGCCGCGCCTGATTCCATTGGCCGGCCGGTTTCACGACTCCGGCCGGCGAGGGATACATATCGTACGCGGCGCCGGCCGCTGTAAGGCGCGACTTGCCGTCCGGGTGCCCCGCGTCGTCCAACACCTGCATTTCCGGCGCATTCCAATAGATGGCGTCGTCGTCCTCGCTGCCCCGATAGAAAATTCCGCTGTTGCCCGCGGGAGCGATGTTCCATTCGAGGGTCAGCTCGAAATTCTTGAACTTGTCGCGCGTGATGATGTCGGAGGCGGACTCCATCCGTGTCAGCGCGCCGTCTACGACCTGCCAGCCCGGCGGCACGGAGTCCTGTTTGTAACCGCGCCACCCCTGGGTCGTCGTGCCGTCGAACAGGAGCCGCCACCCTGCCGACTTCTCCGCGGGCGTCAGGCCGTTGAGCGGGCCCTGTCCGTGCAGCGGTACCAGCACCCCTGCCAGGCAACACACCACCACCGTCACGGCCGTTCGATTCATCATGAGAGTCTCCTTGATGTCATGCTGGAAGTCCGGCGAGCTCCTTGAGGCGGGTCTGAACGGCGCGGCGAGCGCGCTCGCTCCGGGTGATGACGAGCACCGCGTCGTCACCCGCGATCGTGCCGATGATCTCGGTCCATGCGGCGGCATCCAGGGCGAGACCGAGCCCCTGCGCGCCGCCGGCGGGCGTCTTTACCACGAGCAGCGGCCCGACGCCATCCATCGAGACCAGGACGGTGGGCAACAGCTGGTCCAGGTGCGGCCGAATGGCCGCTCCCGTCTCGAGCGGCGGCGCGTAATGCGAGCCGCCATCCGGCGCGGCCACTTTGGCGAGCCCCAGCTCGCGGATGTCGCGCGACAACGTCGCCTGGGTCACGTCGAACCCCTCGGCCTTGAGCAGCTCTCGCAGCTGCTCCTGGCTCGCCACGGTCTCCGAGCGGACGATCTTCAGGATGGCCGCGTGCCGCTGGGTTTTCATGGGGCCAGAATCTAGCCGTGAACGACGCGCCCGGCGACGAGGGTGAGAAGGGCGGAGGAAGGCGGTGGAGGGCGGTGGAGGATGGTGGAGGGAAACACCGCGAGGTCCGCTTGCTTCCCGACTTCCAACGAGCCGATCTCACGCTCCAACCCCAACGCACGTGCCCCTTCGATCGTGAGCATCCGGAGCGCCTCCTCGCCCTCGAGCCCTGCGGCGGCCGCCTCGGCCCAAAGGGTCGAGTCTCCCACGCTCACCACGGAGTCGGTTCCGAGGCCCACTCGGAGACCGGCCCGCCGCAGGGCGGCGAGGGGCGCGGTGCCGTGCCCGTGAGCCCGGTTCGAGCGCGGGCAGTGGGCTACCGCCACCCCCGCCTCACGGAGGGACTCGATGTCCGTCCCGTCCACCTGAACGCAGTGAATGGCGAGACCGTTGCCAGACCCCACGACGCCAAGTCGCACGAGATACTGGACCGGCGAGCAGTGGTGTGCCTGCACCGCAATGCCACGGGCGCGCAACGCTTCGGCAAACGGGCCCGAGCCCTCGCGGACGAACTCGCTCTCCGCCCGCGACTCGGCGAGGTGGACCGCCACGGGGAGCCGCTCACGGCGCGCGAACTCGCCCACCGCGCGGTACAGGGGCTCGCTCACCGTGTAGGGCGCGTGGGGAGAAACACCCAGGCGCAGGTGCGAAGCGACTAAGGGACCCAGGCGAGCGACAGCCTGCTGCAACTCCCCGATGCTGGCACCACACTTCGCTGGATCGGGACCGAACACCTCTTGATAGTAGATGCCCCGGCCGCCGAGCCGCGCCAGGGCCTCGAGCGGTGCGCCCGTGCTTCCGGTGTCCGCGACGCACGTGACGCCGGCCGCCCACGCAGCACGGAGACCGTGCTCCGCGGAGCGCGCGAATCCGTCGGGGGTGGTGGCATCCTTGAGCGCGCGGATCGTGCGGATCCAGTCGGCGAACGCGGGCTGGGTGTTCTTGCCCGCGAGGTGTGTCAGCTCGAGGTGGGTGTGCGTGTTGACGAGTCCGGGGACGAGGCTCGCGCCGGCAAACTCGAGCGCGCGCGCGCCGGACGGCGCCGGGACCAGCGCTGCGGGACCAACAGCGGCGATGATGCCGCGGTCGTCAACGAGAACGGCGCCGTCCTCGATGGGCGGCGCCGTGACGGGATGGACCGAGCCCGCGCGGATGCGTAACATCAGGTGTCGGGTGTCAGGTGTCGGGTGTCAGATCAGCCAGGCCTGACACCTGGCACCTGACACCCGACACCAGCTTTCACGGTGAAACGCCGATGCCAAACGGCGCATGCACCGGACAGGCCTGCGTCGGCTCCGTGCCGGGATAGAACCAGTCCCAGTGCCGCACTTCTTGCGGGCAGAACGGCGTGGCGAGATAGCTGTTCGACCAGTCCACTTCGCGCGTGATGAGCGAGTCGGGTCGCACCCAGTCGGGCGGCGCGGGGCGGCGGTCGTACACGTCGCGCATGAACGCCGTCCAGGCGGGCGCGACGATCTTCCCGCCTCCGGCGTTGTGCTCGAGGATGCGCTGCTGGATGTCGTATCCGACCCAGATCCCCGTGACGAGCTCGGGCGTGTACCCGATGAACCACGCGTCGGTGTAGTCGTCGGTCGTGCCGGTCTTGCCGGCCGCCGGCAGCGTGAACCCGGCCTTCCACACGGCCGAGAAGGCGGTGCCGCGGCGGATCACGTCCTTCATCATGTCCACCATGAGCCAGGTGTGCTCGGGGTCCATCACGGGCTCGCGGTGGATCGCCGGCTGCCACAAGATGTTGCCCTGCCGGTCTTCGACTCGCAGGATGCCGATCGGCTCGGCCCGCGTGCCGAGGGTGGCGAACGCAGTGTAGGCGGCGATGATCTCCATCGGCCGGACGCCGCGCGCGCCGATGTGAATGGAGGGATACGGCGGCAGCGGCGTGGTGATGCCGTAGCGGCGCGCCTCGCCGATGACCGTCTGCTCACCCAGCGACATGCCCAGCTTGATCGTCGCGAGGTTACGTGACATGTACAGGGCTTGGCGCATGGGAATCAGGCCGAGGGTCGTATCGTCGTCGTCCTTCGGCTGCCACGTCGTCGAGTCGAGCTGAAGCACGGGCGGGTTGAGCGGCGAGTCATCGACGATCTCGGTCACCGGATGTCCCGCGCGGACGGCCGCGGAGTACACGAACGGCTTGAAGGTCGAGCCCGGCTGGCGGATAGCCTGCGTGGCGCGGTTGTACTTGGAGTCGTCGAAGTCGCGCCCACCGATCATCGCCCGGATGTACCCGGTGCTCGCCTCCAGCGAGACGAGGGCTCCCTGCAGGTAGTTAGTGAAGGGGTGGTCTTCCGCCGACCCCTTGGCGGATTCGACGTACTCGCGGTACGTGGTCCGGCCCGGGAACTTGCCGTTCGAGTACACTCCCGCCTCGATGGCGTCGAGCTGCGACTGGATGGAGCGCTCCGCCGCCTCCTGCATGTCGAGGTCGAGCGTCGTGTAGATACGCAGGCCTCCCTCGTACAGGTCGCGCCCGAAGCGCGCGTCGAGCTGCACCCGCAGCCATTCGACGAAATAGGGCGCGACGTCTCCGTAGTTCGTCCGGTTGCTCGTGAGGACCAGGGGATACGATTGCCAGAGCTCGACCTCGTCCTGCGTGAGGAAGCCCTGGTTGTGCATCAGCCCCAGCACGACGTTGCGCCGGCGCACGGCCCGCTCGGGGTGCGTGCGCGGGTTGTAGAACGCGGGGAGCTTGGGCAGCGCCGCGAGTGTGGCCGCTTCCGCGACGTTCAGCTGGGGCGCGTGCTTGCCGAAGTAGATCTGCGCCGCGGCCTCGACTCCGTGGGCCCCGGCGCCGAGGTTGATCTGGTTGAGATACAGCTGGAGGATCGTGTCCTTGGGAAAGTTGCTCTCGATCTCCACGGCCACCCGCGCTTCCTTGAGCTTCCGGGTGAGCGTCTTCTCGCGGCTGATCTCCTCGGGGAAGATGTTCCGCGCCAGCTGCATGGTGATCGTCGAGAACCCCTGCGCAAAGCTCATCGTCACGAAGTCGTTCTTGATGGCGCCGAAGATGCGCCAATAGTCGATCCCGTGATGCTCGTAGAAGCGCTTGTCTTCGGTGGCGATGAAGGCCTGGCGGACGGCGAGCGGGATCTCGCTCAACGGCAGCACGGTGCGCCGCTCGGCACCGAGCTCGCTGATCAGCCGGCCGTCCGCGGCGAACACCTTGGACGTCTGCACCTGGACGTTGCCGCCCCCGCCGCCGGGGTAGAGACGCGAGATGCTGGGGCAATGCTCGCCCGCGCACACGCGGGTCCAGGCGCCGTACGAGAGCCCCAGGCCGTACGCGGCGACCAGCACCGCGACCGCGATTACACGGCGGCGGGTCTTCTGGTTCTGCCACCAGGAGAGGGGCTGGGGCAGCGTGACAGGAGGGGGCGCTGGGATCGACGCCATCGCGCTACAACCTAGTAAGGACGCCCCGCGCTTGCCAGCCGTAGAGCGTTCCCGTACGATTCCGCGCCATGTCCGACCTCGTCGCCGAGCTCGAGTGGCGCGGCTTCGTGCACCACACCACCCGGGACCTCGCGGCCCATCTTGCCGCGGGTCGCCGCACGGTGTACTGCGGCTTCGATCCCACGGCACCCAGCTTTCAGGTCGGGAACCTGATGCCGCTGATGCTGCTGCGCCACTTTCAGCTGGCCGGCCACCGGCCGATCGTGCTGATGGGCGGGGGAACCGGCCTGATTGGCGATCCGAGCGGTAAGCAAAGCGAGCGGCCCCTCCTTTCCGAGGAGCAGATCCGGGAGAACGTGCGCCGTCAACGCGACCAATTGACGGGGCTGTTCGACTTCGACGCGAAGGAGACGCGCGTCCTCGTCTTGAACAACGCCGACTGGCTCGTGGAGCAGCAGCTGATAGCCTTTCTCCGTGATGTCGGCAAGCACTTCAGCGTCAATGTGATGATGCAGAAGGAGTCCGTGAAGGCTCGACTCGATGCCGGAATCTCCTACACCGAGTTCAGCTACATGTTGCTTCAGGCCTACGACTTCCTGCACCTGTCTCGGAAGGAACAGTGCACCATCCAGGTGGGAGGGAGCGATCAATGGGGCAACATCACGGCGGGAATCGATCTGATCCGCCGCGTCGACGGCGGTGAAGCGCACGGGCTCGTCGCGCCGCTCTTCACGACCGCGTCGGGCGCCAAGTTCGGCAAGACGGAAGGGGGGGCGATCTGGCTCGATCCATCACTGACCTCGCCCTACAAGTTCTACCAGTTCTGGTACAACGTCGACGACCGCGACGTGGAGTCGTTTCTCAAACTCTTCACGTTCTTGCCGCGAGTGGAAATCGAACAGTGGATGAAGAGCCACAAGAAGGACCCGAGTCGCCACGAAGCTCAAGGTCAGTTGGCCGCTGAAGTGACCACCATGGTGCACGGGAAAGACGCCACGTCCAACGCTACCGGAGTGAGCGCCATCCTCTTCAGTGACTTCGACCCGCGCAACGTCAAGGCCAGTGTCTTCGATGAAATGGCGAAGGAGATTCCCACGGCCTCGGTGCCGGCGAACAACCTCGGGCTGGTGGATGCCTTGGTGCAGGCCGGTTTAGTGAAATCAAAGAGCGAGGCTCGAAGACAAATCGAGCAGGGTGGCGTGTACGTCAATCAGCAGCGGGTGAAGGACGTCGACCGAAAACTCGACCCGTCTGACTGGCTAGCGGGCCGAAACCTGCTGCTTCGCAAGGGCAAGAAGGACTACGCGCTGCTCCGCGGAGGCCAGTAGGTGTTCATCGGTCACTACGCCGTGGCGCTCGCCGCGAAACGCGTCGCACCTCGCACGTCGCTCGGCACGCTCTTCGCCGCCGTGTCATTCGCCGACCTCCTCTGGCCGGTGTTTCTGCTGTTGGGGTGGGAGCAGGCCCACGTCGTTCCCGGCCCCAATCCGTTCCTGACGCTCTGGCTCGACTCCATTCCGATTTCGCACAGCCTGATGACGCTGATTGGATGGGGTCTGCTGTTCGCGTTCCTGTACCGCATGCGCACCGGGGACGGCCGCGCGGCAGTGGTGGTGGCGCTCCTCGTCGTGAGCCATTGGGTGCTCGACTGGATCACGCACCGTCCCGACATGCCACTCTACCCCAGTGGCACGCCGTTCGGGCTCGGATTGTGGAACTCGGTCGCAGGGACGGTGGTGACGGAGTGCGGGATGTTCATCGCGGGCGTGGGGCTCTACGCGACCGTGACCCGCGCGCGGGACGGCGTGGGCCGCTACGGGTTCTGGAGCCTCATCGGAGTGCTGCTCCTGTCGTACGCCGCGTCGCTCTTCACGCCGCCACCACCGACGCAGCGCGCGCTCGCGATCGGCGGCATCATCTTCGGCTGGCTGTTCGTGGTGTGGGCGGGGTGGACTGATGGGCACCGGGATACGACGTTGCCGGATACTGCGTAGCCGGGTACAGCCTCACTCCAGCTGGTCCAGCACATCCAGCACCCGCTCCAACTCCTCCACCGTGTTATAGCAGTGCGGGGCGAGGCGAATGGCGCCCTCGCGCAATGAGCACACCACGTGGGCCCGCTTGAGCGCGTGATACGCCTCCACCGGGTGCTCCGGCGCGAGGCACACGATCGCCGAGCGGTGCGCTTCGGCGCGCGGCGAGGCGACACGGGCGCCGGTCTCGTCCGCCCACCGCAGCACGGGCTCGTGCAAGGTGCGGGTATACTGCGCGATGTCGTCCACGCCCAGCTCCGCGAGCATGCTGACCGAGGCGGTCATGCCGTAAAAATCCTGGTAGGGGAGGGTCACCATCTCGAAGCGGCGGGCATCGGCACGGAAGGTCGGGTTGTAGTCGGTCAGTCGCGAGAAGTCGTCGGTCCCCTCGAACGCCATCCACCCCGTGACCGCGGGCTCGAGCGACGGGATCAGCTCGCGCCGCACGTAGATGAACCCCGATCCCCACGGAGAGAGGAGCCATTTCTGCCCGCCACACGCCAGGATGTCGATGGGGGTTTCACGGACGTCGAGTACCGAGCTTCCGACGCCCTGAATCCCGTCGACGACCAGGAAGGTGCCGTTGGCACGGCACGCGGCGCCGAGCCGGGCCAGATCCGCGCGATAGCCGTTCGAGAACTGGACGAACGACACCGCCAGCACCGGTACGCGCGGGTCGTGCAGGCGCTCCACCAGGAAGTCCTCATCGGGCCAGCCCTCGGGCGTACACGGCGCCAGCTCCACCTGGATCCCCTGCTTCTTGAGGAGGAGCCAGGGATACACGTTCGCCGGAAACTCGCGGTCCGATACGACGACGACATCGCCGCGAGCGAGGGGCAGCGCCCGCGCGGCGAGGTTCAAGCCGTAGCTCGTGTTGGTCGCAAGCGCGATCTCCGCCGGCTCCGCGTTCAGGAGCCGAGCCACAGCGGCGCGTGCGGCCTGCAGGCCGGCTTGGAGCTCGCGGTCGGGCAGGAGGTGCGGAGCCGTGCGCTTCGCGGTGAACTCGTCGAGCGCGCGACGGGTGCGCTCCGGGATCGGGCCGATGGAGGCGTTGTTCAGGTAGACGGTGTCCGCAGTCCAGGGAAACTCCGCGGCGCGCAGCGCGCGGAACTGGTCGCGCAGCGCACGCAGCCGGGTGGGGTGGTACGCGATGTCCGTCATGCCCGAACGTCGAGGGCGTCGCGCAATCCGTCGCCCACCAGATTGACACCCAGCACGGTGAGACCGATCGCCAGCCCGGGGAACAGCGAGACCCAGGGCGCCACCCGCAGGAGATCCCGTCCCTCGGCGATCATCGAGCCCCAGGAGGGCGTGGGCGGCTGGGCCCCCAGGCCCACGAACGACAGCGCCGCCTCGGCCATGATCGCCCCACCGACGCCCAGCGTCGCGGCCACGATCACCGGCCCGAGCACGTTGGGGAGGACGTGGCGCGTCACCAGCCGCCCGTCGGAGACGCCGAGCGCGCGGGCCGCCTGCACGTAATCGAGGCCACGCGCCACCAGCACCTGCCCACGCACCAGCCGCGCCATTCCCGCCCACCCGACGAGCCCGATCACGACGCATACGACGGCGAGGGACGGCCGCACGGCGGCGGCGACCGCGATCAAGAGGAGCAGCGACGGGAACGCCAGGGTGACGTCGGCCACGCGCATCACGAGCGCGTCCAGCCAGCGACCGTAGAAGCCGGCCACGAGACCGAGCGCGAGGCCCGCCGTGAGGGCGATCACCTGGCTGGTGAGACCGACCGCGAGCGACAGCCGCGCGCCGAACAGGACGCGACTCAGCACGTCGCGACCTTGAGCGTCGGTGCCGAGCAGATTCGCGGTCGAGGGCGAGCGCAGCGCGGCGCTCAGTTCGCCGGCCGTTGGGTCGCCGGCCAGCCACGGCGCAGCGATCGCCGCGAGTATGAGCAACGTGACGAGGGCGAGTCCGACCAACGACCAACGATTGCGTGCGACGCGATGACGCATGGTAGCGCGAGACTGGGGGCCACGACTACGTTACTCGGAGGCCGACCTTCCGGGCAAGCGGTGCGGACCACATGAACACCGAGACACGGTTCACGCTCGTGCTGGGTGGGGGTGGCATGAAGGGCGTCGCGCACGTCGGCGTGCTTCAGGCCCTCACCGAGCGCGGGCTCGTGCCGGGGCAAGTCGTGGGGTCGAGCGTGGGCTCCATCGTGGGCGCCGCCTGGTCCGCCGGGAGGAGCATCGCCGAGCTGCGGGAGATCGCCGTCGGCCTGCAGCGCAAGGACATCTTCGCCCGCGCCCACTACGACATGGCCTTCAAGCGGATGCGGGCGCCTGCGCTGTTCCGCCGCGAGCCGCTCGACAATCTGCTGCAACGGCTCGTGGGCGACATCACCTTCCAAGACCTGCGCCATCCCCTGCTCGTCAACACCGTAGACATCAATTCGGGGATGCAGGTGTTCTGGGGCTCGGAGGGCCTCGACGAAGTGCCGGTGAAGGAGGCCGTGTTCGCCTCGTGCGCACTGCCGGGGTATCTCCCGCCGCGGGAGATCCGCGGCCGGTTCTATGTGGACGGTGCCACCCTGGACAACCTTCCCGTCACCACTGCGCGTATCCTGGGCCCTGAGCTGATCCTGGCGGTCGACGTCTCGGCGTCGAACGCGTTCCGGGCCGACACGCAGGACGAGGGATTCGCCGCGGTCTTCGTACGCGCCGCCGAGATCGCGATGCAGTCCCTGCTCGAGCTGCGGCTGCGTGAGTGGACTACGCCGCCCATCTTTTATATTCACCCGCGCGTAGAGCACATCCACGGCTTCGACTTCAACCACCTCCGCGAGGTCGTGGATGAAGGCTATCGCGCCACGGTCGCCGCCCTCGATCGCGAGGAGGAGTGGCCCGTTCCGGGCGACGCCGGGGTGTATCCCAGGCGCGCGGTCACCGTCCGCGTGCAGCGCGAACGCTGCATTGGATGCGGCGCCTGCCTCGTGCAGGCGCCGCCCGGAATGTTCGTGCTCGATGCACAGGGAAAGGCTGTCGTCACGCGACCGGAACAGGAATGGTCGCCGATCGACGGTGAATTCATCCGGCACTGCCCCACGTACGCCATCAGCGCGCGGCCGACTGCAGCCCCTCGAGCCGCCGGCGCCGCCGGCTGACCCCTCCCTTCAACTCAAGTACGGTCGGAGCCCGGTGGCGAAACGCTCGGCCGCCGCGGGGATCGTCACTTGTGAGAGCACGTCGCTGGATGGCTTCGGCCCAGCGCGCGCGGCCGCGATCGCCGCCACGAGGGCCGCGTCGTCGTCCAGGGTGAAGTAGTAGGGCGCCTCGCCGAGCAGCTCCCGATGCGGCGGGATGTCGGAAACGACGACCGGCGTCGCGCAGGCGATCGCCTCCATGGGCGTGAGGCCGAACCCTTCGAACCGACTGGGACACACCACGACTTCCGCGCGGCGGTAGGCGTCCACCATCGCCGCGTCCGTGAGATTGGACTCGATGCTGCACGGCACGTCAAGCTCGCGCGCCAGGCGCTCCAGCCCATCCCGCTCGCCACCCACCCCGATGATGCGCACGGGAAGTTTCGGCGTGAAGCGCGCGGCCGCGCGGATCACCGCCGCGTGGTTCTTGTGGCGCGCGAGGCGCGAAACCGTGAGCAGGCCACGCGACCCCCCGGCGGGAGCCGGCGTGAACCGGTCCGAATCGAAGCAGAAGGGCACGTGACGGCAGGCGATCGCCAGCCGCTCCGCAACGCTCGCGGCCGTGTGCGCCGTCGGGACCCAAACCTCACGCGCGCGCGTCGCCACGTACCGCAGCCGACTGTAGTAACCGGCGCGCTCGGGGTAGCGCCGCCCGATCCGCGGCACGCGGAGGAAGTGACCCCACAGGCACCACACCCAATCGGGACGACCCTCACCGAGACGCCACGGTGGAAGATCCCAGATGTAGTGGATCAGAAGCGCGTGGTGACGCACCGCATAGGCGTACGCCGCCGCGGCGACCTGCGCGTCCATCGCGACGGCGACCCGGGCCGGCGCGTCGCCGTCCAGCGCGATCGAGATCCCCCGGGCGCGCAGCGCCGGCACCACGAGAGTACAGAAGCGATTCGGGGCAAACCAGCGGACGTCATTCACGTCGAGTCGGGGCGACGGAATTCCGCGTCGATGCGGCGCAGGTCATGTGCAACGCGGTCCCAGTGGGAGAGACAGGCATTCTGGTCGAGTCGGGCGATCCGGCCGCCGTGGCGGCGGGGATCACGTGAGGAGGAAAGTTGAACGCGAGGAGGAGCGTGGTAGGCAACCCTACCGCGCGACCTCCCCTTCGATGGCCCGGAGGTCGCGGACGACGCGGTCCCAATTGAAGTGGCCTTCGACGGCGCGGCGGCCGTTGTCGCCGAGGCGCCGCGCGAGCGCCGCGTCGGCGAGCAGCCGGGAAATCGCGTCGGCGAACGCCGCCGGCTCTTCCGACGGTACCAGGAGCCCCGTCTCACCGTCTCGCACGGCTTCCGGGATGCCTCCGGAGTCGCCCGCGACCACCGGCAGGCCGCACGCCGACGCCTCCACCAGCGAGATGCCGAAGCCCTCGATGCCGAGCCGCTCCGCCCGCCGCGACGCACCCACGTAGACTGACGCGAGGTTGTAGAACGCCGGCAGGTCCTGATCGCTGACACCGCCCAGGAAGCGGACGCGGTCACCGAGACCGCGCTTGTGCGCGAGCTTCTCGAGACGCTCGCGGTCGGGGCCGATGCCGGCGACCGCGTAGCGCACGTCCGGAGTGCGATCGAGAATCGCCGGCAGCGCTTCGATGACGGTGTCGATGCCCTTGTGTCGCTCGAGCCGGGCGACCGTCACGAGCCAATGCGCCCCGCCGTCCGGCAATCCGTACCGCTCCCGCACGGTGCTCGGATCGATGCCCGGGCGGAACTGCTTCGGATCCGTGCCGAGCGGCACGACGCGCAGCCGTTGCCCGTGCCCGTCGAGGCCCAGCTCACCGAGCACCGACAGCGCCAGATCTCGCGTCCAGGTGCTGTTGGTCATGAGGACCGCAGCGCCGCCGAAGATGGCGCGTGCCGCGCGGCGCTTGAGTCTCGAGTGCCGGATCTTGTGCTGCTCGCTCAGCAGATCACCGCCGTGCAGAAAGATTCCGTAGGGAATGCGCAACCGCTCGAACACCCAGCGGGCCGGGTATCCCGCGGGCTTCACGTTGCCGCAGTGCACGAAGCGCACGCGGTGGTGGCGCGCCAGACTGACGGCGCGGCGCGACCAGAACAGCACACCGGGGAGCGTCTTGGCGCGTCGCAGGCCGAGCGCGAGCCGGTCCACGAGAGCCGGGAGTCCCGGGTCGACCTCGGTCGCGTCGGGGTCGCTGGGCGTCGAGACGATCAGCTCGCCTTTGGGGAACCGGCGCGCGAGCTCTCCGTGCATCCGGGCGATCCCACCGCCCATCGGCGGAAAGTCCAGCGCCAACAGCATCGTGGTCATCATGTCAATGCTAACGGGATGCGTCCCCCGCGAGCAATCGGCTCTCACGCCTTGCGGAACTCGCAGTCGATGCGTCGCAGGTCGGCCGCCGCCCGGTCCCAGTTGTAGTACGCTTCCACGGCGGCGCGCCCGGCAGTCCCCATGCGGCGACGGAGCGCCTCGTCGCCCAGCAGTCGGATGGCGGCGGCCGCTACCGCCGCCGGATCGTCGGGATCGACCACCAGGCCGGTCTCCTCTTCCCGCACCGCGTCGGGGATCCCCCCTGACCGCCCGACGATGACGGGCAGTCCGCTCGCTGAGGCCTCGACGATCGAAATGCCGAATCCCTCCACCAGCAGATCGTAGCGGCGCGAGACGAGCAGGAACAGATCGGCCGCGTTGTACAGCGCCGGCAGGTCCGGGTCGGGAACGAAGCCCAGCAGGCGTACCGCGTCCCCCAGCCCCAGTTCGGCCACCAGGCGTTCCAGCGCAGCGCGCCGGCTGCCGATTCCCGCGACGGCGTAGCGCGCCGTGGGAAACGCGACGCGGATCGCCGGAAGCGCCCGGATCACGGTGTCGATCCCCTTGTGGAAGTCGAGCCGCGCGACGGTGAGGAGCCACGGGCCGCCGTCGAGCCCGTACGCGCGCCGCGCCGGATCCGGATCGACGTCGGGACGGAAAATGTCAGGGGTCGTCCCGAGGTGCACGACCCGTACGTCCGCCGCCAGAGCGTGGCAGCCGAGGGAGTCGAGCACCGAGCGGGCGCGATCCGCGGTCCAGCGACTATTGGCCACAACCACCGCGCAACGCTCCAGAATCCGGCGTGCCGTCCAGCGTTTGAATAGCGAGCGCCCGATCTTTGCTTCGAGCAGCAGGAAATCCGCCCCGTGGGCGACGACTCCGAACGGCAGGTTGTGTCGTGCGCTCAGCCAGGCGGCCGCGTAGCCGGCAGGTTTGACCTCATCGCACCAGACGAAGCCCGGGGCGACCCGGCGCACCAGCGAGTCGGCGCGCCGGGTCCAGCGGAACAGCCCGTTGACTGTGCGGAGTCGCTTCGCCGGAACCGGGACGCGGTCGATCGTCTGGCGGAAGCGGGGGTCGCTCGCATCGCTCCCCGGCCAGGTCCCGGTCGATACCACGAGCGTATCCGCCGGGTAGCGGGAGGCGACCTCGCCCATCATGCGCGCGATCCCGCCGCCGAACGGCGGGAAATTGAGGGCGAGCAGGAGGGTCGGGCTCAACCCGCCCCAAGCGCGCGCCGCCGCTCCACCGCTTCGCGATACACCGCTTCCGTCCGCTCGGCGGTGCGCTCCAGAGAGAACTCGCGCCGCACGAGATCGCGGCCGGCCCGCGCGATCCGTTGCGCGAACGCGCGGTCGCCAAGCACGCGGGCAAGGGCATCGGCCCAGGCGCGGGGGTCGAGCGGCGGCACGAGCACTCCGGTCGTCCCGGAAGTGATGACGTCCGGGTTTCCGCCGGCGTGCGACACCACGGCGGGTAGCCCCAGGGCCATGGTCTCGAGCAGCGCGATGGAGAGTCCTTCGATACGCGATGGAAGGGCTGACAGGGCGGCGAGACGACAGAAGGCGAACGGCCGGTCGGTGAAGGGCACGTACACCACGCGATGACGCGGCGGCATGCTCCGCTCGATCGCCCGCAGCTCGGCATCGCCCTCGATGCCGACGCACGCGACGACGACCGGCCGCTCGAGAGCCGCGAGGGCCTGCAACAGGATGTGCTGGTCCTTCCGGCGCGCGAGGACCAGTACGATGGGCCGGCCCGCCACGTCGCCGAGCGCCGTCCGAGCGGCCGCCAACTCCGCCTCGGACGGTGGCGTGTCGATCCGCTCGCAGTCGATTCCGTTCGGTACGACGCGGAGGCGGGCGCCGGGATGGAGGCGGCGCCGAAGCGCGCGCGCCACTGCGTGACTCACCGCGACCGTGCGATCCGCCGACAGCCCGACCACGATCAGCTCGGGCGGCAGCGTGAGGGGCATCGTGTGACGCGTCACGACGAACGGCAGCGACAGCCGGCGGCGCAGCCGCAGCCACGTGAGCGCGCGGCGGTCTCGCGTGGCGTTGCTGTTCACGACGTCCACCTCCTCGCGCGCGATCGTCTCGCCGAGCGCGTCGGCGAGCGGGCCCAGGCGATGGAAGTCGAGCGCCACCACCTCGAGCCCGGCGTCCCAGGCCAGCTGCGCGAGCATCGTCCCGGGGCGGCAGCCGACGAGCACCCGGTGCCCGCGGCGCGCGAGCTGGCGGCTGACGTTGGCTATTATCGTCGTCGAGCCCGATCCGCCGCCCTGGTGCGTGAGTTGAAGGATGGTGAGCGCCCGGTCCGGCATGGCACGAAGCTAGTTATACTATCGGGCGCATGCACGTCGTCGTCGCCTCCCACCAGCCAGTGCCGGCGAAGGGCTACGGCGGCCCGCAACGCGTCGTGCTGGCGCTGGTGCGAGGGCTCGCGGCGCTCGGGCACCGCGTGACGCTGCTCGCGCCGCCGAACACCCGGGTGCCCGAGGCAACGGTCGTCGTGGTGCCGCCCCGGAAGCTCGCCGAGCCCGCGACACTCGCCGCGTTCGTGCCGCGCGACGCCGAGATCGTGCACGCGCACTTCCCGCTGCGCGCCGCGCCCGGCCCGGTGCCGTTCGTCCAGACGATCCATCGGAATCTCAAGCCCGGTGCCCCACCCTACCCCAACAGCATCTTTCTTTCGCGCGACCACGCGCGCCGCCACCAGAGCGACGTGTTCGTCTACAACGGCCTCGACCCTTCGGACTACGTCTTCCGGCGGTTCCCCCGGCGGGCCTCGCAGTACGATTTGTTCCTCGGCGCGCTGCACAGCACCAAGGGTTACCACTGGGCGGTGGAAGCGGCGAAACGCACGGGCCACCGCCTGATCGTCGCCGGCGGGTGGCGGCCGAGCTTCACGGGATCGATCAAATTCGTGGGCGAAGTGGATGGATCGGTCAAGGCAGCGCTGCTGGCGCGCGCGCGTTGCCTGTGGAACCCGGCCGCCTGGGACGAGCCGTTCGGTCTGGTGACGATCGAGGCGCTGTTCTCGGGCACGCCGGTGCTCGGCACCCACCGGGGCGCGCTCCCCGAGCTGATCACGCCCGAGGTGGGCGCGTTGTGCGACACCGTGGACGAGATGATCGCGGCCGCGGAATCGATCCAGACACGCGATCCAGCGGCCTGCCGCACGCACGCGGAGCGTCACTTCACGCACCTCGTGATGGCCGCGGCGTACGCGCGCCTGTATCGCCACTTCGTCGAGACCGGCGCGTTGCCGCCGAGCGCACCTGTGCCCGCGACGGGCTGACGGTTTGTGCACGTCGCGCTCGCCTCGCACTACCGGCTACCGACGGCCGGCTACGGCGGCACCGAGCGCGTGGTGGTCGCGTTAGCACGCGGGCTCGCGACGCTCGGCCACCGCGTGACGCTGCTCGCCGCCCCCGGCACGCGGCTTCCCGAAGCCACCATTCTGGAGGTCCCGCCCGCCGAACTCGCGGATCCCAACACGGATATCGCCGCCCTGTTGCCGCGCGGAACGGACATCCTGCACCTCCACTTCCCGGTGCGGCGGACGCTGGCGCACCCTTTCGTGCAAACCTTCCATGGCAATCTGCGCGCGGGGGGCACGGTGCCGCCCAACAACATCTTCCTGTCGCGCGACCACGCCCGGCGCTACGGCAGCGAGACGTTCGTGTACAACGGGCTCGATCCCGCCGACTATCGGTTCCAGGCGAACAAGGACGACTACGACCTGTTTCTGGGGCGGCTCCACTCGGTCAAGGGGTACCGTTGGGCCGTGGAGGCGGCGAAGCGCACCAGGCACCGCTTGCTCGTCGCCGGTGGGTGGCGCCCGAGCTTCCGGCGCAACATCCGCTACCTGGGCCGGGTTGATGGACCGAAGAAGACCGACTTGCTCGCGGGAGCGCGCTGTCTGTGGATGCCCGCCCTGTGGGATGAGCCGTTCGGCTTGACGACCATCGAGGCATTCTTCTCCGGCACGCCGGTCCTCGGCACGCGGCGCGGCGCTCTGCCCGAGGTGATTGCGCCGTCGGTGGGGGCCCTGTGCGACACGCTCGACGAGATGATCACCGCTGCGGAGACCATCGGCACGCGGGATGCCGGGGCCTGCCGCGCGCACGCGGAGCGTTACTTCTCGCACGTCGTGATGGCGGAAGAATACGTTCGGATGTACCGCGCCATGCTCGACACCGGGGCGCTCCCGCCCGGTCGCCCAACGCCCTGAGCGCCCGCTATTTCAGGGCGACAGTCAAGAGCTCTTCCAGCCGATGACGCCAAGTGTGCTCGCGCAGCGCCCGCTCGCGCGCCGCTGCGGCAAGCCGGCCGCGCAACGCCTCGTCCGCCAGCAGGGCGCGGGCGCGATCCTTGAGCTCCGCGACGCTCCGGTACAGCACGATCTCCCGGTCGGGCGTGAAGTGGCGCGCGATGTCGGCCTTGGCATCCGAGAGCTGCGGCGTGCCCACGGCGGCGAGCTCGAACACCCGCATGTTCGCGCCGGTCCCGTAGCCCGCCGGATCGCCCCACTCCCCGAATTGCTGGTGAACATTCACGCCCACGGTCGCGCCTCCGAGCGCCCGCACGTAATCGTCCCCATAGACGGGCCCGCGTGGCCATCCCGGTCCCCACGTCACGAGCCCGACCTCGGCGAGCTCGCTCAAGACCGGCTCGCGAACCGCGTCACGGGAACCCACGAACACGAGTGGCGCTCCCCACTTCGCGTCCCGCGCCATCGGTCGCAAGTACGCCGGGTCGCAACCGAACGCGAGATAGTGAGCGCGGGCGCCGGTCGTGCGGTGGCGCTCGACACTCGAGCTGTCATGCGTGAAGAAGCAGTCGTACGCGGGGGCGAGCCGGGTGGAGAGCTCGAGCAAATGGGGGTCGTCAGGGAACCAGTTCACCCAGCGGCCCCCAAACCGACGTCGCAGGTCGGCCACGTCTGCGGCGACGAGGTTCGCGCCCTTGAAGACCAGCACCACGTCCCCGCGCCGGCGCTTCAGGCACGTGGCCAGCCTGGTGGACAGGGACCGTCGCAACAGGGCGCTCCAGCCGCGGCGTCGCTCCTCGCAGCGGCGCACCTCACAACCCAGGGCCTCGAGCGCCGCGGCGAGGGCCAGGCCGCTGCGGTGATAGCGACGGTTGAACGCGGCGACGAGCACCACCCGCAGACCCGCGAAGGTCATACTTCGACGTAGTTGCGGTACTCGAACAGCCGGGCGCCCGTGAGTCGTTCGATCCAGTCGGACAGGTAGAGCCGGAGGTGGGCGAGCCGGAGCCGCCGCGGGCCCACCGCCGGTCCGGCGGCGGCCGCGCGCCGGGCCGCGATCCAGGATTGCGCCGCCCGCGGATGGGCGCCGGTGAATCGGCGCAGCAGGGGCGTCCAATACAACGTGGGAAGCGCCGCGCGCGCCTCCAGCCGGTCGGCTTGCTCGAGAAAGATCTCCTGCGAAGCTGCGAGCTTCTGGCGCATGGACTGCGGGGGACGCGCCCAGCCGTAGTGGAACATCCGGGCGCCCGTCGCCCGCGCCCGCAGGCGCCGCTCCTCGGGACCGACTCGAAAGCCCTGCGCGTCCTGATAGGAATGGACGTCTCGGCCCCCCCCCAGCCGCACCGCGCGGACTTCCCGCCGGTACCAATGCCGGTCGGTCGCGATCGTGCCGAAGTCGCCGTAGAAATGGAGGTAGTCGACCAGCAGCCCCTCGACGCGCGCGTCGCCATCGCACTCCCGGATCGCGGCGCGCAGGAGCGCCGCTCCCGCCTCGTCCAGGACCTCGTCGGCCTGGACGTACACGCCCCACGCGCCCCGGCAGGCCGCCATCACCCGGTTCGTCTCGTGGGCGAGCGCACCGCTGCCACGCGAGAAGTCCCACACCGTGTCGAGGATCTGCACGCGCGGATCGTCCAGCCCCGCGACGACCTCGCGCGTGCCGTCGTCGGATTGCCCGATGTTCACGACGACTTCGTCGCAGATGTCGAGGATGGATCGGATGGCCGGGACGATCGGGTAGTCGAGCCGGACCGCGTTCCGGACGATGGTGAACCCGGAGATCACGTCAGGTGCGGAACTGCAGGTCGTGCAGCCGGCGGTACAGCCCGCCCGCGGCGTACAGCGTCGCGTGGGTGCCCCGCTCCACGATCCGCCCTTCGGCGAGCACGACGATCAACGCGGCGTGTTGCACGGTGGCGAGCCGGTGGGCGATGACGAACGTGGTGCGGTGCGCCATCAGGCGGTCGATGGCCTCCTGCACCAGGCGCTCGGACTCCATGTCGAGCGCGCTGGTGGCCTCGTCCAGGATCAAAATCGGCGGATCGCGCAGCAGGGCGCGCGCGATCGCGATGCGCTGTCGCTCGCCGCCGCTCAAACGCGCGCCCCGCTCCCCCAGCAGCGTGCCATAACCGTCGGGGAGCTGCGAGACGAAATCGTGGGCATTGGCGGCACGCGCCGCCGCTTGCACCTGCTCGAGCGTGAAATCGGTCCGCCCGTAGGCGATGTTGGCGAACACCGAGTCGTTGAGCAGGATCGTCTCCTGCGACACGATGCCCATCAAGCCGCGCAGGCTCGTCCGGGTGAAGCGGGTGATGGGGACGCCGTCGATCAGGATGGCGCCTTTGGTCGGCTCGTAGAATCGCGGCAGCAGGTCGACGAGGGTCGTCTTGCCCGCGCCCGACGGGCCCACGATCGCCGTCACTTGCCCCCGTCGGACTTCGAAATCCACGCCGTCGAGCACCGGCGCCTGCCCGTTGTACGAAAATGACACTCCCCGATACTCGATCCGCTGCTCGAACCGTGCGGGAATCTCGTCGGGCCGGTCGCGCTCCTCGGAGGTGAGGTCCAGGACTTCGAAAACGCGTTCCGCCGCGGCGAGCGCGCCGGCCATGGCCGTCGGATAGTTGGCGACCGACTTGACCGGCGACATCAAGCGCAGCGCCACCGCGATGAACGCGATCAACACCTCGGGCGACAGTCCGCCGGCCTGCCCCATGGCCAGTCGCGTGCCGACGGCGAAGATCAGCACGATCACGGCGCCCGAGAACACCTCGCTCACCGGGCTCGTCAGGAGCGCGTAGCGTTGCGCCCGGAGCACGCCTTTGCGATAGCGGTTGGCGAGCGTGTGGAACCGCTGCGCTTCGAACGCTTCCGCGACGTAGGCCCGGACCAGCTTGATGGATCCCACGAGCTCGCTCACCAGGCTGGTAAGCTCCCCGCGCTGATCAGCCTGCTCCCGCGACCGCCGCCGCACGCGTCCCACCATGGGCCGAACGATGACCACGAGCACGGGCGCGCAGACCAGGGCCACCAGCGTCAGCCGCCACGACAGGCCCACCAGGATCGCGACGTAGACGACGATGAGACTGACGTTCTGTACCAGGGAGGCGAGCGCCGCCGTGACGACGGTCTTCACGCCGTCGGTGTCGTTGATCACGCGTGCGAGCAGCTGTCCGCCGCGCGTACGCTGGAAGAAGTCGAGCGGCAGCGTTTGCAGGTGCCCGAACAGCCGCACGCGCAGGTCGCGCACGACGTTCTCCTGGATCGCGACACTCGAGACCGCCGCCACGTACGACAACACGTTCTTGAGCACGAGCGTGATTACCAGCACCACCACGACGTTGCGCAGCGCGGCGCCGGACGAGCCCGCGCCGAGCAATGGGCCGACGATCACCGCGAGCAGGCGCTCGACGGCGGAGCCCCCGACGGCGGGAAGCGCCTCCTGGCCGAACAGGGTACGCAGGAAGGGGATCAGCAGCACGAACGTGGCGCCGTCGAGCACCGACGCCACGAACGTGGCCACGAGGTTGGCGACAAACAGGAACGCGTAGGGGCGAAGCAGCAGCAGGAGCCGGCCGCTACGGCCCATTCAGCGTGTCCTTCCGCCGGCTCCGGAAGCTCCAGGCCGCCGCGGGGTGAGCAGCGCGACCGGGAGGATCATTTCCTCGGGCGTGACGCCGCCGTGCAGGAACGATCCGCGATAGCGCGCCTGGTACTCGCGCAGCTTGGTGGGGTAGACGAAGAACCGGTCCGCCGTGGCGAGCAGCAGACGGACGCCGAGCCCCATCCCGGGGAGTCCGAAGCTCTTCAGGTCCTCGACCGCGATCGCCGCCTCCGCGTCCTCCGTCTTCAGGTCCTCTCCGAACTTGTAGCGCAGGTTGGCGGTGGCGTCCCGTTTGGCGTACACGGTCGCCGGCGTCTCGCAGTGAATGGACCCGTGATCGGTCGTGAGCAGCGCCGTCACGCCCCGCCGCTCGGCCTCCTGCAACGCCGCGAGGACCGGCGAGCGCTCGAACCAGGTGCGGGTCAGGCTGCGGAGCGCCGCCTCATCGCGCGCCACTTCGTACAGAATCGCGCTCTCGGAGCGGCCGTGCGTCAGCTGGTCCACGAAATTGAACACGAGCGCCGTGACCCCGTCCTGCGCGAGGTGCGCGGGCAGGCGCCGCATCAGGTCTCCTTCGCCGGAGCTGAAGACCTTTTCGTAGCGCACCGCGACCGGGCGGCCCACGAGCTCCTGGAGCTGCTCGGCGAGGAGCTCGCCCTCGTGCGCGTTGAGACTCTCTTCGTCCGACGCCTGGCCCCACCACTCGGGGTGCCGCGCCGCGATCTCCATGGGGAAGAGCCCCGAAAAGATCGCGTTGCGCGCGAACGGCGTCGCCGTCGGCACGATGCTGTAGTAGTACGACTCTTCCACGTCGAACAGCGGCGAGACGAGCTCGCGCAGTACCTCCCACTGGTCCAGGCGCAGGCAGTCGACCACCACGAACAGCAGGCGCCCCTTCGACTGCAGCACCGGGACGAGGAACTCGGCGCCCACGTCCACGGACAGTGGGGGCCGGTCGCCTTCCGGCCCCGCGAGCCAGCGCGGATAGTGGCGGGCGATGTATTCGGCGAAGTCCTTGCGCAGCGAGCGTTGCAGCGTCCGCAGCGCGTCGGAGAGCCCGGGCTCGTTGGAGGCCGACAGCCGCACCTCCCAACGCGCCAGCTCCACCACGAACTCGATCCACTCGCGCCAGGCGAGATTCGCGCCCCGCCGCCCCTCGAGCTCGCGGAAGCGCGTGACGAAATCGCGCGCCAGCCGCTGCTGGCGGATGCGGTCGCCCTCGAGCAGTCGCGTGATCACCGACAGGATCTGCCGCGGCTGGACCGGCTTCACGAGATAGTCGTCCACCTCGATGCCGATGGCTTCGCGCAGCGTGCCTTCGTCCTCGCTCTGCGTGACCATCACGACGGGCATCGCGGGGTCGAGCGCCCGGATCTCGACGATCAGCTCGAGCCCCCGCCGTCCGGGCATCTGCTCGTCGAGGAGCACGATGCTGTACGGCTGGCGCCGCAGCAGCGCGAGCGCGTCATCGCCGTGCGCCGCGGCCGCGACCGTGAACCCCTGGTCCTCGAGGAAGCGCCGATGTGCGGCGAGCCCGTCCACCTCGTCGTCCACCCAGAGAATCGTTTTCGGCCGCACCATGCCAAAAGCTAATGGCGACTAGCGAACACGGGCAACGCGGGACTTATTTCGCGACGTGCTCTGCGTCCTGCTCGTCCGGTTCAGCTCCATCGGCGACATCCTGCTGACGACGCCGCTGGTGCGAGCCCTCGCCCGGCGACACCCGGAAGCGAAGCTCGTGTACGTGACGAAGCGCGCCATGGCGCCGCTGGTGGCCGACAACCCGCATATCACGGACGTGGTGACGCTCGAGCCGGGCGAGCCGATCCGGCAGCTCGCCCGACGGCTCCGTCGGTTCGCCCCGACGCACGGGCTCGACCTTCATGGCAGCGTTCGCAGCGTCGGGCTGCGGCTCCTGGTCCGCTGCCGCTGGTCGGGGTATCGCAAGCGGAAGCTGGCCCGAACGCTCCTCATCGGCGCCAAGCTGGACGTCTACGGACGTCGCATGCCGGTGGCGGAGCGCTACTTCGAGGCGGCGCGCCGGCTCGATACCCGGCCCGACGGCGGCCCACCGGAGTTTTGTCTCGGTCCGGGCGCGACGGCGCTGGCCGCCCAGTGGCTCGCCGAGCGTGGACTCGCGGACGTCCCCGTGGCGGCGCTGGCGCCGGGTGCCGCGCACGCCACCAAGCGCTGGCCCATCGCCCATTGGGGCGCGCTCGCGGAGCGCCTGCGCACCGCGGGATACCAGCCGGTGGTCGTCGGCGGGCCGGAGGATCGCGGGCTGGCGCAGCAGCTCGTTGCGGGGGGCGTGGCCGCGAGCGCCGCCGGCGAGTTCTCCCTGCAGGAAACGGGCGCCTTGCTCGCACGGTCGCGCGTCGTCGTCTCGGGCGATACCGGCGTGATGCACATGGCGACGGCCGTCGGCACGCCCGTCGTGGCGCTGTTCGGCCCCACGGTCGGGCAGTTCGGCTTCCTTCCTTATCAGGCGCGCTCCGTCGTGCTGGAGCGCGGGCTCGACTGTCGACCGTGCTCCTCCACCGGCACGGCGACGTGCCCGCTCGGCCACCATCGCTGTCTCACCGATATCACGCCGGGTGAGGTCGCGACCGCGGTGGAGCGGCTGGTCGCGTGATTCGCGCCACCACGCCGGCCGAGGAGCGCCTCATCGGTCTGGTCGCCGAGGCGGTGCGGGGACCGCGGCGGGAAGGGCTGTTCGCGCTCTGGCTGATGGTGCGCTCCGCCGAAGGCCTGCTGCCGCCACGGCCCCTGTCTGGGAAGAACCACCGGCGTCGCCTGCAGGCGTTGGACACGCGCCTCGCGAGTCTGGCGCTCCCGGCACCGCTGAAGCGCGCCCTCGCCGCCGCCCGCCACCACCTCGAGCCTGCGACCCCGGCGGCCGCGGCGCTGGTCCTCTCGCAGCTGGTCGCGCCGGCGCGTGAGGTCCTCGGCCCTGAGGCGGGAGACGCCGTCACCGTTGCCGCCCGCGCCGCCAGTCTACATCTATAAAGGCTAGGCGCACAGGAAGGCACACATGTCCCCACGGAAGTTCGAGCGCCGTCCCTCGCTCGAGTCCCTCGTGGACCGAGTGGACCAACAGCGACCCGGCGACGTGCCCAGCGATACGGTGCCGACCGGATTTCCCTCGGTCGACCGTATCCTGGGCGGCGGGCTGCGGCGCCGCGACCTCGTGGTGCTGGGCGGAGACGTCGGGTCGGGAAAATCGGCGCTCGCGCTGGGGCTCGCGCTGCGCACGGCGCAGCAGGGGACCGGCGTGGCGCTTGTCTCCGGTGAAATGGACGAGGAGCGGCTGATGGAGCGCGCCCTCGCCATCGAGGGACGGGTGGCGGTGGACGAGCTGCGCGGCGCGAAGCTCAACGACCAGACGCGCGCTGGGATCGGCGGGGCCGCCGTGCGCCTGCGCGGGCTGCCGTTCACCATCGTTCCGCTGGCGGCGCCGGACTTCGAAACCGCGACGGAGCGGCTCGATCCCCTACAGCGACTAGGGCTGGTCGTGGTCGACTATCTGCAGCTCGTGCCGTCGCCGCACGGCGTGGCCCGGTCCACGCAGGACGAGGACCTCGCCCTGGTGCTGCAGCGCCTCAAGGGCCTGGCGCTCGAGCGCCAGGTGGCGTTGGTCGTCGTGGCGCAGCTGCCGCGGTTCGACGCCAAGCGCCCCAACGCCCGGCCCGCGCTCGACGACTTCGGGCACCTCGGCGCGATCAAGCAGCACGCGGACGTGGTCCTCGGAATCTACCGGGAGGAGATGTACAACCCGGGGCACGGGGTCGAGGGGGCGACCGAGCTCATCGTCCTCAAGAACCGCAACGGGCCGACCGGGTTCGTGGACCTGTACTTCTACCGGCGCTGGATGCGGTTCGAGGACATGCTGGACCCGGACCGGTGAAACTCTTAGGTTGGGGCAACGAGAGGTAGCGCATGGCTGGCCACAGTAAGTGGAAGCAGATCAAGCGGAAGAAGGCCGTCACCGACGCCCGCCGCGGCGCCCTGTTCACCAAGCTGATCCGTGAAATCACGATCGCCGCCAAGCAAGGGGGCGGCGATCCCGCCGGCAACGCCCGGCTCCGCACCGCCATCGACGCCGCCAAGGCCGAGAACATGCCGCTCGACAACATCGAGCGCGCCGTGAAGAAGGGCACGGGCGAGCTCGAGGGCGTGACCTACGAGGAAGTGACGTACGAGGCGTACGGGCCCGGCGGCGCGGCTCTGTTCATCGAGGCGACCACAGATAATGCCAACCGCACGGTCGCCGAGATCCGGTTCGTCTTCCAGCGTCACGGCGGCAACCTCGGCGCCGCAAACTCGGTGGCGTGGATGTTCGATCGCAAGGCGCAGATCACCGTGGACGCCACCCGCGCCGACGAGGACACGGTCATGGAAGCGGCGCTCGACGCCGGCGCCGAAGACATGGTGCGCGACGGCGACGTGTTCGTGATCACGGGACCGGCCAGCCAGCTGCATCAGATCAGCGAGCGGCTCAAGGCGAAGAAGATCGCGGTGCAGGTCGCCGAGCTCGCCCGGATCCCCAGGAGCACGGTCAAGGTCGAGGTCAAGGACGCGAAGCATCTCCTCGCGTTGATCGAAGCGCTCGAAGAGATGGACGACGTCGCGAAGGTCTCCTCGAACTTCGACATCGACGCCGAGGCGCTGGCGGCGACCGCGTAGCGTGAGGGTGCTGGGCGTCGACCCCGGGACGACGGTCACCGGCTATGGCGTGATCGAAACCGGGAACGGCAGCTCCGGGATGGGGCGGCTGATCGAGTGCGGCGTCATCCGGCTCGCCGGCCGGAGTCCCCTGCCGCAGCGCCTCCACGAGCTGCACGACCACATCACCCAGCTCATCACGCGCCATCGCCCCGAGGCGCTCGCCCTCGAGAACGCGTTCTATCATCGGAACGTCCACACGACGCTCGTGCTCGGCCACGCGCGCGGAGTCATCCTGCTCGCGGCGGCGCAGGCGGGCATCGACATCGCGCAGTATCCGCCTGCCACGGTCAAGAAGACCGTCGCCGGAGCGGGCGGCGCCCCCAAGGCGCAGATCGGGAGCGTGGTCGCCCGGCTGCTGCGGCTCAAGGAAGCCCCCAGGCCGGCGGACGCGGCGGACGGCGTGGCGGTGGCGCTCACCCACATCCTGCGCGCGTGATCGCCCAGGTGTCGGGCCGATTGGCCGCCAAGCAGGCGGACCGGGTCCTGATTCAGACCACAGGCGGCGTGGGCTACGAGATCATGGTGCCCCTGGGCGTGATGGAGCGTTTGCCGGGCGTGGGTGAGGCCGTGACCCTTGCGACCGAGCTGGTGGTGCGGGAGGACGGCTGGTCGCTGTACGGCTTCCACGACGAGGCGGAGCGGCGTTTCTTCCAGCGGCTGACCGGCGTCACGGGCGTGGGACCCAAGATCGCCATCGCGCTGCTGTCGGCGCTCGGCGTCGAGCGCGGCGTCCGGGCGGTGCGCGACCGGAACATCGCGCTGCTCGCGTCGGTGAACGGCATCGGTAAGAAGACCGCCGAGCGACTCGCGCTTGAACTGGCCGACAAGCTCGGCGAGTTTGAGGAGGCCGCGGCGAGCGGGCCTGCCGGCGGAACGACGGGAGGAGCTTCGGAGGCAGCGCTGCTCGCGTTGGAGCGATTGGGGTACGCCACGGCCGAAGCAGACCGGGCGTTGCGTCAGGTGCTCGCCGGAGATGGCGGCGGAAACGATACCGAGACGCTGGTGCGGCGCGCCCTACAACTACTCACGCACGGATGACCATGCTCGAAACCGCGGAATGGATCTGCACGCGCTGCGGCTCGACCAACCGCACACTGGTTCCCGCCACCGCGAGCGAGGCGACGGACGAGTGCGTGACCTGCCACACCCGCCACGCGCTCGAGCGAGACCCCCGGCCCGTGCGGTGGCGGGCCAAGCCCGTGGGCAAGGCCGCGTGAGAGCGTCCGTGCCCGTGAGTTCCCAGGCGGGGCAATGAGCGGCCAGCCCCGCACGCAGGTCACCACGCCCGAAGCCCTCCCCGACGAGCGGCTGACCGACGCGGCCCTACGCCCCTCGCGGCTCGACGAATTCGTCGGCCAGGCGAAGGTAAAGGAATCCCTCCAGATCGCGATCGACGCGGCGAAACAGCGTCGCGAGCCGCTCGATCACGCGCTCTTTTTCGGTCCCCCCGGCCTCGGCAAGACCACGCTCGCGCTGCTGATGGCAAAGGAGCTGGGCGTCAACGTCCGCACCACCTCCGGACCCGTGCTCGAGCGGCCCGGGGACCTCGTGGGGCTGCTCACCGCGCTCAAGGCGAACGACATCCTCTTCATCGACGAGGTCCACCGGCTGCGGCCCGTGCTCGAGGAGTTCCTGTACCCGGCGATGGAGGACTACAGGGTGGACGTGCGGATCGCCGATGGCCCGCACGCGCAGACGATCCCGATGGCGCTGGAGCAGTTCACGTTGATCGGCGCGACCACGCGGTTCGGCCTCCTGACGCCACCGATGCGCGCCCGGTTCGGTCTGGTCGAGCGGCTGTCCTATTATCCGCCCGACGACCTCGCGCAGATCATCGGCCGCTCCGCCGGCATCCTCGGCGTTCCGGCGGATGCGGCGGGCATCGCGGAAATCGCGCGCCGCAGCCGCGGCACGCCGCGCGTCGCGAACCGGCTGCTCAAGCGGGTGCGGGACTACGCCCAGGTACGGGCGGGCGGCAAGATCACCGCCGCCGTCGCCGCCGAGGCGCTGAAGCGTCTCGACGTGGACGAGTTCGGGCTCGACGACATGGACGGTCGCATCCTGAAGACCATCATCGAGCAGTTCGAGGGTGGCCCGGTGGGCCTCACGACCATCGCCGCCGCCGTGGGCGAGGACCCGGGGACGCTCGAGGAGGTGTACGAACCCTTCCTGATGCAGCAAGGCTTTCTTGCCCGCACGCCGCGCGGCCGGTGCGCGACGGCGGGGGCGTATCGACACTTCGGCTTTACTCCCCCCAGGAGCGCGGAACAGCCGACGATGTTTGACACCTGAACGCGGAACGCGAAACGCGAAACAGATGGGCGTTTTTCTGTTCCGCGTTCCGACTTCCGCGTTCCGCGTTGTTCTCATGCACGCCTCCGACTTCGACTACTCGCTCCCTCGCGAACTCATCGCTCAAGAACCACTCCCCGACCGCTCGACCAGTCGGCTCCTGGTGCTGGAGCGATCGAGCGGCGCCATCCGCCACGCGCGCTTTCCCGATCTCATCGACCTCATAGCACCGGGCGACGTCCTGGTCCTCAACACGTCGCGGGTGATCCCGGCGAGACTGCACGGGAAACGCGACGCCGGTGGTGACGCGGAGCTTCTGCTCATCCGCGAGTTGCCCGACGGTACGTGGCTCGCAATGGGACACCACGGGGGAAAGCTCAAGCCCGGACGGACCGTGCGGTTCGGCGCCGACAGTGCGGTCGAGATCGTCGAGGTGCTGGGCGGCGGCGTGCGGCGGGTGAGGTTCAGCGGCGCGCTCGACGCCAAGGGAACGCTCGCGAAGTACGGTGAAGTGCCGCTCCCGCCCTACATTCGCCGGGCGCCACGCCCGGAGGATCGCGAGTCGTATCAGACCGTAT
>QHUS01000002.1 GCA_003222035.1 Gemmatimonadota bacterium | reverse complement strand
CACGTGGGCTATTGCTTCCTCCCGTCTCCGCTCTTCTGCTTGAGCGGTGCTTTCTTCCCTGAATGTTGCTTGATAGACATGAACCATGCTAGCTGGGCGTGATGTTCTGGTTGACACGACCTTGTAGTGGCAGTATAGCTGGAGAGATGCTCGCGCGACATGCGCAAGATTACCCATTTCTATGGTGAAGCCTTGATGAACATCTGCGCAGCAAGATACAATAGGAGCGTATTTCTAAGAGCCGGGGACTGTTTTTCTCGGTTGTTCTCCCTTCAGGAAGTGTTTCAATGAGAGACGACGTTACCTTTCTCAGTCAGGGGCTGCGCTGCGCCGGTTGGCTCTATCTCCCAGATGATTTGAAGAGCGGCGAACAGCGGCCTGCTATCGTCATGGCTCACGGTTTTAGTGCTGTTAAAGAGATGTACTTTGATGCGTTCGCTGAACGATTTGTCGCTGCAGGCTTTGTCACTCTGGTCTTCGATTATCGCTACCAGGGAGCTTCTGAAGGAGAGCCCAGGGGACATATTATTCCCGCCGAACAACACGAGGACTATCGCAATGCCATCACCTGGGTCTCCCTCCGACCAGAAGTCGACTCCTCGCGCATTGGCGTCTGGGGTTCCTCCTATAGCGGAGCGCATGTACTGCATCTGGCAGCGTTTGATAGGCGCATCAAGGCCGCAGTAGCTCAGGTCCCGTTAATCAACGGGTGGCAGAATGCGCAACGACTCATGCGGCCAGATGTCTTAGCCCTGTTTGTGGAGGTCCTGGCCCAGGATCGAGTGCAACGCTACACCAGGGGGGTGGTCAATTATGTGCCTGTCGTCGCTCCAGAAGGGCAGCCCTCAGCGTTGCCAACACCCGAATCGTATGAGTGGTTCACTCAGACTGGCGCGACCAGGGCTCCCAATTGGCGCAACGAGGTTTCCTTGGAGTCGATGGAGAAGTTTCTGGAGTATAACCCGTCTGCCAACATCCACCTGATTGCTCCCACACCTCTGCTGATGATAGTAGCTAGTAACGACACTTTGACGCCAACCGACCTTGCTATTGCAGCCTACGAACGGGCGCTCGAACCGAAATCTCTGGTCATTGCGAAAGGACCGCACTTTTCGGCCTATACGGAGCCTGGCTTCTCGCAGACTGCTCCACCTGCTGTGGAGTGGTTCACACAGCATTTGATGTAGCGGCAGAGGATGGCCCGAGAAAAGGCCATCCTCTTCTCCTCTTAATAAGGTGTAGTACTTCCATAATTATTGCGCAAATCTCCATACAAGGGTTATACTACTCCCCTGGAAATAGCCTTATATGTTACGTCATGCTCTAAATGCCGCTATTTCCATAGACTCTGGTGCGCCACAGGCGCATGAATTACTGTTGGCGAATGACACATAGCGTGAAATTTCCGGGTGAAGGGAAAGAAACGTTCCTTTGCCACCATGCCATAGTAGGGGCGACCCTTGGGTCGCCCTGTGACGGGGCTTGTGGTCGCCCGGTGACGGTGCCGATTCGACTCGCACTTTCATTCGCCAACAAAGCCTTGAAAGGGTGAAGGGTATCCCGCAAGATTGGAGCTTCGCCATACACCCTCCCGTTGGGATGCGTCTCTGCGCGTCCGGGCTCAGTAGTGTGAGACAAATGTGATGATTTCGACGTGTTTTGTGATGGTGTCGTGCGCGCAATGTGTTACTCCTTCACTAGAAACAGTTGGCTCGACAGATAGTATGGTCCTGCCACATGCAGTGATGCATGAGCGCTGATCCCACCTGGCAGGTCTCGTGGTGAGGAGGAACGACTATGGCAACGACGACACACCAGACGACGAGCTCATCCCGTCGTCGAACATTCATCCCGGCATGGACGCGCTCCCGAGATCGGTTTTCCTACCTCTGGCTCGCGCTTGCCATTGTACTCTTGCCCTTCGGTACTGCCCGGTGGACGATCCCCTGGCCGCCTGGCTGTACCCCGTTTTTTTGCTCCGTTTCGTACGGACACAGCCCCTGTGGCGAGGGATCCTGCTGGCCCTCCTGGCAACCGTGCTGGTGTTGGAAGTGGCATGGCAAGGGTTCCTTCCCTTTCCGTGGGTCTTGTCCGTGCCGCTTGTCTTCGTCGTTGGCGTTATCATCACCCTGCCCTACCTGATCGACCGCGTGGTGGCCCCCCGACTGGGCGGGATGCTCGGCACCCTCGTGTTTCCGCTCGCCGTGACGACCGTGTGGTATCTGTTCGCTGTGGTGAGCCCTTGGGGGACCGTGTACAATCCGGCCTACACCCAATATGGCAATTTGCCACTGCTGCAACTGCTGTCGGTGACCGGTCTGTGGGGGATTGTCTTTGTGATGAGCTGGCTGGCCTCGGTGGTCAACTGGGCCTGGGAGCGTAGCTTTGCCTGGCCCAGGGTGCGCGGCGGTGCAGCACTGTACGCCAGTCTCCTCGCTCTGGTCCTGCTGTTTGGGGGTGTGCGCCTGGCGCTCTTCCCCGCGCAAGCAAGCACGGTGCGGGTCGCCGGGATCACCCCTTCACACGCGGTAATCGCAGCGGCTGAAAAGCCAATCTCCGAACTCTCCCAGAACGACGTGCAGGCGCTTATATCAGGTAAGGCAACGCAGGCTGTTCGTGAGATCATCCGCTGGGCGTCTGCCCCTGTCTTCGATGATTTGCTCTCGCGGAGCGAGCAGGAGGCCCGTGCCGGGGCGAAGATCATCATCTGGCCCGAGCAAAGCGGGGGGCTCGTCTTATTCTTGCAAGAAGACGAGGCGGCCCTGCTTGCACGAGCAAGCGCGCTTGCCCGCACGACGGGAACCTACCTGGATCTGGGCATGGTCATGGTGTTGCAGCAGCCGGTGCAGTCACATTTCTTCCTCGACGAGAGCATCCTGATTGACCCGACCGGCAGCGTCGTCTGGCGCTACGAGAAGGCCCACCCTGCTCCTGGAGAGCAGGAGGCACCGGGAGATGGCAACGTTCCCACCGTCCAGACGCCGTATGGGCGGCTGGCCACTGTGGTGTGTTACGATGCCGACTTCCCCGGCACGATGCGCCAGGCCGGGCAGGCTGGAGCCGATATAATGCTCGTGCCCTCCAATGACTGGCAAGCGTATGACCCCTACCATACTCAACTGATCACGTTCCGCGCGATTGAGAACGGCTACTCGCTGGTGCGCCAGACCAGCAATGGGCTGGCGATGGCGGTTGATTACGAAGGACATGTCCTGGCGGCATCGGACTACTTTACCACCGATCCACAGGTGATGGTGGCCTACGTCCCCATGCAGGGCGTGCGCACGATCTATGCGATGATCGGCGACCTGTTCGCCTGGCTCAGTGTGGCGGGGTTGGTCGTGCTCATCGGGGTAGCGATCGCACGAAGACGGAAAGCCGGTGAGGCAGGGGAAGCAGCACCGATCTCAGCGGAGTCTTCTTCAGGGGAGCCGATCGAAGCTGTGTCCACCTCAGGGGAGCTGACCGAGCCTCGGCCCTCCTCAGGGGAGCCACCCGCAGCCTCGCCGACCTGAACGGCGCTACTGTCAGGAGGAGAGATGGTATGCGGGAGAGTGTTTCCACCTCTCCCGCATGGTGTCGGTTGTATAGTGTCCCCCTCGTATTGCAGGCGACCGTATCCATCGCCTGGTTTTGCGGCGAAAGCTCACCGTGTTCGCACGACGAGAGAAGGAGGTTTCCTATGGAACGCTCAAACACCCGGGGCCAATCGACGGGCCCCTCCAACAGCCTGGTGCAGATCATGCGGCGTTACCCGTTGTTCTTTTTCTTTCTCATCGTCCTTGGCTTGACGTGGCTCTATGAACTGATTGTCTACGGGATCTTGCACCTCCCTGAGTTTTCGATTGGTCGTGCCTTCATCCTCGGGCCCACCCTTGCCGCGTTCATCATGACATCCGTGACCGAAGGGAGAACCGGTGTGCTCCGCTTGCTGCGCCGCTATGTGCTCTGGCGCGTCGGCATCCCCTGGTACCTGTTTGTCCTGCTGGGCATCCCTGCCCTGGTCCTGTTGGGATTCTTCGTCCTGCCAAGAGCGGTCGCAGCGTTCCGTGCTCCGGCTCCCGCATTTGTGCTGAGTTACTTCCAGTGGTACATCGTAATCTTCTTTGGTGTTTCGTTGTTTGAGGAACCAGGCTGGCGCGGTTTCGCGCTGCCCCGCTTGCAGCAGCGTTCTGGTCCGCTGGTGGGAACCCTCCTGCTTGGGGTGCTCTGGGCCTTCTGGCACCTGCCACTGCTTCTGTTTGTACCAGGATATGACAGAGCTGGAACCGGCTTCGTCGGCATCATGATTCCCTTCGTCGGGCTCATCATCGGCACCGTAGCTCTCGCTGTCATCATCACCTGGGTCTTCAATAACGCACGTGGCAGCCTGCTACTGGTGATGTTGCTTCACACATCTTACGATACAGCACTCGTTACCGTGCTCCCGAAGCTCTTTCCATCCCTACCCGCGACTCCACTCATCAACTTTCTTGTGAACTTGAATATCGCCTTTGTCGTGGTGGCACTGCTCATCATCGCTACAACACGGGGACGCCTCTCGTACCAGCGCTACCTTCGTGAGACGGCGCTCCCTGCGCCTGGAACGGATCAGGTGCAGAAGCCAGGAACAGCGGGCACGGCCCTCTGACGGCTTCCACAGCCGGTGATCTCACCCTTCTCATCGAGGTGACATGCCGCTCCTGGCACCAGTCAAGCAACTTCATGGAGGAATTCCCTGTTGTGTCACGCTCGTGCTCTGCATTCGTGATGGTCTTGTGAGGATGAAGGGGCAGCATGTGACTGTCCCGTGAGAGCGACCTGCCATGCTGGTAGCGTGAGAGAGTGTCAGCAATCCATTTGTGCAAAGGAGCGAACAAGCAGCAACCAGAGGGGAAAGGAGAAGACGATGTTATCCCAGACTGAACTGACAACATCTCAGTTCCCCAGTGCAGCAGGCACTGCGCCAACATCACAAGCCGGAGCATCCAATGGCTCTCGCATGTTGTTTGTTGATAACCTACGTATTCTCCTGATCAGTATGGTTCTGGTGGTGCACCTGGACGATACCTATGGAGCGATCGGTTCCTGGGATTATCACGATCCAGCCACCAATCTGCTCACCGGGACCCTCCTGTCGATCCCCAACGCCATCGGCATGGCCTCAGGCATGGGGTTCTTTTTCTTACTCGCCGGCTACTTTACGCCTGGCTCCTATGATCGCAAGGGTCCCAGAGCGTTTCTGCAAGATCGGCTCATGCGTCTGGGGCTTCCCTTGCTGCTCTACGATCTGCTGATTCATCCGCTGGTGGTCTACATCGGGGGGGGTCTGCATGGCTCCTACTGGAGCTTCTACGGCACCTTCCTGCTCCAGATGAGAGGGGTCACCGGAGTGTTGTGGTTCCTCGCGGTGCTCTTACTCTTCGACCTGCTCTATGCTGCCTGGCGGGGGCTCACCAGACATCGGAACGCAGACGACCGCCAGAACTGGAAAACTTCCCAGCTATCGAGCGATCTTTGGCTTCATCTTCGCGCTAGGTCTGGTGAGCTTTGTAGTGCGTATCTGGTGGCCAGCAGGCTGGATTTTTCAACTGCTCAACGTGCCTGTGGGCTATCTTCCCCAATATATCAGCCTCTACATTCTCGGTCTGATTGCCTATCGTCGTAACTGGTTCTTCGAATTAACACCGAAAATGGGGAGGGACTGGTCACTGATTGCTCTCATGGCTACGCTCATCATCTTTGGAGGTCTGGTGTTTCCCTCGGCGATGCAGCAAGAGGCGGAGGCAGCAGGAACGCGACAGGCTGGCCTTGCCATAGCAGGTGGTTTCAACTGGCTGGCGTTTAGCTACGCGCTCTGGGAATCATTCGTTGTAGTGGGCGTGTGTATTGGCCTGCTGGTCCTCTTCCGACAACGCTGGAATCATCAAGGGAGGTTGGCGAGAAACCTGGCCGCCAATGTCTACCTCGTGTACCTGATCCATCCCCCGGTGCTTGTAGGTTTTGCCTATGCCTTCCACGTGGTGGCGCTGTATCCCCTGCTCAAATTTGGCATCGCGGTGCTCATCACGCTCCCGCTGTGCTTCCTGATCAGCAGCGTGATCCGCAAGCAATACCCCTGTAGTTCAGGAGCGAATGACCAACCATGCTCCTCGATTAGAATCCGCATGTTCAAGTTGGAAGCATTTAGCTTTTGAGGGTCAGGTCCCTATCCTGAGAAGGAGAGCAGTATGTCGCACTTTCATCGCATCAACGTCCGAGTGCAGCACATCGGCTCTGCTCTTTTCTCCGTTGTCTTCCTCGTAAGCCTGCTCCTGCCCAGCCTGGGGATGGCTCCGGTGCAGGCCATGCAGGCGACCCCACCCCCACCATCTCCCACTGGGCTTAGCGATCCGCGCGAGTTGGCGACCTTTCTGAATGGTGTGCTCAGCGTGCAACTGGCAGATGACCATATCCCGGGGGCGACCGTCTCCGTCGTGAAGGATGGTCGGCTGTTTTTCGCTAAGGGCTATGGGGATGCCGATCTGCAAGCTGGCACGTCGGTCAGCGCCCAGACGACCCTCTTCCGCATTGGCTCAGTGAGTAAGCTCTTCACCGCGACCGCCGTGCTGCAGCTCGCCGAGCAAGGCAAGCTGAACCTGCATGCCGATGTCAATACCTACCTCAAAACGTTTCACCTTCCGGCCACCTATCCTCAGCCGATCACCCTGGCACATCTGTTGACCCATACGGCCGGGTTCGAAGACCGGGAGACTGGTCTCTACCCACTCACGACCAGCGATCTGGAACCGCTGGGCCAGTGGTTGGCTGCGCATATTCCCGCGCGGGTGCGCCCTCCTGGTGAACTAACCGCCTATTCCAATTACGGTTTCGCATTGGCTGGCTATATTGTCGAGCAGGTGTCGGGCATGCCCTTTGACCAGTATGTCGAGCAACACCTGTTCCAGCCGCTCGGCATGCGCTTCAGCACATTCCGTCAACCCCTCCCGACGAGCCTCTCAGCTGATCTTTCCCAGGGGTACACCTACAGCAACGGGGTGTATCACCCCGGTCCTTTCGATGTTGTTCAGACTGCTCCGGCTGGCGCGATGAGCACAACGGCTACCGATATCGCCCATTTTATGCTGGCCCAGCTCCAGAACGGGCGCTTCGGTACAGAGCGCATCTTAAAAGCAGCCACGGTCCAGAAGATGCAGACGCAGCAGTTCACCAACGATCCGCGTGTGCCCGGCATGGCCTATGGCTTCCCTGAGGGGAACCTGAACAGCCAGCACCTGCTGGTCTACACCGGCTTTGTCCCGCCTTCTTTCTCCTCGTTGCTCGCCCTGCTGCCAGAGCAGCAGGTGGGCCTGTTCGTCTCCTACAACAGCGCGGCCCAAAGAGTCCCTATCGCCACCGCCCGCCGGGTTTGCCGAACGGATCAGCCAGGTCAGCGGCACCTACTGGACGACGCGGCGCAGCTACACCACCTGGGAGAAGCTGCTGGTGCTCGGTACGGGTGTCAGTGTCACCGGTGGAGGGAACGGTCGCCTGGTGATCGGCCAAACGACGTTCGCGGAGGTGGCACCCTGGGTCTTTCACCAGGCCGATGGACAGGAGACGGTCGTCTTCCGCGCCGACCCCAACGGGATGCTCATGCTGAGAAGCGGTGACCCCGTCGATGCCTTCGTCAAGGTGGCCTGGTACGATACTCCCTCCTTTCATCTCGGGCTGCTCGTGGCGTGTATGATAATCTTCCTCTCGGCACTGCTGCTGTGGCCGCTGGGCTTCGTGCGCAGGGCCATGAGGCGAGGTGCGCCGAGCCCGCAGTCTGGCCGGAAGGCGGACCGTGCAGGTGCGCAGACACCACCCCAGGCTTCGCAGGGAAAGCCTCCTCTCTCGCGTTGGGGTCTCCTCCCCGGCCTTTCAAGCTGGCTGGCCGGTGTGCTCTGTGCGCTGAACGTGCTCTTCCTGATCTTGCTGCTGTTCTTCCTGTTCGGGCAGGTCACCGTCAGTAAAGGGGGCTACCTCCTCGGTGTGCCGCCCCTGCTCACCACGCTGTTTGCACTGGCGCTCGTCTCGGCGGTCCTGACCGTTGGGAGTGTCGTCGGTGCCATCCTGGCGTGGTGGGGGCGCTTCTGGAGCACAGGGCGGCGCGTCCACTACACCCTGGTCACCCTGGCCGCGCTGGCGTTCGCCTGGGAACTGCTCTACTGGAACCTGCTCGGCTTTCGCGCCTGAGATCTCCTGCAACGTGACAAGGCGCAACCCGCCGGAGAGTGTATGAAATAGTTGTTGAGGACAGTGTAGGGGCCGATTTATCGTGCCCACCGCCGATTTATCGGCCCCATCACAGCCCTCACGAATCCTGCCTCTGATCGAAGAAATCCGGCCAACCGAGGGATTTCCCGGAGCCTTCAAACCTCTTACCCAGGCAAGGATGAAGCCTCCACCTCAATCAGCAGACCCTCATTCCCTCGAAGGTGTACCTCCGATAATGGGATGAGTCCCTCACAGTCTCCGTGCGTGGAGAGCAGGACATGACCTTGACCCTGTTCCGGCAGCGTCACGACCTGGTCGTGCGCTGAGAAGTTGAGAGCCACCAGGCAGCGCTGGTCAGCGTACTGGCGCTGGTAGACGAAACAGGTGGCACTCTCCTGCTCAACGGACTGGTACGAACCAAGAGTCAGGGTGGAATGAGAACGCCGAACGTCGAGTAAGGCTCGCGTCAACATCAGGAAGGAGCGCGGATCATGTTGCTCAGCCGCTACGTTAAAAGTCTGGTAGTCGCTTGCAACGGGTAACCACGGCCTCACTCCAGCAGGACAGAAGCCTGCATTTGCACTGCCATCCCACTGCATCGGGCTGCGAACCGGGTCACGGCTATACTCAGGATGGTTCTTTCCTACTGGATCATGCATTAATGCTCTCGGCAGCGGGACGTCCTGCATGCCCAACTCGTCACCATAATAGCAGGTGGGGGTCCCGCGCAGTGTGAGCAACAACATCTGGGTCAGCCGCGCCTGCTCACGGCCCACACGTGTGGCGATGCGCGTTCGGTCATGATTGCCCAGGACCCAATTGGGCCAGGCTTCCTGGGGCAGAGCCGCTTCGTACCCCTCGACAGCCTGGCGAATGGTGCTTGCTTCCCAGGTCGGCATGGTCACGAATTGGAAATTGAAGGGGAGGTGAATTTCGTCGAGCTGCTCGCCGTAGTACGGCATCAGACGCTCCAATGGCAGATACAGTTCGCCGATGAGCACGCGCTGACTATAGCTTTCGGTCAGAGCACGCATCTCCTGCATAATATCATGCATGCCCGGTTGGTCTACGACGTAGTGTTCTAGCAGGCGGGTATAGAAAGGATCACCTGGCTTCCACAGCGGATTGACCGGATTATCACGGAACTGCTCATCCTTGAGAAGCACCTCCAGCGCGTCTACACGGAAGCCATCAACGCCCCGGTCGAGCCAGAAGCGCATAACATCAAACATCGTCTGGCGTACCTCTTGATTACGCCAATTCAGATCAGGCTGTTTCACATCGTACACGTGTAGGTAGTATTGCTCGGTCTGTTCATCAAATTGCCAGGCTGACCCGCCAAACCTGCTGCTCCAGTTATTGGGAGGACCACCATCGGGAGCAGGGTCTCTCCAGATGTACCAGTCGCGTTTCTCGTTGGTGCGGCTCTGCCGTGCCTGTTGAAACCAGGGGTGCTCATCGGAGGTATGATTAGGCACAAAGTCCAGGATGAGCTTGAGGTCGCGTTGGTGTGCCTGCTGAAGCAAGGCGTCCAGGTCCTCAAGGGTGCCGAAGAGCGGATGAACATCGGAGTAATTCGTAATGTCATAGCCAAAATCGGCCATCGGAGACGGGTAGATCGGCGAGAGCCAGATCGCGTCAACGCCGAGCCAGCGCAAGTAATCCAGCTTGCTGGCTATACCAGGGAGATCTCCCACCCCATCGCCATTGCTATCGAGAAAACTGCGTGGGTAGATCTGATAAATCACTCCCGTTTGCCACCAGAAATGGGGCTGCGTCATGGGTTGTTTTGTTCCTCCTCTTACAAGTTGTTTCTGTAGTATATCATCTTCCCTTTGGCTTACATAACGCGGTCTTCAAAATGCTTGCCCTTCCCCCCTTTGATAAGCTATATTACATCTGTATTTTCTCCTACCTCTAATGAGATTGCAGCATCACGCATACTACAGATGATAGAAAGAGACATGCGGCATGAAGCCAGAAGAACAGGCGCGCCAGCTCATTGATGAGCGACTTGCACAAGCAGGCTGGGTCGTACAAGATTACACTCGCCTGAACCTGGGTGCCTCTGTTGGAGTGGCGATTCGTGAATTCTCCGTGATGACCGGAGCGGCTGATTATCTCCTCTTTGTGAATCGTGAAGCGGTTGGTGTCATCGAAGCGAAGAAGGTGGGTCAAACCCTCACCGGTGTCGAGGAACAGAGCATGAAGTACCGTACCGGGCTTCCTCATGGCTTGCCTGCTGTACGCCTTCCGCTGCCCTTCTCCTACGAATCGACCGGCATCGAGACACGCTTCACAAGCATGCTTGATCCTGAGCCACGCAGTCGGCCCGTCTTTGCCTTCCATCAGCCCGAAACACTTGCGACGTGGCTTGATCAAGCTCCCGAGGATGTGCCCAGTGAACTGAACGCCACCCTGCGGGCTCGATTGCGTTGCCTTCCACCATTGCCTCATATGGGTCTGCGTGACTGCCAGATCGAAGCAATCACTAACCTGGAACACTCCTTTGCGGAGAACCGGCCACGCGCCTTGATCCAGATGGCAACGGGCAGCGGCAAGACCTATACCGCGGTGAGCAGCATCTATCGTCTGATTAAGTTCGGCGGCGCGCAGCGCGTACTCTTCCTGGTCGACCGCTCCAATCTTGCCAGACAGACGCTCAATGAGTTTCAGCAGTACGTGACGCCCGACGATGGCCGCAAGTTTACCGAACTGTACAATGTGCAGCACCTTCAGGGCAACAGCATTGACGCGGTGGCCAAGGTCTGTATTACCACCATTCAACGTCTCTACTCTGTCCTCTCGGGCGAGCCGGAACCTGAACCGGCGGAGGAGGAGCGGTCCCTTTTTGAGCTCGAGGCGGATATCGATAACCAGCCGCCCAAAGAGGTGTGCTACAATCCTGCCGTTCCCATCGAGACCTTTGATATCATCGTGACCGATGAATGCCACCGCAGCATCTACAATAAGTGGCGCGGCGTGCTCGAATACTTCGATGCTTTTATCGTTGGCCTTACAGCGACTCCCAACAAGCAGACCTTTGGCTTCTTTCATCGCAACCTCGTCATGGAGTACGGGCACGAGCGGGCTGTGTCCGATGGCGTCAACGTGGACTACCAGGTCTACCAAATTCGTACGTTGATCACCGAGCAAGGCAGTACCGTTGAGCGTGGCTACCAGGTGGGCAAACGCAACCGCCAGACGCGTGAGAAGCGCTGGCAACAGCTTGATACCGATCTGACCTACGCCGCTGCCCAACTTGACCGCGATGTCGTGGCCCCTGACCAGATTCGCACCGTGATACGCGCCTTCAAAGATGCGCTTTTCACCGATCTCTTTCCTGGTCGCAGCGAAGTTCCCAAAACCCTGGTCTTTGCCAAGGACGACAGCCATGCCGACGAAATTGTGCAGATCATGCGCGAAGAGTTTGGCAAGGGCAACGAGTTCGCCCAGAAGATCACCTACAAGACCACCGGTTCCAAACCGGAAGACCTGATCGCCTCCTTTCGCAATAGCTACTATCCACGTATCGCCGTCACCGTCGATATGATCTCGACCGGCACCGATATCAAGCCCCTGGAGGTACTGCTCTTCATGCGTTCGGTCAAGAGCCAGGGCTTCTTTGAGCAGATGAAGGGGCGCGGCACCCGCACCATTTCCGACGACGAGTTTCAGGCCGTAACCTCCGATGCGCGCAGCAAGACCCATTTTGTGCTGGTCGATGCCGTAGGCGTCTACGAACGGCTGAAAAGCGACGATCCATCATTAGAACGCAAACGCTCCCTGCCGCTTAAAGCCGTCCTCAGTGACGTGGCCCTGGGCAAATGGAAGCGTGACGAGGATCTGCTTTACACCCTCGCCGGGCGGCTGGGACGTTTGTCCAAACGGGTTACTGCATCAGAAGAAGAAAAAATTCAGGCAGCGTCAGGTGGCTTTACTGTCCATGGTTTAGCAACACAACTGATTGATGCCCTCAATCCTGATATGCAGTTGGCCGAGGCAAAGGAGGCTACAGGCCAGGTATATTTGGACCAGGATGATCAGGCGGTGAAAGCAGCAGCCAAACGCCTGGTGATGGAAGCGGTAGCTCCCTTCGACAATCCCGACTTGCGCGAAGCCCTGGTACAGGCCCAGCAGCGTGACGAGCAGATCATCGACGAAGTCAGCCAGGATACGGTGCTGGCATCTGCCTGGGGTGTCCAGGCAGAGGACCGGGCACGCCAGGTCGTGACGAGTTTCCGCCAGTTTATCGAGCAGCACAGTGACGAGATTACCGCCCTACAGGTCTTCTATAGCCGCCCGCGCCATGCCCCTTTGCGCTATACAGACATCAAGCAACTGGCGGAGGCCATCGCCGCACCCCCTCTGGGCCTCTCAACCGACCTGCTTTGGCATGCTTACGAAACGCTTGACCGTTCGCGTGTGCGTGAAGACAAAAACAAAAAGAACGCCAAACGGCTGCTCACTGACCTCGTCTCCCTCGTGCGTTATACATTAGAGTACGACAAAGACCAGGCCGCCATATTGGAACCCTACAGCGAAACGGTCCGGCGCCGCTTCGCAGCCTGGCTGGAAGAGCAAGAACAGCGGCGCGGAAAGCCCTTCACCCCAGAGCAGCGCCAGTGGCTTGAACTGATCCGCGACAACGTGGCGTCGTCGCTGACCATCGAACAGGACGATCTAGAAGAGGTACCATTTTTACAATATGGTGGCTTGGGCAAGGCGTATCAGCTCTTCGGTGCGGAGCTGCAAGAGATATTACAACAATTGAATGAGAGGTTGGCTGCGTGAGCGAGGAAAAGGAATTACCAAGAGGGTGGACAAGTTGTAAGCTAGAAGATTTTTGCACCATTATTATGGGGCAATCGCCTCCATCTTCTGAATATAATGAGAATGGAGAAGGTCTGCCTTTTTTCCAAGGGAAGGCCGAATTTACAGACCTCTTTCCTAAAGTACGTAAGTGGTGTACTGCTCCAACAAAAATAGCAGAAGCTGAAGATATCTTACTTTCTGTTCGTGCACCTGTTGGACCAACAAATCTTGCTCCTTCGTTATGCTGTGTAGGCCGTGGATTAGCAGCCATAAGGCCTGCTAAAAATATCCAAGTTCGTTACGTTCTTTATGCTATACGTGCTTACAATTCATCTTTAACAGAGTTAGGAACTGGCACAACGTTTGCAGCAATATCAGGTGATGATGTAAGAGCTTTTGAAATCCCCCTGGCTCCTTCTCCAGAGCAAATCCGCATCGTATCAGCCATCGAACAACAATTCTCGCGCCTGGATGCAGGTGTAGCAGCTCTACAACGCGCCAAAGCCAAACTCAAACGCTACCGTGCTGCTGTTCTGAAAGCAGCTGTTGAAGGAAAGCTCACTGAGACTTGGCGTGCCGAGCATCCCACAATAGAGCCAGCTTCTCAGTTGCTTGAACGTATCCTCAAGGAGCGACGTGCGAAATGGGAAGCTGATCTGAGGGCGAAGGGTAAAGATCCTGCTAAGGTGAAGTACGTTGAGCCTATTGCTCCTGATGTGGAGGGTTTACCTGAGTTGCCGGAGGGATGGTGTTGGGCTACTCCAAAACAGCTGGCTTCCACAAATAAATACTCTTTGGCAATAGGTCCTTTTGGAAGTAATCTCAAAGTAGAAGATTATCAAGAGCGAGGCGTCCCTCTCGTCTTCGTGCGTAACATACGGTCTACAATTTTCGATGGCCCAGATACCCGTTATGTAACCGTATCAAAAGCAGATGAATTGCGTGCACATCGCGTATTTGGCGGAGATATTCTCATCACGAAAATGGGCGATCCTCCAGGGGATGCATGCTTGTACCCGGAAACCAGTTCACCTGCTATTATTACTGCTGATTGTATTAAATGGACATTATCGCCGCTATTGCCACAGCGCCGTTTCTTTGTCAACGCTGCCAATTCTTCGATTGTGAGGACACAGATTTTGGGCATCACGCGAGGGGTTGCACAATTAAAAGTCAGCCTTGGTAGATTTGAGGGCATTGCATTTCCTTTGCCTCCTCTTAACGAACAAGACCAGATCGTATCTGAAGTAGAACGACATATTTCCTTAATAACCCAACTAGAGATAGCTATTGAAGCAAACCTTAAACGCGCCGAGCGACTCCGTCAAAGCATTTTACATGAAGCGTTCGCAGGGCGGCTTGTGCTGCAAGACCCAACTGATGAACCCGCCAGCGTACTTTTGGAACGCATACGAAATGGACGCAATAACCAAAAGAACAATATAGAAGCAAGCACCAAGAAAATCCGTTCTGTCAAGCTGCCCGAATCGGTGGCAATAGATGTTATCAATGCAGAGCAGACAGAGTTATGGGAGAGCGTTGGCAACTAAGGGATAGATAGAAAAGGAATATATTTTACATGAGTACAGCAGCACAAACGATCGTCCAGCGCCTCTGGAATTACTGCAACCTCCTGCGAGACGATGGCATGTCCTACGGCGATTACGTCGAGCAGCTCACCTACCTGCTCTTCCTCAAAATGGCCTATGAGCGCACGCAGCCGCCCTATAACCAACCTTCGCGCATTCCCCAAGGATACGGCTGGGAGAGCCTGATGAGTCGCGATGGCGATGCTCTAGAAACCCACTATCGCCATTTGTTAGAGGAACTGGGCAAACAGCCTGGCATGCTCGGCATTATCTTCCGCAAAGCCCAGAATAAGATCCAGGACCCGGCCAAGTTGCGCCGCCTGATCGTCGACTTGATTGACCGTGAGACCTGGACGGTCCTCGGAACTGACGTCAAGGGCGATGCTTATGAAGGGCTTTTGCAGAAGAACGCGGAAGATACCAAGAGCGGCGCTGGCCAGTACTTCACGCCGCGCCCGCTGATTCAGGCGATTGTCGATGTCATGCATCCCGAACCAGGGCAGCGCATCTGCGATCCTGCCTGTGGTACGGGTGGCTTCCTGCTGGCCGCACACGACTACATCACGCACCACTACCAGCTTGACCCCGACCAGAAACGCTTTCTAAAATACAACGCGCTGCATGAGCGACGAACAAGGCACCTCCCCTATTCGCGTTGCCGACAGCCTGCGCAGCCATCCCGGCGAGTATTTTGATATGGTGCTCACCAATCCCCCCTTTGGTCGCAAAAGCAGCGTGACCTTTGTCAACGAGGAGGGACGCGAGGAGCGCGAGGCCAGCGTAATTGTGCGCGACGACTTCTGGGCCAGCACCAGCAACAAGCAGTTGAACTTTGTCCAGCACATCAAGTCGCTGCTCAAAATCCACGGGCGGGCTGCGATGGTTGTACCTGATAATGTGCTCTTCGAGGGTGGCGCAGGTGAGACGATCCGCCGTAAACTGCTACAGGAGTGCGATGTACATACGCTGTTGCGCTTACCAACGGGCGTCTTCTACGCCCAGGGCGTCAAAGCCAATGTGCTCTTCTTCGACAAGAAACCTGCCAGCCCCAACCATTGGACGGAACGGCTCTGGGTGTATGACCTGCGCACCAACCAGAACTTTACCCTGAAAACGAATCCGCTCACCCGCACCCATCTCGACGACTTTGTAGCCTGCTACCATGCTGAAAACCGTCACGAACGCCAGGAGAGCGAACGTTTCCTCTCCTTCAGCTATGATGACTTGCTCAAAAGGGATAAGGTGAGCCTCGACCTCTTCTGGCTCCGCGATGAGAGTCTTGAAGGCGCCGATTCGCTCGCCTCACCCGAGGTATTGGCCGCCAGCATTGTTGAAGATTTGCAGGCGGCGTTGGAGCAGTTTACGGCGATTGCTGATGATTTGGGTGGGGGGATGGCTGTTGGGGGGAAGTGAGACCAAAAAGGGATAAAAGTATTGTTGTCACTTTGTGGCATAAGGTGCGCGATCTCAGGCCAGAAACGAAGGTTGGTGGGGGCCAGCTTACATGAATCTGCTGGCGAATGACGCAAATGATTGAATCATGCGTGGCCCTCATCCCATGCAGAGCGACCACAAGGATCGCACCTATTCTACAAATCGGCTTCACAGGCGTTTTCGTGTATAGTAGGGTCGACCCTTGCGGTCGACCTGGGGTGGGGGTCTACGCAGCTATAAACATACGGTCGGTGTGAGTGCCGTTCGTGATCTCTTTGGCACGGTACAAAACGAAGGGGCATCGAAAGGAATACTGGTCACAACTAGCGGCTACGGCAAAGCATCCTTCGAGTTTGCCGACG
>QHUS01000127.1 GCA_003222035.1 Gemmatimonadota bacterium | reverse complement strand
GTTATTTGCCCGCCTGCAGGCCGATGTCCCCCTCAAGATGCGCCGCGGTGCATGGTACCGCGTGATCCAACTGACGGATCTTCAGGCAGTTATCGAAGTCAATCACCGCAAAGTCGGCGTGCTCCGAGCCTGGCTCGAGATCCAGCAACGGCCTCCGCAGACCTGGAGCGTCGTAGAAGGCTCGGCGGAAAATCGCAAAGCACCGCCGCATCTTCGGGGAACCTACGGCGTTTGTCCGAACTGTCGTGCGCGGGCGCCGCTGCCGAAGAAAACGGTGCGCACACTCGAGTGTGCGCGTTGCCGGCAGGAGTTCGAGATCAATTGGGAAGAAGTGAACGGCGTCAAACGCGCCGGGTGACAGCCGTCACTTCGAAGTCGGTTGGTGCTCATTACTCTTGTCGTCCCCTCGTCGCCCGAGTGTGAATGATGGTGTGGGCTCGTTTGCAAGCCGATGTGAACTGCAACTTGCGTCGCGGCGCCTGGTACCGGCTCATCAAGGCGCAAGGCCTCGCCGCCGTGGTCGACGTGAAAGGGACACCCGTCGCGGTCGTCCGTGCCTTCCTTCAGATGTCGACTTCGCCGCCTCGTAAGTGGACCGTCGTGCCGCGTCCTCGGAACGTGCCGCGTTCCCTGGACATTGGTGAGCACTATGCCGTCTGCCCCGCGTGCCGCGATCGCGTTCCGCTGCGTGGCCGGCCCACCCGCATGATGTGCGGCCGCTGCAGCGTCGAATTCGCCATCGACTGGGAAGAGCACTATCTGATCCAATAGTCTTCAGGCTTGCAGCTCGGCAGGTCCTTCCGCGGCAGACGAGATTGTATCTTGTCTGCCGCGTGCTTCATGCCCACGTCATCCTCAATCCCGCCGCGGGACGAGGCGCCGCACGACGCGCCGAGTCGGTGGTCGCGCGCGCGTTCCGCGCGCAGGGGTGGGCGGTGGATGTCACCCGCACCGAAGGCCCCGGTCACGGTCAAGAGCTGGCGAGCGAGGCGGTGCGGCAGGGCGCCAAACACGTGGTCGCGGTGGGCGGGGACGGCACCGTTCACGAAGTGGCGAACGGGCTGCTGCGCACGCGGACCGACACCGCACTCGGCGTCGTCCCGGTCGGCTCGGGCAACGACTTTGCCAAGATGGTCGGCCTCTTTGGCTACAATCCGGCGCGCGCCGTGGCGCGGCTCGTAACCGCCCACTCCCGCCGCTTCGACGCGGGCCGGGTGTTCGACGAGTGGTTCGTGAACAGCGTCGGCTTCGGGTTCGGGCCCGCCGTGGTCAAGACGCGGAACGCCATGCACCACCTGCGCGGCTTTCTCTCGTATCTCGTGCCGATCGTGAAGACGTTCTTCAAGTTCGAGCCGCCCGTCTTCGACGTCGTGGCGCCCGGATTTCGGGAGCGGGGGTACATGATGATGGTCGAGGTGTGCAACGGCACGACGGCCGGCGGCAGCTACCGCTTCGCACCCGACGCCGATCCCGCGGACGGCAAGCTGGATGTCTGTTTGATCCGGCGCGTGTCGCTGCCGCGGTTTCTCCTGGCTATTCCACGCGTCATGCGTGGCACACACATGGGGAGCTGCGCGAACCGGGAGTCAACGAATGCACGGTGGAGCTGGAGCGGGGGCGCTTGAACGTCCTCGTAGCACGGTAAGAATGCACGTCGGCACGTTGGCACGTCGGCACGCGATCGGACTTGCGTGTCTGCTTGCAGTCGTGCCGACGTGCAGACTTGTAGCGCAGGATACAACCTTGACTCTCCCTGCAGGTACCGTGCACCACGGCGTGCGCCCAATGGGAGCCTTCCTGCGGTCCTTTGTGCTTCCGGGCTGGGGCCAGGTCGCCACCGACAGGCCCGTCACCGGCGCGACATTCGTCGCGTGGGAAGGCGTGACGATCATGATGACGCTCAAGGCGCAGCAGGAGGCGAACTACTTCAAGGCGATTCACTCCGCGAATCTCCGGCACAAGCGGCAGGAAGTGCAGGACTGGCTGGTGCTCTGGGTCTTCAATCATTTCTTCTCGGGCGCGGAGGCCTACGTCTCCGCGCATCTGCACGACTTCCCACCCGATCTCAAGGTCCGCGCGTTTCCAGGCGGCATCGGCATCAGCATTCCGTTCCATGAATAAGGCCCCGCTCGGTGTGTTCGATTCGGGGATCGGCGGACTGACGGTGGCGCGCGCGCTGTTCGAGCGGCTGCCGCAGGAGTCGGTGATTTATTTCGGGGACACCGCCCGCGTTCCGTACGGACCTAAATCCCCCGACACGGTGCGACGCTATAGTGGTGAGATCCTCGCGTATCTGCTGCAACGCGGCGTGAAGGCGGTGGTCGTCGCCTGTAACACGAGCACCGCGCACGCGCTCACCTACTTGAAAGAGCGCTCCTCGGTACCGGTCGTCGGCGTGATCGAGCCCGGTGCCCGCGCGGCGGTGGCGGCGACGAGGACGGGGACGATCGGTGTAATCGGCACCGCGGGGACGATCGCGAGCGGCGCGTACGAGCGCGCGATCAAGGCGCTGCGCGCCGACGCGCGGGTCCACAGCCAGGCCTGTCCGCTCTTCGTGCCGCTCGTTGAGGAAGGATGGTTCGAGCATCCCGCCGCCGAGCTGATCGCGCGCGAGTACCTCGAGCCGCTGAAGCGGGCGAAGGTGGACGTCCTCGTGCTGGGCTGCACGCATTATCCGTTGCTCAAGCCGCTGCTTGCCCGCGTCATGGGACCGGAAGTGAAGCTGGTCGACTCGGCGGAAGAGACGGCGACGGCCGTCGCGCGGGAGCTCGAGCGGCTGGATCTGTTATCGAACGGCGGAACGCATGATCACCGCTTTGTGGTATCGGACGACGAGCCGCACTTTCGCAAAGTGGGTGCGGTGTTCTTAGGCGAGAAGCTCAAGCACGTGGAAGTCGCCCCGTTGTGAACTGCTGCAGCTCCACACCGTCGGGCGTGATGATCGCATAACGCCCACCATCCAGAAACGCTCCCGGATTCAGGTAGGCACGTCCGTCCGGCAAGCGGTCCACGACCGGCCGATGCGTGTGCGCCATGATGACGAGCTGCACGTCGGCGCGACGCGTCAGGAAATCGGCGGCCCAGCGCCGCTGCGCCGCCGCCGCCCGATCGAGCACCTCTCTATCCTTTGTATTGTCGGCGAGGTGGCGCGAGAACAGATCGGCGATCCAGAACCCGATCGTGGGATGCAGCACACGAAACACCGCGACCGTGATGGGATGACGCAGCACCCGGTGCATCAGCGCGCCACTCCAGTGTTGCTCGGTGAGGCCGTCGCCATGCGTAATGAAAGCACGGCGCCCCCCCAGATCGAGCTCGGCGTCCCCGCCGAAGAACTCGATGCCCAGATCGTGCGTGAAAAACGATCCGCCCCA
>QHUS01000067.1 GCA_003222035.1 Gemmatimonadota bacterium | reverse complement strand
ATGTCGAGCAATTGCGGCCTTTCTATAGCGAATTGATTTCGGAATATTTTCCAACCAAGCTCCGCTGGTAGCGGCTGCGGACGATGCGCTGGTCCGCTGCCTAGCGGAGCCCACAAAAGACAGTTCCCACGTTAGTCACCATAGGCGGACTGGTGTTCACTGGTCCAGGCACGTCTGTATGTCTCTCACCCAGGTATCGGGCAGCAAGCCCAATCGCGAGAGCGCCACCGCCGCCCTGCGCGGAGGACGTGCCTCGCCCTACCCCAGCCCCCTCCGATCCAGGCTGCGGTATTGAATCGCCTCGCTGACGTGTTTCGGCTGCAGGTCCGCCGCGCCCTCGAGGTCGGCGATGGTGCGGGCGATCTTGAGAATCCGATGATAGGCCCGCGCCGACAGCGCGAGGCGGGTGATCGCGGTTCGTAGCAGGGCGTCCGCACCGTCCGAGACACGACAGAACGCGCGGATGTCCCGCGCCGCCATGTGCGCGTTGGCATACACGCCAGCCCGGTTGGCAAACCGGTCGCGCTGCGCCACGCGCGCCCGGTCCACCCGCTCCCGGATCGCTTCGCTCGGCTCCCCCGCTCCCTGGTCGGCGAGCGCCCGGTACTTCACGGCCGGCACCTCGAGATGGATGTCGATGCGGTCGAGCAACGGCCCCGACACACGCGCGAGATAGCGCTGCACGCCGAGGGGCCCGCAGACGCAATTGTGCTGAGGATCGCCGAAGTAGCCGCAGGGGCACGGATTCATGGCCGCGGCGAGCATGAAGCGCGCCGGATAGGAGAGGCTCATTGCGGCGCGCGCGATGGTTACGACGCCGTCCTCCATCGGCTGGCGCAGCACCTCGAGCACGTTCTTGCGGAACTCGGGCAGCTCGTCCAGGAACAGCACGCCGCCGTGCGCGAGGCTCACTTCGCCCGGCCGAGGGTACGAGCCGCCGCCGATCAGCCCGGCATCCGAGATCGTATGATGGGGGGCGCGAAACGGGCGCCGGGCCACGAGCGACTCGCCGACCGGCAGCACGCCCGCCACGGAGTGGATCTTCGTCGTCTCGAGCGCTTCCTCGAGGCTCATCTTGGGGAGAATCGTGGGGAGGCGGCGCGCGAGCATCGTCTTGCCGCTGCCCGGCGGGCCGATCATCAGGATATTGTGCCCCCCCGCCGCCGCGACCTCGAGCGCGCGCTTCGCATGCGCCTGCCCCTTCACTTCCGCGAAGTCCACGTCGTGCTTCGCCCGTTCGGCGAGGAGCGCCGCCAGATCGACCCGCGCCTCCGGCAGCTCCGACCGGCCGTCCAGAAAATCGGCGAGCTCCGCCAGGCTCCCCGCGCCCAGGACCCGCACGCCCGATACGACACCCGCTTCGGCCAGGTTCTCACGCGGCAGCACCAGGGCCTCGAGCGCGGCGGCGCGCGCCGCCAGCGCGACCGGCAGCGCCCCACGCACCGGCCGAATCGCCCCTTCCAGGCCCAGCTCACCCAGCACCGCCACGCGGTTCAATCGCTCGCCGGAGATCTGCTCCGTGGCCGCGAGGATCCCCACGGCGATCGGCAGGTCGAACGCAGAGCCCTCCTTGCGGATGTCAGCCGGGGCAAGGTTGACCGTGATACGCTTCAGGGGGAAGGTGTAGCCGGTGTTCGCGAGCGCGGCGTACACGCGCTCCCGGCCTTCCTTGACGGCGCCCTGTGGCAGCCCGACGGTGGCGAACGTCGGGAGGCCGTTCGCAATGTCGGTCTCCACATCCACGAGGTAGGCATCGATCCCGAGGATGGCGGCGGAGCGGACGCGGGCGAGCATGGCAGCAGACTACGGCGGAGCGGTGCGCCCGGCGTAGGCGAAGTTACGCGACGCTAGGCCAAAAGCTGCGCACGACCCTCTGCCGCCCACCCCCGGGGCTCACTATCATGCAGGAGTCTCTCGTGCCCGAGTTCCCCGTGACTGACATGCTCTCCGCGGTTCGGTCCGCCCTCAGCGGGCGGTACGCCATCGAGCGCGAGCTCGGCCGCGGGGGGATGGCAACGGTCTACCTCGCGCAGGACCTGAAGCACCATCGCCCCGTCGCGATCAAGGTGCTGGCGCCGGAGCTCGCGGCCGCCCTCGGGCGGGAGCGGTTTCTCCGGGAGATCGAAACCGCCGCCAGCCTCAGTCATCCCCACATCCTACCGCTGCACGATTCGGGCGAGGCGGACGGCTTCCTGTACTACGTCATGCCGTACGTGGCGGGCGAGTCGCTGCGTGAGCGGCTGAATCGGGAAAAGCAGCTCCCGATCGAACATGCCGTCACGATCGTCGGCGAAGTGGCAAACGCCCTGAGCTATGCGCACAGCCGCGATGTCGTGCATCGAGACGTCAAGCCTGAAAACATCCTGCTGTCCGACGGCCAGGCCATCGTGGCCGACTTCGGCATCGCGGGGGCGATCGATGCGGCCGGAGGGGGGAAGCTCACGCGGACGGGGATCGTCCTCGGCACGCCCGCCTACATGAGCCCCGAGCAAGGAGCGGGCGAGCGCGCACTCGACGGACGGAGCGACGTCTACAGTTTGGGCTGCCTGCTGTACGAGATGCTCGCCGGGGAGCCGCCGTTCACGGGGCCGACCGCCCAGGCGATCATCGCGAAGCGGTTCACCGACCCGGTCCCGTCCATCCGGCGCTTGCGGGAGACGGTTCCCGTGCCGATGGATCAGGCGATCGCGAAGGCTTTGGCGCGGGCTCCCGCCGACCGATTCGCCACCCCGCATCAGTTCGCGGAGGCATTGCGAGCATCCGCGGAGGCTCGCTCCGACGCCGTCGCGGCGCCGACGGCCGCGACGCCGGCGGGGGAGGAGGAGCGGGAAGCCGGGCGGAGCGCGTTCTCGCGCCACTCCTGGCGTGAGGCATTCGAGACGCTCAGCAACGCCCAAGCGATGCGGGCGCTCGCCGCGGAGGACGTCGAACGCCTCGCCGAGTCGGCGTGGTGGATCGGCCGGGTGGACGACAGTATCGCCGCCCACGAGCGGGCGTACGCGGCGTACATCGACCAGGGGACTCCGCGGCGCGCGGCGATAGTCGCCGTGCGCCTCGCCGAGGATTTCATTAATAGGCAGGCGAAGTCGATCGGGAATGGCTGGCTCAAGCGCGCGGAGCGGCTGCTGCAGGACGTCCCTGAATGCCTCGAGCACGGCGTGCTGCTCCGGCTCCACGCGGTCCTCGCCTTGGAGAGTGAAGGGAACGTCGATAAGGCACTAGGGTTGGCCAGACGGAGCTGCGATCTCGCCACCCGCTTCCACGATCGCGACCTCCAGGCCTTGGCCATGCACGACATCGGCCGCATGCTGGTCTCGAAGGGTGAGCTGGCACAGGGGATGGCGCTGATCGACGAAGCGATGGCCACCGCCGTAAGCGGTGAGCTCGGCCCAAGGGTCACCGGGCGCATCTATTGCAACATGATGGGGACGTGCGAAAAGCTGGCCGACTATCAGCGAGCGGCCGAATGGAGCGAGGCAGCGCGACGCTGGTGCGAGCCGCACGCCGGGTCCGGGTATCCCGGCATCTGTCGGGTGCACCGGGCGGAGCTCATGCGACTCCGCGGGTCGTGGAACGACGCGGAGACCGAGGCGCTCCGCGCCTCGCAGGAGCTCCGGGGCTTCTACAACATCGCGGCCGGGCCGGGAGCCGGTTCCGGGCCTGGCGCTGCTACGCCTGGCGGAGGGAAAGGTCGACGCCGCGAGGGGGCTCATCGATCGCGCCGTCGCCGACCGACCGGAGGGATCGCTGGACAGGGCGCGGCTACTGCCCGCACGGGTGCAGATCGCGCTCGCGGCGGGGGAGGTCGAGCTGGCCCAGAGCAGCGCCACGGAGCTGGAAGCGATCGCGCGAGAATACGGATCGACGGCGCTGCACGCGAGCGCGGCTCAAGCGCGCGGTGCCGTGCTGCTCGCCGAAGGCCGTGCCGACGGGGCCGTCCCCAGCCTGCGGCGCGCCTGCAAGCTCTGGCAGGAGGTCCAGCTTCCGTACGAGACCGCCACGGCGAGGGCGCTGCTGGCCGCGGCGTATCGTGCCACCGGATGCCCGGACGACGCCGAGCTCGAGCGGCAGGCGGCGACTTCCACGTTCCGGAGTCTGGGAGCAGATCTCCCCACGGCGAGCGCTCTTTCCGGCCAGGCGCTCTCGTGAGCCTTTCTACGGCGTCACGCCCGTTCGGGGCGGAGCCGGAAGCGCGACGAGGACGTCGAACGACCCGCTCGTCGCGGCTGCCGCCTCGGTGCCCCCAACCACCAGGGTATACCCGACGCCCAACTGGTCGATCTTCAGGTTATCGAACGTCGCGATGCCGGCGGTTGCCGCACGCCCGTTCCCGCTCTGGTCCAGAGTCGCGTTGCGCCCAGGGCTGCCGTCCGTAGCGATCTGCACGTAGAGGATGTACGGGTACGACGTGGCGACGTTTCCCCAGTCGTCCAGCACCGCCACCTGCACAGCAGGCGTGATGGGCCGGTTCGGCGTCGTATTACTCGGCTGTACGAGGAACTTCGAATAGTGCCAGCGCCCGGGGTTGACGCCGAACGACCCGCTCGTGACCGCAGCGACACCGTCCGCCGTCGCCTCCAGCCGGTACCCGCTGCCTGCCTTGGTGAGCTTCACGTCGGAGAACGTCGCCACTCCCGCGACGGCGTTCGCATCTCTCGCCAAATTGTCCCCGCCCGGGTTCGCGTTCGGGGCGATCTCGAGGTGAACATTGCCGGTGAAGCCCGTGATCACGTTGCCCTGGCCGTCCTTGAGCGTGACCTTCACCGGGTCCATGGTCGCGCCGGCAGTGGTCGTCGTGGGGTCCTGGGTGAACTCGAGGTGGTTGGTGGCGACCGGAAGGGCGACGCGGAGATCCGCCGCACTCTCCGGGTTCCCGCCGTAGGGTTGCCACGCGGTGTCACCCCCCATCCGCGCTTGCCAGTGGTAACCCGTATTGTCCTGCAACCCGCTCACTTGAACTAGGGTGGTCTCACCGCGTGGCGTCGCAGCGCTTGTGGCGTTCGGCTGGCCCTGGAAGTCGGTGCCGACGGGCCGTATCTCAACCTCGACGCGGGGCGTTGCGACGGTGGTATCGCGCACCACGGCCCGTACGACGATGGTCGGCTCCGGCGTGGACCCGCCGGTGGGGATCGGCGTGGTCATATCGCTGCGCAACTGCGCGACCGATGCGAGGCCACTCCCACCGCCGCCGCCGCCAGCATCCAGGTGGCACGCGACCCCAAGCGCCAGCAAGGCGGCCGAGAGCGCGACGACTGGCGTCGCTTCTTTCCTTCTAGGTACGGCCCTCATACGCCGAATCGGCGCTGCAACCGGTGTGCCTGTCTTGCACGTCCGTCCCGCGCGGCCGTCGCATCGCCGCTGCGTGAGCGAAGTCACCGCTGTACCGGTCATGCGCGGGATCGTCTGTCGCGAAGCGCCTACGTCTGTGGGATGCGCTGTGTAGAGGCGCCGCAGCACCGAATTTGCCACGGGGCTGTCGGGTGGGGACATTAGGACATGCCCGAAATCACCTGGGACGATTTCGCGAAGGTCGACGTCCGGGTCGGCCGCATTGTTCAAGCCGACCAGTTCCCCAAAGCCAGGAAGCCTTCCTACCAGCTGCGCATCGATTTCGGCGAGCTCGGGGTGAAGACCTCGAGCGCCCAGATCACCAAGTACTACGACACAGCCGATCTCATAGGAAAGCTGGTGCTGGCGGTGGTAAACTTCCCGCCGCGCCAGATTGCGAACTTTTTCTCCGAAGTGCTGACGCTTGGCGTGGTGCTGGGTGACGGGGACATCGTGTTGGTCCACCCCGAGCGGGAGGTGCCGCTGGGGAGCCGAATCGCTTAGGGAGACACCGAGTCGCTCGGCACAGGGCGTGAGGCGCCGTATCGCGTTTCGACGTACTGCTCGAGGATCTTCAGGAAGTCGGCGACGATCGAATCACCTTTCAGGGTCACCTTGAGCTTGCCGTCCACGTACACGGGAGCCTTAGGCTCCTCGAACGTCCCTGGCAGCGAGATGCCGATGTCCGCGTGCTTCGATTCCCCGGGACCATTCACGACGCACCCCATGACCGCCACGCGCAGCGTCTCTACGCCTGCATAACGCTCGCGCCACGTGGCCATCCGCTCCTTGAGATGGGTCTCGATGTCCTCGGCCATCTCCTGGAAGAAGGTCGAGGTTGTGCGCCCGCAGCCGGGACACGCCGAGACCTGCGGCGTAAAGCTCCTGAGGCCGAGCGACTGGAGCACCTGCTGCGCCACCTGCACTTCCTCGGTCCGGTCGCCGCCGGGCCGCGGCGTGAGCGACACGCGGATCGTATCGCCGATGCCCTCCGCGAGCAGGATCGAAAGGGCCGCGGTGCTCGCAATGATCCCTTTCGCCCCCATCCCCGCCTCCGTCAGGCCGAGGTGCAAGGGGTAGTCGCAGCGGCGGGCGAGACGCCGATACACATCCACCAGATCGTCGACGCCCGAGACCTTCGCCGACAGGATGATGCGATCGTGCGGCAGGCCACACTCTTCCGCCAGCTCGGCCGAGCGTGTCGCGCTCGCGATCATCGCTTCGATCATGACCTCGCGCGCGTCGAGCGGGTCGGAGCGACGCCCGTTTTCATCCATCATTTCCGTGAGGAGCTGCTGGTCGAGGCTCCCCCAGTTGACGCCGATCCGCACCGGCTTGCCGTGGGTGAGCGCGACGTCGATGATCGTGCGGAAATTCTCGTCCCGGCGCTTGGCCCCCACGTTCCCAGGATTGATGCGGTACTTGGCGAGCGCCGCGGCGCACTTGGGATACTTCGTGAGCAGGAGGTGGCCGTTATAGTGGAAGTCGCCGATGACGGGAACGCCCACGCGGGCCACGATGTCGGGGACCGCCTCCGCCGCCGCCTCGTTGTTGACGGTGACCCGCACCAGCTCGCTGCCGGCGTCGTGCAGCGCACGTGTTTGCGCAGCCGTCGCACCGACGTCGGCCGTATCCGTGTTGGTCATCGACTGGACGACGATCGGATGAGCACCGCCCACCTTCACGCCGCCGACGTCGACGACGACGGTCCCCCTGCGCGCACCACCGGTCACGCGACCAATATAACGGCGACCGGGGTACGCGACCGCGAGCGGCCGATCTGTTCTTAGAAGCGGAAGCCGAGCCCCGCCGTTACCTCACCGCTCCAGTAGATCGACGAAGCGTAGCCATAGCAGTACCCGAAGACGTCGCAGTAGGCGTAAGAGTTGGTCGCGTGGTCAGTGTCCACGCCGCGGTACCGCCCGTCGATCCGGCCCACCAAGCTGCGCCCCATCTTGAACATGACGCCGATGCCGACGTTCCAGGCAAAGCGCCAGTTCGACTCCGTGGTGACGTTCGGCACGCTTGGCGACACGATGCTCGTGCCCAGGCCGAGGCTCAGATATCCGGTCGCCGGGCCGCGCTGACCGGCAAACAAGCCGCTCAGGTCGATCTGGTCCAGGGTCACACTTGCGTCGCCCAGCGGGTGCGTCGGGTCGCGCGTGGTGGCGTCGGACTTCGCCCGAGCGTAACTGAGCTCAACGCCAAATTGCCGTTGGGGCAGGTAGACCAGCCGGGCACCATAGGTCCAGGAATCCGACAACTCCACCTTGTTGCCGCTGACCCCTGTGTACAGGTCGGACGCGAAATAGCCGCCGCCCATGCCGAAGAAAGCAAACTGCTTTTGCGCCACGGCGGTCCTCGCGGCGCCAACCATCAGCCCCAACGCGACACCCAGCGCCCCCGTAGTCCTGCATAGAGTTCTGAGCACGGAACCTTCCCTTTTGAGAGTGAGCGTGAGCCGAAAATCGCCGCCGCGGGAGCCGCGGCAAGTTGGACCTTCGTAGTATGAAAAGCTCAGGTTTGGTGGCGTCGCGGCGGACTGGCCACGGCGCTCGGGCCGCTGCATCCTAGGGCATGGACCGGTGTAGGCAGTTGGCCTGATGCGGCTTGCGTCCGTCGAGCCCGTGTGGCCGCGCACCCGCACGCTGGGGGCGATGCTGATCGTCGCCGTGGCGTATTACGTCGGCGTACGGGTCGGTCTCGACCTCACGATGCGGCCGAATCCCGTTTCCACGATGTGGCCGCCCAACGCGATCCTCACCGCTGCCTTGTTGCTCACGCCCGCGCGCGCCTGGTGGACCGTGGTGCTCGCCGCTCTGCCGGCTCACCTGGCCGGCGAGCTGTCGGAGGGCATCCCGCTGACCATGGTCCTGTGCTGGTTCATCAGCAACGCCAGCGAAGCCCTGATCGGCGCCGGTGCGGCGCGCTTGCTCGAGCCCGTGCCCCGCGTGGACAGTTTCCGGCGCGTCACCGTCTTTCTCGTGAGCTGCGTGTTCTTCGCCCCCTTCGCCTCTTCCTTCCTGGACGCGGCGTTCGTCGCCTGGAACCGGTTCGGGACGGCGGGCTACTGGGAGGTGTGGCGCACCCGGTTCTTCTCCAACGCGCTGGCGACGCTGGCGCTGGTACCGGTGATCCTTCAGACGGCGACCGCCCGTCTCGATCGGCTGCGCGACGTGCCGCCGCGGCGCTACGTCGAAGCCGGGGCCCTGACCCTCGGCTTGCTGGCCACGTGCACGACCGTGTTTCTCGGGAGGCTCGCGCCGGGCACGGGCACGGCGTTCCTCTACGCCCCGCTGCCGTTTCTCCTGTGGGCCGCGGTGCGGTTCGGCCCGGGCGGGTCCAGTGGCAGTCTGCTGGTGATGGCGCTGTTCGCGATCTGGGCGGCGATTCACGGGCAGCGGCCGTTCGACGCGACGTCGTCCAGCATGAACGCCCTGGCCGTGCAGCTGTTTCTGATCGTGACCTCGGTCCCCCTCCTGACCATCGGCGCCGTGATGGCCGAGCGGCGCCGCGTGGAACAGGCGCTGCGCGGCTCCGAGGAGCGCTTTGCCGTGGCGTTCCGCTCCAGTCCCGATGCCTTCGCGATCGCCCGCCAGAGCAACGGCCACATCGTCGACGTCAATGAGCGGTGGGAAGCGATGTTCGGCTTTACGCGCGCCGAAGCCGAGGGGCGCTCGCCCGCGGAGCTGGACCTGTTCCTGTACGCCACGGACGCGGACCGGTTCAACGCCCACCTCGTCTCGCCGGGCCACGGGCACGAGATCGAGCTGCGGTTGCGCAGCCGCTCCGGTGCCGTGCTGCAGGCGGTGGTCACGGCCCAGTCCGTGGTGATGGCGGACAAGCCGTGCTTTCTCATCATCATCCGCGACATCACCGATCGGCGCCAGGCGGAACGGGAGCTGCTGGAGCAGCGCGAGGAGCTGGCGCATCTCGGTCGGGTGGCCCTGCTGGGCGAGCTGTCGGCGGCGCTGGCCCATGAGCTCAACCAGCCGCTCGCCGCAATCATGGCCAACGCCCGTGCCGGACAGCGGTTGATGGCGCGCCAGCCCCCCGACTTACCGGAAGTGCGCAACATCCTCGAAGACATCGTCGCCGACGACCGGCGCGCCAGCGAGGTGATCCGCCGGCTGCACGCGCTGCTGGAGCGTGGGGAATTGCAGCTCCAGTCGCTCGACGTCAACGAGATCGTGCGGGAGGTCCTCGGGCTGATGCACAGCGAGCTGATCCAGCGCGAGGTGCTGGTGCACACCCGGCTCGCGCCGGTCCTGCCTCGAGTCCCTGCCGACCGCGTGCAGCTCCAACAGGTCCTGATGAACCTGCTCCTCAACGCCTGTGACGCGATGGGCGAGCGGCCCCGTGAGGAACGTCAGGCGACGATCACCACCGCTTGGGCAAACGGCGACGCGGTGATGGTCTCCGTCGCGGACCAGGGCACCGGTATTCCGGAGGGGAAGCTGGAAAACGTGTTCGAGCCCTTCTTCACGTCCAAGCAGCACGGACTCGGCCTGGGCCTGGCGATTTGCCGCACGATCGTCGCGGCGCACGGAGGCCGGCTCTGGGCCGTCAACAATCCCGATCGGGGCGCGACGTTTCATCTCGCACTGCAACCGGACGCGCACGACGCCGGGTAGTTGCCCCTAGGTGCGATAGCCCGACCCCAACCGTGCCGCGACACTTTCCGGGGCCGACTTCTCGAGGGGCTCCGAGTGCGCCGCACGACGATTGCGCTGGGCGTGGTCCTGGCCTTCCTCATCCCCGCTCCCGCTCCCGCCCAGCAGCCAAGCCCCGTCCAGCCCGACACCGGACCGCTGGCGTTGGTGCCGCCGGACAGCGGCAGGTTTCGGCTGACGCCGCTCCTCGCGCCCGCCTACAACCCCGAAATGGAATTCCTGGTGGCGGGGGGCGTTCTCGTATCCTGGAAAGTCGGCCGGAACCCGCTGCGCGTGCAGCGCTCGACACTGTCCGCCACGATCTCCGCCTCCACCACGGGCGCGGTGAACGTGAGCACGTCGTTGTCATCGTTCTGGGACGAGGACCGCCTGCGCATTCTGGCCGATGTGGCGTTCAAGGACATGCCGGATAACTACTGGGGCGTGGGGTTCGATGCCGGGCTCGCGCCGTCGAGCAAGGATACCACGACCGCGTATCACCGGAAGTGGGTCAAGTTCAACCCGCGCGTCTTGTGGGCCGTCTCGGAGCACGTGATGCTGGGCGGCGTCTTCGACCTGAACCACACGATCGCCACCGAAGTGAACCCCACGATGGCCGCCGATCCCACCTACCAGCGGTACGGGCCCGACAATTACAACGTGGGCCTCGGCGGCATACTGCAGTACGACACCCGCGACGTGGCCGCGAATGCCTATAGCGGTATGTACGCGGCGATCACGGTCACCTCGTATGGGGGCTTCTTGGGCGGCGACAATTCGTATCAGACGGTCCTGCTCGACTACCGGCATTACCGCTCGCTCGGACGACCGGGCCGCACCCTCGCCTGGCAGGTGAAGTCCCGGATCGGGGCGCACACCGTGCCGTGGTCCGAGCTGTCGCTGCTCGGCACGGGATACGATTTGCGGGGTTACGTCGAAGGCCGCTTTCGCGACCGCTCGACGCTGATCGCGCTCGCCGAGTACCGCTACATGTTTTTGCGCAGTAACGGGCGGCTGTCACGCCACGGATTCGTGGTCTGGACCGGTGCGGGGACGCTGGGAAACGACCTGTCGCACCTGCACGGGATCCTCCCCAACGGGGGGGTCGGGTACCGCTTCGAGGTGCAGCCCCGGTCCAACGTGCGGGTGGACGTCGGCTTCGGGCGGGCGTCCCACGGGGTCTACTTCAATTTCACCGAAGCGTTCTGACGCGACGCAGCGGAGATGCACCTAGGGGCAATAGTGTGCGAGGCGCGGGCCTAGCAAGTTCGCTCCGACCCCACTACGCCAGGAAACGTCATGAACGTGCGCGCCGCCGGTCTCGTGATCCTTCTCCCCCTCTGTGGTGCGGTCGTCCCGACGCTGCACGCCCAGGACTCGTCGCTCGCCAACGCGATCGAGCTCATGCGGTCCGACGTGCGCGCAAACAAGACCCAGATCATCGGGCGGGCGCTCGCGCTCCCCGATTCGCAGGCGAAGGTGTTCTGGCCGTTGTACCGCCAGTTCGAGCTCGAGGCCGCGAAGCTGACCGATGACCGGGTCAAGGTGATCCGCGATTACGTCGCCGCGTACAACACGCTGACCGATCACCAGGCGAACGACCTGATCGAACGCGTGATGGACCTCGATGAGCGCCGGGTCAAGCTCAACCGCGACCAGTACCGCGAGTTCGTCAAGCACCTTCCGGCGAAAACGGTGGCGCATTTCTTCCAGCTGAACAACTTCCTGAATCGGGTCATCGAGCTGGAGGTCACGGCGGCGCTCCCCGAGGTGAAGTAGGGAGCGCCACCGCGCCCGCTATTTGCGGACGGCGAAGCCGACGTCGATCCCGAACCAGCTCTGGTAGGGAGCGTCACCGGCCGAGAACGCGTAGTTGTAGCGCACCTGGGCGTAGAACGCCTCGCTCTGGAAGCCCCCGCGCATGGGCACGGAGAACCCGAACTCCGGCGCGACTCCCCAGTGCCAGTTCTCGTCCGTTATCTGCCACAGCCCCACGTCCACGCGACGCGAGATGAAATACGTGCCGGCCTTGAGGCCGAGGTAGGGTCGTGCTTTGCCACTCCCACCGCCCCCGTAGACGTGGGCGCTCAGCAGGAGCGACACCGTATTGTTGTAGCGGAATTGGTCTCCATTAATCGCGGCCTGCTGGAACGTCTGTGTTCCGCTCTTTTCCTCGTTGAGGACGTTCCACCCTGCATTGAATCCGAAGGACTTGTTCCCGCTGAACTGTCGCCATTCGAGGCCCATGCCCCGGAAGCTGTAGTCGTTGGTGAAGTCCTTGGTGTGCTCAATCGGTGCCGCCATGGACCAGTTCATGCCAAACCACTTGCCCCGTCCCTGCCCCGCGACGACGGCGGGAACCAGGAGCGTGGCCGCTGCAGCGATCCAGACACGCATAGCGATCCTCACTGTGTACGGAGGTAGGGGGATTGAGCGAAGACTTGGTCGATGTTGGTGTTGATCCGCGCAAGGATTTCGGCGTCGGTGCCCTCCAGCATGCCGTTGATCGCCGCGGCCCAGATGGAGAATGCCTGGTTTGGTTGCGGAGTCGCCAGATCGGGATCGATCATGTTGATGAACAGACTCCCGCTGGTGTAGCCGGTGACGACGACGGGCGACCACGGGTAGTACCACGTGGAACCCGCCCCATACCCAGCGGGCCACCCTCCCCACCAGCCCCAATACCCCCACCACGGGTACCCTACCCACGCGCTGTAGTTGTCGACGGTGATCCCCGAGACGACGACGATCACGTCCGGCCTGGTCGCGGTCGCATCCACGCGGGTGTAGCCCAGCGCCACCAGCCCGGCCTGGATCTTCGCGAGGATCTGGGTGTCGTATTTGTGGTTCAGCGTGCTCGACGCCCCCGCGGCGACCCCGATATCGACGATCGAGTCGGGCATGTCGAACGTCTTGTTGGCCGTGAAGTCGACGCCCTTCTGGAAGAACGTCGCCACGAGGTCGGTTTGCGACACGGTCTCGATGCCGCCGGGGTAGCAGCCCGCCGCCAGAGCACCGACGAGCATGCCCACGCAAAACCGCAGACCGACGCGTTGCATCAGCATACGGAATCCTCCGCAGGATCAGATAACGGGCAAGTTCCGCTGACCGAGGGTACTCCCGGTATTAGACCTTCGGTCAATCACGGGTCTTGATAACGGCCTGACACGGCCGGAGTTACGGTGGGGAACAGCCGTCGGCCCACCGATTGTCCCAGGCAGAACTTTCGTGAAGGGCTCTTAGGGCCTTCCTCCTCCAAGTCCCAAGGATAGGTTGTCCCAAAGGACTACATGGGGCCCATCTGGCGGCCGGGCGGCTGAGCTGTAGAATCCCGCTTTCGCGAGGACTATGATACTGCTGCCGTGGATCGTGCGTGCGGCTATATGGGCGCTCCTCGGAACAACGGGACCTTGCATCGAGGCTACTGGTGTACCCCTGAGCGCGCGCGGCACCGAATTGCTGACGTGGCTTAGCACGGAGCGTCGTACCAGCCTGCTGGAAGGTGGCGTGGTCGGCGTCCTGGCCCTGCTGAGCATCGTGCTGCTCATCGAGCAGCGCCGGCGGCGCCTGATCGAGCGTGTGCTGCAGCGGCGACTTGAATTCGAGACCCTCGCGTCCGAGCTGTCGTCGAGCTTGAGCATGCTGGCGCCCGCCGACACGCCGGCGCTCGTGACCCGATGGCTGCAGCGACTCGCCCACTGCCTCGGGGTTGATCGGGTCAGTCTGCTGCCGGTCGCGAATGGGCACGCGGGCGCCGCGTCGCGCGCGGCGATCGCTCCTTGGGTGAGCGGGTTCGCGTACCCGACCACAGAGTTCCCGGCGCTCACCCAGTCGCTGGCGCCCGGCGAGCTGGTGCGATTCAGCAGTCTCGACGTGCTGCCGTCCGCGCTCGCGCGGGACCGGGAGGCATTTCGTCGCAGCGGCATCGAAGCGGTGCTCCTGATCCCGCTCCGGCAACACGGCGAGGTGCTCGGCGCCCTGGCACTAGCCGCGTCCACGAAGCGGACGTGGTCCAACACGCTGGTGGAGCGCCTCCAGTTCGTCGCCGCGATCCTGGCGCGCGCGATCGTCCGTGATGGGACGGTTGCTCGCGAGGGGAACGGGAACGAGCGGGCCGCCGCGACCCCGCGCGCGGGGACCGAGCGGCGCCGGCTCCAGCCCGACCTCGCGCGGTTCGCCCGGATCGGGACCCTGGGTGAGTTCGCGTTGTCGCTGGCGCATGAGCTGAACCAGCCGCTGTCGGCGATCCGTTCGAACGCCCAAGCGGCGCGCCGGTTCCTCGCGGGGCCGGACCCGCCCATCGACGAGGTCCGGGCGATTATCGACGACATCGACGCGGACGACCGCCGGGCTGGGGAAGTGATTCACGGGATGCGAGCGTTGCTGAACCACCATGACGTGGAGACCGAGGTCCTCGACCTGAACGAGGTGGTGCGGAGCGTGGCGCGGCTCCTCCACGGCGACTTTCTGCTGCGTCGCGTGACCCTCGTGCTCGACCTCCACGTGCCGCTGCCAACGGTGCGCTGCGACCCCGTGCAGATCCAACAGGTGCTCCTGAACCTCGTGTTGAACGGGTTCGAGGCGATGCGGGACGCCGTGACCGTGGACCGGCGGATCATCATCCGGACCCGGGCGGAGGCGGATGGATCGTGCGTCGTGTCCGTCCGGGACGCCGGCCGCGGGATTCCACAGGCGGAATTGCACCGGGTGTTCGATCAATTCTTCTCGACCAAACCGGATGGGCTCGGCTTGGGACTCTCGATCGCGCGCTCGATCGTCGATGGTCACCAGGGCCGCATCTGGGCCACGAACAATTCGGACGTCGGGGCGACCTTCCACTTCGCGCTGCCCGTCGCTCCGGGGAAAGAGGAGACATGACCATGACTAGCGCCGTTCGGGCGGTCCGCGCCGGTGCGAGAACCGTGACGATGGCAGGCGTTTCGCGCCACGCGGACGCCGTATCTGCGGCTGGATGCACGGTGCACGTGGTGGACGATGACGCCTCGGTCCGAAAGTCGCTCCAGCGCCTCGTGGGCGCGGCCGGGTACCGGGTCCAGAGCTACGATTCGGCGCGCGAGTTCCTGGCGCGTCCCCATTCTGGCGAGGGACCGCAGTGCCTCATCCTGGATATCCGCATGCCGGGGGTCGACGGCCTCGCGCTGCAGACATCGCTGCGCGACACCGGGTGGACGATCCCCGTCATTTTCGCCACGGGATTCGGCGACGTCGCTTCGAGCGTACGGGCGATGAAGATCGGCGCCGTGGACTTTCTCCAGAAGCCGATCGATGAGGCGGAGCTGCTGGCCGCGGTGCAGCGCGGCGTCGCACTCGACGCCGAGCTGCGCCGGGTGGGTGCCCTCGTCGGCGCTCTGACGACGCGGGTGGACCGACTCACGCCCCGCGAGCGGCAGGTGTTCCGGCTGGTGGTGACGGGCATGCTCAACAAGCAGATCGCCGGGCGCCTGGGGACGTGCGAGCGCACGATCAAGGTCCACCGCGCACGCATCATGAGAAAAATGGAAGCCGGCTCCGTGGCCGAGCTGGTCCGGATGGCGGACCGGTTGGGCGTCTTGGAGTCGCCTCTGCCCCCCGCCGTCTGACGGGGGGGGGGGGTAGTTGACCTAAGGTCACATTCCAGACGCCCGTTCCGGGCCTATAGTGAGCGTGGGTCTCCCCCGCGCGCCGCGCAGGGGAACACGGGCTCTCACACGGGACCGGAATGGTGCTCACGAAGCAGTCCGCGACACCGGTGATCGGCGTCATCGATGACGATCCGTCGGTCCTGAAGTCGGTCTCCCGATTGCTGCGTTCGGCAGGGTTCAGTGTCGTGCCGTTCGCGTCCACCGAGGGGTTCCTCGAGACCCACCAGTCCTGGACGCTCCACTGCCTGGTGCTCGACATTCACTTCGAGGGGATGGGAGGCCTGGACCTCGAGGCCTACCTGGCGGACACGGGCGTGCATTTTCCCATCGTCTTCATTACCGCGCACGACGATGCGGCGCTGCGCGAACGCATCGAGGCGACGGGACAGGCCTACCTGCGCAAGCCGTTCGACGAGACCGCGCTGCTCGACGCCATCCATCGTGTCCTGCTGCCCACCCACCCTGGCGCGCGACCCGACCACAATTGAAGGCTTGAGGACTCTACGGCTCGGCTCCTCCATGGTCCTGCTGGCGGTCAGCTACTACCTGGCCGCGCGGCTGGGCCTGGGGTTCCGGTTTCAGGACTCTCAGATCGGCGTTGTGTGGCCCGCGAATGCCGTCCTGCTCGCGGCGCTACTCCTCACGCCCACGAGACGCTGGTGGGTGGTGCTCGTCGCCACCGCATTGGCCCACGCCGTCGCCGTCGCCTCCGTCACCCCGGCTTGGCGCGCGGCGTGGCAGATCGCGGGGAACGCGCTCTTCATCACGTCGACCGCGCTGGTACTCCGCCGCGTGCCGGGACTCCCCCTGACCTTCGAAACCCGGCGACAGGTGTTCGCGTACAGCGCCATCGCGTTCGTCCTTCCGGCGCTGTACGCATTCACCACGCCAGCGTTCGTCCGCGCGCTGTTTCACCTCGAGCTCGCACCAGGCTCCACGCTCGCCACCACGTTGCTGCGCGTCACCCTGTCGAACGCCACGGTGCTGCTGCTCGTGGCGCCCGTCGTGCTCCTATGGGCGCAGTTTCCCGTGCACCGGCTGAAGGAGCTCTCCGCGCGCCGGCTGTGGGAAGCGGGAGCCGTCGTGCTGTCGGTGCTGGCGGTGGGGATGGTCGCCTTCGGTACGGGACCCGAGATCGCGGTGGGCGTTCCGCTCCTCTGGGTTTTCCCGCCCCTGCTGTGGGTCGCCGTCCGGTTCGGACCCGTGGGAGCCAGCACGGCCCTGCTGGGCGTCGCGGCCCTCTCCGTGTGGGGGACGGCGCGGCAGCTCGGGCCCTTTGTGCTAATGACCCATGCCGATCGGGTCCTGTCGCTGCAGCTGTTTTGGATCGTGATGTGTACGCCGGTCATGTTGCTCGCGGCCGTCATCTGGGAGCGCGAACGCGTCGAGGACGCTCTGCAAGCGCATCGCACTCAGCTGGCTCACCTCACGCGTGTGGCGACTGCCGGTGAGCTATCCAGTTCCCTTGCACACGAGCTGCGCCAGCCACTGACGGCGATCCTGGCGAACGCGGAGGCAGCCCAGGTCCTGCTGACACGAGATGGCGTAGATCTCCGGGAAGTGCGAGCCATACTCGAGGACATCGCGGAGCAGGACAAATTCGCGGCCAACGTCATCGGCCGCCTGCGGTCGCTCCTGGAGAAGGAGGAGCCGCACTTCGAGATGCTCGCGATGGAGACCACGGTGGGCGACGCGCTGGCGTTGAGCCGCGGCACGGTCGAGCGATCGGGCGTCCAGGTGGAGACCCAGATCGCGCCGGGGTTACCGCGCGTGCGGGGCGATCCGGTACAGCTGCTGCAGGTCGTGCTGAACCTGGTCGTCAACGGCTGCGAGTCGATGAGCGCCACGCCCGCGCCCGACCGACGCCTGCGATTGCGGGTTGCGCGACAGGACTCGGAATACGTCGAGGTGCTGATCGCGGACTCGGGCACGGGATTACCGCAGGGTCGTGAGGATCGCGTGTTCGAGCCCTTCTTCACGACCAAAAAAACCGGGCTCGGGCTGGGCCTCGCGATCGGCCGATCGATTGTGAGCGCTCACGGGGGACGACTCTGGGGGGAGAACAATCTACTCCGAGGCGCCACCTTCCATCTGCTGCTGCCCATGGACCATGCGAATGACGGACCGACGGCCGCTGATCGCCATCGTCGATGACGAGGAGTCGGTGCGCGTCGCGCTGCGGCGGTTGTGCAACGCGTACGGGCTCGAGGCGCGAACGTTCGTGTCGGCGCAGCAGCTGTTCGCATCGCTGGATGAATACCGTCCCGACTGCCTGGTCCTCGATGCGGAGATGCCGGAATGTGGTGGGCTGGAGGCGCAGGCGATCCTGCAGGAGCGTGGGACCAGCATTCCCGCCGTCGTGATCACCGGACGCGACGACGATACGATGCGCACACGGTCCCTCGCCGCCGGAGCGTGCGCTTACTTGTACAAGCCGGTAGATGCCGAGGCCCTGCTCGACGCGATCAGGCGCGCGATCGGCGCCAGTAGCTAGCCGGTCACCTCTGACCGGGGTTCGCGGCGCCGGGCGCCCGCGCCACCTCGTCCAGGCGGTTCAGCGTCCGGGCCACCCGGAACAGGTCCCCCACATCGTAGAAGTCGACCGCGATGACGTTCGGCAGCCGGTGACGCTCCTGCTCGCAGGCGCGCGCCCGCTTGAGCAGGAAATCGTAGGCGTTCACGATCTCGGCGTTTGAGGGCTTGGGCGCCGGAGTTGTCTCGATCCAGTGATTGATCTGAAACAACGGGGGCGTCGTGCCGCCGCGATTCGGGCGGCAAGAGAAGTCCGCAGGCTTGTGGAAGGAATAGGGCGTCTCTTGCATGGACTCGAACGCCGGCCTCAGCCAAGGAACGCCCGGCTTGCCGGATTCCGTGAACACCAGGAGCCGCTGCCCCTGGTCGATGAGCTGGCGCAGTGTCGGCAGCGGCGGAGCGACTGGCCCCGTGTAAATGAGGTCCATGAGCCCCGCGTCCTGGAACGCGCGGGCGAGGTCCTCGGGGGTGACATAGTCTTCGACCACCACCAACACGACCTCGCCGGGGTTCGCGACCAGAAATGCGCGCACGCCTTCGAGCGCCGGCAGGACCGGGTAGGCGCCCAGCTCGCAGAATCCGTGGCAGAAGTACAAGGCCGAAGCGCCCGACTCCTTACCAAGAAACCGGCTCCGGATGCGCAGCGCGGCGTCCGTGGCCTCCGGGCCGAGCACCTCCTGAATTTTGTCCTTCGTGGTCCCCTCGCGCGCCATATCGGTGATCACGTGGCCGCCAGCGGGGACGCCATAGTGCACGTCGATGAGGAGGGCGCGCACGCCATCCTCGAGCTGGCGCGGGAAGGCGTGGTTGTGGTGCGGGAACAGCCACCCTGGGATCTCGGCGTTCGACATGGCGTTGTGAGCAGCGGGGAACACGACCTGATCGACCCGCCGGTCGCACAACTTCTCCGAACCGTTGCACACGCTCACGACGCCCGCCGTCTCCGGAGGCGTGGGGGGCGAGCGCAAGACGAGGAACGCCCCGCCGCCCAGCGCCGCAGCCAGCACGACACCCATGACCGCGACGATCCTCCACGCCCGTGCGTCGGTGCGGCCGGTGGGAGCCGCGACCGCCCCGGGCACGGTCGCGAGCACGAGGCGGAAGACCTCACGCAGGCCCAGAAAGACGAGTAGGAGACCCGCGACCGCGATGAACCCCGCGGCGGCGCGGGCGGGAGCGACGGCGGCGTACGTGCCCGCCGCCAGCAGCAGGATCGCGCGACCGATGTGGGCGGTGGGATGTAGCGGAGCGGTGAGCCACCCGAGGAGTGCCTTGAGCCGGGTGAACGGATCCACGGCTTCGAGCATGGTCGACCCAGCGGCCGCGAGCACTACGCCGGCCGAGCCCGCGATCACGGCCAGCGGCTTGACGGGGCCGAAAAACGCCACCCACAGGCCGTGCACGACGCCGCGTAGCGCTGGATCCCGCGTGAGCGCGGCGGCGACGAGGCGGCCGGCGGGGAGAACGGCGATCAGGACGAGCCCGACGGCGAAGAGCGCGCCGCCCGCTCGTACGAGTGCGGTGCGGCGGTCCGGCGCCACCCAGATCGCCACGACGCCCGCCGCTAGGCCGAGCGCGAGCATGACCCACGCCGCCCAGAGGACGCGCCCGAGCAGCACCCAGGCAGCGATGAAGCGCGTGAAGGCGCGCTGCGCTTCGGGCGAGACGAGGGTCGCTTCGATCCCGGGCGGAATCTTGGCCGCGAGGTCGGGACTGGCGTTGGCGAGCGCCCCGCGGACGAGCACCGACACGTCGGGAAGCGAGAGCACGAGGTTGCGGCCGGCGGACTCGAACAGCGAGTGGTGCGCCGTGCGCGCCGTCGTGCGCACCACCGCGCGGAATGGTGCCGAAGTCACCACCGCGCTGACCGCCGACTGGAGGAGCGGACGAACACCGACGAGATTGGGCCGCTGGGATATGATGCCGTCCGTGATTCGGGCGGAGACGTAGTTGGCGACCCGCTCGTCCGACAGGGTCGCGGCCAGGCGGCGCGCGAACACATCGGAACGAAGGATGCCGCGAGCGGCACCGCCCACGATCAGCGCTGTCCAGACGAACACCCCCCCCAGGACAAAGAGAGTGGTCGAAGTCCGGGCCGAGCGGACGGGCGTCATGGACTGAACAACTCACCCCGGGTGCCGCGGCGCGATTGTCCTAAGGTGCTAGTGCGCGCCGTGGGCCCCGTTCGGGCGTGAAGGCTCGTTGACTGGTGCGCGGGAAGCGCGTTGCACGAAAGGTCAATTCTGGAAGTCCGGTGCCGGGGCGACCGTCAGCTCAATGCGCAGCTCAAGGTGCGGACGGTCAACGTACTGTTCGCGCTCTCCTATGCGTTTCACCGTCCGTAACGAGCGACTCGCACGATCGATTCACAAGCTACTGGTGCTGCACTCGGCCCTACTCGTCCGGCCGGACCAGGCGCGCTGCCAGGAGCTGGAACCTCGGGCGTATGCGGCCAACCCGATCGGGGTGCGGTTCGCCGTCGCGGCGTTCGTCACCACCACTGGCAATGTGGTGCTGGATCCGACGTCGCCGGTCAGTGACGTGCGGGCAACCCTGCACTCCGTGGTCCTGGGCGCCGGCGGCACTTTCGCACTGGCGGGACGCAGCGCGAGCGCCTCGGTGGCATTTCCCTACGCCTGGGGCACCGTCACGGGCAAGGTCGCCGAGACGGCGAGTTCGATCGAGCGTTCGGGACTGGCCGACGCGAGGCTGCGCCTGGCAATCAGTCTCGTGGGCGGCCAGGCTCTGCCCCTCGCGGCGTTCGCCCGGCGCACGCCCGGCACCATCGTGGGCATCAGCCTGACGACAGCGGTCCCGACGGGACAGTATTTCCCGGACAAGCTCATCAACCTCGGCACCAACCGCTGGGGCTTCAAACCCGAAGTCGGAGTGTCGCACCCGGCGGGCCCCTGGACCCTGGAGCTCTATACCGGCTGCTGGTTCTTCACCCAGAACTCGTCGTACTGGGGAGGCCACTCCAAGGACGTGCGGCCGCTCATGTCCGTGCAGTCGCACGTCGCCTACACGTTCAAGCCCCGCTTCTGGCTGGCGGCCGATGCGACGTTCTACGCCGGCGGCCGCAGCGTGGTGGACGGGCAGCCCGCGACCGAACGGGAGGAGAACGCCCGCGCGGGCCTCACCCTGTCCGTGCCGGTTTGGCGCATCCATTCGATCAAGGCGGCGTGGTCGACCGGCGCGTCGGTGCGGTTGGGGGGCGATTTCGACACGTTCAGCCTGACGTGGCAAACCACGTTGCTTCCTGTCTCGAGGTGAATCGGCCGCTACGGTTGCCGTGCGATTGCACCAAAGGTCAATCGCGTCGACCCTGACCGGGGCGAGTCTTAACCAGATGGGAATCGGCGAAAGGTGACAGGTAAGGAGACAAAACTATGGATAAGACCACCGGCCGGACGTATTCGAGACTTCTGCTGACCGTCGGGTTGGGCTGTGTCATCGCGCTCGTCGCGGCCTGCGGCGGCAGCAAGCCCACCACGATCGCCACGCCCCAGCTCAACGCGGACTCGGCAGCGGCGGCAGAGCAGGCGCGGCAGGCGGAGGCGGAGCGGCAGGCGCGCGAGGAGGCGGAGCGCAAGGCCCGCGAGGACGCGGAGCGCCAAGCGCGCGAGGAAGCAGAGCGCGCCCGGCAGCACACGGCTGATTCGCTGGCGGCCGTGGCCCGCGGCGCCGACGAGATGCGCGCGACTCTCGCCACCATGATCCAGTTCGATTTCGATAAGTCGAAGATCATGACCGGCGACGTTGCCGTACTCGACCAGAAGGTCGCGATGCTCACGGCCAATCCCGACATCAAGATCCGCGTCGCCGGGCACTGTGACGAGCGCGGCTCCGCCGAGTATAACATCGCGCTCGGCAACCGCCGCGCCGCCACGGCCAAGCAGTATCTCGTGAAGCACGGCATCGACGCCGGCCGTATCGCGACGATTTCATACGGCGAAGAGCGACCGCTCGATCCAGGCCACGACGAGGCGGCGTGGGCGAAGAACCGGCGGGACGAGTTCGAAATCGTCAGCGGAGGGGTGGCCCTGCGACAGCCTTAAAGGAGACGGGTCGGGTGCCGGTCAGGCCATCTCCGAACGCCTGCGCTTCATCAACGTCGCGACCGTCGCGTTTCCGTCGACAGCATCGTGCGCCGCACGATGCGGGATAGCGGAGGTCTGATCGACCACCTGTTCTGGCGGCTCGCGCAGCTGCTGACGCTGCTGTTCACCGCCGCCTGCGCCGCCGCGTTCTTGATGCTGCGATACTGGAACGAGCATATGAGGAGGACATCATGAACGGTATCGAAAGGCGCCTGGCCGCCATCCTGACTCGTGGCTGGTGGCGCCTGCTCGTGCGGGGCCTGGTGGCGATCGCATTCGGCGTCTTCACCTGGTTGCGCCCTGGCCTCTCGCTGGCCGCGCTGGTGCTGGTGTTCGGGATTTACTGCACCGCGGACGGCGTCCTTGGCATCTGGACCGCCATCGCGGGACGCAACGACAACGACTACTGGTGGGTGCTGCTGCTCGCAGGAATCGTGGGGGTCGGCGTCGGTGCCGTGACGTTCGCCGCTCCGGGCCTCACCGCTGTGGCGCTGCTCGTCTACATCGCCGTCTGGGCGCTCGTCAAGGGCGTACTCGAGATCGCCACCGCGATCCGCCTGCGCAAGGAGATCCAGGGAGAATGGCTGCTGGTGGTCGGCGGCGCGGCCTCGGTAGCCTTTGGCGCGCTCCTGCTCGCGCGCCCGGGCGCCGGAGTCCTCGCCGTGCTGTGGCTGATCGCCGCGTACGCCGTCGTGTTCGGGGTCCTCCTGGTGCTCCTGGCCTTCAGGGCGCGCCGGTTCGTCAAGGAGGTCGCAGCGCTTGGCTCCTGACCTCGACCTCACCCACGGTGATCCCCTGGATCGCCTCGAGCACCGCCTGGGATTCAAGAGGGGGTACCCTCCCGGTGTGGGACGGCCCATCGCTCTGCTCCTCACGGTCGCCGTGCTGCCGCTCGCGGTCTTCGCCGGGATCGAAGGGCAGCTCGGCGCGCTGGTCCGGGATCCCCTGGTGCTCGGTCGTCTGCTGCTCGGCTTGCCGCTCCTCCAGCTCGCCCGCCCGCCCGTGGCGGGGAGTATTGCTCGCGCGTTGAAGCAGTGCGTGACGACCGGTCTGGTGGCACCCGAAGACTCGCCGCGGTTCGAAGCGACGGTCGCGCGGGCGACGCGCATGCGCGACTCGCTCCTCGCGCTTGCGCTGATCACCGTGCTCGCGTTCGGAGCATCGCTGGCGGGCCGCCAGGTGGCGGTTCTCCCGTTCGCCGGGAGTTGGGCGCGCACCGGTGAGCGCATCAGTCTGGCGGGCTGGTGGTTCGTCCTCGTGTCGCTGGCGGTATTCGACATGGTGCGCCTGCGCTGGCTGTGGCGCATTCTCGTGTGGTGGCGCTTCCTGTTCGGCCTCTCCCGCGTCCCGCTGCGACTCATGCCGGCGCATCCGGACCGCGCCGGGGGACTCGGGGCTCTCGGAACCGTGGCTCCATCCCTTGCGATGCTGGTGTTCGGCCTGACCGTCAACTATGGCTTCGATTTTCGCGCTCGCATCCTGGTGGGCGGCGCCAAGCTCTCGTCGCTCGTGATTCCCATGGCGGGGATCCCCATTCTCATCCTGGTTTGGATGTTGGCGCCCATGGCGTTCTTCATGCCGCAGCTATTCCGCGCCAGGAACCGTGGAAGGATGGATTACGGCCAGCTCGCCGCCCGCTACACCCGCCGCTTCGACGCCCGGTGGATCGACCAACGGGAGGGTCCCGACGCCGAGTTGCTCGGCACGAGCGACGTCCAATCGCTTTCCGATCTCGCGAACTCCTACGCCGTCGTCGACGGGATGCGACCGATCCCTCTGACGATTGGCGCGGTCCGCCCGCTCGTGCTCGCCGCGGCGGTGGGGCTGCTCCCCGCACTCGAAGCCGAGATCCCTCTGAAGGAGCTCCTGCTAACGGTGCTGCGCGCGATGCGCTAGGCGCGCCCGCGCGAGCCTCAGAACGTCCATCCCGTGGTGAACGCCACTCCGTAGTCGTGCTTCGCCGCGCCCGCGGCGGGGGGGCGACTGTCGAACTTGTCGAACAGCGTCAGACCGATCGTGAAGTCCTTGATGACCTCGTGGGTGAGGCTCACGTCCAGGTCGCTGCGGACCCGCCCAAAGTCGGTGATGCTGGGATACACCGTCAGGGCCCCCCGCAGGTTGGACTTGGGACTATCCAGTCGGAAGTACTCGGCCGCGGCACTCACCAGGGCCTCCAGGTTCGAGGTTGGCGAGCTTCCGGTATAACGCTCGTTCGCGTAGGCCAACCCGCTGCCGACGAGCAGATACGCCCGATTGCTCTGGCGCAGGAACCGGCCTCCGCCAGCTGAGACGAGGACGCGCAGGTCCAGGGCGAGCTCCTCGTTCTGCTCCGCACTCCCGGTCCCGACCAGCAACCACCGTTGCGGCAGGAACCGCGACTCGCCAAGGCTGACAGAATTGCGGCTCGTTCCCTCGGCACCCTCCTGCGCCTGGAAATAGACACTGGATCGCACCTCCGTGAGCCATTTCGTCGAGCGGTGGCGTGCGTCGGCCTCGACGCCGAAGGCGCGCAGCCGATTGGCCCGCTGGAAGCTCAGGCTTAGCGCTATGGAGCCATCCACGCGCGCCAGGAAGCTGCGGCCGATGGGGTTGATCCGTACGATGGCCGCTTGGTCGAGGGTATCGCTGAACGAGGCTACGGCGACCACCACCTGCCCGACCTGTATGCCCCGCTGTAACGCGCCGTAGTATCGCTCGCCGGATCCGACCTCGACCTCGAAGTAACGGTCGCTGATGATCCGGTCGATCTTGTCCCACTGGATCGCCAGCGTGCCCATGTCGTCGGTCGAATAGGACACGGCGCCGCGATCGAGTGCTTTGAGTTCGCCGACGATGCGATCGCCGTTTCGCAGTATGACGGTGTCTGCCTTTTGGGCATTCAGCGGGGCCGCCCAGAGCAAGGCGGCGGCGAGGGCCTGGAGCCCGCTCCCGCGCCGGGGCCGGATTGAGGCAGCAGCAGTCATGGGGTACACCCGTTGGCTGCGCGCAACCTTGCAAGCTTCGATGCCGGCCGGTTATAGGACGAAAGGGCTACGATGACCGGCTGCGTTGCACCAAAGGTCAATTTTCTCGGCGCCCAACGGACCGTATCGAAAGTGGGTAGGCTCGATGCTGTTCTCCATGGGCCTGCCGTCAGTGGAGCACGGCGTGAGTTCGTAGGGGACGTAGGGGACGGCAGGCTCATGGGAGGTTTTCCGCTCTTCACCCCCGCGCCCCTCACCGCCGGGTTCACCAAAGTCTCATAGACCGGTGCCGCGCCTCCGGAGAAGCTTTTTCCAAGTGCCACCTGACTCCCAATGGAGGATCCACACGTGACCCGACAACTCACCGCGCTGGCCGCCCTGCTCGCGGTCGCCTGCGGCGGCCCTGAGATCATCACGAAACGGGGGTCCGTCCCCCTACCCAAGCAGCCGACTTGGGCGTGGGGGGCGCGTGACACCGTGAGCCGCTACGAATTGGACCCCGTGGCGCAGAATCCCGTGCTCCACCAGCGCGTAGTACAAGCGATCGATAGCACGTTCAGGAGGGAAGGCTGGAAGCGGGTCGATGATCCCTCCCAAGCGCAGGTCATCGTGACGTATCACATCGGGATCAAACGGACGACGCAACTCCAGACCACGTCGACGTCGTCCGGCGGCTACTACGGCGGCTATCGCTGGGGCTATTATGGGGCCCCGACGTTCGTGACGAGCACCACGCAGGAAGTCGAGTACAACGAAGGTGCCCTGATGGTGGTCGTGCGCGACCGCGCGACGGGCAAGGTGGCGTGGGAAGGGGTCTACAAGAAGCGCATTGAAGACACCATAAAAGTCACGCCCGAGAACATTCAGCGCGGGGTCGACCAGCTGCTGGCCGAGCTCAAATAAGCGCGTGACATCCGCGCGCGGACTGCCCGGCCCGCGCTGGAGGGCGATCGCGCGTCGATGCGTAGCCCTCACGCTTCTCACCTGCCCCGCCTTGGCCCGGGCCCAGGGGCAGCCCTGCGATTTCAGCAAGGTGCCGGGCGCGGTATGGTGGGGCAGCGACACGCTCCTGCCGGTCGCGCGCTTCGCGGCCTACATGGCGCCGGTTCTCTGGTTCTCACCCGACGAACCGAATCTCAAAGGCGCGAGCGGATCCGACATTCGCGTCCCGGAGCCGTTCCCTGGGGAGCCGATCCCCGACCACTCGGTGCTCTACTACCAGCTCGACCGCGTGCTCGTGAGGCCGGGGGCCAAGAGCCGGGCCGTATGGCGTACTCCCGACGGACCCGCCCACTCGAGCATCGACCTAGGGAACGTCGCCGTCGTGTTCGTGAGGTACTTCGCCTACTACGCCACCGAAGAGGGATTGGGCGCGCATCCGCACGATATCGAGCCCGCCGAGTTCAGGGTCGTGATCGTCAGGAGCACCTGGGAGGGGTTCGAAAAATGGCTGCCGGGCGGCACGCGCTGCCCGGATCCCACCTGGGTCATGGCGGTGACGCGGGTCTCCGGACAAGCCCACGGGCTCGTGTGGTTCTGGAACGTGATCAACGTCGACGAGAACACCCAGTTCCCCATGCACCTCCTCGTCGAGGAAGGCAAGCACGCGCTCGCCACCGACAAGAACGGCGACGGCGTGTTCACGAAGGGCTACGACGTGAACGTGCGCATCAACGATGCGTGGGGCGCGCGCGACATCATTCGCACGGGCCTGTTGTTCTCGGGCGGCTACGAATCCTGGATGACGAAAACACGCCCGCCGCAGTATCGCGTGCTCCCCCCTCTCCCGGATGACAGCCCCCTCCGGGCCACCCTGCGCCGGCGCACGCTCGGCGTGAAAAACGCGGTGTACGAGCTGCGCCCCTTACCGCCCCTGACCATCGCCGCGAACGATCCCCGCCTGGCACACCTGATGGCAGACAAGGTGATCGCCAACTGGCCGACCGAGGCAGGCCTGAACGACGCGAAGGGATGGGGGAAGGCGCTCAACGAAGGTGCGGTGATCAAGTCCCTGTCGATCGCCTACCGGAACGACGGTGCGGGGGGGCTCGTGTGGTCGTTTCCGTTCTTCATCGTCAAACATCTCAACGATCCGATGACCGGAGGCTACATCCTCCAGCGGATGTACGTGAGGGGCGAGAACCTGCGCGACTTCGGCTGGACGGCGCTTTATACGCCTTCCGCGTCCCGCTGGCTTGACTCCTACCTGTCGGTCGGGGCTGAGAACCTCCACTCTACCGACGCATCGGGCAATATCGTCGGGGACTGGGACTTTGTGTTCGAGACGGGGATCAAGTTCCGCGTCAACATCAATGAGACCCCGGCGAAGCTGCTCCACCATTTCACCGATTACTGGGGCCTGCGCCTCGGCATCAAGAATCGCGGCGCCTTCAACATCAACTCGCTCTCCTACGTCCTGGAGTTCGGGGCAGGCTCGTTCTAGGCCGGTGGGCCATTGACCCAAAGTCCAATGGTCCCCGTCTCAGGGCTCGGCAAGTTGCTTCATGATTAGCTGGTCGCATAGGGTCCGTCGGATGCGCACGGCAAACGATGGAGGCTCAACGACATCGCCTAGGCGCAGCAGCATTGCCATTGCGACGCTCCTCGTGGCCGCTCCGCTCGCGGCCCAGAGCCCGCAGCCCAACCTGTACCACCGGCTGGAGGTGGGCGCGTCGCTCACCACCATCATCCTCAACGCCAATATTCGGGTCGACGGCGCCAATGGGATCGGCACCGACCTCGACGCCGAGGACGATCTCGGCCTGGCGACGGACAAGCTCGAGCCTCGCTTCGCAATGCGCTGGCGCCCCTGGCCGCGGCACGAGTTCGAGGTCGGATACCAGTTTGCCCGACGCACGTCGGAGAGAGTGCTCAATCGAGATATCACCTTCGGGGACTCGACCTACCACGCCGGCGGCGATATCGGTACGAAATTGAATACGGACCAGGCCTCTTTCGTCTACCGGTTTGCGTTCCACGCGAAGCCGCGAAGCCAGGTGGGCCTGTCCGTGGGCTTCGGTGCCTTGTTCCTGAAGACCGCGCTCGATGCCTTAGGCAGTGGCGGTCAGGTGCAGTTCAGCCAATCGGACGACGTCACGGGGCCCATCGGCTCCGTCGGATTGTACGGCCGCTTCCTTTCGGGGAACCGGTGGTCGTGGGAGGCCGAGGCCCGGTACGTGAAGGTCTCGATCGACCGGTTCGACGCGCAGGTGGGGGAGGGTGGCGCGGCCGTCCGCTATGTCGCATGGTCCCACGTGACGTTCGAGGGCGGATACGGCCTGAGCGCCATCAAGGTGGATATCGCCCCGACGACGAGCAGTGGGTCGGGCTCGAGGTCGGGGCGAATCAAGTACTCATTGCAGAACGTCCGGCTCGGCGTGGTCTTCGTTCCCTAGACGCGAGCCCTCGGTCACGCTCCAGTCAGACTCGTTCCGCATCAGCGCCATCGACTTGAGCACGGGTGCGCCCTTGATTGACCCAAAGGGCAATGTCCCTCGCCGTCCCCGCACGCGAGCGTTGCCCTTGGAAACCTGTGTCAGGAGGTCCGTATGCGCATCGTCTTCGTCACCACGGCGGGGCTGTTGCTCGCCGCACTCCGGCCGGCGGGGGCACAAGAGCCGACCCCACCGCCTGCCCAACCCACGGGCGCGCCTGGGGCGTGTCCGCCCGGATATACCTGCTCCGCGGCGTCGTCGCCGGCAAGCCAGCTGGGACTGTACGTCTTCCCTGCCAAGGAGCAGACGAAGGACCAACAGCTCGCCGACGAGCAGTATTGCTGGGGGTGGGCCAAGGACCAGACCAAGATCGACCCGGCGACTCTGACGGCCAACACCGATTCCGCCGCGAAGGCCACCAAGGCGAAGGTCGATTCGGCAGCCGCGGGTGCAGCGGTCAAGGGCGCGGCGCGCGGGGCGGCCGGTGGCGCCATCATTGGCGGTATCGCGGGCGACGCGGGAACCGGAGCGGCGATCGGCGCTGCGACCGGCGCTGTGGCGGGCCGGCGCGCCAAGAAGCAGGCTACGGCGCAGGCGGAGCAAGTCGGCGCGGCGCAGGCTGAGCAGCAGGTGGCTCAAAAAATCGCCACGTTCAAGAAGGCGATGAGCACCTGCCTCGAGGGAAAGGGCTACTCCGTCAAGTAGGCAGAGGAAAGGCCGTCAGAAGACTTTGTCTTGCAGCACCACCCGAAGGGCGAGCTGCGTCAGCCGCAGGTCGCCGGTCACATTGGGCCCCAGGTTGGTGCTGAGACGGAGTCGGACCCCCGCCCACACATCGGTGGCGTTGAACACGCTGTCACTCAATGACACGCTCGTCGGCAACAGGAGCGGCACCGTGTCGGGACCCGACACCGGGCCGCTCGACGCGCTGATGTACGGAGTCCCGCTGAACAAGCCGGCCTGGGTCTTCGCGAAATAGACCTGGAACGTGACGTTGCCGGACCCGGTCACGTTCTGGAGAATCGCGGCCGCGGTCACCTGGACGGAATCGGTGCTCGATCGCCCCAGCCCCGGAGGGAGCGTGAGCTGCACCGACGAGTCGAGGTCGACCTGGGGCACGCCACCGACGACATTGTAGGAGAAGAGGCCGTCGCCGGACGGCGTGAGGAAGCTCAGCACGTCGACGTTGAAAATGGCGCGTCCCTCGCCGCACCCCAACAGCAGAGCGCTGAGCCACACCGTCCCGAGCATTGCCAGCTTCCTCAAATCGCGCCTCCTAGTAGATCGCGACCGACGTCGCCATCGTAATGCCGCGCTCGTTCGACAGGGAAGTGCCGTAGGTTGCGAACGCGGCGTCCAGGCTGAACGACCCGAGCCGCACGCCACCGCCCCAGGCGAGCTGCATCCGTTTGCGCTGGTCGCGCACGACGCCCCCGCGCGCGGCGAGCATGCCGAACCGCTGCTCACCGCCGACCTGGATGGTCGTGCCACGGCCGCTATTCAGGACGGTCACGCCGAGTGTCGTTTTGCCGAGGGCATAGCCGAGGTTGGCGATGTACGTGACGGGAAGGCGCGTGGTGGTCGACGTGTGACGCAGTCCCGGTTTGCTGTACACTGAATCGCCGGCCTGATCGTAGCGCAGCGTGTCGAGTCGCGTGTCGGGCCAGGTGATCGTCGCGCCGATGTCGTTGATCCCGAAGCCCACCTCGACCGGGCCGGACGCGTATGCGAACCCCAGATCGCCGCCGATCCCATGCCCCACGCTGTTCCCCACCCTCGAGTAGCTGCTTACCGCGTGCATCACCGGCGTCACGGGGGTCGGTCCCGCGAAGATGGTGTCGCCCGTCATGAAGCCGGCGCTGTCGGCGGAGGTGCGCCAGTACCCGGCGCCGACGTAGTAGTGCAAGGCGGCTCCGACGTAGAACCCGGCGGCGGTGTCGCCGGCGATGCGACCGCTGTAGGAAACCGTGGGCGCGAAGCCGCCCTCCGTGAACGCGTCGGCCGAGATCGTGTAGGCCGTGTTGTGTTGGGCGGAGTCCGCGTCTCGCAGAAAGCCCAGCAACTGGTCCCCGAGCTGGAACCCCACCTCAGTATGGAACCAGGTCATCACGCTCAGCCGCACGCCCTTCAGGTCCACACCCGGGTCGATCGGCCGAGAGGACCCACCAAAACCGAACTGATCTACGGGGATGAGCTCCCGCGACTGGCCCAGGTCCACCACGAGGTGGTCGCGGCCGATCGTGAAGATCCAGTCGTTGGTCGGCGTGGGCGGCGTCTTGACCTGCAGGAAGAACGGCGGGTGGAGGAGTGTGTTGATCGCCTCGACGGGATTGAACGCCGCCGAGTCGGGGTTGAACATCGGGTCGTGAGTGATGTGCGAGATCGGGTGCTCCTCGAAGAACGACACCAGCCCGAGGGGAATCGGGACGGTGAGTCTGGGCTCACCGGGCCGGGCTGCATGGCGGCGGACCGCGCGGTACGCGGGATTGAACCGCACGACGCCACCCGACAGGCCGACGGCGAGGCCGCCCATGCCGATGCGGCGCGCGTCCACGGCCAGCCACTGGCCCGATACCGGCGCGGCATAGCCGAGAACGAGTGCTGTGAGCCCCAACCCCACGATCGATGCGCGCACGCTGCTCCCCGAAACGGTGTCTTCCCCCCTTGCCCCCCTCCCAAGGGCAGTAAGGATCGCGGTTTCGGCCCCCTGCGGGCGTGAGCGGCGTCACGAAAAGGTGATGGTAACCGTGGTCCCGCGGCCTGCCGCGCTGGCCAGGGCGATCGTCCCGCCCCAGCTCTCGACCAGACGTTTGGCGATCGCGAGGCCCAGCCCGGACCCGCTCGAGGTGGTGGAGAACGCGGGATCGAACACGTGCGCGAGGGCGTCCGCGGACATGCCGCGGCCGTCGTCCTCGACGTCGAGCCGGCGGCCGCTCGCCGAAACGCGCACGTTCACGTGACGGGCGCCGGCGTTGCGCGCGTTCTCCAGCAGGTTGACGAGCACCTCTTTCAGCTCGTCCCGCCGGGCGGAGACAGGGGTGCCTGCTGCGCCGGCCAATGCCACGGCTGCCTGTGCCTCGACGCCCCCCAGGGCGTAGAGGCGCACGACCTCGCCCGCCACGGCATGGACGTCCACGGGCTCGAGGGGGAGCGCTTCGGTCGTGGGTGACGCGAACCGCGAGAACGCACGGGCGATGGCGTCGAGCCGATCGATCTCCGCCAGGATCCGTTCCGCCGTTTCGGCCAGCGTCGCGTCGAAGTCCCGCCCCGTTTTCTTTTCGCGCGCTCGCTGCAGGTGCTGAATGCCGAGGCGGATCGGCGTGAGGGGATTCTTGATTTCATGGGCCACTTGCCGCGCCATCTCGCCCCAGGCGAGCACCCGCGCGGCGCGCGTGAGGGCGGTCGCGTCGTCGAGGGCCACGACGCAGCCTTCCGGGGCCGGTCCCAGGGAGGCGAGCTGGGCGCGGATCTGGCGCGCACCCACGACGAACTCGCGCTCCACGATGCGCTCGCTCGCGCCGTCGAGAAACGCGCGCACCGCGTCCCAGACCATCTGCCACTCCGCCGGCGCCGCCTGCGGCAACAGGTCACCGGGTGCCAGCGGCACTCCCAGGAGCTCGGCGGCGCGGGGATTCGCCATGGTCACGCGCAGCCCGTCATCCACGGCGATGACGCCGGTCGCGACGTTCGCGAGAACCTGCGCTGTGCGCCGACGTGCGTCCTCGAGCGCGGTCCGGCTGCGGGTCACATCGCTCGCCATCCGCTCGAACGCCGACATCACAGGCGCGAACTCACGCGGCGCCCCCGGCGGAAACGCAGGGAGCGGCGCGCCGCTCCCGACCGCCCCCGCCGCCTCCCGCAAGGCGGCCACGGGACGAGCGAGCCCTCGCGCCGCGACATCCGCGAGGTACACCGCCGCCACGAGACCGGCCAGGATCGCGAAGATGAGCAAGAGCGCGACATCCTCCTGCTGCTGCCGCACGCGCTCGTCGTCGAGCAGCTGCGGAGCGGCGAGCACCTCCTGGACCTGAGGCGACTCGGAGCGCACCACGAGATACCCGACGCGAATGGTGCGGCCGGCGGTACGGCCGTCGTCGATGAGCTCGAGCTCGTCGTGCAACACCAGCCGAACGAATGCGTCCGGGGCGAGAAACCAATTGACCAGCCCGAGCTCCCCCAGCACCGGCGCGCTCGTGCCGGCGAGCACGCCGTCTCGATACAACCACAGGTCCGCGTCCAGCCGGTCGCCGAGCTCGGTGACGGACCGCGCCACGGCGGCCGGCTGGTCAGAGGACGACGCGCCCGCGGTGGCCGCCGCATCGCGCAGCGTCTGGCTGATCAGGAGGTCGCCGCCGCGCCGCGCCTCGTCGCCCAGCCGCGCGAAGCTCCACACGGCGAACGCCAGTACTGGCAGCACGACGAACGCGCCGAGAGCCGCCGCCAAGCGCACCCGATAGCTGGTCCGCAGCGCCGTGAGGACGGGCGGGAACCGCCGCGTACCAGCAATGCCCACGGGTCCCGCAAATCCACCGTCACGTGCACGTGGCGCACGCCGCCCGGCAGCTCCAGGCGCCGCTCCCCGCGAACGGACCATCCCGTCCGCGTCCAGACCATCTTGTCGGTCGGCGCCGCCGGTGGCGGGACGGGTGGCGACAGGTTGATCTGATAAGGCGGCTGAACACTGGCGGCTCCCTGCAGAAAGCGCGCGACGCGGGCCGCGGGAATGAGGTGGGTACGCGGGCCCACACCGACGGTCAGGACGTCGGCCCCCCCCCCTCCCCCTCCCCCACCCCCTCCCCCGGCGAGGGGCAGGACGAGGAGGTAGTGCACGCCGGGGATTCGGTCCAATCTCTCAATGCGCGGGCCGCGGGCGGTTTCCGGCGAGCGCACCAGGGCCGCGACGAGCGACGCCGGGAGATCGACGCTCGCCAGGCGGATCTCCGCTTCGGGATCGCCCGCGCGCGTCCACACCGCGAGGCTCGCCGGGTAGTCGGCCGTCGCGAGGGGCGACGCGAGCCACCAGGCGTACAGCTCGCCCGCCGTATGGGGCGGCGGCGAGGGTGGCGCGTTGCCGAGCCGCTCCAGCAATGATGCTGTGGCCGGATCGGCCGCACGGCCCAGCGCCTGCGCGTCCCGCTCGCCCAACACGAGCCGCCCTTCGACCGCGGCGCCCCACGTGACGAGCGCCGCGGCGGTTCCCGCGACCGTGGCGATCCCGAGCACGGCCCAGCGGTGCGGCGCGGGGACGAGCACGCCGGCGAGGGCGGGCAGCCAGATGAAGGTGTACCACTCGGGCCAGGCACCGTATGGACTCCACAACCAGAGCCCAGCGAGGGCGGCCGCCGTCGCCCAGGCGCACGCGGCCGGGAGCGTCCAGGGGATGTGCTCCGGCTCGCGCGCGCCGCGCACGAGCGCCGCCGCAGCGAGGACCAGACTCATCGCCGCCACCGCTACGGCCGCCTCCCACGACATCCAGAGCGCGAAACCCACGCCGGCCGCGGGGGGCGCGATCCCGCGGCCCAGGTAGCGTACGAGGTACGGCGCGGCGACCACCAGCAGGCCCGCCACGGCGACGCTCCACGAGCGCCGCTCGAGGCCGCGCCGCCACAGCGCGCTGGCGGCGAGGAGCGCCGCCACGCCGAGCGCCGCGAGCGAGCCCGCCGATTCACTGAACACACCGAGCGCGGGCCGGTAGAACGTGGCGGGGGAGAACAGATCGACCCGCAGCGAAGAGCCGACCACCGCGCGCGCCACGCACCACGCGCTCACGAACACGACGAGCCAGCGCCAGCGACCCGCCGGCGCCGCGAAGCATGCGAGCAACAGCGCGACGACCAGCGCCAGGCTCGCCTGACGCGTCGTCCCGCGCAGGGCCGCCAGCTTCGCGTCTCCCTGGGCCGGCGGCACCGGGCGGACGCTGAACAGCGTGTCGCCGTAGACGCACGCGACCGGGCAGTAGTCGAAGACGTCGGCGTCGTGCGGCGCGACGCCCGGGGCGTAGAAGCGGAGTGCCACGCCGTGCGCATCTTCGAACCGCGCGCTCACCGCCCGTGCGCGATCGGGCACCGCCGGCGCGGCATCGAGCAGCACGGTCCCCACGGCGGTGCCGCCGTCCTGCGTCTGGCGGCGGGCCTCGAGCGCCACGTAGAATGGTGTGATGACAGCGCGCAGCTCCGCGGTGTCCCGCGCAGGCACGAACCGGTGCCGGCCCGCCCAGGCGACGGCGCCACCGTCGGCGGCCAGGATCGCGACACCTCGCTCCACCCCCGGGGTGCCCGTGCCCGAGCGCATACCTTCACGCAGGTGTGCGAACGCCGCCTCGCGGGGGAGCAGCGCCGCCTCCACGCCGCGCTCCGCGAGCCGCCGAGCTTCGGCGACGGCGGCGGCAAGCGCACGCTTCAGCTCCGACGAATCCTGGGGGAATCGGCGCGCCCGAACCTCGGGCCAGCAGCACTCGATCCGTTGCACCTGCAGCGCCCCGGCCAGCAGCGCCACCCCGAGCAGTAGACACGCGACCGCCACCCCCGGGACAGCGACGGGACGGAGCGTGAGCCTGGGGACCACGACGAGGAGCGCGGCCGCCAGGCCGGCCGCGCCCGCGACCCACGCCCAGCCCGCCACGCCACCACCGCCGTGGAGCCACTCGGCGGCCGCGACGGTCGCGACGCAGCCGGCGAGCGCTACGTGAGGGCCCCGCTGCACCTCAAGACCCTCGTTCCTGACGAGGTCCGTTTCATTCTCGAGCGCGATGCCCGCCTCCTCGTGCCGGTGGGAACGTGCGAGCAGCACGGCCCCCACCTCCCGCTGGGGTGCGACACCCTCATCGTCGAGCGACTCGCGGACGACCTCTCGGCGACCCTGGAGATCCTGCGTGCCCCGACGATCGAATATGGCGTGAACACCGTCACCAGGCGCCCGTTCCCCGGCAACGCCTCGGTGCGCCGCAAGACCCTGCACCGCTGGATGAACGATCTGCTCGGGTCCTGGGAGGAGGCGGGGGTCGAGAGCTTCATCATCCTCACCGCCCACGGCCACGACCCGCACCAGGAGGCCCTCTCCACGCTGCGGACGCGCCGCGCCCGCGTCTTCACCGTGGACGTCTTCGCCCTCGACTTCTCCCGTGACCTGGAAGACGCCGAGGGGCCGATGCACGGGAGCGAGCTCGATACGTCGCTGCTGCTCTTTCTGGCCCCGAACCTCGTCCGCATGGAACGGGCGCAGGATTTCGTTCTACCCGAGAAGCAGCGCAGCCGCTACCTGCGCACCAGCGCCGGCTCCCTCCCCAAGCGGTCCCCGGGCTCTCTCGGACGGCCTTCGCTCGCCACCCGGGACAAGGGCGAGCGACTCTATAAGATGATTTACGAGCGCGTCGCGACGCGAGTGCTGGGGGCGCCCGTCCCATGAGCGCCCTCCTGCTCGCGCTGGTCGCCCTCCAGAGTCCGGTGGACGAGGGGACGCTCATGGTGCGCGAAGACACGGCCGAGATCGCGCGGGAGGCGTTTCGCCTTACTGCCGCGCGCGCGGGTACGGGAGGAAGGGAGACCGGTGCGGGCGCGGATACGCGGTGGAAGCTCGCTACGACGATCCGCTACGACCGCAGCCGGCCGGTCGTGGTGCTCGATCCGATCGTCGAGCTCGGCCCGGACTCGAACCCGGTCAGCCTGGAGTACACCGTGGCCGACCCGCGCGAACCGCTGCGGATCCTCGGGCAACTCACCCATGGACGGTTCGTCGTGCGGCTGCTCGGACGACGCACGGAGCGGGCCCGCGAGTTCCCCGCCGTGCCGCCCACCGTCATCGTGGACGACTCGGTGTTCGCCCTGTACCTCCCCGTCGCCTGGCAGGGACGCGAGCGCCCGGTCACGGTCACGGCCATCGTTCCGCGATCGGGGCGACGGGAGGTTCTCACGGTGCAGGACCTCGGCGTCGAGTCCACGACGCTGAACCGTAGTCCTGCCTCGCTGCGCCACGTGACCGTCACCGGTGGCGAGAATGGCCTGGTGCACCTCTGGCTCGGCGGCGACGGCCGGCTGGCCAGGGTGGAGATCCCCTCCCGGCGCTTGGTGGCCGAGCGGGTGCCCGCACCTTGAGGTTAGATTCGTCGCGTCGCGAAACCTGCCCCGAGCATGCCGCGTATGAGGAAGCTTATGAGGCCTTTGATTCTGTCCGTCGGGCTCGCCGTGTGCCCAGCCCTCGCCACCAGCCAACAACCGATTCCCGTTACTCTGTCGCTCGCCGACGCGATCGCGCTCGCGCGACAGCACAACCCCGCGTACCGGGTGACGCTCAACGACCGCACCCCGGCCGGTTGGGGCGTCCGGAACGCTTGGTCGAGCCTGCTCCTGCCGAACCTGACGGTGTCGGGCGGCGTGGCATACGCGGGTCCGGGCGAACAGAACTTCCTCACGTCGAGCTTCTCGCAGGGAGTCTCGACGTGGTCCTCGAGCTACTCGTTTCTGCTCGATTGGAGGCTGAACGGTGAAACGCTCAGCCAGCCGGGGCTCACGAAGGCGCAGCGCGACGCGGCAGACGCGGACGTCGTGGGCGCGGCGAACTTCCTCGTGACCGCTGTGACCCAGCAGTACCTGACGATTTTGCAGGCGCGCGACAACGCCGAATTGGCCCGGCAGCAGCTCCAGCACGACGAGGAGTTCCTGAAGCTGGCGCAGGCCCGCTACGACGTGGGCCGGACATCCCTGATCGACGTCCGTCAGGCACAGGTTGCTCGCGGCACGGCCGAGGTGGCGCTGTTGCGCGCGCGTACCGCCATTCAGGTCGAGAAGTTGCGGCTGTTCCAGCAGATCGGCGTCACGGCACCCGTGGACGTCTCCACCGTGCAGCTCACCGATACCTTCCCGGTCCAGACCCCGCCGTGGCGCCTGAATGAGCTCCTGACCATGGCGGAGGAGCAGAACCCGGCGCTGCGGGCGCTGCGAGAGCGGGAACGCGCCGCCGGATGGAGCGTGAAGGCGGCGGCCTCGGGCTGGGGCCCGTCGCTCTCACTGCAGGCCGGCTGGTCGGGATTCACCCAGAAGCTTTCGAATGTCGAGCCCACGATCGCCGCGGCGCACGCCAGCGCGGCGGCGGATTCGACCACGTGCGAGTACGCGAACGCCGCCTGGTTCAACACGGGAAGTGGGCAGCCACCGCTCAACTGCAGCCAGTACTACTTTACTCCCGTGATGGAACAGGCAATCCGCGACCAGAACAACCGCTACCCGTTGAATTTCACGCCGCAACCGTTCCAGGCGCGGCTCACGATCTCCCTTCCTCTCTGGACCAACTTCCAGCAGCCTCTGCAAGTGTCGCAGGCCAAGGCGCAAGAACAGGACCTGCAGGAATCGGTGCGGGCGCGCGGGCTCCAAGTGCAGACCGACGTCAGTCAGGCGTACCTGGTGCTCCAAACGGCGTTCCAGGCGATCGGAATTCAGGACACCGGCCGCACGGCGGCGCGCGAGCAGCTGCAGCTCGCGACGGAGCGGTACCGGGTGGGCTCGGGGACCTTTTTCGAGCTGCTGGACGCCCAGGTGGCGGGATTGCGCGCCGCGACCGACTATGTGAACGCCGTGTACGACTATCACAAGGCGGTGGCCGCGCTCGAGGCCGCGGTCGGCCAGCCGTTGCGGTAACTGGAGGTCGAGGCCATGTCCAAGCGAGGCAAGGTGCTGGTAGGTACGGGCGCGGCTCTGTTGATCGTCGGGATCGTGGCGATCAGTGCCGGGGCGCGCCGCGACCGCGGCCAGGAGGTCCGGTTCGAGACCGTGGGCCGCCGCGACCTCGTCGCCGCCGTGACCGCGAGCGGCAAGATCCAACCCAAGAAGAAAGTCGATGTGTCGGCGGACATCACCGGTCGCATCACGAAGATCGCCGTGCGGGAGGGCGACCTGGTGAAACAGGGCCAGTTCCTGATCCAGATCGACCCCACGATCTACGAGGCCATGCTCCAGCAGGCCACGGCCACGCTGGCATCCTCGCAGGCCGCCGAGGTGCAGGCCAGGGCGAACCGCGACCAGGCCGACCGCGCGTGGAAGCGCACCAAAGAGCTCCACACATCGAGTCCGAATCTCGTGTCGCCGGAGCAGCTCGAGCAGGCGCAAACGGCGTTCGACGTCGCCGAGGCCAATCTCAACGCCGCCCAGCACCAGGTGGAGCAGGCCCGCGCCGCCGTGCGGTCGGCGCGCGACAACCTCCGCAAGACCACGCTCGTCGCCCCGATGACGGGCCGGGTGACGCGGCTGGCGGTGGAGGAGGGCGAGGTGGCCGTGCCGAGCACGTTTTCCAAGGACATTGGCTTGTTGCTGACGGTGTCGGACCTCTCGGTGATCCAGGCCGAGGTGAAGGTGGACGAGACCGACGTCGTGCGCCTGCACCTCGGGGACTCGGTCGAAGTGTCGATCGACGCCTTCCCCGATACCACCTTCATGGGGCGGGTGACCAAAGTGTCCAACTCGAGCGTGCGCGACGCGACGCAAGCCGCGACAGGCCAGAACGACCGAGCCGTGGACTACGAGGTCGAGGTCACTCTCGACAAGCCGCCGGCCGACATCCGGCCGGATCTTTCCGCCACGGCGCGCATCGTCACGGACACACGCAAACAGGCGCTGTCGATTCCCATCATCGCGCTGACCGTGCGGGAGAACACGCCTCCCCCCGGGGGGGGGGCGAGGGGCACCGGGCCCAAGGCGGCGGACACCGCGACCACCCGCGGCCCTAAGAAGGAGACCGAGGGCGTGTTCGTGGTGAAGGACGGGGTCGCGAACTTCCACAAGGTGAAAGTGGGGATCGCCGGGGACGAATACTTCGAGGTCGCGGACGGCTTGAAGGTCGGCGAGACCATCGTCGCCGGACCTTACCAGGCGATTCGGGACCTGAAGGAAGGGGCCCGCGTGCGCGCCATGAAGCAGTCGGCGGATTCGGCCAAGAAGGCGGGTCGATGACGCTGCCCGCACCGCAGCCGTTCCGGACCGGCGACGCGCCGCTGCCCGAGATCATCATCCTCACGCACAAGCTGACGCGTGAGTACGACATGGGCGGCGAGGTGGTGCGGGCCCTGCAGGGCGTGAGCCTGCAGATCAAGCACAACGAGTACGTCGCCGTGATGGGTCCGTCGGGATCCGGCAAATCCACGCTCATGAACCTGATCGGCTGTCTGGATACGCCTACCTCCGGCGAGTACTGGCTCAACAGCCAACAGGTATCCGAGCTGGACGACGACGCGCTCGCCCGCATCCGCAACAAGGAGATCGGGTTCGTTTTCCAGACCTTCAACCTCCTGCCGCGCGCCACGGCGCTGCACAACGTGGAGCTGCCGTTGATTTATGCCGGCTTGGGAGCCCGCGAGCGGCGTGATCGGGCCGCGCAGGCGCTGGAGCGCGTCGGGCTGGGCGACCGGATGGCGCACCGCCCGAACGAGCTGTCGGGCGGCCAGCGCCAGCGGGTCGCGATCGCGCGGGCGCTCGTGAACCGGCCATCCATCCTCTTGGCCGATGAGCCCACGGGGAACCTCGACTCGACTACGAGCGGCGAGATCATGGGCGTGTTCCGGACATTGCACGGCGAGGGCCAGACGATCGTCATGGTGACGCACGAGCACGATATCGCCGCGCACGCGGCGCGCGTGGTGACGCTGCGCGACGGAGTGATCGCGACGGACCAGCGCCGGGCCGCCTAGCATGCCGGTGCTGGAAGCATTCCGGCTCGCGCTCCTCACCATCCGCGCCCAAAAACTCAAGAGCGGCTTCTCCCTGATCGGCGTGTTCATCGGCGTCGCGTCGCTGATCGGCGCGTGGTCGATCGTGAACGGCGTCAACCGCTACATGACGGTCAAGTTCGCCCAGACCCTGTACGGCGTGAACACGTTCCAGCTGCGCCGCCGGCCGATGTTCGCGGCCAACGTGCCCGACTCGGTGTGGCGGGCGTGGCGGCGGCGGCCGCGCATCAAGTTCGGCGACGCGGAGGCGGTCACGGCCGCCATCAGCGGGCCCGTGGTCACGGCCTGGGCGTCGGACGAAAATGTGTCCGTGTTCTACGGCAACAAGGAGGCCCGCGACATCCAGCTGACGGCGGCGAGCGAGCGCTACTTCGACATCAAGAACCTGCGCATCGCTGCGGGGCGGGCCTTCACCGCGCAGGAAAACCGCTCGGGCGTCCCGGTGGCGGTCTTGGGCGAGGCCGTGGCCAAGCGATTGTTCTCAGACCGCAACCCTCTCAACCACAGCGTGCGCATCGGCGGGATCGGATATCGTGTGATCGGCGTGGTCGAGCACCAGGGGAGCCTGCTCGACTTTCCGCTCGACCGTTTCGTAGTCGTGCCGGCCCAGTCACCGGCGCAGAGCCTGGTCAACCCGCCGGGCGTCCTCGACGCGCTGCTCGTCAAGGCGCCGTCCGAAGAAGCGATGCGCGACGCCATCCAGGAGGCCGAGGGCGTGATGCGCGGCCGCCGGCACCTGCGCCCCACTCAGGACAACAACTTCGTGCTCGAGACGTCCGAGGGCGTGCAGCGGTTCTGGGCCGGCATCAACCGAATCCTGATGGTGGTGCTCCCGGGCGTCGTTATCGTGTCGCTCGTGATCGGCGGCGTCGTGATCATGAACATCATGCTCATGTCCGTCACCGAGCGCACCCGCGAGATCGGGTTACGCAAGTCGCTCGGCGCGCGCCGTCGCGACGTGCTGCGCCAGTTCCTGGCGGAATCCGCCGCCATCGCGTCCGTCGGCGCCGGGTTCGGCATCCTGGCCGGCGTCGGGCTGACGGTGCTCATCAACGCCGTCAGCCCGCTCCCGGCGAAGCTGTCGCCCGCGTCCGTCGTACTGGGCGTCCTCATGGGGACGGGCGTGGGCGTGGTCGCCGGCGTCTATCCGGCCAGCCGGGCCGCGCGGCTCGACCCGATCGCCGCGCTGCGTCAGGAGTAGCGGGATGACAGCCCTATTCGAGGGCGTCGGCATCGCGCTCGCGTCACTGCGCGCTCACAAGATGCGCGCCGCGCTCACGATTCTTGGCGTCGCGATCGGCGTCACCGTGGTCATGGTCATCGGGGCGTTGATCAGCGGGTTCAACAAGGGCATCTCGGACATGCTCGCGTCGCTGGGGCCCAAGACGTTCTGGGTCGGGCGGTACTGGGGAGGCCAGGACGAGGACCCGGAGGACCCGGACCCATGGCGGCGCCGGCCGCAGATGAAGATCGAGGAAGCGCGCCGCCTGGAGCAGCTGCCGAGCGTTGCATTCGTCGTGGTGGACGAGAACACCCTCGCCGACATCGAGTTCGAGGGCCACCGCCTGTCGGCCATCAACGTTCGGGGCCGCGACGCCAATTGGCCGATGATCGAGGGCGGGCAGATCCACCCGGGCCGCTCGTTCAGCCACCTCGAGGACGCCGCCAACGGGCACGTGGCGGTCGTGAACACCAAGCTCGCCGAGAACCTGTTCGGCGAGCGAGACCCGATCGCCCGGCGCATCAAGATCGGCGAAGTGCGGTACGACGTGATCGGCGTCTACGATCCGCCGCCGCGCCTGTTCGGCGACGACCGGCCCGAGGCGATGATTCCGCACGGCACCTTCGTCAAGGACCTGCCGTACTTCCACGGCTGGATGGACATGTTCGTGGTGCCCCAGGACTCCGTGAGCACCGAGCGTGCGATCGACGACGTGACCATAGCGCTGCGCACCATGCGAGGGCTGCGCCCGGGCCAGCGCAACAACTTCGACGCGGTCACCCAGCAGGTGTACACCCGGGCGATCAACAGCTTCACGCTCGTCGCCCGGGTGCTGATGATCGTGCTCTCGCTGGTCGGCCTGCTGGTCGGCGGCATCGGCGTCATCGCGATCATGATGATCTCCGTCACCGAGCGCACCCGGGAGATCGGCGTGCGCAAGGCGCTAGGCGCGACGCGCCGGGAAATCCTGTGGCAGTTCCTGGTCGAGGCGGCGACGCTCACGCTCGTCGGCGGCATCATCGGCATGGCGGTGGGCTGGCTCGTGTCCTTCGTGCTCGCCAACGCGACGCCCGTACCGTCGTACGTCCCGATCGGTTCCGTGATCCTCGCCCTCGCGCTGGCCGCCGTCACCGGGTTGCTGTTCGGCATTTACCCGGCCAGCAAGGCGGCGCGGCTCGACCCCGTCGAAGCGCTCCGCTACGAATAGATGGCCTTTCTCGAAGCCGTCCGGCTCGCTCTGCAGACCATCCGGGTCCAGAAGCTCAAGAGCGCCTTCTCCATCATCGGCGTGTTCATCGGCGTGATGTTCCTGATCGCCGTGGTGTCGGTCGTGCAAGGCATGAACCGCTACATGACCGACAAGTTCGCGGGCACGATCCTGGGCGTGAACACGTTCCGGCTGCGGCAATTCCCTGACGTCCAGATCGGGAACGTGACGGATTCGACCTGGCGGGTCTGGCGCCGGCGGCCGCATGTGACGTACGAAGACGCGCAGGCGGTGATCCACGGCGTGACGGTCCCGGTGCTCGCGGCGTGGGAGTCGAGCACCCGCGCTGCGCTCACGGCGGGCCGCCGGCAGGTCAAGGACGTGGCGGTCACCGCCGCCACCGACCTCTATTTCGACATCCGTTCCCTCGCCCTGGAGCGGGGGCGGGCCTTCACCGCGCAGGAGGTCGAGGCGGGGGTGCCGGTCCTCGTGCTGGGCCACGAGCTGGCCGACAAGCTGTTCGAGGGCCAGGATCCGCTCGGGCGGGAGGTGAAGATTTTCGACCTCCCCTACCGCGTGATCGGCGTGGTCGAGAAACAGGGCAACCTGTTCGGGCTGTCGCTCGACAAGTTCGTCGTCGCGCCCGCGAGCGCCCCGCTCAAGCGCTACGTCAACCAGCCCCGCGTAGTCGACGCGGTGGCCATGAAGGCACGTTCGCAGGCCGAGATGCGCGAGGCGCTGGGGCAGGCGGAAGCGATCATGCGCAACCGGCGCCACCTGCGGCCCCGCGACGCCGACGATTTCACGCTGGAGACGGCCGACGAAGTCCTCGACTTCTGGGGCAAGATCAGCCGGGTCCTGTTCGTCGCGCTCCCGGGGCTCGTCGCGATCTCTCTGGTGGTGGGCGGGATCGTCATCATGAACATCATGCTGATGGCGGTCGCGGAGCGGACGCGCGAGATCGGCATCCGCAAGTCGCTCGGCGCCAGGCGGCGCGACATCCTGCGCCAATTCCTGGTCGAGGCCGCGACGCTCGCCACGGTGGGCGCCGCGGGCGGCGTGGCGTTGGGCATCGGGCTCGCGGGAGCCGTCGCGGCGGTGACGCCCCTCCCGGCCGCGGTCGCGCCCTGGTCGATCGTCGCGGGCGTCGTCCTGGGAGGCGGGGTGGGCATCGTCGCGGGCGTATACCCGGCGAGCCGGGCGGCCCGGCTCGACCCCATCGCCGCGCTGAGGCACGAGACATGACTCGGGTGGGCCTATTCGAAGGCGTCGGCATCGCGCTCGATTCGCTGCGCAGCAACAAGGCGCGCGCGGCTCTGACGATCCTCGGCGTCGCCATCGGCGTGATGGTCGTGATGGTGATCGCCGCGATGATCAGCGGGATCAACAGAAGCGTCTCGAACATCTTCGAGTCCATCGCTCCCCGCACGTTCCTCGTGTGGCGCTTCTTCCAGGCAGGGGTGAACGTCTCGGACGGGTCCGACGAATCGAGCCCGTGGCGCCGCAACCCGGTCATCACGGGGCTCGAAGCCGATCGGATCGCGGTGCTGCCGTCCGTTCGCTACGTCACCCGGCGCGAAGAGAGCGCCGCCACCGTGGAGTACGGCGACCGGCGCCTCGAGTCGGTCGAGATCTCGGGGCTCTCGTCGCAATGGGTGGAAGTGAACGGTGGCGACGTCCATCCCGGCCGCAACTTCACGCGCCTGGAGGATCTGGCCAACGATGGCGTGGCCGTCATCAACCGGAAGCTCGAGGACCAGCTGTTCCGCGGGCGCGACCCGATCGGCCAGGCGATCCACGTCGCCGGCGCCCCATTCACGGTGATCGGGGTCTACACGTCGCCGCCGAGCCTGTTCAGCGGCGCCACGCCGCCGTTCGTCGGCATCCCGCACGGCGCGTTCGTCAAGCACGTACCGTTCATGAAGGGTTGGATGCGGCTCGCCGTCGCGCCGGCGCCCGGCTACACCCAGCAGCAGTCGATGGACGAAGTGGTCGCCGAGTTGCGCTCACTCCGCGGCCTCAAGCCGGGGCAGGAGAACAATTTCTCGATCGTCACCCAGGACAAGCTGCTCGACTCCTGGAACAAGGTCACCGGGATGTTCTTCCTCGTGATGTTGGTCCTCTCGTCCATCGGCCTGATGGTGGGAGGGGTGGGCGTGGTCGCGATCATGATGATTTCGGTGACCGAGCGGACGCGCGAGATCGGCGTGCGTAAGGCGCTCGGGGCGACGCGGCGCGCGATCCAGTGGCAGTTCCTCGTCGAGGCCTCCACCCTGACCCTCGTGGGCGGCGCGGTCGGCATGCTCGTGGGCGGCGTCCTCGCGCTCGGCGTCTCGAGTTTCACGCCGATTCCCGCGCACGTGCCGCTCTGGTCCGTCGTGGCGGCGCTGGGCGCGTCCGCGCTCACCGGCGTCGGATTCGGACTGTATCCCGCGAGCCGGGCGGCGCGACTAGATCCCGTCGAAGCGTTGAGGTACGAATGAAAGGGCGTGGTGCGCGGTGAGTGGTTGTTGGCCCGGACCACGCATCATCCCTCCCGGAACCGTGGCCGTGCGCAGTTAAGTTTGTAGGTCATGCGTTTCACCGAAGCCATCCTGCTCGCCCTCCAGGTCGTCTGGAGCCACAAGCTCCGTTCCTTTTTCACGCTGCTCGGGGTCATCGTCTCTGTCGCGTTCCTGATCGCGGTCGTGGCGGTTATCCAGGGCATGAACGCGTACGTCCGCGAGCGCATCGCCGGAGCGATCGTGGGGGTGAACGCCTTCCAGGTCCGTCGCGATCCGATCCAGGTCGGTTTCGTCGATGACGAGGCGTTGAAGAAGATTCAGCGGCGGCCGATCATCGGACGGGAGGACGTGTCGTACGTCCAGCGCGCCCTGCCTGACGCGGATGCCATCGCGCTTCAGTCCGGGTGGCCCACGCCGATGGCCGACGTGCAGTGGCGCAACCGCACCGTCGGCGATGTCTTCGTGTTCGGGGTGACGCCACCGTTCGTGGTGGTCCAGGACTACGCGTTCGCGGCGGGGGAGCCGCTCTCGGAGACGGATGAAGAGCAGCGCCGCAACGTCGCCGTCCTCGGCTACGACACGGGGGACAAGCTCTTCGGAAACGTGGAGCGCGCGATCGGCGAGGTGATCCGCGTGCGCGGGACCCAGTTCAGGGTGAAGGGCGTGATCGCGAAGAAGGGCACCGTGCTGGGGCAGTCCTGGGACGGCTTCGTCATGCTGCCGCTGACCACGTTCGAGACCCTGTACGGCCGGCGACAGACGACCGTGATCTCGGTCAAGATGCCGGCGGCGGCCGCGGTGGCGGGCGGCATGCTCCGGGCCGAGGAGGCGATGCGAATCGCTCATCGGCTCCGCCCGGGGCAAGAGGATGACTTCACAGTCGACACGGGCGAGGGTCTCGTCGCGTTCTGGGGCAGGCTCACCCGCGTGATCTTCACCGTGGTTCCCGCCGTCGTGGCGATCGGCATCGTGGTCGGCGGGATCGTCATCATGAACATCATGCTGATGAGCGTGAACGAGCGCACCCGCGAAATCGGGGTGCGCAAGTCGCTCGGTGCGTCCCGCCGCGACATCCGCCGCCAATTCCTGGCCGAGTCGGTCATGCTGTCGTTCCTCGGCGGGTTCGCTGGCCTGCTCGCGGGTGCGGCGCTGGCAGGGGTGGTCCAGCTCGCCTTGCCGCTGCCCGCGCGGGTCACGCTCTGGTCCGTGGCGGTCGCCCTGGGCCTGGGGCTGACCGTCGGCATCGTGTTCGGGGTCTACCCCGCGCTGCGCGCGGCACGCCTCGATCCGATCGAGGCGCTCCGCTACGAGTAGCATGGCACTCCATTCCGTGGTCGAGGGCTGGGTGATCGCCGTCGATCAGCTCCGCGCCAACAAGCTCCGCTCCGGGCTCACGATCCTCGGCGTCGTCATCGGCATCGCGACCGTGATGGCGATGGCGTCGATCGTGGCCGGGTTCCGCGAACAGATCGTCAACACGCTGGAGGTCGTCGGACCGACCACGTTCCGGATCCTGCGGTTTTTTTCCACGACCCCACTGAACCCGGACGCCCTGCCGCGCGAGGTGCGCATTCGGCCGGCACTCCGGCCGGAGGAAGCGGAGGCGATCGCCCGGCTGCCCGAGATTCACTACGCCGCGATCTGGACGCAGGCCTTCTATCGGTTCGACTACGCCGGGGTGCGGACGCAGAACGTGAGCGTCTTCGGGGCGGACGATCGCTTCATGGAAATCCTGGGCGGAGAGGTCACGCACGGGCGCGTGTTCACCACCGCCGAGCTGCGCGGCGGGGCGCCGCTGCTCATCATCGAGCAGCGCACCGTCGATCATCTGTTCGGCGCGCGGAATCCGCTCGGGCATACCGTGCGCGTGGCGGGGCAGCCGTTCCGGGTGGTGGGCGTGTGGCAGCGGCCGACGAACATTTTCGAGGTGCCGGGCGCTCCGGAGATCGCCGGGATCGTGCCGTTCGAGGCGGCCCGCGGGCGGTTCACCATCGACCAGGTCAACGCGCTGATCATCCTGGTGAAGCCGAAGCCCGGCGTGAGCGTGAGCCGGGCGATGGACGCCGCCACCCTCCAGCTCCGTCGCATGCGCGGCATTCAGGTCGGCGAGCCCAACAGCTTCGATCTGCTCACATCCGACCAGGTGCTCGGCGTGTTCGACAGCTTGACGTTCGCCTTCTTCGCCGTGATGCTGGTGCTCTCGAGCATCGCGCTCCTGGTGGGCGGGATCGGCGTCATGGCCATCATGATGGTTTCGGTGACGAGCCGCACTCGCGAGATCGGACTACGCAAGGCCACCGGCGCCACCCGGCGCGAAATCCTGTGGCAGTTCCTGGTGGAGGCGGCGACCTTGACGCTCATGGGTGGGATGATCGGCATCGTGCTCGGGACCCTGACGGGAGAGCTCCTCAAACGCTTGCTCGACTTCACGACCACGGTGCCGGTGTGGAGCGCCGTGGTCGCGACCGTCGTTTCCATTGTTGTGGGCCTCGTCTTCGGAGTCGCGCCGGCGGCGAGGGCCGCGCGGCTGGATCCGGTGGAGGCGTTGAGGTACGAATGATGAAACGCGGAACGCGGAAGTGGGAACGCGGAACTGTCCGAGCATGTTCCGCGTTACGCGTTCCGACTTCCGCGTTTGGGGAGGTCCCGTGAAGCAGGAGGTCGATCTCTTGGCGATCGCCGCCCACCGCGACGACGTTGAGCTCACCTGCGGCGGCACGCTCGCCAAGGCCGTGCAGGCGGGTCATCGCGTCGGGATCGTGGACCTGACACAGGGCGAGACCGGGACCCGTGGCGATGCGGCCACCCGCGCCGCGGAAGCGGAGCGCGCGTCGCGCGCCCTGGGCGTCCACGTCCGGCTCAACGCCGGCCTCCCAGATGCGCACCTGCAGAATGACGAGTCGTCGCGCGCCACGGTGGTCGAGCTGATCCGCGCCACGCGCCCGCGGGTGGTGATCCTCCCCTTCCCTATCGGCCGCCATCCCGATCACCGTGTCGCCTCGGAGCTCGGGCGCGACGCCTGCTATTTCGCGGGGCTCGCGAAGTACGGCGGCGGCGCCTCCGGTGCGGCGCACCGGCCTTTCAAGGTGCTCTACGCGCTCGCCTACCGCGAGGACCCGGTGAAGCCCTCGTTCGTGGTGGACATCTCGGACACGTTCGACGCCAAGATGGCGGCGATCCGGTGTTATGGGTCGCAGTTCGACGGGGCCAAAGCGGCCGGGGAGATCCACCCCACGGGGCTCGATTTGTACGAGCTGATCCGCGTGCAGTCGGCGCACTACGGATCCCTGATCCGCGCGGCGTACGGGGAGCCGTTCTTCTGCCACGAGACGCTCGCGGTCGACGACGTTGTCCGGCTTGGCGTCCAATCCCTCTAGGGTCTAGATTTCCCGCATGCCCAAGCGCTTGGTATATCTGGACAACGCCGCCACGACGCCGGTGCGGCCCGAGGTGCTGGAGGCGATGCTCCCCTATCTGGGCCGCGAGGCCTTCGGCAACCCGTCCTCCCCCCACCGGTTCGGGCGGGCCGCGCGGGCAGGGGTTGATCAGGCGAAGCGGAGCATCGCCGAGGCGCTGGGCGGGGGGGGCGGGGGGGGCGGGGGCGTCGAGCCGGCCCAGGTGATCTTCACCTCCGGCGGGACCGAGGCCGACAACCTCGCGGTGATCGGCTGCGCGCTCGCGGCGCGCGACCGGGGAGACCCGTTCCGCGTCGCCGTGTCGGCCATCGAGCACAAGGCGGTCCTCGCGGCGGCGCACGCGGTCGCGCACCTGGGCGGCGAAGAGATCATCCTCCCGGTGAGCGGCAGTGGTGAGGTGGCGGACGCTGCACTGAATGAGGCGCTCGCGCGCGGCGTCGCGGTCGTGAGCGTGATGTGGGTGAACAACGAAGTCGGCGTGGTGCAGCCGATCGCCCGGCTCGCAGCGCGATGTCGCGACGCCGGCGTCCCGTTCCACGTGGACGGGGTGCAGGCCTTCGGCAAGATCCCCGTATCGCTCTCCGACATCCCGTGCACGCTGTTTACGATTTCCGGCCACAAGATCGGCGCTCCCAAAGGGATCGGGGCGCTCGTCGTGCGCGATCGGCACGCCGTCGAGGCGATCATTCACGGCGGCGGCCAGCAGTTCGGCATCCGCCCCGGGACGGAGAACGTGCCGGGGATCGTCGGACTCGGGGCGGCCGTGGAGCTCGCCGCCCGCGAGCAGGCGGCGTTTGCCGCGCGCGCGGCGGCGCTGCGCGACGATCTGGAGCGCCGGGTGCTCGCGGTCGTGCCAGACGCTGTGATCAACGGCGCCAGCGGCCCCCGGGCGCCGCACGTCTCGAGCGTGTCCATCCCTGGTACCGACAGCGAGGCGCTGCTGATGCACCTGGATCTCGCGGGCATCGCGTGCTCCTCGGGGTCGGCGTGCTCGACCGGCGCCGTGGAGCCGTCCCACGTGCTGACGGCGATGGGCGTGCCGCGCGAGCTCGGTGTGGCGGCCCTGCGGTTCTCATTCGGTAAGGAAAACACCGAGGAGGACGTGGAGGCGCTCGTCGCGGCCCTGCCGAAGATCGTCGAGAAGGTCAGGCACCTGTCCGCTGTGCTGCACCGATGACCGATCGCGTCCTTGTAGCGATGTCGGGCGGGGTAGACTCGTCCGTCGCCGCCGCGCTGCTGGTGGAGGCGGGGTACGACGTGGTCGGCGCCACCATGAAGCTGTTTTGCTACGGCGACTCGGTGCCCGATCGGCCGTGCTGCTCCCTCGATTCGATCACGGACGCGCAGCTCGTGGCTCACAAGCTCGGGATCCCGCACTATGTCCTCAATTTCGAGGACCGGTTCGGGCGCGACGTGATCGCGAACTTCGTGTCCGAGTACGCCCGCGGCCGCACGCCAATCCCGTGTGTGCGCTGCAACTCGTTCACCAAGTTCCGGGACTTCTTGTATCACGCCGACGCGCTCGACTGTGCCTACGTCGCCACCGGGCATTATGCGATCGCGCGTGACGGCGGGCTGTTCCGCGGTCGCGACGTCCTCAAGGACCAGTCGTATTTCTTGTGGGGAATCGATCGCGGGGTCGTGGCGCGGATGCTCACGCCCGTGGGGAGCTTGACCAAGCCCGAGACGCGGACGGCCGCCCGGCGGCTCGGCCTCGTCACGGCCGAGAAGCCCGAATCGGTGGAGATCTGCTTCGTTCCGGACGACGACTATGTGCGCGTGCTCGAGCGCCACCTCCCGTCCGACGCGCCCGCCCTCGCTCCCGGGCCGGTCGTGACCACGGGCGGCGAGGTTGTCGGACAGCATGACGGCTTCGCGCGTTACACGATCGGCCAGCGCCGCGGCCTCCCGGGCGGGTTCCGCGAGCCGCGCTACGTGGTGGCGATCCGCCCAGCGACGCGCGAGGTCGTGCTCGGCTCGGGGGACGAGCTGCTCGGCCACGCCGTGACCCTGGGCGAGTTGAATTGGCTGGCCGACCCGCTGGCGCCGGGAGACCCGGTGTGGGTCCAGTGCCGCTACCGCGCCCCGGCCGTGCCCGGCCGTGTTCGGGAGTGTAGCCCGGCGACCCTGGAGCTCGATTTGGCCGAGCCGGTTCGCGCAATCACTCCAGGCCAGTCCGGAGCCTTGTACGACGCCGACGGCCGCCTGCTGGGCGGCGGCGTCATCGCGTAACGGCAACGGCTCGCTCTTTCCGCACCACCTAGTCACGCCTAGCCGTCACTGTCCGATCTGCGCTGGGCGGTGTACGTTGCATTTTGGACCGACGTACTCACGCCGAGTGGAGGAAGCCGAATGCCATCATATCGTCGTCTGCCCAGGTGTGGTTTGGCGGTCGCCGCTGCATTCGCCATTGCTGCCTGCAGCGAAAGCACCGCCCCGCAAGCACACCCGTCCGACGTTCGGGGCCTCAGCAGCGATCTGCAGGCCGCCTCCGAGGTGTTTGCGTCCTCGACGTTTCAGAGCTTCAGCGCCCTCTCGTTCGTGGATGGGTCGCCGGTCGCCGCGCCGCAGCCGGCGGGCGGCCTGCTCCGCGCAGCCCCGATCGTCCCGCCCCGCGCCTTGGCAGCGCCGTATCTCGACCGCCGCCCGCAGCTTCAGGCGCTGCGGCGCATGGCCGCGTACTTCCGAAACGGCATCACCGCCGGCGTCATCCCGCCGGCGCTCCTCGGCAGGACGTTTACGTGGGACCTCACGACGCATGCCTACGTGGACGATGCCGCGTACACGCCGGCTGCGCCGTCCGACCGCGTGCGGATCATCTTGTACGCCGTCAGTCCCGCCACTGGCGACATCATCGAGAGCCCGCTCACACCGGTCGGCTATGCGGACCTTATCGACGAGAGCACCACGTCGCCGCCGGTTGACAAGGTGCACATCATCGTCACCGGTGGCTCGCCTACGAGTCCGGGCACCGTCTACATCGACTACACGGTGAGCGCTCAGGTCACGGGCAACCCGATAACAGCGTTTACCGCCGCGGCAACCGGCTCGGTGACCGATGGCACGAACTCGATCACCTTCACCGCGACGTACGGCGTGACGCAGGTGAACACGGACAACCCTGACGTTGCGGTCGATGTCACGTGGGCCCTGAGCAATCCCGCGCTTCAGCTCACCCTGCACGAGACGTTGACGCTCTCCGACGCAGACCACCTCACCTTCAACGTCGGCGAGTTCAGCGTAAAGCGCGGCACGGAAACCGTGACGCTGACGGGCAGCGTCAGCACGGTGCTCTCGACTGGCGTGTTCGACCTCACACTGTCGGTCGACGTAAACCGTTCGCGCTGGGCGATGGTGACCGGCAACGAGGCTGGTGTCACCCTGCGTCATCCCGACGGCACCCAGCTCTCGGATCCGGAAGGCCAGGCGTTCCTCGATCTGTTCGGGCTCTGGCTGACAAGTGACTTCGCGATGGCGATACTGTTTGGTCCTCCTGGCAGTCTGATGGGGGCCTGAGCACGCACCCCGGGTCGCCCACTGCCCCCCCCCGGCCCCCCTCGGACCATCGTCCGGGAGGGTTTTCGTCTCATAGCGTGCGCTCCGTCACGGTCGCGCCGGATGCGTCGGGCGTACGTTCCAACCTGGAGCGGGGCTCATGCCCGCCCGCACAGCCCCGTCGTGCCCTCATCTCGGAGGAGCCCCATGCCCGCCAGTTTCCGTCCCACCCTTTGGCACGTCACGATCGCCACCCTTGCCCTCGGCGCGTGCGGTGACGACACGCTCGGACCGGCCAAGCCGGCCGACCCGATGGCAACGGCCGCGAGCATCCAGGCGCTCGACGCCAGCTTCAGCTCCCCGACCTTCCAGAGCTTCACGTATGCCGCCACGTACTCGCCCGCGGCCGCGGGGGCGTTGGCGCCGCTGCGGACGGTGCTGCGCGCCGCGCAACCCACCCTGGTAAGCCGCCGGGCGCTTTCGCCCGAAGAGAGTCGCCTCGCAGCCGCTTCGCTGGCCGCGGCGCTCGTCCCGTCTGGCGCGGTGAGCGCATCCGTATTGCCGCCTAGCGTCCTCGGCGTCACCTACGAGTGGAACGGCACGACGTACGCCGACCTGGGGCGGGCAGGCGCGCCGCCCACGGGCGTGCGGTTCATCCTCTACGCGCTCGACGGCGGGGGCGTTCCGATCACCGCACAGGAAATCGGCTACGCGGACCTGATCGATGAGAGCAGCGGCAGCACCGACGCGCTGCATCTGCTCGTGGTGGGCACGACGACCGGGTCTCCGATCACGTACCTGGACTACCGGGTCAGCGTCACGGCGGGCGCCACGTCGGGGAGTGCAGCAGTCGTCGGGTTCATCACAGATGGCACTCATCGGTTGGACTTCAACGTCGCCCTCACCGCCACCGCCAGCCGCATCACGGTCGACATCCGGTTCGATGTGAACGCCGATGACGCGCACGTGCGCCTGAGAATCACCTTGTCGGCGCCCGACCAGAACACGCTGCGGCTCGCCATCGACTTCCGCCTGCAGTTCGGAACCGAAGTCGTGACGGTACGGGGAACCACTACTCTGGACGCCACCACGGGTAACGCGTCCGGGACGGTCACCGTGGGTGTGAACGGCGGTATCTACGCCACGATCACCGAGACGAACGACTCGCGGACTTACACGGGGGGCGGTGGGCAGGAGCTCACGGCCGACGACCTCACGGCGCTGAGCGCGATTCTCGACGCCGTCGGGACGACACTGGAGCGCTTCGACGAGCTGTTCGCGCCGGCCGGTTCCGCGGGCGTCTGACCACCGCGCGTTGCTGATCTCTCGTCCCCCGCCGGCCCCTGGCCGGCGGGGGATTGCTTTGACCGTGCGCTGCGCCCTGTCCGAACCGCACCGAGCGGAGTACGTTGCACTCTGGCTGGAGGCCCGAGGATCAGGTGTCCCCGCCCCCCCTTCACGGATTCACGCCTCGCATCGGAGGAGCAGGATGCCATTTCATCGTCGTCAGTGCCTGGGTGGGCTGGCAGTCGCCGCTGCCTTCGTCCTGGCGGGCTGCAACAGCGGTACAGCCCCGCAGACGCAGCTGCCCGATCCCCAGGGCCTCAGCAACGACCTGGCGACGGTCGCCGGCGTACTCGCGTCCTCGCCGTTCCAAAGCTTCAGTGCCATGAGCGCCGCATCCGGCTCTCCGGCGGCGGCACCCACGCGGGCGGGTGCGCTGCTCCGCGCCGCCCCGATCGTGTCGCCGAGCACGAGCGACGCGCCGTACGCGAACGCCGCGGCGCGCTTTGCGGCACTGCGGAGCAGCGCGGCGAGACTCGCGAGCGGAATCAGCAGGAGCGTCGTGCCGCCCGCGCTCCTGGGACAGACGTTCACCTGGGACGTCGCGACCCACGCCTACATCGAGAACGCATCCTACACACCGACGGCGCCCTCCGACCGCGTGCGGATCATTCTGTACGACGTGTATCCCGACGGGAAGATCATCGAAGGCCCGCTCACGGTGGTCGGCTATGCGGACCTCGTGGACGAGAGCACGACGGCGCCGGCGGTGAACAAGCTACACGTCATCGTCGCGGCCAGCTCGCCGGCCACCCCGGGCGCCACTTACGTGGATTACACAGTGAGCGGCAGCGTTACGGGGTCTCCGCCGACCGCCTTCACGGCCACGGCCGCGGGCTTTGTGACCGACCTGACGCGCACGTTGACCTTCAATGCCACGTTCGCGGTGACGAACGTCGACACGGACAACCCGGATGGCCAGATCGACGCCACGTGGGACCTGGACAATCCAGCCATTCACATCGAGCTGCACGAGACCATCGCAACCCCCAATGCCAACGAGATTGACGTCACGCTCACCGATTTCAGTTTCACGCGCGGCACGCAAAAAGTATCGGAGCATGGCAGCCTCAGCATCGTCGCGTCGCCCCAGACCGTGACGGTAAACCTGGCGATCGACGTGAACGGTGAGCTCTGGGCTCGTTTCTCGGGCACGAATCAGGCCCTTGACGTCCGGCACGCGGACGGCACCAAGCTCTCGGACGTGGAGCTGGTGGCCTTCACATATCTGTATCCGCTGCCGGACACCATCGCGGCCGCGATCCAGAGTATGTTCGCTCCGTGCGAGAACCTGATGGGTGCCTGAATCCGCGCTGCAGGATAACGAGGCTTGAAGGTGGTCTACCGGGTGCTCGCCGACGCCGTGGTGCTGGTGCACGTCGCGTTCGTGGTGTTCGTCGTGCTGGGTGGGTTCCTCACCGGGCGGTGGCGCTGGATGGTGTGGCTTCACGTGCCGTGCGCCGTGTGGGGCGTCGCCATTGAATACGCGGGGTGGATTTGCCCGCTCACGCCGCTCGAGAACGCGCTGCGGGCTCGCGCGGGGCTCGAGGGTTACCGCGGCGGGTTCATCGAGCACTATATCATTCCCACCCTCTACCCGGCGGGCCTCGCCCGACCCACGCAAGCGGTGCTCGGGACTCTGGTGCTCGCGGTGAATCTCGTCGCCTACGGCCTGCTGTTGCGCAAGAGATAAGCCGCTATTCAGGCACGGTGCCTTCGGGCAGGACCGCGACGAGACGCAGCGGCCCGCCGCTCCCGCCGCGGATCATCATCGGCAACGCGATCACGAACGCGCCGGTCGCGGGGACAGCCGAGAGGTGCGCCACGTTCTCGAACGCCGGGATGTCGGCAGCGAACAGGATCTGGTGCGTGTCGAAGGTCGCCGACTGCCCGTAGTCGATGCTGGGCGTGTCGATCCCCACGGCGTGCACCTTCCGCGCCACCAGCCAGCGGGCCGCGTCGGGATGCAGTCCGGGGAAGTGGAGCTCAGGAACCGCTGCCGCCCCGGTCTTGATGGTCCCGAGGTAACGGTCGCGATCGGGCCAGCGGCTTCCCCAGCCGGTACGGACCAGCACGATCGCGCCCTCGGGAACGCGGGTGTGCGTGCGCTCCCACGCTTCGAAGTCCGTCGGCGCGACGCGGTAGTCCCGATCCGCCGCCACCGGTCGACTCACGTCGACGACGACCGCCGGCCCCGTGAGCTGGGTGAGCGGGATCTGATCGGTGGTATGCCGGCCTTCTGCGAAGTGCACGGGTGCATCGAGGTGCGTGCCACCGTGCTCCGCCGCCGCGAAGTTGTTTGCGGCGTAGTAGTAGCCACCGCTGGTGCGCTGGGCCGAAACGACCTCGAGCCGGAACGGCTTTGCCGTCGGCCAATAGATGGTCGTCGAGTCGAACGCATAGGTCAGATCCACCCACGTGGCGCGCGACAGCGCATCGGTGAGGGATGAGCTGGATCGGGTGCAGCCGACCAACGTGAGGGCCACGAGGATACGCGCACGCTTCACGAACGAGCCTCCGGGTAGGTAGGGGCGCAGCATCTTGTGCCCCTACATATTACGTCTCGGTCCCGTCCCGCCACCATTCATTGGAGGCCCCATGCGCGCGGCCGCTCTGTGCATCGCCGTCGTCGTCAGCGTCGCCTGTTCCGGCGGCAAGTCCCGTGACTCGGCCGCCGCTGGCGACTCGCTCACCGAACGGCAGCGCGACTCGATCCTCGCCCAGTCCCGGATCCCTGGCGCGGCGAACGTCGGGAGGGCGCAGCGGGCCGCCGACTCCACCAACGCCCGCATTCGCGCCACGGACAGCGTCTCTCCGTGAGGAGAGGCTCGACCCTGGCGGCGCTCGGCACGCTCGGCTCGCTCCTCGCGTGCGAGCCCGCGAATCCGTGCTCGTCATCGGACATGTACCTCCGCGCCCGGTTCTCCCAGCGCTACGTCGGTCACTGGGTCGTCACGCGGGGCGACACCCTCACCCTACCGGAGCTGGGCGATAGGTTCAGGCTCACCGACCTCACGCTGGATACGTCGCGCGTCGTGGTGGGCCGGACCTGCCACTTCCGCGGCGTCCTTGTGTTCGCCGTGCCCCGGGCGGAAACGCTTGCCGTGACGTGGTACGGCTCCGGGGAGCAAGCGCTGATTTACGGATGGCCCGCCGACCTGGGTCCGTTTGCGGGTATCGGCGCGACCCGCGTGGGCGATTCGCTCGTGGGCGCGGTCCTGTTCGACGAGCGGTTGGGCGTGCAGGTGCGTCCCGGCGTGACCGCGCGGTTCGTGGCCGGTCGCGCGGCCCAGCGGCCGCGCTAGTATCTTGTTCGGGCCATGAAGGGATTCTTTTTCCGCGTCGCCATCACCGCGCTCGGCCTGTGGGCGGCCGCGACCATCGTTCCGGGCGTCCGGATCGACGGCTGGGGCAACCTCCTCGTCGCGGCGCTGCTGCTCGGCATCGTGAACGCCGTGATCCGACCGATCATTCTGATTCTCACGCTACCCCTGACGGTGCTCACGCTGGGGCTCTTTATTTTGGTCGTCAACGGGATCTCGCTCGCGCTCGTAGCCTGGCTCATGCCCGGCTTCACGCTGGCCGGCCTCGGAGCGGCGATCCTCGGCTCCATTGTGGTGGGCCTCACGAGCTGGTTCGCCTCCGCATTCGTGGGAGGGTCGGGCCGCATCGAGCGGTACCGTCGCATCGAGGTGACCGGCCGCCGGCTCGACTGAGAGCCCGCAGGCTGTGGAGGGTGCTGGAGGTTGGAGGAGGTTGATCACACCGGAACCACAAACGGGAGAGTTGTAACCGACATGCTGCTCGCCACGCTCGTCGTCTCCACCGCCCTCCTTCAAGCCCCTGACTCGCCACTGACCGCATCGCCGCAACGCCCACTCGGCACGCTGCGCGAGCAGGCGGCGGTGCAGCAAGCGTGGCTCCGCTATCGGCTCGACTCCGTGCTGCCGCGGCTCATGCGACAGAACCATGTCGCCATGTGGGTGATCCCGATGCGCGAGTACAACGAGGATCCAGTATTCTCCTCGCTCGTTTCGGCTACGACCTTCTTCGCGCGCCGCCGGACGATCTACGTGTTCTTCGACCGCGGGCCCGACAAGGGCGGCGAACGCCTGGCGCTCGGCGGCACGTCGCAAGGCGGCTTGTACGAGGCCTACCACGCGCGCGAGACGATCGATCCGTCGATCGGCCGCCGTCCAGAGCTCGTAGGACAGGCGCAATGGGACCTGTTGCGCCGGGTGATCGAAGAGCGCGACCCGGCTTCGATCGCCGTCGACATCTCGCAGACGCACGCGTTTTCGGACGGGCTGTCCGCGGGCGAATGGGAGCAGTTGCAGGCCGTCCTCCCGGAGCGCTATCGGGCGCGCATCGTGCACGCCGAGAACCTGCCGCTCGAGTACCAGGAGATCCGGGCGCCCGCGATGCTGCCCGTCTACCAGCGCCTCATGCAGATCGTGTGGGGAACGATCGACACGGCATTCTCGAATCGGGTGATCACGCCCGGCAAGACGACCACGGACGATGTCGCGTGGTGGATGCGGCAACGGGTGAACGACCTCGGCTTCGGCACGTGGTTCCACACCGACGTGGACGTGCAGCGGCGCGGCGCCGATCTGTCCGACTCGGGCGCGGTCGTGATCCAGCGCGGCGACGTCCTGCACTGCGACTTCGGGATCACAGCCCTGGGCCTGAACACCGACACGCAGCACATGGGCTACGTGCTGCGGCCCGGCGAGCGAGACGTTCCAGCGGGCCTGCGGCAGGCCCTCAAGAACTCGAACCGGCTGCAGGACATCCTCCTGGCGGAGATGAAACCGGGACGCACCGGCAATGAGGTGCTCGCCGCGGCGCAGGCGCAAATGCGCGCGGCGGGCATCACGGGCACGATTTACTCGCACCCGATCGGTGAGCGCGGCCACGGCGCCGGCCCGCTGATCGGGTTGTGGGACCACCAGGAAGGCGTCCCCGGACGCGGGGACGTGCGCCTGATCCCTGACAGCTGGTTCTCGATCGAGCTCCAGGCAACCACCCCCGTCCCCGAGTGGGGGAATCAGCCGGTCCGGTCGGCGCAAGAGGAGGACGCGGCCCTCGGTTCGGACGGACAGATACGGTGGGTGTTGCGCCGGCAGACAGAGTTTCACGTGGTGCGATAGATGTACGACATCGAGACACCGGCGCTGCTCCTCCACCTCGACGTCGTCGAGCGCAACATCGGCCGGATGGCCGATCGCGCCAAGGGACTCGGCGTCGCACTCCGGCCACACGCCAAGACGCACAAGTGTGTGGAGCTCGCTCGCCAGCAACTCGAGCACGGCGCGCAGGGGCTCACGGTATCGACGCTGGTCGAGGCGGAGGTATTCGCCCGGGCCGGGGTCACCGACCTCACGTGGGCCTTCCCCATCGATCCGAGCCACGTCGCCCCCGCGCGGCGCATCGCCGAGCAGACCGGGGCGACGCTCCGCGTCGTGGTCGACGATCAGCGCACGGCCCGGGTGCTGGCGGGCTCGGGCCTGCACGTCTGGCTGAAGGTGGACTGCGGCAACCATCGCGCGGGCGTCAACCCGGCGTCCCCGTACGCGCTCAAGGTTGCATCCGAGCTGGGGACCGAGCAGGGACTGGTGTTCGACGGCATCTTGAGCCACTCGGGTCACGCCTACCGCACCACGAACAAGGCCGAGGCGGCCCGCGTGGCGGAGCAGGAGCGGAGCGTGATGGTCGGGTTCGCCGGCCGGCTGCGTGAAGTGGGACTCGAGGTGCGCGGGGTGAGCATCGGATCGACGCCGGCGATGGTGGCCGTGCAAGACCTCTCGGGTATCACCGAAGCGCGACCCGGCAACTATGTATTCTACGACCGCACCATGGTGCTCATCGGATCGTGCGAGCCCGGAGACGTCGGGGTGACGGTGCTCACCACCGTCGTGTCACACCAGCCCGGCGCCGGGCACTTTATCGTGGACGCTGGAGCCCTCGCGCTGTCCAAGGATACGGGACCCGCGCACGTGGGCCCGCAGGCGATGGGCGCGGTGCGCGGGGCTCCGGACCTCGTAGTCGCGACACTGTCGCAGGAACACGGCCTGATCCGCGGCGAGTCGCCGGCCGCGTTGGACGGTCGCTTCGCCGTCGGGACGCAGCTCGAGATCGTGCCGAACCACTCGTGCCTGACCGTGGCGCACTTCGACCAGTATCACGTGGTGCGCGACGGAGCGGTCGTCGCGCGCTGGAAGATCGAGCGGGGGCGGGAGGGGAACGCGAAGGGGGAGGG
>QHUS01000001.1 GCA_003222035.1 Gemmatimonadota bacterium | reverse complement strand
TTCACTCACAGCCAGCGCTCGACCACCTGCGGTCTCGGGCGTCAGATCTCCATAGCCGACCGTGCACAAGGTGACCATGCTGAAGTACATGAACTGAGAGCTCGTCACCGCGGGCGCTTCGGCGAAAAACGGTTGCCCGGTGAGATGGCCGAGGGCGGAATCGACATTGGCATAGGCGATCCCGATCACAAGGTAGATACAGACCGCGCCCAACACCGACTGAACGTTGACATAGAGGTTTCGCCGGAAACGCATGACGATGATCAGCGGTAGGGTGAGAATCAACCCGGCACTGATGAGGTCGGACACGCCTCGCATGACGGAGCTGCCCTGAATGGCCGCGAGGACAACGCTGGTCAGGACGCCTCCCGCCAGGATGATCCGGAGCATGTTGCTCGTGGCGGGCCGGCTGAGCGCGACCAGCACCGCCGCACCCTGAAGTCCGGCGGTAAGCAGCGCGCTCGGCAACCCGGGCGAGGAGATGATCGCGCTCATCACGCCGCAGACGAGGAGAATCAGGACTGCCCCGTAGCGGCTGCCCTCGCTCAGCCTGAAGCGTGGTCCCGCAGCCACCCGCACCGACACCGACTCATCGGGAACCCGACGGCCACGGACAACGTGGTGAACCGTCCGCAGTGACTCTCAAGCTGACCTGCCAGATGTGCCTCGGGGCGTGCAAGTGGTTGAGGGCGCCGCTGACGAGTATTGGGTAACTGCGGGATCCGCCTGGGCAGCGGACCCTGACTCCAGACCGCACCGGAGTCTTGTCGGGGAATGCACGTCGAGCCATGGGGAGGTGTACTCGCAGCCGGCGCCCACGTACGTACCGTACGCACCTGCAGGATCTTGGCCAGTCACGTTGCTCGTCTGGCTGGACAAATAGTTCATGAGGGAGGTCGAGTTGAGCAGAGCAAGTTAGGCAGGGCGACGGTTAGTGCACGCCCCCACGACGGAATGCCTTCGCGGCGCACGGCGAGAATGGTCGCGGCGAAGCGGCTCGAAGGGCTGCTGGAGGCGCCGTCCACGGGCCCGTCAATCGACGCCAGGACTCTGCCGTCCACCTCTCTGCTGGTTCACCAACCGGCGCCAGCCCAGGAGCACGTCGTGGACTCGACATGCACCGACGATCGGCTCGTCAGGGGCCGGCAGGTCGACGGGATAGAGCAGGAAGGGGCGTGTCTGCGTGCCGCCCAGCCCACCGTGAAAGGAGATCAGGTCCTCGAATGCGCATCCCTCCTCCACGCCGGCGTCATAGAAGCTGCCGACCACGATGTCGGCCACGTGCGGGAAGCCGTCGGTGCGAGTGAGATGGTCGGCGGCGTGGCGCGAAAAGCCGGCGAGCGGATCGACGCCATCGACCAGGTCCCGCGCCAGGTAGCGCGTCCCTTGAGGGCCGAGAACGACCGGGCCGGCGGTGCTGGAGTGAACCAGGAGCCAACCGATGTGCGGATGCCGCCGCAACGTTGGGAGCAGGCGCGGATGGCGCAGCTCGATCTCTTCCAAGCACATTCGATTGTGCTTCTCCATCAAGTAGACAAGAGCCAGGTTGCCCGACCCGAGCACGACAACCTGCTCGCTGGTGACGTTGCTGTGGGAGCGCAAGCGTTGCTTCGGCCGTCCGGCCCCTTCCGCGAATGCATTTCCGACTGCGTGGTCGTTTTCGTCACCGCCTGTCACCCGAGGAACGTTGCCCGAATCGACCGACTGGCGGACAAGGTCGTCAAGTCCGTAGCCGTTGCGCTGTTCGAAGGTGGCGCCCTGCGTCTGGCCATGGTCAGAGAGGACCACGATCCAGTACGGTCGAGCTGCGTAGGGCCGGGCCCTCGAGATTCGCTCGATCTGCTGGTCGAGCTTGCGCAGAGCCTCCATCGTGTCGACGCGCTCGAGGCCCGAGTGGTGAGCTACCTCGTCATAACTCGAGAACGTGGCATAGATCGCCGGCCGTCCCTTCATCATGTCGGTCAGCACGCCGTACACAATGAGATCGCGCACCACGACGCAAAGTGCTGCGCGTAATAACGGGTAGATGCCCCCACGATTTCCTCGGGGCCAGACGTTGCGGCGCGATGTCCTTGCGGCGGCTGTGACTTCCAACGCCACCTCCCAGGCAAAGAGGACGAGCGAACGAGTGACGTTGAAGCCGTTGGCAAAGAAAGCTCTATAGCCCGGATTGGGCCCCTTCTCGGCCTCGATTCGACTGGCTGTCAGAATCACCTCGTCGGCTTCTCCCGAAAGCAGGTTGCCGCGGCTTGCGCCGCCATCGGCGAGCAGACCGTTGCCTGAGGCGTGGCGCTTCTCGATCTCTGCGCAGTCCCGCGGCGCCGAGCATGTCATCAAGCTGCCGGACTCCTTTTCGACCCAGCGGAACGCGGGGATGTCGTCGTTGTCACCCAGCAGGATGCCCGCCTGCGAAGCGCCGGTCTGAGATGACAGGTCGGTTTCCCACTCGACGAGGCGGTGTGTGCCGGAAACCACCCACGAAGCAAGATTCGGCGCACTGCCATCGCGCATCGCGCGCTGCAGCACAGGCAGGGCAAGACCGTCCACCTCCAGGAAGACGATCCCGGCGGTGTCGGTGACCTTTTGTTGCCCCGATCGGCGCGCGATCCGCTGAATGACCCGGAGCGTGTAGGTGTCGTCGTCGTTGGTGCCCAGGATGGCTTCCAGCACGAGCGAAGCGGCGGAAGCCACGATCGCGACCCCCAGCGCGGACCAGTAGGACTCGACGGTGAGCGCACCACGCGTCAATCGCATGGCGGCGACCAGCATCAGGGGGTCGATGAGGAGTATCAACACAAAGCCGGTGGCCAGAGTCAGGGGAATGCGCAGCGCGGCGATCAAGGGAGGAAACACTGCGTTGAGAGCTGCAATCGCGGCCACCGCCAGCAGGGAGCCAGCCCCCTTGGTGGATGCGCCTGGAATCAGCCAGGCACCAATGAGGAGTGCCCCGGCGGCAACAAGCCACGCAATCAAGCGCCGAGGCAGGTTGAAGTGTGGCCTGGCCGGCTGCCACCCCGCTGACATTTGGGCGAGCTCAGCAGATTCGTGGACACGCGGTGCCGAGCGATCCGGCACCTCCGTCACGAACCCCGCAAGTGCGCCTTCCTGGCGGCGGTCTTGCTGGAACGCTTGCCCATGGAATCCTCGGCTTCGAGCTGATGCCGCGCGGCCTTCAGCGAGGCGTGCGCCTCCTGCTCGACCGTTGGGTAGCTGGGATCGATATCGAGCAGCGCGTTGGCGATCACCCCCGCTGCAACGATCCGGGTAAACCATTTGCTGTCAGCCGGAATCACGTACCAGGGCGCCCACTTCGTGCTGGTGTTGCTCAGCACGTGCGAGAACGCAGATTGGTAGGCGTCCCAGTACCCGCGCTCTCGAACGTCCGCCCCGGTGAACTTCCAGTTCTTCTCCGGCTCTTCGATGCGAGAAAGAAAACGTTTCCGCTGCGCATCCTTCGAGAGGTTGAGGAAGAGCTTGACGACGTGGACTCCGTTGTCAGAGAGATACCGCTCAAAGTTGTTGATCTCGCGGAAGCGGCGCTCCCATACCCCGAGGTGGTTCTGACCGTCTTCAGCCGCTCGTCGCCCGGGAAGGCGCTGGTTTGCGAGCAGCTCGGGGTGGACCCGAACGACCAGCACCTCTTCGTAGTACGAGCGGTTGAAGATCGCGATCTGTCCGCGCGCCGGGACCGCGGCCGCGTACCGCCAAAGGTAATCGTGAGCAAGCTCCTCAGCCGACGGTACTTTGAATCCGTGGACCGCGACGCCTTGCGGGTTGACTCCGCTCATGACGTGGCGGATCGTGCCATCCTTGCCCGCAGCGTCCATCGCTTGCAGAATGACGAGCACACCGTCGGTCGCCTGTGCTGCGAGCCGGGCCTGGAAGTCCGCCAGCAGCGCAATCCCCTGCTGGAGCAACTGCTGGGCACCGCCCGCGTCGTCGCGAGAGTACCCCCCGGTCGACCCCGGGTTGAAGTCCCCGGGGAGGCGCACCTTCGATCCAGGACGAACCACAAAGGGCTGTATGAATCGTTTGATCCGCTGTGGACTGAGGTCGCGCAATACGCTTGATTCCTATCGCGTGTGCAGGGGCCGAGGGACACTCCAGGAGGTCGACGCTAGACAAACTGTTGGGTAACAAGGCGCCGGCCACTCTCGAGACTCTGCGAGTGTCGCTGCGGGGATCGCCCCGGCTCAGCCGTCACGCGATCCTGGACGCGAGCGGACAACGCATCTGAAGCCGATGTGGCACGCGGGGATCCGTCCTGGCTGCCCGTATCGGGCGGCGGGGCGGTAGTGCCGGCAATTCTCGGAGCAGAGGTATGACCCTCCCTTGACAACGTGACGAGGCGAGCTGGAGTCGCCGTCGCCGTAATCCACTTCGGCCGGTGTGCAGCAAGGCGGGCTGCCGAGACCCTCGCCGCGGATGAGGTCTTCAGTCCACTCCCACACGTTGCCGGTCATGTCGTAAAGGCCGAATTTGTTGGAGGCAAAGGTGCGGACGGGCGAAGTCCACAAATATCCGTCCGAGAGAAGGTTCTGCAACGGAAACTCGCCTTGCCAGGTGTTCGCCTTTAGACGGCCCCGCGGCGAGAAGTCGTCGCCCCACGCGTAGACCTTCGAATCGAGGCCACCGCGAGCGGCACATTCCCACTCGGCTTCCGTCGGTAGGGCCTTGCCGGCCCACGCGCAGTAGGCTGCAGCGTCTTCGTAGGCGACGTGAACGACCGGATCCTTGTCCAGGCCGACCAGGGTCGACGAGTGCCCGGCGGGCGAACGCCACGATGCTCCCGGCACGAATTTCCACCACTGTCTCGGGTCGCTGCGATCGACACGACGGCTCGTCGAGTGGAAGACCATGGACCCGGGCCGCTGATGGTGGGTGCCCATGGGCACCTCCGCGACAGTGGCGTATCCGGTCGCCTCGGCGAACGCCCCGAACTCGGCCACGGTGACTGGATAGGCGTCCATCCAGAAACCCGGCACCATCGCGTCATGCGCGGGGCGCTCAAGGGGGTCGAAGTCATTCGAGCCCATCCGGAACGTCCCCCCGCGAACCCATCTCATCGGCGGCCCAGGATGCCTCACGGTTCGAGCATCGGCCCACGCCCTTCGCCGGTCGGACCAAAGTCAGCCGGCGGTCGACAGACCCTTAGGCGCGCGAGCACCGAAGCTGGACGAGTCAGGTTGGTGGCGTCGCAGCCAAACGGCCCCCGCTGAAAGGTCCAGCGATTTGTCGACCCTCAGCTCGCGGGGGCCTATACGAATCCCCGGACCCTGCCTACGTTTCATCCGATGACCTTGCGCTGCCGAAGTTGCTAAGGACCCTCCTGATAGCAGCGGGTGTCGTCGCCCTGCTGGCGGGCGCGGACGTGTACATCGGGTCCTCGACGGACCGGTTGATTCCTGTCGAGACACTCACGATCTGCCGGGCGACTGGACTTGCCGCGCACCCATACCAGCCTCTGAACGTGGACGTCGCCTCTGACGGCTCGATCCGCAACATAGATCGGTCTCGCGACATCGTTCCGCCCTATTCGTACGTCGGACGAGGTCATCCAGGTGTCAACTGGACGGCCGACGGTCGAGCGGTCTGGTACACCGGCTGCCAGGCGGGCAGCTCGTCCGAGTCGGCGCAGCCTCGAGCAGTCGCTGCTCCGGTGTCGGCCACCCCTGAACAGATGTCGTTGGTGCGCAGCACCGCCTGGCGTCCGGTGGCGGACCCGCGGGCCGGGGCGTCCCGTGTCTTCGCTGTGTTCTTGATGGTCGTGGGTTTCCTGCCGATCGCGGTCGGCATGATGGGCGGGCCCTTGAGGAGGTTGTGGCGAGCCAAGAGCGCCTTTGATCGACGCGCCGAGGTCTCGCAGAAGCCGACCGGTCAATGGCCATTCCCACGATCGAAATGATCGTCTAGGCTGCGCTGTCGCTCTCCAAGGCCGTGAGCAGCGTCCAGCAGTTGGAGATGGAGCGGGCCACCGTCAGCGTCAAGATCCCGCCGAGGATGTAGAAGCCGCCCCCCACTCCCGTGATGAGGCTGACCGCCGCCAGTAGGTAGATCACCCTGATCGCGATGGTGAGCGCCGAGCCGGCCGTGATCCTCGCCGGCGCCCGATAGCGCACGTTGAGAGCCAAGAAGAAGAGGTTCAGGATCAGGACCTCCCAGCCCATCAGTTCGCGAGGCTGGGGCGCGAGGACGATGGCCGAGATGACGATCTGCGTGGTCAGGATCACGAGCACCACGATCGCGCGCGGCTTGTAGACCGCGTGGGCAAGGATCTGCTTGAGGTGCAGCGAGAGTGCGACGAACAGCAGGCCGGTGATGGCCGCGTTGGCCGTGCCGATCATGATGTAGAAGTTCTGCCACGCGGCCGGATCGTTGCCGGCGTTCATCGCTGCCCGGAATCTTAGAGAGAGAGCATTCGGCCGCGGCTAACCGCCCCCGGGATGACGCCGCCGCCGCGTGCCGCTACCATTCGACGCCCAGGAGGGCTCGTGCGAGAGATCGACACCGACTATCTGGTGGTGGGCGGCGGAGCGTCGGCCATGGCGTTCACGGACTCCTTGCTCGCCGCTTCGGACGCGCGGGTGGTGCTGGTGGACCGGCGCCACCGGCCGGGCGGACACTGGCTCGACGCGTATCCGTTCGTCCGGCTCCACCAACCGTCGGCGGTCTATGGGGTCAGCTCCCGGCCGCTCGGCCACGACCAAATCGACGAGTCGGGACCCAACGCGGGTTTCTATGAGCGCGCCAACGCCAACGAGATCTGCGATTACTTCAGCCGGGTACTTGACGAGCAGTTCCTCCCTTCCAGCCGCGTGCGTTTCCTCGGCCTGCACGACTACCGTGGCGAGGACGGCGACGGCCACCACGTGATGTCCCTTCTGACGGGTGAACAGACGACGATCCGAGCGCGCAAGCTGGTCGACGCGACCTACATCGAGTCGGAGATCCCTTCCCGCCACACGCCCTCTTACTCAGTCGCCGCCGGCGTGCACCTCGTGTCCCCCAACCAGCTCGTCGACCTCGTTGCACCTCCGGGCGGCTTCACGGTGATTGGCTCCGGCAAGACGGCCATGGATACCTGCAACTGGCTCCTGGACGCGGGCGTTGATCCAGACCGGATCCAATGGATTCGGCCACGCGACCCGTGGCTCTTCGACCGAGGATCATTCCAGCCGCTGCGGCTGGTCGGCTCCTACATGCAGCTCCAGGCACACTGGGTGGAAGCCGCAGCCCAAGCCGAGGATGGCATGGATTTCGCGCGTCGCCTGGAGGGAGCGGGCATCTTCCTCCGGATCGATCCCGACGTCGAACCTCAGGTGTACCGCGGGCCGATCATCAGCACCCGTGAGCTGGATGCGCTGCGGACGGTTGAGCGCGTCGTGCGGCAGGGCAGAGTCCGCGGCATCGAGAGCCGGCGAATCGAGCTCGAGCGCGGCGAGGTAGCGACCCAGCCCGACACCCTGCACGTGGACTGCACGGCGGCCGGCGTGCGGCCGGCGACGCCGCGACCGATCTTCGCGGGCGAACGGATCACGATCCAGCACGTCGCGATCACGGGCGCTACCTGGAGCGCAGCGACGCTTGGGCTCATCGAGGCCACCCGCGACAACGATGCCGACAAGAACCGGCTCACCCCGCCGGTGACGTTCAGCGGCAACGCCTCCGACCTCCTGCGGTTCTCCTACGCAGCCATGTCCGGGCTGTACGCCCGCACATCGGAATCCGACCTCGCGGCATGGTCGGAGAACTGTCGTCTGAACCCCGCAAGCGGAGCGGTCGAGCGCGCGGGCGAGCCCGAGGTTGCGGACGCGTTCACGTCCCTGATGACGAATTTCGGGCCGGCCATGCGGAACCTTGCGGCCCGCGTTGGCAAAGCCGCGGCTACACCGACGTAGGCAGCATCGCGTTGGTCGCGCGGATTACTACATGAAACTGCTACAGGCGAAT
>QHUS01000066.1 GCA_003222035.1 Gemmatimonadota bacterium | reverse complement strand
TTCCGCCTGCCGCTCTCGGTGTGGTCGCTGTTCATCACGGCCATCCTGGGGCTGCTCGCGTTGCCGGTCCTCTCCGGCGCGGCGATCATGCTGCTGTTCGACCAGATCATCGGCACGCACTTCTTCGACCCGGCCGCCGGCGGCCAGGCGCTCTTGTGGCAGCACCTGTTCTGGTTCTTCGGGCATCCCGAGGTCTACATCCTGATCCTGCCGGCCATGGGGATGGTCTCTGACATCATCGCGAACGGCAGCCGGAAGCCGATCTTCGGCTACCACTCGATGGTGTTCGCGATCGTGGCCATCGCGTTCCTGGGCTGGATCGTATGGGGCCACCACATGTTCGTGAGCGGGATGAACCCGACGCTCGGGTCGTCCTTCATGGTGTCGACGCTGATCATCGCCGTGCCGTCGGCGGTGAAAGTATTCAACTGGATGGGGACGATGTGGCGGGGCAACATCCGCTTCCACGTGCCGATGCTCCACGCCGTGGCATTCGTCGCGATGTTCGCGATCGGCGGGTTGTCGGGGATCTACATGGCGGCGACGCCGGTGGACATGTTCATCCACGACACCTATTTCATCGTGGCCCACCTGCACTACGTGCTGTTCGGCGGTAGCCTGTTCGCGCTGTTCGGCGCGATCGTCTACTGGTATCCAAAGATGTTCGGCCGGATGATGAGCGAGCCGTGGGGCAAGGTGCACTTCTGGCTCACATTCATCTTCTATAACTGCACCTTTTTCCCTATGCACATCACGGGGATGGCCGGGGAGATGCGACGGCTGTACGACCCGAATCAGTACACCTTCTTGCAGCCCTTACAGCCGATTAGGGTGTTCATCTCAATCAGCGCGTTTCTGCTGTTCGCGACCCAGCTCATCTTCTTCGTGAACTTCTGGTGGAGCCTGTGGAAGGGCAAGCCGGCGCCGCAGAACCCGTGGAACGACAACGGGCTCGAGTGGTCGCTGCCGAGCCCCGCGCCGCACGGCAACTGGGAGAAGGTGCCGACGGTGTATCGGGGCCCGTACGAGTTCAGCTCGCCGCAGGTGGCCGAGGACTACCTGCCGCAATACAAGAAGCTGCCCACCGATCGGGAGCCGGTCCGCGCGCCGATCGCGGGTCACTGAGCCAGGGAAAGGGACGACCGATGACGCATGCAGCCGCCACCGTCGACCAGATGCAGCCCCCCTTCCCGGCCGAGCGGGGGCTCGACGTCTACAACAAGAAGCTGGGGATGTGGGTGTTCCTGGCGTCCGAGGTGATGTTCTTCGCGGCGCTGATCGGGACCTACATCATTCTCCGGTTCGGCGCCCCGGGCGAATGGGCCAAGCCAGGGATCGTGCTGAACATCAAGATCACCGCGTTCAATACGTTCCTGCTGATCTGCTCGAGCGTCTCGATGGTGAAGGCGTACGCGGCGATCCAGGACGGCAACCCGAAGGGCATGCGCTTCTGGCTGCTGATGACGATCCTGGGCGGCGCCGCGTTCGTCGGCATCCAGGTCTACGAGTACATCCATCTGGTGGAGCACGGGTTCATACCGACGGGCGTGCGGGAGGGGAGCGAGCTGGCGGAGCTGGTCGCGCAGGGGAAGTTACCCGCTGCCACGATGGGCCTGTACGGCTCCACGTTCTTCACGATGACGGGATTTCACGGCTTCCACGTGACGTGCGGTGTGATCTCGATGACGTATCTGTATCTCACGAAGGCGCTGCCCGGGAAGTACTCGAAGTCGGACTACGCCGGGATCGAAACCGTCGGTTTGTACTGGCACTTCGTCGACCTGGTATGGATCATCCTGTTCACCATCGTCTACCTGATCTGAGGAGCCATGGAGACCGCACACAAGCGACCCAACTACATCCTGATCTGGGTGTATCTGGCGGTCCTCACTGCCGCCGAGCTGGCGCTGGCGTTCGAGTTGCCGATCTCGCGCAACCTGAAGCTCCTGCTGCTGCTGTTCCTCGCGACGTGGAAAGCGGCGCTCGTGGGCCTGTTCTTCATGCACCTCAAGTTCGAGCGCTGGAACTTGCGGATCATGGCGCTGATTCCCCTGCCGCTCGCCCTGATCTTCATCCTCGCGGGGATGTCGGAGCACATCTGGTAGCGTTTCTCGAGCTGACGAAGCCGCGCATCACGCAGCTGGTGCTGCTCACCGCCGCCGCGGGGTTTTATCTCGGCTCGCGCAGCGGCGTGGACGTGGGCCTGCTCGCGCAGACCCTCGTCGGCGTGGCGCTCGTGGCGGCGGGCACGAACGCCTTCAACCAGGTGCGGGAACGCGACGTGGATGCCAGGATGCGGCGCACCGAGCGCCGGCCGCTCCCGTCGGGGCGGGTGACGCCGCGCGCCGCGGGCGTGTTCGCGGGCGTCATTTCGGTCGCGGGCGTCGCCTACCTCGCGCTGGCGGTGAACCTGCTCACGGCGGGACTCGCCGCGCTGACGCTCGCGAGCTACGTGCTGCTCTATACGCCGCTCAAGCGGAAGACCACCCTCAATACGCTGATCGGCGCGGTACCGGGTGCGCTGCCGATCGTGGGCGGGTGGACCGCCGCCGGTGGGGCGATCGGCCCGGCGGTCGCGGCGTTGTTCTGGATCCTGTTCCTGTGGCAGCTACCCCACTTCCTCGCCCTCGCCTGGATCTATCGTGAGGACTACCGGCGCGGCGGCCTCGCCATGCTGTCCGTCTCGGACCCCGACGGGCGCCACACGGGCCGCATGGTGCTGCTCTACGCCATGGCCCTCCTGCCGGTGAGCCTGCTGCCCACGCTCCTTGGGGTGACGGGTACGCTGTACTTCTTTGGCGCGCTCGCTCTCGGCCTCGCGTACGCGGGAGTCGCGGTCGCAATGATCCGCGCCACGACCGCGGCCCGTGCGTGGCGCGTTTTCCTCGTGTCGATCGTCTACCTGCCGGCGCTCCTCACGCTCATGGTGGTGGACAAGATCGGGGTCTGAAGGCACCGGCCGTGATTCCCTTTCACCGCCTCCTCATCTCGAGCGCCATCGTCTTTTGCGGTGGCTTCACGCTGTGGGCGGCATGGAGCTACCGCCAGAGCGGCGAGCTGCTCATGCTCCTCACGGCGCTCGCGTTCGCCGTCGCCACCGGAGCACTCAGCTATTACCTCCGCCACCTGAAGCGCTTCCTCGGCCGATGACGCTCCTCGATCTGTCCGTCATCCTGCATGGGGACGATCCCCGCCTGGAGCTGTTGTACTTCTGGGCCGCGGTGCTGCTCGCGCTCACGCCGATGATCATCTTCGGCGGGCTCGGGGTGTGGGTCGCACGGAAGATCTGGAAAGAGCAGCGCGGAGCTCGGAACGCGGAAGGCGAAACAGAGGGGCCGGCCTAACGGTCCGCGTTCCCACTTCCACGTTCCGCGTTAGATTCCCCGCATGACGTCAAAGCCTGCCGAGAAGCGCCAGGTCGTCCGTTTCGCCTTCTACAAGCTCGACAGTGCCTGGCGGCGCCTGCCTGCCGAGCGCCAGGCGAGCTCGAAGCTCGAGTTCGGGCAGGTGATCGAGAGCTTCGCCGGCCGGCTGCTGCTGCGTCCCTACGGGCTGGTCGGCATCCGGGGCGACTGCGACTTCCTGCTATGGCAGGTGGCGGAGAACCTGGACTCGCTCGTGGCTCTACAGACGGCGCTCAATCGCACGGACCTGGGCGCGTATCTGGCGCTTCCCTACAGCTACCTCGCGATGACCCGCCGCTCGATCTACGAGTTCCCCGAGGACCTGGGCCAGCCGTCGCGCCTCGTGATCCGGCCGAGCGAGGCCCGCTATCTGTTCGTGTACCCGTTCATCAAGACCCGGGCCTGGTACGCACTGCCGAAGGTGGAACGCCAGACGATGATGGACGAACACGTCCGCGTCGGCCGGAAATATCCGTCGATCCGTCTGAACACGACGTACTCCTACGGCCTCGACGACCAGGAGTTCATCGTCGCGTTCGAGGGCGACGACCCGGCCGAGTTTCTCGACCTGGTGATGGAGCTGCGCGAGAGCCAGGCCTCGTCGTACACGCTGCGCGATACGCCCACCTTCACGTGCGTGCAGATGTCGCTGTGGGACATGCTCGACACGCTGGGTGGCGCGGGCTCCGCCCAGGCGATTTCGCGCCGGCCGACCCGGGCGGACGGGTACACGCCCGCCGCGACCCTCGCCGACCTGCCGCCAGGCGCGAGCCGGCGCGTGTACGCGGGGGCCGAGGCGGTGGCGCTGTTCAACGTGCGGGGCACGGTGCACGCGATCGCCAACCGCTGCACCCACGCACGGGCGAGCCTCTCGGAGGGCACGGTCGATGCGGACCGCTGCGCGGTCACATGCCCGTGGCACGAAGGCGTCTTCTCCTTGGAGACTGGCCGCGTATTGGGCGGGCCGCCGGTGCTACCGCTCGCCGTGTACCGGGTGAAGCTCGAAGGTGACACGATCCTGATCGCTCCCCCGTCTGTCGAGGCGCGCGAGCCGACGGTTGCCCCGCATTCCTGACGACAGCCGTTTCCTCAAAGCGTGCCGGTTGCAGCCCACCGACGTCAGGCCGGTGTGGTTCATGCGGCAGGCGGGGCGCTACCTGCCGGAATATCGCGCGCTGCGGCAGAAGCACTCGCTGTTGGAGCTCTGTCACAAGCCGGAGCTGGCCGCCCAGGTCACCTTGCAGCCGGTCGATCGCCTCGGCGTCGACGCCGCCATCCTGTTCGCCGATATCCTGCTGCCGTTCGAGCCGCTGGGCCTCGGCCTCTCGTTCTCGGCCGGGGAGGGTCCTCAGATCACGCGACCGATCCGGGAGGCGGCCCAGGTGTTCGAGCTCCCGCCAGTGGACCCTATGACCGATCTGGCGTACGTGCTGGACGCGGTCCGCGCCGTGTCTCGGGCGTTGCCCCCACACGTCCCGCTCATCGGCTTCGCGGGAGCGCCGTTCACCCTGGCGAGTTACGCGATCGAAGGCGGTGCGACCCGCACGTTCACGCTCACCAAGCGGTTCATGTACGCCGAGCCGCTCGCCTGGCACGAGCTGATGCGACGCCTCGCGGAGCTCGTGGGGGCCTACCTCGCGGCTCAGGCGCGCGCCGGTGCTCAGGCATTGCAGTTGTTCGACAGCTGGGTCGGCTGCCTGTCGCCCACGGACTACGCCACGTACGTCTTTCCGCACAGCCAGCGGGCCCTCGAGCTGGCGAGCGCGAGCGGCGTGCCGGTGATTCATTTCGGGACCGATACGGCGGCGCTGCTCGGGGACTTCGCCCGGTCCGGGGGCGACGTGATCGGCGTCGATTGGCGCATCCCACTCGACGTCGCGTGGGAGCGCATCGGTGCCTCCCCGGCGAAGGCGATCCAGGGCAACCTCGATCCGGCGGTGCTCCTGGCACCTCGAGCCGAGCTCGAGCGTCACGTGCGCGCCGTGCTCGATCGCGCCGGCGATCGGCCCGGACACATCTTCAACGTCGGTCACGGCGTGCTGCCCGAGACGCCGGTCGAAGCGCTGCAGGCGGTGGTGGAGTGGGTCCATGGCGGCTGAACGGGTCGCCGTGTTGCTGATGGCGTACGGCGGCCCGGCGAGCCTCGACGAGGTCGAGCCATATCTACGGGACGTGCGCGGCGGCCGGCCGATGAGCCCGGAATTCGTGCACGAGATCCGGCAGCGCTACGCCCAGATCGGCGGCCGCTCGCCCATCCGGGAGCTCACGGAGGCGCAGGCCGCGGGCGTGCAGCGCGCGCTGGGCTCTCGGTTCGGGGTGCACATCGGCATGCGTCATTGGCATCCCTACATCCGGGATGCCGTCGAGCGCATGGTGGCGGAGGGACACCGGCGGGTCGTCGGGATCGTGCTCGCGCCCCACTACTCGACGATGTCGGTGGGCGCCTACGAGACAAAGCTGCTCGAGGCGAGTGCCGGGCGGCTCGATCCGGCGGTGGTTCGGAGCTGGGGGGACCACCCCAAGTTCCTCGATGCGGTCGCCAGTCGCGTGAGCCAGACGCTGCGGCGGTTCTCGAGCCCCGACGCGGTGCAGGTTCTGTTCACGGCGCACAGCCTCCCCGAGCGGATCGTCGCGGCGGGCGACCCGTACCCCGACCAGCTGCGGGCGAGCGCCAGTGCGGTGGCGCAGCGCGTGGGATTGGCCGACTGGCGCTTCGCGTTCCAAAGCGCTGGCGCTACCGCTGAGCCGTGGCTCGGCCCCGAAGCCGGCGCCGTCATGACGGACCTGGCGAAACAAGGCCATCGTGCGTTTCTCATCGTCCCCATCGGCTTCCTGTGCGACCATGTGGAGGTGTTGTACGACGTGGATGTGATGTACCGCGCGCTCGCGAACCGTTTGGGCGTCCAATTCGAGCGCACACCGTCCCTGAACGACGATTCGTTGCTCGTGGGCGCCCTCGCCGAGATAGCGCAGAGCACCGCCGCGGCGCGTGGCTGGCTGTGACCGTCGCCGTAGTGGGGGCGGGACTCGCCGGCCTGTCGGCGGCGTGGGAGCTCACGCGAGCAGGCGCGGACGCCGTGGTGCTCGAGGCCGAGCGGCGGGCCGGGGGGGTGGTCCTCACCGAGCAACGGGACGGCTTCATTGTGGAGGGCGGCCCGGACGGCTTCCTCACGGCAGAGCCGGATATTCAAGAGCTCGCACGCGAGATCGGGATCGGCGATCGACTGGTGGGCCAAGTGGCCCGCGGCTCGACGATGTGGACCGGGCGGACGCTCGAACCCATCGCGGAGGGTAAGGCAGCCGAGTTGTTGGGCATTCAGTCGACGGCGCCCCTACAGGCCGGGTTCACGAGCTTCGCCGCCGGAATGCAGGAGATCGTGGATGCCCTGGTCGCCCGGCTCGGTCCGCGTGTGCGTACGACTCAGGGCGTAAGCGGCATGGCGCCTGCTCCGCGTGGCTGGCGCCTCTCTCTGACAGGGAGCTCCTCGCTCGAAGCGCAGGCGGTCGTGCTGGCGGTGCCGGCCTGGATCGCGGCGCGACTCCTCGTCGGCGTCGGCGTACCCGGTGCGCGCGCGCTCGAGGACGTCGTGTACCACCCCAGCATCACCGTGTCACTGGCGTATCGCGTGGACCAGGTACCCGCCAAACTCGAAGGAACGGGCTTTGTCGCGGCGTCTGATGCGTCCGGCGCGGTGGGCGCCTGCACGTACGCGTGGCGGAAGTACTCTAAGCGCGCGCCGGACGGCTTTGCATTACTGCGCGCGTTCGTGACCGCGGTGGACGAGGACCCGGGTGCGATTGCGCACAACGAGCTAACGGCGATCCTCGGTCTCGCCGGTCCCCCGCTCTGGACGCGCGCGTTCCACTGGTGGCGCGGGCTGCCGCGTTACCACGGCGGGCACGCCCAGCGGGTCGCCGCCGTGCGAGAACGACTGACCCGCTTGGCGCCGTTGGCGATCGCGGGGGCGGGGTTCGACGGCGCCGGGGTGTCGGCGTGCGTGAAGTCGGGGGGGGAGGCGGCGCGGGTGATTTTGAACCGGCTGGGACGGTAACGCGGAAGGCCGAGTTCCGCGTTCTAGCGGCCCAGCAATTCCATCGCACTCCTCACCACGTTCTCCACCGTCAGCCCGAACTCCTGGTAGATCCGCTGGTATGGTGCCGACGCTCCGAACCGCTCGATTCCCATGACGACGCCCCGGTCTCCCACCCAGCGATACCACGGCTGCGGCGCGGCTGCTTCCACTGCGAGTCGGGCTCCGACTGCGGGCGTAAGCACGGCGTCGCGGTACTCTTGCGGCTGCCTGGCGAACAGCTCCATTGACGGCATGCTCACGACACGCACGGCGAGCCCCTCCGCGCTGAGCCGCTCGTACGCGCCGAGCACCAGCTCCACCTCGGAACCGCTGGCCATGAGAATGATCGCCGCCCCGCCGCCCGCGCCGCCCATGCCGCCCGTGTCGGCGTCCGCCAGCACGTAGCCGCCCAGCCGCAGGCCGTTCGCAGGCGCATACTTCGTCCGGTCGATCACGGCGACCTTCTGGCGCGTCAGTACCAACGCGACCGGGCCTGTGCGCGTGAGCATCGCCGTCCGCCAAGCCTCGACCGTCTCGGTGGGGTCCGCTGGCCGGATGACCACCAGATTTGGGATCGCGCGGAGGGCGGTGAGCTGCTCGATCGGCTGATGGGTGGGGCCGTCCTCGCCGAGGCCGATCGAATCGTGCGTGAAGACATAGATCACCGGTAGGTGAGTCATCGCGGCGAGCCGCATCGGCGGCCGCATGTAATCGGAGAAGATGAGAAATGTCGATCCGACCGGGCGCACACCACCGTGCAGCGCGAGCCCGTTCAGGATCGCGCCCATGACGTGCTCGCGGATTCCGAAGTGCACGTTGCGGGCGTCCCCGCCCCACCTCCCCGCCGCCACGTCGCCGCCATTCTTGATGACCAGATTCGTGGATCCGGCGAGATCGGCCGAGCCGCCGAAGAGCTCGGGGACCTTGGACGCCAAGGCGTTGAACACCTTCCCTGACGCGGCGCGCGTGGCTTGGGCATCGCCCGGGGCAAAGGTCGGTAGCTCCGCATCCCAGCCATCCGCGAGCCGGCCCGCAAGGCCACGGTCCAACTCGACCGCGAGCTGGGGGTGCGCCCGCCGGTACGCCTCGTATGTCTTGTTCCACTCGCTTTCCAAGCGGGCACCGCGCTCCCGCGCGAGGCGCCAGTGTGCCAACGCTTCGTCGGGCACGTGGAACGGCTCGAGACTGGGCCACCCCAGGCGCTGCTTCGTGAGCTTCACCTCTTCTTCGCCGAGCGGGGCGCCGTGCGCCTCCGGTGTATCCTGCTTGTGCGGGCTGCCGTAGGCGATGTGGGTCCGCACCATGATCAGCGACGGCCGGTCGGCGACGCGCCGGGCGGCGGCGAGGGCCGCGTCGAGAGCCCCCAGATCGTTGCCGTCCGCCACGCGCTGGACGTGCCAGCCGTACGCCTCGAAGCGCTGCGCCGTGTCGTCGGAGAACGTGAGATCGGTCTTGCCATCGATGGTGATGTGATTGTCGTCGTAGATCCCGATCAGGCGGCCCAGCCTCAGGTGGCCGGCCAGCGAGCCGGCTTCGTGCGACACGCCCTCCATCAGGTCCCCGTCGGAGGCGAGGAAGTACGTGTAATGGTCGACGATAGCCTGGCCGGGCTGGTTGAACCGCTGCGCGAGGTGCGCTTCCGCGAGCGCCATCCCGACGGCGTTCCCCACGCCCTGGCCCAGGGGGCCCGTCGTGGCCTCGACGCCGGGCGTCAGCCCGTGCTCGGAATGGCCTGGTGTGCGACTGCCCCACTGGCGGAACTGCTTCAGGTCGTCGAGCGAGAGGTCGTAGCCGGTGAGGTAGAGGACGGCGTACAGCAGCACGCAGGCATGCCCCGCTGAGAGCACGAAGCGGTCTCGGCCGAACCAGTCGGGGTTCGCGGGATTGTACCGCAGGTGTCGCTGCCACAGCACGTACGCGAGAGGCGCGAGCGCCATGGCCGTGCCGGGATGACCGGAGTCGGCCCGTTGCACCGCGTCCATCGCGAGGGTGCGGACTGTGTTGATGCTCAGCTGGTCGAGGGACGGGGCGGGCGGCGCAACGGTAGGCTGCGTCGTCATAGCAAGCCTGATTTGGCGGCCTGCCACAGGTTCATGAGCCGGTCGAACCCGGTCACCAGGAGGTCCACCTGTTGCGGGCTGGGGCTCGCCTTGGCGGCGGTCTTGAGCTCTTCACAGATGCGCGGCATCTCCGTTCGTCCTTGCTTCGATGCCGCGGCGCTGATCTGGTCGAGGATCGCAACGATCTTCTGGCGCGCGGCCTCGTCCTTCGGCACCTGCCACAGATAGTCAGCGAGCTGCTTGCCCTCGGTGCAGAGCTTGCCGAGGGCGTCCATCAGCGGTGGCTGCGGGCGGCGCGGAGCGCTGGGGTTGCTCATGCGAGCTTCTAGTATACCCAGAATCGCCGCTTGGCGACGGTTGCCCGCGTGCCAGGGCGCCCCTAGCTTGCGGTCTCCATGGACCGACCCTCGCTGCTCGAGCGGCTGCGTGCGTTCAACCGCTGGACCAACAGCTGGGCCGGGTCGATCGCGGTCGCGGTGGGCATCTGGATCGTGCTGCGCTCCTACCTGATCGAAGCGTTCCGCATCCCATCGGCGAGCATGGAGAACACGCTGCTCGTCGGTGACTTCCTGTTCGTGAGCAAGGTGATCTACGGAGGGGAGTTCGAGGTCCCGCTGATCGGGTTTCGCTGCTGCCGCGCGCCCAGTTTCGCGGAGCCGCAGCGCGATGGCATCGTGGTGTTCCGCTCGGTCGAGGACTCGACGCCGAACCTGAACATCGTGAAGCGGGTGATCGGCGCCGCATCGGACACGCTCCAGATGAAACACGACACCGTGTATCGCAACGGCCGCCGCCTCGACGAGCCCTACGCGTTGCACCTGGGAAGCCACGGCGACGATCCGGCGCAGCTTGAGAAGATCCGCGCGTGGCAGCTGCCGCAGTACGTGGGCCGCGACTCCGCCCACTACCACCCCTCGACCCATGATTGGGGTCCGATCGTAGTCCCTCCGGGGCACTATTTCGTGATGGGGGACAACCGCGACGAGTCGTACGACAGCCGATTCTGGGGCTTCCTGCCGCGCGCCCACATCGTGGGCAAGCCCCTGATCATCTACCTCAGCATCGCGACCGATCCGTTGCGGATTCGTTGGAATCGGATGCTGCGCCGCCCCCACTAGCGCCGGAAATCGCGCTCCCTTGACGCGCCCCGGTGGAGCGGTTAAAACCCCACTCCTGAAAATTGTCGACCTTCACCGGAGGTAGCATTATGTATCGGGCTCGATGGTCCGCGGCTGTCGCGGTCGCGGCGCTCGTCGCGGCACCGCTGTGTGGGCAGGGGTCGGGAGGCGTTGCGGACCCGGCGGCCCCCCTCACCCATACCGCGGTCACTAACGAGATGCTGCTGAACGCCGCGGCCAGCGGTGATTGGCTGATGTACGGGCACAACTACTGGAACAACCGCTACTCCCCCCTCAAGACGATCAACACGACCAACGTCAAGAATCTCGTCGCCCGGGCGGTGTACACCCACGGCTCGGAGCGGCTGGGCAGCTTCGAGACCACGCCGATCGTAGTCAACGGCGTCATGTACATCACGTCGCCCGCGACGCCGAACAACATCGTGCGGGCGTTCGACCTGCGCACCCAGAAGATGCTGTGGCACTACGAGCACAAGAACGCGCCGGTGAGCACCGCGTGCTGCGGGCCCAACAACCGTGGCGTCGCCGTGTCCGGCGGCTCCGTCTTCGTGGGAACGCTCGACGACGAGCTGGTGGCGCTCGACGCGACCACCGGGAAGGAAAAGTGGGCCGTGAAGGTCGGTGACGGGCCCGAGGCGGGTTACACGGAGACCATGGCCCCGCTCGTGATCGGCGATAATGTGATCATCGGCACCTCGGGCGCCGAGTACGGAATCCGCGGCTACGTGAAAGCGTTCAATGCGGCGACGGGCGCCCTCGTCTGGACCTTCTACACGATCCCCGCGCCCGAAGACGGCGGCTGGTGGGGCAAGTGGTCCAAGACGACGCCCGAGGGCGACGACTTGAAGCGCGACATCGCCAAGGAAAAGGCCGACTCCGCCAAGAACGCCGACGCGTGGAAGACGGGCGGCGCGTCCATGTGGATGACCCCGGCATACGACGAAGCGACCAAGACGCTGTACGTCGCGATCGGCAACCCGTCGCCCGATCTGGACGGCTCGATTCGCCCGGGCGACAACCTCTGGAGTGAGAGCGTCGTCGCGATCGACGCCACCAACGGCAAGTTCAAGTGGGGCTACCAGGAAGTCCCACACGACGTGTGGGACCTGGACGTGGTCAGCCCGCCCGTGATCGCCATGGTCGGCGGCAAGAAGGCCGTCGTGGAAGCCGGCAAGACCGGCTTCGTGTACGTGCTCGACGCGGCCACTGGCAAGCTGATTCGCCGGTCGGCCGCGTTCGTGCCGCAGCAGAACATGTACACGCAGCCCACGGCCGAGGGGGTGTTCATGCTCCCGGGCGCCAACGGCGGCCAGGAATGGTCCCCGATCGCGGTGCATCCCGACCTGGCCTATGCCTACACCGTTGCCCTGCATCAGCCGATGCACTACAAGGTGCACTACGCCCCGTGGGAGAAGGGCCGGCTATGGCTCGGCAGCGCGTTTGTCCGCGTCCCGGATGCGAAAGGCGGCTACTCGGGCGAGTACGGGCTCGTCAGCGCCGTCGACTTGAACACCGGCAAGATCGCGTGGCAGGCGAAGACCGAGCTGCCGATGATGGGCGGCGCTACCGCTACGGCGGGCGGGCTGGTGTTCACCGGCGAGGGCAACGGCTGGTTCAAGGCGTACGACGCCAAGACCGGCGCTGTCCTCTGGTCGTTCAACTGCGGCGCGGGTGCGAACGCCGCGCCCTCCGTGTTCGAGGTGGACGGCGAGGAGTTCGTCGCCGTCGCGGCGGGCGGGAACTTCCAGATCAGTTATCCGCTAGGTAATTCGGTATTCGTCTTCGGGCTGCCGAAGGCGGCGAAGTAAGACTCGAGCGGGGGGGGGGAGCCGGCGCACGGTGACATTCATCGTGCACCGGCTCGATCGTTCAGGGCTGCTGCGCCACAGGCTCTTCGAGAGTGTGGAGCAGCTCGCTGACTTGTTGCCACGTCGCGGCCGGCAGCACGTCATCGTCGGACTCGATCACGTAGGCGAAGTCGTAGCTGCAGTAGGCCGACGTCATACCCTGCCGCTGCGAGCACTCCATGAGCCGGAACACGGCGCTTTGCCGGAGCACCCAGACTGCCGAGTCGCCCACTGCGGGGTGGGGCAGGTCGCCGACCTTGAAGTAGAAGACCGACCATGTCCGATGGCCCCGGCGCAAGGTCGCCTGATACGCCTTCGGGATGTCGGCACAGCCGTGCACGAAGCTGCGCAAGATGCCGCAGGGCTCTTCGTAGCTCCAATCGCGCTCGGTCTTGGCGAGCGTGGCAGGCACCACCAGATCGGCCCCGGCAAGTCGCAAGGCGAGCGGGCGTTCCCCCGCGGGAAGGAGCGGGACGCGCTCGATCGCTGTATTGTGGGAATGAACACACGCTACACCGGCCAGGAGCAGTCCGAAGATCGTGGCGCGCGTCCAGCGGTACAACCGTGGAGTTAGAGACCACTCGGCGAGGTAGCTGAAACCGGTGACGCTGGACTTGTGGTACATGCGAAGGCCATCCTAGTGTGCTGCGCCTACCTCTCGGGCCGGAGCCCCGTGTTACACCGGGCGCTCGGACTGGCGGCCCAATCGGCTGCTGATTTCGTATCTCGCAAGGAGGGTGCCACACGCATCAAGAGCCGCCGGTGAATCCCCCGACCAACTTGAGGCACCCACGTGCCATGCTGTTGCTCGAATGCTACACTGGACGGGCGATACTCTGCCACGGGCTGGGTAAGCGTGGCAGCTGCGCCACGACCGTCAGGGGAGATGGGTGATCCTGGGGAGGGCGTTTACCGCCGGCCTGCTGGCCGTTGCAGCGGGCGGGGCGGCTCCGGTCGCGGGTCTAGGTCAGGGCGGAACGGTGGCTATGGCTCCGGTCGTCGATCCGTCGTGGTTGCAGGTCGATACCACGACCAAGACGGTTACCTTCCAGCTGGTGGCGGGCCTCACCGGTCTCAACGGCGCGCTCAACTTCAACGGATTCCGGGACGGCGGGCTGACGCTGACGGTGCCGGTGGGGTGGAACGTGGCGATCCACTTCCGAAATCACGACGGCATGCTCCCCCATTCCGCCGAGGTCATCGGGGAGAGCCATCCCCTTCCTACTGGGCCAGTTGCGCCCGCGTTCCCACGCGCGTTCACGCTTCGACTCGACCAGGGGCTGGTCTCAGAACAAGGCGACGACATCCGCTTTATTGCGGATAGGGGGGGGAAGTACCTAATATTTTGCGGAGTTCCGGGCCACGGGGCGGCGGGCATGTGGATTCGCCTGGATGTGTCGGGCTCGTTCCGTACCGCGTCCCTGGTCACTCCTGCGGGGAAACCGTAGCCCCGCGGGAGCGGGGAGTGCCGAGCGGACGCTGGCGTGGCCTGGTGCGGCCGGCCGGGTGGCGGCACGGCACGATCGACTCGCTCTCAAGGAGGTGGACACCGGTCTTTCATTTCAGTCACGACTGCGGTTGAAAACACAACTGTAGGTGAGAAGCTAGACGAGCATTGGTGGGAGAACCTTCCCACTCGGCTGTAGCGGGCGCCGGTGCAGGTGCAGGGGCGCCTCGAGGGCACGAGCGGTAGGCTTTCGCAGGTAAACTCCCAAGGAGGGATTCTCGTATGAAGCGTCTCACGCTGTTGTTGTTGGGCTTGGCGCTGGGCGTCGCCGCGACGGCCAGCGCGCAGGGCTTGACCATGCAGATGTCCAACGGATGGGCGTTCCAGTTCTCGGGGAACGTCAACGTCTTCATGGTATTCAGCAAGGCGAACACCGAGGCCGGTGACGCGTCGAACTCGAGCGTTCGCACCGGGTTGCTACCCGCCTTCGCAACGTTCGAAGCCAGAGGCACAGAAGCCGGTCTCAAGCTCGCAGTCCACTTCGGCTTCGCGCCGCAGATCCAGAACGGCGGTGTGCACGACCAATTCGGTGGCGCCGCTGCTCCCGGTGGCATTCAAGCGGGCGCGCAGATCGACATGCGTCAGGTCTACCTGACGGTTGGCTTCAAGAACGGTTCGCAGATCCTCGCCGGTCGTGAGCTGGGATTGTTCAGCCGGCAGAACATCCTCCAAGACATGACGCTGTACGGCGTCGGCGCGGTCGCCATCGGCGGCGGGCAGGGCAAGGGGACGACGCTCGGTCGGATCGGGTACGGGTACCTGTATCCGAACTTCGTATCCCAGATCACGTACAGCACGAAGCCCGGACAGACGCAACTGTCGATCGGCCTGGTCCAGCCGAGTACATTGGGCAGCGGCGGCTATGACTTCACGACCGTGCCGCGGGTCGAGGGCGAGTTCACGTACAACCGCAAGGCCGGCAAGAATTCCCAGCTGTTTTGGGTCGGCGGCCTGTGGCAGACCACGAAGGACGCGCCGACCGGCGGCGCTTCGATCACCTCGTTCGGCGGCACGGCCGGTATCAAGGCGGGCTTCTCGGACTTGTCCGTTGTGCTAACCGGCTACGTCGGCAAGGGCCTGGGCACGACCCTGATGTTCTCGGGTGACGAAGTGGGAACCACCGATCCCACGAAGGGACACAACTCGGACGGCGGGTACGTTCAGCTCACGTATAAGGTCAGCCCGAAAACGACCCTCGGCGGGAGCTGGGGCTTCAGCCGTCTCAAGCACACCACCGATGCTGACGGAAACGACAACGTGACGTCCAACCTGTCGTCGTACACCCTCGGGATCTACCACCAGTGGACCAAGTCTCTGAAGTTCGTCTTCGAGGGTACTCAGGAGGAGACGACTGGTGAGACCGAAGGCCTGTTCGCCGGTTTGCCGGCGGGTGCCAAGCAGACCGACATCTCGGCGGGGTTCATGCTGTTCTACTAAACCGAAGGACGACGTCGAGCGGAGGCGTCACGCACTGACGTCACGCGACAACGTCACGTAGAAACGTCGAGAGGCCGGGAGCGATCCCGGCCTCTAACGTTTCTGTGCAACGTCTTCTATTTGTATCTGTAGGTAATCCGGCCCCTGGTAAGGTCGTAAGGCGACAAGTCTACGGCGACCCGATCCCCCTGCAAGATTCGGATGTAGTTCTTACGCATCTTCCCACTGACATACGCCAGCACTTCGTGTCCGTTCTCGAGCTTCACCCGGAAAGTCGTATTGGGGAGCACCTCGGAGATCGTCCCCATCATTTGTATCGCGTCGCCAGCCACGCTCGGTGTCGCTCTCCTTCTCCCGTGATCGCACGGGGATGGTCACAGACGAACGCTGTGGGGATCCATGGTGTCGTCGCGCGGCGCCGTGGGGCCCCGCTCGATCCCCCCGCCCCCGCCCCCGCCCCCGTCCCCGTCCCCGCCCCCGAGCCCCCTTTGCCGCCCCGACGGCGCGGCGCGCGTACGATCGACCGCGTCCCGCAGGAGGGGCACACGAGGGGCACGTGCTCACGGTCCGCCGCAATCAGCGCGAGCGCTTCCGGCGCCCGATATTCCTTGACTCCGCGTCGTCCCACGGCTCTTTGGCTCCCCCTCCAAGTTCGAAATGTAGCCTCCCCTGGAAGGGAACAGGCCGCCTTGACACCTCCCCGGGCAGGCGTATCTCTCACTCGGCCCTGATGTTGTCCCCGGAGGTGATCATGGACCCGCGTCTCCACAATTACGAGCCACTCGCCGAGATCGAAGTCGACGCCGTCCGACCGGATGCGCAGGGCTTCATGCTCACCGGCCAAGGGCCAGACCACGCGGAGTATCAGCTCGACCTGCGATTCGAGATGCCGCTCGACCTGCGGACGCGGACCGTGCTCGGCGAGCTGCTGTCGCATTCAGACCTCACCATCTCGCGCCGTGCACCGGGTGGATTGGCCCGCGCTCTGCGCGAACGTCGTAACCGCGCACCACAGCGTTAGTTCCAGCGCAAAATGTGCTGAAAATCCTTGACGGTCCCCAGGGCCCGATGTAGCTTGGCGCGACCTTTTAGCGCCGGAGCAGCGTGCTTCCATGCCTCCCCCGCCCCCCCCAGCTGAGCTCGGCGGGTCGCAGATCTCGTCGCTGCTCGAAGCCCTTCCCGGCATCGCGAGCGTCCTGCGCAGCCCCGTGGCCGACGCCCTCGTCAAGGCGATCCGTGCCGCTGCCGGCGTTGGCGAGTTCACCATGGACGACGCCGACGAGCTGGTGCGCTACGCGGTGCGGCGCGGTCTGATCGGTCCCGAAGAGGGCGACCGCGTCCTGGGGGACATCGAAGGCCCCCTCAAGTCCAAGCCGAAGCCCGCGCGCGCCGCCGCGCGGCCTCGCGCCCTGGCCAAGAAGAAACCGGCGAAGAAGAAGTCGCGGCGGTGAGACGTCCGGTCGCAATCGTCGTGATGGGTGCGGCCGTCGCCTGCGCGCGCACTCCCCAACCGGCCGCCGTCACCCCCGCCGAGATCCCGGGGCTCCTCGCCCAGGCACGCGAGCAGCCACGCAATGCCGCGATCCAGTTCCGGCTCGCTGCCGCCCTCGCCGCCGCCCAGCGCTGCGACACAGCTATTGTAGTGACGCGCGCGGCAGCAGCGCTCGAGGCGGACAACGTGCTCGCGCCGCTCGTCGTCGGCGCGTGTCAGGAGCAGGCGGGGCGCTACGACGAGGCGATCGCGACGTACAATGACTTCGCCGCGCAGTACCCCAACGCCCGGGGTGTCGCGGCCCTGAGGGGCAAGGCACAGCTCGCGCTCCGCGCGGCGGCCGTGCGCACTGCGCAGCAGGCGCTGGCGCACGAAGCCGAGCTGGCGGTCGCGCCGCCCCAGCCCGCCACGGTTGCCGTACTGCCGCTCGTCATCGCCGGGGATTCGAGCGTCCAACCGTTGTCACGCGGACTGGCGGAGCTCATCACGACCGACCTCGCATACGTCCGGACGCTGCGCCTGCTCGAGCGCTTGCAGATCGGGACGCTCCTCGACGAGCTGAAGCTCGGTCGGAGCGAGCGCGTAGATCCGGCGACGGCCGCGCGGGTGGGCCGCCTCCTGCGCGCGGAGCGCCTGGTGCAGGGGACCGCGGCGATCCCGTCGGCGGGGGGACCCGTGCAGCTGGCCACGACCGTCGTCACCGCTACGGGGGTGGTGCGACCCGTGGGCCAGGTGACCGGTCCCTTTCCGAAGCTGCTCGAGCTCGAGAAGCAGGTCGTGTTCGGCCTCGCCGCGCAGCTCGGCATCGTGCTGAGTCAATCCGAGCGCGAGCAGATCCTCCGCCAGGGGCCGAAGAACCTCGCGGCGTTCCTCGCTTACAGCCGCGCGCTCGACGCGATGGATCGTGGCGACTATGACGCGGCGACGCGCGACTTTCGCACGGCCGCGCAGGCCGACCCCGGCTTTCAGGCGGCGCGCCAGGGACAGCAGGCGGCGGGCGCGGCTCCGATCGCGCAGCAGGCCACCGGCGGCGACATCGTCATGGTGGTGGATGCGGTGGAGCGCCTTCCGGGCGCTCTCGAGTCGACCGGCGTCGGCAGTGCTGGCGGCGCGCTTGGGGCCGGGACCCGTGACGTCGTGCCGACCGTCGGCGACGCGGTCGCCGCCAGATGGCTCGTGCCGACCGGCGCCTCCACGGTCGATCGTCAGGTGACCGCCGAGGCGGCGGGCCTGCCGTCCATCCTATCCGTTACCAACGGTATCACGATCATCTTCAAGCGGCCGTGAGGCTGCTCCTGCTGGGCTGGTGTGTGGGCGCAACGACCACGCTGGCCGGGCAGGGACCAGTCGGCGGCGTCGGCACTGTCGCCCAGACCGGAGTCGCATTCGACGCCTACTACTTCGGGTCGGGCGTTGCGTTCGAACATGTCGTCGAGTGGACCATCCCGGTTTCCCTCTCCCATCGGCTCGGGCCGGAGCTCACCATCGACCTGTCGAGCGCGTATGCGCACGCGTCCGCCGCTACGACGAGCGGGCCGTTGGAGATCTCGGGCGCCACCGACACGGACGTGCGGGCGACATGGGCGGCGGTGTCGGGCCACATGGTCGTGTCGCTCGCGGGCACGCTTCCCACTGGCAAACAGGAGGTGCCCGTCTCGTCCGTCCCGTTGCTCAGCGCCCTCGCGACCGAGCTTTTCAGATTCACGACGCCGAGCTTCGGCGGTTCGAGCGGCGTGACCGGTGGGGTGGCGACCGCATTCAAGCTGGGAGAACGCTGGGCCGCCGGGATCGGCGGGAGCTACCGCTGGCGGGCCGCGTACACCCCGGTTGCCGGGAGCGGCGACCTGGAGCCGGGTGCCGAAGTTCGGGTGAGGCTCGGCGTGGAAGGCCCGCTCGCCGCTGGGGGACGCGGGTACTTCCGCCTTGCGACGATGTACGCTGGAACTGGGGGGGACACGCTCGACGGAGGCTTGCGCAGCGTCAGCGGTGCTCGCGTGCTGCTTTATTCCAACTTCAACCTGCCGGCGGGGCGCAGCACGTTGTCATTCTATGCGTACGACCGGTATCGCTTCCCCACGCACGGCTACGACTCGACCGTGGTCCAGGTGCCGCGCGGCAACGTGCTCGCGTTGGGGGGACGGCTTGAGCAGCCGCTCTCCCCGGTGCTCAATCTGATCCCCAACCTCGAGTTTCGCTACGAAGTCGCGGCACCCGACGGGGGAAGCGTCGCGCTCCTGGGATGGCTGATCCGCCCTGGCGTGGACTTGCGCTACCGGGCGGGCGCGGCGCTCACGATCCTGGTCCAGGCTCAGGCGGCGTTCGGCCGGCTCGCCACCACCGGGGGGTCACCGTCGTCAGTGTCGTTGGTCGGGCCACGCGCGCTGGTGCTCCTGGAGTGGGCGCGATGAGGCGCCGTGCCTGGCTCCTGCTCGCCACGGCGGGCGCCGTCCTGGCCTGCCCCGAGTGGGCGGGGCCCGGACTCGGGGGTCCAAGGCTTTCGATCGTGCCCGTGTTCACGGTCGTGTCGGTGGGCAGTGGGTTCCTGCTCCTCGACGACCTCGACGTCGTGCGTGTCGTGGTGCGTTCGTCGTCGCAGACGCGTGCGCCCGTCGTCGTAGCGGACACGACAGTCGCCGTGGACGCAGGGGGAAACGCCACGCTCACGGTTCCGGTCGTCGTAGCATCCGCGGAGACGTACCAGATCGACGTCCAGGGCATCCGGTTGCGCGATGGAGCGGTGCTGTACACCGGGAGCGATACCGTCACTCTCCGACCGGGTAGTCCGAAGGCCGTCGACTCCGTGCCGGTGGCCTACGTGGGACCTTGCGGGCTAAGCGCCGGATGCCGGGTTACGGTCGCGCCGCAGGACACGACCGTGGCACCGGCCGGCTCGTTCGTGATGCGGATCAATGTCGATTCTGCCGGGACCCTGGTCGCGGGGGTCCCGGTGGCTCTCACGAACTTCAACCCCGAGCTCATCCTGCTCGGTCCCAGCGGCGCTGTGACCGCGCTGGTGAATCCGGTGGGCGGCGCCGCGCGCGTCGCGGCGGAGATCCACGGCGCCGCCGATACCCTGCGCCTCACCGTCGCGCCGCTCACGGCCCCGGCGTCGGTCTTGATCACGCCGGGGTATGCGACGCTCACGACGCTGTCTCCAGGTAACACGGTACAGCTCGTCGCCGCAGTCAAGGACATCGCGGGGAATGCGTTGTCGCCCTCACTGGCGACCTGGACGAGCGGTGACCCCACGGTCGCGGCCGTGTCGACCTCGGGGCTGGTCACCGCCGTCGGGCGCGGCAGCGCGATTGTGGTGGCAGGTGCCGGGCCGGGAGTCGCCGACTCGCTGGCGATCGCCGTCGGCGACCCGACCGTCGCTCCCGGCAATGTCATCGCTCTCGCGCTCAGTGGCGGTCGCAACTTCGGGGTGGGGAAACTCGGCCAACCGGTCGCGATCGATATAGTGGTCGATCTCAAAGCAGTTACCGCCGGGCTGCTCGGCAGCTATGACGCGCGGTTCAGTTGGAATAGCGCGGCGCTGAGGTACGACAGCATACAGCCGGGCAGCCTTGTGCCTCTTGCGGTCATTCCCGATACGGCGGGAGGGGGCATTCTCCGCTTCAGCGCCACCGACGCTCTCGGCAAAGGCGGATCGCCGGCCCTCGCCCGCCTGTGGTTCACAGCGACGGGCGTCGGCACCTCCAATCACGCGTTGTCGCTGCCGACGCTCGCTACGGTGGTTCCGCTCATCGATCTGACGCAAGGGTTGGTCGTCGCGCCCGGCAACATCACGATCGTCCCCTAGATCCGGAATCCCCGCACCAGATTCCGCAACTTCTCGGCCCCCTGGAGCAGGCTGCTCGCGGCGGCCGCCATCTGTTCCGTCGAGGCGCCCTGCTGCTCGGTGGCGGCGGTCACCTGCTCCGCGCCGGCCGCATGCGCCGTGGCGCGAGTCGCCACTTGCTCCGCCTGGCCTTTGAGCTGCGTGGTCGTCTCGCGGTTGGCCTGGGCGACCAATCGCACTCGCGTGGCCGCTTGCTCAACCTGCTCGATTGCGGTCGCGATCTCCGCGAGGCCGTGTGCTGCGCCTTCGGCCACGGACTCGATCCCGCGGACTTTCGCCTGACCCGCAGCCATCGTCGCGGTGACGTCCTCCATTTGCTCACGGATCGAGCCCGTGGTGCGGGTCACCGCCTCGGCCGCGCGCGCGGACTCATCGGCGAGTTGCCGCACCTCTTCCGCCACGATAGCGAAGCCCCGGCCGTGCTCGCCCGCCCGCGCCGCTTCGATCGCCGCGTTCAGCGCCAGCAGGTTGGTCTGCGAGGAGATGCGCTTGATGAGCTCCACGAAGTCGTCGATCGAAGCGCTCAGGTCGCCAAGCTGGGTGACCTGCTTGGAGGTGGTCTGCACCACCTCCCGCACGTTGAGCAGCACGCTCCCCGCCGCCGCCACGTCGCTCCGGTTGCGGTCGGCCACGCTGCGGATCTCTTCACCCAGCTGCGCCGCGCGCTCCGCGGCGTCTGCCATTTCGCCGATGGCGGCGCGCAGCCCCTCGAGCCCCGTGCCCATGGCGGTCAGGGCGGCGCGCTGCTGGTCCGCGCCGCCCGAGATCTCGACCATCGCGGCGGAGACCTCGCTCGAAGAGGCGGCGAGCTGCTCGCTCACCGCCGACAGGTCCCCCGCCGCTCCGGCGATTCGGTCGGCCTCGGCGATCACCTCGCTCACGATCTGGCGCAGGCGGTCGCCCATCAGCTGCATCGCGTCTGCGAGCACGCGGAACTCGCGGGGCATGTCGCCCGTGGTGACCGGCCGCAGGTCACCGGCGCCAAGCCGCTCGGCGGCTGTGACCAATCGGCCGAGCGGTGCGTGCACCGACTCGAGGGTATAGCGGGACAGGAAGAACCCGGCGAGCACCAACGCGGCGACGAAGATCCAGAGCTGGTGCTCCCGATCGGTGGCCTCCGCGCTCAGGTGCTCCGCGGCCTTTGCGGCCTTCAGCCCCTGCCGGCGCGCGAGGTCGCGCACCAGGCGTGTCAGCTCCGCCGCCTGCAAGCGGACCGCGCCCGCGTGCGCCACCGCCTCGGGGTCGCGTCCCAAATCCCGCAGCGCGTGGGCGATCGAGTACTCGGTCTGGATCGACGCATTGAGCTGACGCACGCGATTAACGGTGAGGCGATCCTCGATGGTGAGGCCCCCGAGCGCGTCCAGACGCCGCTCGTGCTCAAACGCATCCTCGGCCGCCGCCTGAAACACCCGGCGGGGTTCGTCGCCCGGTGTCGCGAGGTACTGTTCGGCGGCCCGGATCTCCTCGAGCACGCTGGTGACGAGACCGCTCCCCTCTTCGGTCGACGTGCGGAGTGTCGCCAGCTCCTCCTCGATCGCGTGCCGCATCTCGCGTAACGTGCTCACGCCCGCGATCGCCGTTGCAGCGACGCCGGCGAGCAGGAGAGTCAATCCGATGAGGATGCGCGCGCGGATGGTGTCGAGCGGGCCCGCCATCAGCGCGCGGCCTCGGTCACGAGCCGACCATCCCGCACCACACCGATCGCCACCGTCTTACCCGCCGCGTCCCCGTTGGCGTCGAAGGCGATCCGGCCGGTGACACCCTCGAACGGCGGGCCCCCACCCGTCCGGCCCACCCGTGCCAGGTAATCCCGAATGGCCCGCCGGTCGGCGCCTACACGGGCGATGCCCCGCGCGAGCAGGTACACGATGTCGTACGTTCCCGCCCCCCGATGGTCCGGCCGCTCCCCGGGAAAGGCGCGTGCGTAGTCGGCGACGAACGCGAGGTTCCGCTCGTCGCTCCGGTCGGCGAGATAAGCGGACGAGAGCCGTACGCCCGCGGCGAGTGCCCCGTCGGTCTCGATCCCCGCCAGTGCGTCTCCACCCAGCACCGGCCACGCGATTCCCAGGGTGCGCATCTCCCGCAGCGCCAGCTCGGCCCCCGGTCGCTCGGCCGCGAGCAGCAGGAGGTCCACGCCGCCGCGCCGCATGCGGGACAGGTAGGGCTCGAGCGAGCGGGTACTAGCGATGTACGGATCGGCCTCGACGACCGCGCCTCCCAGGCGCGTGAACTCGTCCGCGAACGTCCGGCGCACACCGCGACCGTAATCGTTGTTCAGGTAGATGATCCCGGCCCGCCTGGCATTCAGCACCTGCCAGGCGAAGCGCGCGAGCTCGGCGCCGTGCTGCAGGTCGGTGGGACAGGTACGGAACACGAAAGGCCCGATCCCCGACAGATCGGGGCTCGACGCCGAGGGCGTGATCATCGCGACGGGTGTCGCGCCCGCGCCGTACACTCGCGCCGCGGCGAGGGAGGTTCCCGAGCTCAGGTGCCCGACGACCGCCACGACGGCGGGATCCGCGTACAGCTGCTCCGCAACGCGGACCGCGGTGTCCTCGTTGCCCGAATCATCGGCGACCCGCAGTTCGAGCCGCCGGCCCCCCCCCCCAACGCCACCTTTGGCGTTGATCTGGTTCACCGCCAGCTGAGCCGCCCGCAGCATGGAGCCGCCGCGCGGCTGCGAAAATGGGCCCGCGAGGCCCAGGGCGATCGGGCCGCTGGGATGGGAACACGCCGCCAGCCACAGGGCGGCCAGGAGAGCTGAAGCTCGCAGAGGGTTCGCCAAGTGCGGGGCAAGGTTAAGTGCCGCCGTGAGGAAGCGCAACAGTCCACAGCCATCCACAAGATTTCCACCCACATTTTCCAGACGGATGTGGAGAAGTCGCGTTTGCCTGCGGCCGCTGCCGGCGTAGCTTGATGCGAGTGGAAACGTCCGACCGCCTGTACCGATTTGCCGGAGCGCTCGAAGGACTCCTGGCCGCGCCCGACGTGGTGACCCTCGAGCGGGCGTGGGAGGAGGCAAACCTCGATAACCTCGCGTGGGATGCGCTGGGGCACTCGCGTCGGGCGCACGGCGCCGCGCTGGAGCCGGCGCTCCACCAGGTGGACCGCCGCCTCCTCGCCATGCTAGAGCGATGCCGCCGGCTCCCCGATCCGCACGTCGTGACGTTTCGCGTACCCGAGTTGGAGCGGTGGCAGCACGCGGCCGCCGCCGCGCTCGTGGGAGCGCGCTGGGGGGTCGCGGGGCTCCGGACCGTCATCGCCGACACCAGCGCGCCGCTGGGGCGGCGCTACTTCGCCTTCCTGGCGCTCGCCGAGCGACACCCCGATGGAGCGTGGCCGCTGTTCGAGCGGTACGTCGTGACGCCCAGCGCGCACCACGCGTTCGTCGCCGCCGCCGTGGAGGCGGCGCGCTACTACCCGGGACACGCCGACCTGCTCGTACGCCTGTTCCAGCGGATCCGAGGGGATCCGCTACAGCGCCGCTTCCTCGGCCCCAAGATCCTGGAGTCGCTGTATGTCCTCGGCGAGGAGTGCAGCCTGTCGCTGTTCGAGGAGCTGCTGGTGACCGGACATACCGACCCCGACGTGGACCGGTGCGAAGTGACGCGGGCGCTCGTCGCGGTGCGTCGGGCCACGGGTCGAGTGGCCCCGAACTCCAAGTTCGCCGATGGCGATGACGCCGTCTGGCGTGCCCTGGACGACGCCGAGCGTCACTACGAAGCCACGCGCGATCGCATCGTTCCAGTCGTCGTAATCTGACGGGCACTCCGACCCTTTGCTGCCCGCTCTATCGTCGGGCAACGAACTCCCACACCTTGTCGCGGTACGCCCGGCCTCCGATGTCGTACGTCTCGTTGTGCCCCGCGCCGTGTATCAGGACGACCTCGACCGGCCCGCCGGCGGCCGCCGCGACGGCTTGCCCCATACTCGTCGGCACGAGTCGGTCCGCGTCGCCATGAAACACCAGAATAGGACAGCGGACGCGCATGATGGTGGAGAGGTTGTCCAGCGATAGCCGGAGAATGAGGCGCGGGAACAGCCGGTAGTGATAGTGCGCCATCGCCGCCGCGCTCGTGAACGGCGATTCCAGGATCAATCCCGCCACGTCGTGGTGCGCTGCGGTCCAGGTTGCCACCGCGCTTCCCAGCGATCGGCCGTACACATAGATGCGGTGTGGGTCCACCTCCGGCCGGGCCGCGAGCGCGGCGTAGGCTGCCTCTGCGGCGGCGTACAGCGCCGGCTCGGTCGCCCGGCCGCTACTGCCGCCATATCCCGGGTAGTCGACCACCAGGACGGCGGTCCCCGGCGGCTGGAACACGCGTACGATTGGCCCAATCGCGGCCACGGTCTCGCCGTTGCCGTAAAACCAAAGCAGGGCGGGCGAGGGCGGTGAAGGGCGGTGGAGGGCGGTCGAGGCGTCCCCTCCCTTCACCGCCTTCCACCGTCCTTCACCGCCTTCCACCGCCCTCAAATACCACCCCACCAGTCTCGTTCCGTCCCCGCTGAGGATCTCCACCCGCTCTCCGTTCGTCACGCCGAGCCGTTGCGGGTCCGGCACCACGGCGCGCGGCGCCGGAAAGGCGAGGTGCTCCTGAAACCGCCACGCGAGCAACACCAGCACGGCGTACGCGAGCCCGAGGCCCATGACGATTCGGAGCACGAGCATGCGCGAAAAATAGTGCGTGGGTGTCACGGCATTGCACCACCCGTCACAAATGCGAATCTTTCGGGCCGTGACGACCCAGTCCACTTGTTCTTCGTGCCGTACGGCGATTCCGCTGGGTGCGGCGTTCTGCCCGGCGTGCGGGACCGCTTCTCCAACAGTGATCACTAACGAGCGTGCTGCCGCGGTCCCTGCCGCGCCTGCCGCTCTTGCCGCCCCGACAGCCGAGCGCCTAGCCCACGCGCTCGGCGCCAAGTACGAGGTCAAGCGCCTCATCGGTCGTGGCGGCTTCGCCGAAGTGTACGAGCTGTGGGATCGGGACTTGGACCGCCACCTCGCGTGCAAGGTGCTGCACCCCGAGATCGCGTGGACGCCGGGTATGCTGTCGCGGTTCCGTCAGGAAGCGAAGTCGCTGGCGCGGCTGCAGCATCCGGCCATTCTGCCGGTGCACTTCACGGGCGATGGCGAGGGCCTGGTTTACTACGTGATGCCGTTCGTCGCAGGGGAATCACTCGCGGACGCGTTGCGGCGCCGTGGCCCGTACTCCGCGGCCGACGCGGTGAAGATCGCCGAGCCGATCCTCCAGGCGCTGGCTCACGCGCACACCCAGGGCCTCGTGCACCGCGACATCAAGCCCGACAACGTGATGCTCGAAGAGAAGACCGGCCGGGTGTTGCTGCTCGACTTCGGCATCGCCAAGCTCCTCGACCCGCGCACGAGCACCGGCGGCGGCGCCAAGACGGCCACGGGCTTCACCGTCGGCACCGTCCAGTACATGAGCCCCGAGCAGGCCCTCGGCCAGGCGACGCTCGACGGGCGAAGCGATTTGTACGCCTTCGGCGCCATGCTCTACCAGATGGTCACCGGAACGCCGCCTTACGACGGCAACTCGAGCGCCGAGATCGTCGGGAAACACCTGGCCGATCCGGTGCCGGTCGCGAGCGATGTCAACGCGAAGATTCCCCAGTGGCTCTCTGCGGCGATCGTGACGTGCTTGGCGAAGAAGCCGGAGGATCGGTTCCAAGACGCTGACGAGGTATTGGCCGCCCTCGCGGCCGGCCGCGCGTCAGGCTCCACAGGCCTGGTCGGAGCACAGACCCTGGAGCGGCAGGTACTCCGCTCGGGCCACGTCCGGTCGCCCGGCGGACGGAGCGGGGGGGGCGGGGCATGGTTGGTGGGGGGGGCCGCGTTCACTGTAGTGCTCGCCGCCATCGTCATTGCACGCCGCCTCGGGTACCTCGGAATTGGCGTCGCGTCGCTGCACAACGCGCTGGTGGAGCCCGTCGAGGTCCTGAACGACGGCGTGCCGATCGATACCGTTGCGCCAAATGCTACCGAGCGACTCCGGCTGCCGCGCGGCAGCAAAGGCGGGCTCGCATGGCGCCTGCTGCGCCCCGGCAATCCCGCCATTGGGGAGCCCCTCGAGGGCCCGCTCCCCATGTTGCCGCGGCGCGGAGGGCGGTGGCTGGCAGCGGTGGGTGCCGAAGTCGGCGGCCAGCGATACTTCGCTCCGCTCATCACCAACGGGAGCGCCTCGGACATCACCATCGAGGTCAACCCCGGCACTGCTGCCGCGGTGCGGTGTAACTGCCTCGTGTCGAAAGGGGCCGTCCGGACCCACATCGGGTACTACCGGCTGTACCGCAACTCGAGCGTCGCCGCCTATAACAGCGCCCATCCGTACATTGGACCGCATGCCGATCGACCCGGCTTCTCGAGCCGCGTGGATCCGCAGAGCGGCGTCGTGGTGCTGACCTTCTGACCGCGCACGACATCCTCGATCCGCTGTTGTTGACGCGGGCGCGCGGCGCGGTGCTCGGGCTGTTGATCGGAAACCAGCTGGGCGTGCCGACCGAGCACCTCGGGACCGCCGAGGCAATCCGTGCAGCGTTCCCGCAGGGGGTGCGCGACCTGGCACCGCCACCCAGGGAGTCCCCGTTTGACGACGACGCGGCCATGACCCTGCTCCTCGCCGAGTCGTTGGTGGAGAAAGGCGACTTCGACGCGCAGGACGTGGCCCAGCGCTGGGTCAAATGGATGAAAATGGACGGTCGGGGGATCGGGTTCACGACGCTCTGCGCGCTGCGGCTCATCGAGCGTGGCACCGAGCCGTTCGAGGCCGGCAGGCTGGCGATCGGCCCTCGGTCCGCCTCAAATGGCGCCGTCATGCGGTGTATTCCGGTCGCCCTGCGCTACCACGATAATCTCGACAAACTAGTGCGGGTCTCGACTCAACAGGCCGCGATCACTCATGCCGATGAGCGGTGCACCTGGGGCGCGGCGGCGGTGAATATCGCCGCCCGCGAGCTGCTGCACGGGAATAGATACTTTCTCGAGGAGGTGCTCCACCGCCTCGAGGGAGCCGCACCGCGAGCCCTGATCGAGGCCATCGGGCGCGTGGCGTGGGAGGAGCAAGGCGACCTTCCCCTCGCGATCCGTGGCAAGGCCGGCTACGTGGTGCACTGCGTGGAAATCGCGTTCTGGTGGGCGCTGCACGGGCCGTCCCTCGAGGAAACGCTCATTTTTCTCGCGGAGGCGGGCGGGGACACGGATACGAACGCGGCCGTTGCGGGTGCCCTGCTGGGAGCGCGGGATGGCGAGACCGGCATTCCGCCCCGGTGGCTCGACCAGCTCGGATCGGCCCGTAGTGTGGCGGGAATTGCGGAGCGACTCGTGGCTGCCGGCTGCGCGGCAACCTGAGTCTTGTCGCTTGCGGTTGCTCCGGTTTTAGGACTTGCGCCTGACGGGTGGCGTCACGTACGCGCTGATCCGGTCCATGACGTCCCGGTCCGTGAGGGTGACGGACACCCATCGGGCGGTACCGCGTCCCCGCCAGCTGAACCGCACGGCGCGCTGACCGTAGCGCCACTCCCAGCCGCTCTTGCCGACCGGCCGCGGCCTGCCAAACAGCCCCGTCAGCTCCTTCTTGGTGCGGTCGACCAGCGGCACACCGCGCTTGTCGCCAAACCCCGCGGAGTCGTAGAACGCCACGACGTCGGCGTTCCCCTCGATGAAGTGCGCGCTCAAGTAGAATCGGGCCGCGTCGCGCGGACCCCGGATCACCACGCCACACTCCATGACCTGAGCCGTGTGCGGGGAGGTCTGGCAACGCAGGACGTCGCTGTCAGCCAGCGCCCTGGCGCGTTCCACGAACGCTCGGTACGACATGCCCGGAGTGAAGGTGCGATATACGGGCAGTGCTGGCGTCGTGGCCGTAGGGGAGGGCGAGCGGGAGGGGGGAATCGTGCCTGAGGCCGGTGCCTGCGCTCGCCCGACGGTGGGCGCCAGCGCGAGGAGCAGGGTCATCCGGACGAATTGCATGACCCAATATATAGACCGGAAACGGCGGCGGGCCCGGAGAGTCTCCGAGCCCGCTTGCATCGCCATGCGAGAAGCTCAGACCTTGCGGACGTTCTGCGCCTGCAAACCCTTTGGACCCTGGGCGACTTCGAACTCGACCGTATCGCCCTCGGCGAGGCTGCGGAAGCCCTCAGCCTGGATCGCCGTGAAGTGGACGAACACGTCTGGACCAGACTCCTGCGCGATAAAGCCAAAGCCCTTCGCGTCGTTAAACCACTTCACCTTACCCTTTGCCATACCGTTTGGACCTCAGCACTAAGGGGCACTGCCCCGGACACGTTCGACCCTGGTCACCGCGACCAGGGACGGGCTCAAACAAAAACCGCGAGACAAGTGGTCCTCGCGGTGCGCAGACAAACCGGTGACGGTGCCACGTATTGCTTGAACCGGGGCCAAAGGTAGGGTTGGCGGCCAACCCTGTCAATAGAGTAACCGTCAGGTGCTATGGCGGTTGCGTCACCGACCTCCGTCCGACGCCACCATGACGACAGTATCAAGCCACTATGGGTGCTTGGGGGCCTTCGCGGTGTCCTCTTTGACCGGCAGCCCGATCGCGAGACGGAAGTCCCGCAGGGCGCCGTCGTAGCTCTTGAGTCGCTTGCTCAGCTCCACGGCGGTCGAGTTGGGTACGGCCGCCGCGCGCTGCTCGCACGCCGGCGTGAACGCGATCAGCGTGTCCATCTGCGTAGTCAGGCGCTTTGCCTTCGTGCGCACCGTGTCTTCGTACACGGTGGGATTCATTTGCGGTCGTCCGCGCTTCAGAAACCCGCGACTGCTGCCGCACAACCCGGCGAGAAACTGTCCCGCGCGCTGCTGCGCGACCGAGTCACCCTTGCTGGCACGCGAGACGCGGCCTATGCCATCCTTGAGTTGCGCGAGGCCGCGCGTCGCCGTCTTGAGTCCATCGAGGAAATGCTTCTGCTCCGGCGTCGGCGAGGGCGGCGGGGCAGGCGGTACCGACTCCGCCCGCGCCGTGCCGGAGTCGGGCGGCGTCTCGGGTTGCTGTGCCGCGAGCGAAGTGAAGCCAAGACACAGCAATACGGCCAGGCAGCGCATCACGCGTCCTCTAGAATGTCGACAGAAGCCTTGGTTATAATGCCACCATGACCGTTCCCGCAACCTCGCGTCAGACGCGCACGTTCGAGGATCGTGCCGATGCGCTCGCACAGTTCTTCGTGCGCGCCGCCGAAGCGCCGCGACTCCTCGCGTACGACGACGCCGTCGGCTGTCCGCTCGACCAGGCGCTCGCCGCCATCGAATGGACGGTGGCCGTGGGCATCCTGTCGCAGGACGACTTGATTCACGCCGCGCGGCTTGGCGCCGACGCCGCGGCCGCGGTGGTGGAGCGCAAGGACGGCGATCAGCGCGTGTTCATCTATTTCGGACCTCGCATGGATGCGCCCCCCGCCGATCCCTACGAGGGCACACTCCTGTACGACGAACCCGGCGTGCGCGCCTACATCTTCGCGCAGCGCGTCCATGCCATCGCGCATTTCCTGCGCGCGACCCACGGCGCCGGTGCCGTCATTTCAATGCTCGGCCGCCGCGCGCCCGAGCTGCGCCACATCCGCCGCTGGCTGCAGGCCCTGTTCACCGAGCCGCCGGGCGAAAGCAGCTCTACCCAGATGCTCGCGGGGTGGTTTGCCACCGGTGGAACCGGCGTATTGTTCCTACCCCGTCAGCCCAACGGACCGTACACGTACTGCGAAGTCGGGGTGGACCTGTAACCTTGGTTTGGGAGGTTTGAGAGCGTTGGGGTCCTCAACCTCCCAACCCTGCATTTGTGGATCAACACTCTCCACATCGTGTGGATGGGCGCGGCAATAGTAGATGCGCATGATGGTTACCCGTCCACATCGCTTGCACACTGAAGTGAGCTAACCCGAAGAAATATCGGCACTTGCGCGATTATATGGACCCCCTATATTGATCCCACGCGGCTTAGAGGGAAGGGTCGGGACCTGGTGTCTCAACTACGCCTCTAAGACGGGTCCGAGCGGAAATTCCGGGGAGGCCGCCGACGCAAACAAGGGCTCAGGCGGCCGGCGATCCGGGGGCAGCCTTCCGGCTCGGATAGATAGGGCCAGTCGCGTGCCCTATCCACGTCGACGCGGTGCCTCGACGTGCAGTGCGGAAGGTCGGTCCGCGACCCGATCTGACCCGCAGCACCTACATCGGTGAACCTTGCGGCCCGGCCAGGCTGCTTGGGGATGGAAGCCGGAGCTCCTGTAGCCCTACCGATCGACGAATCAGTCAACCGGCGGCGACAGGATGAAGAACGGAGGGAGCAATCCCCCGGCTCCGGGTAACCGATGTGCGGGGCCCCCGGGCGGCCTATCGCGCCGTCCCGGGGGCTTCGTGTTTTATTACCCCCAATGGCGCTCACTCCCCTGGTCCCTGTCGCGGCCGGTGCCCTCGGCGCTTGGGCGTACGGTACGTATGAGCCCAATAGCCCGTTGTTCGGGCGGGCGATTGGCCGCGGGCCGACGCGGGAGCGGGTGGCGTACCTCACCTTCGACGACGGCCCCAACCCCCGCGCCACCGAGCCCATTCTCGAAACGCTCGCGGCGTCCGCCACCCCGGCGGTCTTTTTTCTGGTAGGCGAACACGTCCGCCGCTTTCCGGCGGTCGCCCGTCGCGTGGTCGGGGCAGGCCACGAGGTCGGGAACCATACCTGGCGACATCGCAAGCTACATGTCCTCGGGCCGCGCCGGATCCGCGAAGAGCTCGAGCGCGCGCACGAGCTCATTACTGAGGCCACGGGCGCGAGCCTGCGCACGTTCCGCGCGCCGCATGGATACCGCAATCCCTTCGTCCGATCGGTCACGCGCCGACTCGGCTATACCGTGTTCGGGTGGACGTTCGGCGTGTGGGACTCGGACCCCCGCGTCTCGGCCGACGAGATTCGGGCGCGCGTCCGACGGAAGCTGCGGCCCGGTGCGATCATTCTGTTGCACGACGGGGATGGCTACGACCCGGAGGGTGACCGCCGCCGCACGGCGGCCGCGTTGCCCGGGATCATCTCGGACGCCCGAGCGGCAGGATACGCCTTTCGCCCGCTGACAGACCTCCTGCCCGCTGGCGCGCGCTGAAAAGCCGCCGCTACACGAAAAAGGGTGATGCGGGAGGTCGGTCCCGGCGTACGTTGGGAGGCGCCCATGCCGACGTACCGGATGCCTGACCCCGCCACGCGGCGCCGTGCCGCGACACTCGCCGAGATCGCCGATGCGCTCGGCGCCGCGCGCTGCTCCGCCGTCCTTGCAGGCCTGGAAACACGGGATTTCCTGGTTCGGGAGCTGGTCCTCACCCTGATCGAGCAGATCGATCGCGCGGCCGCGACGGTTCGACGCCTCTGTTAGACGTCTCTGCGAGACGCCTCTCCATGACGCTCCTGCTCGAGGTCACGTTAGCGAAGCTTCTCTCTCCGCAACGCCGGCAGCCCCGGATCTGTGTCGTGCGACTTGTGAAGCGGCACGCGCGGGCTTCGAATGGGCAGCAGGTGCGCGATCGAGTTGGCGTAGACCTCGAGGACTGGCCGGTCACGCGAGACCGCCTCCCTCCTTCTTGAGCTGGGCGTATCCCATGCCGCGCAGGATCGCGATCCGCTTCGCCATGGGCGGGTGCGTGGCGAGGAGATCGGCCACCGCGCCCTCGTGTCCCGTCAGCCGCCGGCCCAGCGGGTCGGCGATGCAGAGGTGAGCGGCGCCCCGCTTGATGGCGGCGGTCGGCGCGGCAGCACCCTCGATCTTCTGCAGCGCGCTCGCGAGCGCCAGCGGATTGCGCGTGAACTGGGCGCTCATGGCGTCGGCCAGGTACTCGCGTTTCCGGCTCACCGCCAGTGCGAGAATCTGAGTGACGATGGGGGCCAGGAGCCAGGAGATGATCCAGACCACGAGCAGGATCAAGAGTACCGCTCCAGCGCCCCCCTTCTTTCCTCCCCCTCCCCCTCCCCCTCCCCCTCCGCCCCGAGACCCACCACCGTCACCGCCACCCACGTTGATGCCGCCTCGCAGGACGCGCGTCGCGCCGTCGTGCATCAACGCCACCGCGCCCACCAGCGCGGCCAAGAGAGTCATCAGGCGGACGTCCAGGTTCTTCACGTGCCCGAGCTCGTGGCCTACGACCGCTTGCAGCTCATCGCGGTTGCACAGCTGGAGCAGGCCGCGCGTGACGGCGATGTGCGCGTGCCGCGGATCCGTGCCCGTCGCGAACGCGTTGGGATCGGGATCGTCGACGATCCAGATGCCGGGTCGCGGCACGCCCGATGCGATCGCCATCTCTTCCACGACGTTGACGAGCTGTTTCTCCTGGGGGTCAGTGGGGTCAACCACCGCGCGCGCCCCTGTGGACCACAGGACCTTCTCCGGTCCCGTTGCGTACGCGTACCACGCCGTCAGCAGGGCGGCCATTGTCAAGACGATGCCGAACCAGGGAAAGGTGTGATGGTAGGCCGTGCTCGGCACGGTCCGCGTGGACAGGTAGTAGATGTAGTCACCGCCGAACCCCAACCAGGCGAAAAATGCCACGAAGCCAATCACCAGCAGGACCGTGCGCCGGCGATTGGCTTCCTGTTGTTGAAACAGAGTGAGTGAGCTGTCGTCGCTCACGCTCTCGGCTTCATCGAGAGGTCGACCTGCGGGACCGCTTTCTCGGCCTGGTCCTCGATCTCCCACAGGTCGGCGGGCTGCGCCTTGGCGAGTCCCGTGACCAGATTGGTCGGGAACTGCTGCTGCTTCGTGTTGTACTGCGTCGCGGTGTCGTTGTACAGCTGGCGGGCGAACGCCACCTTGTTCTCGGTCGACGTCAGCTCTTCCTGCAGCTGACCGATGTTGCCCGTCGCCTTGAGCTGGGGATACTGCTCGACGACGACCATGAGGCGCTGCAACGCGGAGGACAATGCGTTCTCCGCCTGGCTGATCTGCTTGATGCCCTCTGGTCCCGTTGCGTTCACCTTCACCGCCTGGTTGCGGGCCTGGATTACCGCCTCGAGGGTCGAGCGCTCGAAGTCCATCGCGCCCTTCACTGCGTTCACGAGGTTCGGGATCAGGTCGTGCCGCCGTTTGAGCTGGACATCGATCTGCTTGAATGCGTTGCCCGTCTGGTTCTTGAGGGAGATGAGCCCGTTATACGCGCCGATCAGCCAGAGAACGACGCCGATGAGTGCCGCCAGCAGGATCCAAGAGAACATCGGAACCTCAAGGTTATTGGAGGTTGGTGGCGGTCGGTGGAAGGTGGTGGAGGTCGTGACCATTCCGGGAGAGTGCCTCCACAACCTCCACCGACTTCCACAACCTCCACCGACCGCCCCGCGCCACTACTGCGACGCGGGTAACAATTTCGCGAGCGCCTCGCGCACGGCCTCGGCGACCGCCGCATCGCCCGGCCCAACGCGCGACAGCGGATGGGCCGTCTCAACGTGCAGCTCGACGCCCCGGCCGACCGGGATCCGGTGCCACGAGCTGGGCGTCTCGGGGTCCCGGGCGGCGTCCCGCTCGAGCCATGCCGTCAACGCGCGTCCCGACTTGCCACGCGGCGGCGCGCCCTTGCTCTTCAGGGGGAGCCGGTCCGGGACCGGCAACGAGACCCCCAACGTCTGGGCCGCGCGCCGCTCCAACACGTCTCCCGTCTGATCGCGCATCTCCTTGATGATCGTGGCCAGCGTTGTTCCTTCCATCTGACGGAGCTTGATCCACAGGAGTTGCAGGAAGTGGCGGTAGGAGTATGTCGCCGCGGTGCCACGGCCTTCGGGCGGGCTCACGAGACCTTTGGTGACGTAGAACCGGATGGTTCGCTCGCTCGGCTGGGCGCGGGCGGCGGCGTTGATCGGCGTGATCGCCGAGGCGTCCAGCACCGCTCCCACGAGGGCCGCCAGATCGCGCAGGTTCCAGGGTGCAAGGTTGCGGTATTCCCGGAGCACGTGGAGCGGCTCGGGCTGCGACGCCCCGGTGGTCATGAGGCGGCGGCCTTCGCTTGGGGTGTCAGGAAGCGCCGGACCACGCGGGCCAGCGCCTCGTCGGCATCGAGCGACAGGCGCATCTCCCCGGCGGTGAGTCCGAGGTACGCGCGGGCGTGCAGTTGCAGGGTCTTGGTCTGCGCGTAGCCGAGCCGCGTCGCCACGTCCTCGATCGTGAAACCGGGATCCTGCAGCAGACGCTGTGCGTACAGCACGCGCGCCGCGCACAGGAATTGCCGTGGCGACGGCAGCCCCACCCGCGTGAACCAGCGCTCGCAGGTGCGCCGGTCGACCCGCGCCCGCGCGGCGACCTGACCGACCGTCTGGACCTCGCCGGGCGAGCGCAGGGCTTCCTCGAGCACCCAGCGCAGCTCGCTGGGAAGTGGCGCCAGGGCGTCCGCAAGCTGGTCCAAGAGGTGCCGCGACGATGAACGCGCCTCCTCTTCGGCCAGCAAGTCGCGCAGGCGGTTGGGGTGGTCGTCGCAGTTCAGGAACACGGCGTGCTGAATGCCGCGCTGGCCCAGGGCGAGGAGCACCCCGGCGGTGCGCGGTGTGAGCGTGGTATACAGCATCAAGGGCAGGGACGGAAACAACACGCGCAGCCGCTCGATCTCCTGCGAGCGCGGGTGGCCCGACAGCAGGGGATCGACCACGGCGAGCTCGACGGGTCGGCCACGAATGCTTGCGAGCACGTCGTCCCAGGTCGACGCCTGCGCCACGCTAAACCGCGAGCCCGCCGCACGCCGCAGCTTGTGGAACTGCACGTCCGGGACGGCGGCCAGTACGAGCATAAACTCTTCGCTAGCCCGATCCCCTGCTCAGCAGGGCGAGGGAATCGGATACCACGCGCAGCTCGGCGGTATGAATGACGGGCTCGGTCGCCAGCTGTGGTTCGCGCGCCTGCTCGCACCCTTCCAGCCCCGCTAGGATTCGCTCGATTCGGAATTCGAACTCGTGCAGTCCAGCGGCGCCCGCGATTTCGAGGGCCTGCTTCATCAACTCTGTGGCACGGCGATACCGTCCGAACCGCGCCTGGCCAATCCCCTGTTTCAGATAGAAGTCCGTCCGGATATTGGGCGGCATGTCCGGCAGGCGTTGTTCGCAGCGCTCGCGCCAGCGAGCGAATCCGACGTGGTCCCGCCGGAACGAGGCGCAATGCATCAACTCGATCATCGCGTTACTCGCTGCCTCCGGCGGCGGGCCCCGCCGAATCACTTCCGATAGGGCTTGCTCCGCCCCGATCGAGTCGCCGAGCGTGAGAAGCATCACACCCACGTCGCTCAGGGCGCGTACCTTCGAGTCCTCCTCATCGTACAGCTCGTATGCACGCCAGTAGTGCTGCGCGGCCAGGTCGGGTTGCCCACCATGGGACAGCGCGACCGCGATACCGTGCTCCGCACGCGCCTCGGCGTCCTGCTCACCCGCGTTCCGCGCGTCCGCGAGCACTCCCTCCAGTTGGCGCCTCGCCTCGCCGGGGTTGCCGCGGCCGACCAGGGTGTTCGCCCGGCCGATCCGGCTGAGCAGCTCCGAGTACCGGTCCCCGGCCCGCCTCGCCAGCTCCCCTGCCTCAACGTACGCCGCTTCAGCCTCGTCGAACCGGTTCAGCTTGCGCTGCACCCTCGCGAACCGTAGCCGCGCCGCCACCGCGTCGGAGGGGGACAGCCGCGACCCCACGACCACCAGCATCGTAGTGAGCACGTCGATCGCTTCTTCCAACCGCAGCTCGGTCTCGAGGAAGTGCGCGTACGCGAACAGCGACGGTGCGACCCTCCCGGCGTCGTCGAGCCGGCGCGCCTCGGATGCACTCTGCGCGATCGCGTGGATGTGCGCACCCTCCGCAGCCGTCGCGCTGAGCTCGCGGCAGAACCGGTCGGTGGCAATCCATTGGTAGTGAAATGAGTCCTCGGACACCGGGGCGGGATCCGGTGCGAGTAGGTCGACCAGCCGCAAGGCGAGAAATGCGCCCTGTCCCAGGCGCGCTTCCAGTCCTGCGGCGGAGTCCCGGCCAGAGGCCCGTTGCAGGAAAATCGCATGTGGCAGCGATTCGAACCTCAAGCGCGAAACCGGCATCCTATACGCTCCACGCGCACCGGGCTGACCAGCGGGCGCTACCACCTCTGGCGGGGGCCGTGCTTCACCGCAACGTGCGGCCGGCTCACAACATAGCGTTTTCGGACTCAGCGCGTTAGGCCGAGCGTCGCATTTTCCGGCCGTGCGCCGCGTGTTTCGGGTGCCGGTTTGCCCGCCGCGTCTCCCCCTATTGCAGCCCCATGCGCCGGGGCATCACGCTCGCCGAACTCATGGTTATGGTGGCGATTGTCGCCATCGTGATGGCCGTCACAATTCCCCGCATGGCGGCCCTGCGCGACTGGATCGCGGTCAATACCGCGGCCCAGGACGTGACCACCGCATTGGCGGTCGCCCAGAACGCGGCAGTCATGCAGGGTACACGTGCCCGCGCGGTCATCGCGGCCGATTCACTGCGCATCGACCGTTGGCAGGGCGACACATGGGGCGACTTGCTCCGATGGCCGGGCCCGGGGGAGCGTGGCGTCACACTGGAGGTGTCAAACCCCGTGGTGGTGTTCGACGCGATCGGCCTGGCGTGGGGCGTGTCTAATACCAAGGTCGTATTGCGACGTGGAACGCGGTCAGAGACCATTACCGTATCGCGCCTTGGGCGCGTCAAACGCTGGTAGCCGGGGGGGGCCGGGGGGGAGGAAGCGGGTGGGGGGGGGGAGTGCAACCCTTACCGCGCCCTGAGCATCAGAATAACCGGAGGCTGACACGGCCCGGACATGCTGGTGTGAAACATCCCGAACCGGTAGCCGTATTCAGCGTTGAGTGATACGCAAGGGTCGCGGCCGAAGTGTGACGGCCACTTCGCCCGACCGCCAACCCGGGGAGTTGCAAGCCCCGGGTTTGGTTTTTCTATGGCACGGGCATACGGACACCGATCGCGTCGAAGCTGAACGTCACGCGGTCGGCTACCCTAACCGTCCCCGCCGGCCCGCCCTTGAACGGCTTGATTCCGAAATCCGTCTGCTTCACCGAGAAACCCCCGCGGGCCCGCAGGGTGTCGCGACCGATGTCAACCGGCATGTCCACCATGACGTCGCGGCTTTGCCCCACGAGCGTGAGTCGACCCTGGAGCTGGAATCCCTCCGCCGTTCGGGTCACCGCGGTCGACACAAAGTCGATCGCCGGATACTGATCGACGTGCAGCACGTCGGTTCGCATCGCCTGTGTGACTTTGGCAATCTCGGCCGTGTCCGGTGGTGTGAGGACTTCGAGGCTATCGGCCGGGACGACGATTTCGACGCGGGAGCTCTCCGGCGCAGTCGGATAGTAGACGACGCGGCCCTGGACCCCGCGCGCGCGTACCACGTGCGTGTGCCCCGCGAACCCGAGCAGCCCCCCCTTTCCTGTCTTGACCTCGAACCGGCTTTCGGCGGTGAGGACGTAGATCACGGAGTCCGGTTGGCCTCCCTGACCGCGGGCGGCGGCGGGGAACAGCCAGACCACCCCCGCGACGAGTGCGCGTCCCGCGGCCGTCATGTCAGATAGCGTTGCAAGCCGTCCTCGAACCGGACGGGCCGGATGCCGAACGTCGTGTCGATGGCGTTGGCGGGTGTGGCACTGCCCTCGACCAGCATCTGCAGCTGGTCGCTCGTGAGCGGCGCGAACCGGCCAAGCAGACCGAATGCTCCGGCCGCCGCACGCGCCAGCCACAGCGGTACGTGCATGAGGGGGCGGGGGTGGCCAACCGCACGACCGATCGCGAGCAAGAAATCTTCGTAAGTAAGCACCTCCGGCCCGCCCAGCTCGAATGCACCCACGAGCCCAGGGCGCTCGGCGGCGAGCGCGAACGCGAGCGCGACGTCCTCGATCCACACGGGCTGGGTGGGGAAGGAGCCGTCGCCGAATACCGGGACCACCGGAGACCAACGATGGAGCCGGGCGAGCGTCCGGATAGGCTGGTTCTCAGGGCCGCTGATGATCGAGGGGCGGAAGACGACGTGCGAGAGGCCAGAGCCGCGCACCAGCTCTTCGGCGTGCCACTTGGTGCGGTGGTAGGGTGTCGCCCCGGGGGCATCGCGCGCGCCGGCGGCGCTCATGTGGACGAACCGCTCGACGCTCCCCTCGCGCGCGGCCCCGAGCAGGCGCCGCGTGCCCTCCACGTGCACGCTCTGGAACGTGGCGCCGCCGGTTTCCACGATGATGCCCACCAGATGAATCACGGCGTTCGCGTGCCGTACGAGTGAGGCGAGCGCAGCGTGGTCCGCCAGGTCACCCACGACGACTTCGATGCCCGGGGGCGAAGTTGGCGGGGGAGTCGAAGGCCGTACCAACGCCCGCACCGTGTGCCCGCGGCGCGCGAGCATCGTGGCAACGTGACGGCCGACGAATCCGGTAGCACCTGTGACAGCTATCAACACGACGGGGCAGGGTCAGCTCGACGACGTGCCACCCTCGTCGAGGAACACGAGTGTACGACGCCGCGCCACCACCGTGACCAGTGCCTCGTACACCTTGGGGTCGAGCACCGTCCCGGCGAGGTCGGCGATCCGCTCGATGGCTTTGTCGGGACTCAGTTTCTCCTGGTAGGCCCGCGACGAGGTAAGGGCATCGTAGACCTCGGCAGCGCCGATGATGCGAGCCGAAACGGGGATGTCCTGGCCACGCAGTCCGTCAGGGTATCCGGTTCCGTCGAACCGCTCGTGGTGATGGCGCACTGCCGGCATGATGTCGCCAAGGTGTGCGAGCGGTGCGAGGATCTGCGAGCCGATCAGGACGTGCTGCTTGACGTGTTCGAACTCTTCTGGTGCGAGGGCTCCCTGCTTGTTCAGCACCGACTCGCGGGTGCCGATCTTGCCGATGTCGTGCAGCCGGCCCGCCACGCGGACGTGCTCGACGTCCTCGTCCGACATGCCGAGCTCATGGGCAATCGTAGCGGAGAGGTCTGCCACCCGGGCCGAGTGGCCACGCATGTAGGGGTCTTTCGCCTCGAGGGCGTTGACCAGCGCCTCGAGTGTGGCGATCGAGAGCCGCTCCAGTTTCATGCGGGCGCGCTGCAGCTCCGCGCTCTGCGTGGTGACCTCCTCCTTGAGCCACTGGTTGAGTTGGCGGTTCTCGAGCAGCATCTCACGCCGCTTGAGCGCCCGCTGGACGGCGCGCGCCAAGTCGGCGAGCTCGATCGGCTTGGTCAAGTAGTCCATGGCGCCGCGCTGCATGCACAGGGCGGCGCTGGTGGCATCGTTTACGGCCGTGAGCATGAGGATGGCGAGCTCGGCCTCGATCTCGATTGCCTGGGGCACGAGGTCGACCCCGCTGGTGCCGGGCATGCGGACGTCGCACAACATGAGCGCTATCCGGTGACGCCGCAGTTGCTGCAGAGCCTCGTCGCCTGAGCCGGCGGCGTGCACTTCGTAGTGCTGTTGCGTGAGGAACTTTGAGAGGGCGGTCCGGATGGGCTCCTCGTCGTCCACGACCAGCACCTGGATGGGCCCGGCCCCGGGCATGTCGGCCACTCGCCACTCCTTGGTGAATCTGTAAAACATGGGGCCGGCCCGTGCGTCTGTATAGCCCGGGCCGCGCCACGAGGGGCTTCAGGTCCCGGCCGTTACGAATCGAATGTCGACGGGGGCGGAAAGCAGTCCCGCCCGGTGCGCGCGCCCCAACAGCTCGGCGACGGCGCGCCGGCCCGTGGGGCCGTAGTCGACCGTATACGCGTTGACGTACATGCCCACGAAGCGGTCGGTGCGCGCCACGTCGAGGCCGCGGCTGTAGGCGGTCGCGTGCGCGAGTGCTTCCGCGCGGTGGGCCAGGCCGTACTCGATGCTCGCCTTCAGGTCGCACGCGATGTCACGCATCAGCGCGTCGCCAAGGTCCCGCCGCACGACGTTGCCACCGAGTGGCAAGGGTAGACCCGACTCCCCGTGCCACCATTCGCCAAGGTCCACCCACAGGTGCAGACCGCGATCGGCGAACGTGATCTGCCCTTCGTGGATGAGAAGGCCTGCATCCGCGTGGCCCGCGACCACGTAGTCCTCGATTCGGTCGAACGGCACGACGACGTGGCGCACCGCGGGCTGGTAGAGCTTGAGCGCGAGAAAGGCGGTGGTCAACTCGCCCGGGACCGCGACCACGACGCCCTCTGCTCCGAGGGTCCCGTGTGGATCCGCGGGGCGCGGTGCGCGGGCCACGACTCGAGGTCCATAGCGGTCGCCGATACTCGCGCCGTGCGCCAGCAGCGCATAGCGGTCGGCGAGGTAGGCGTAGGCGTGCAGCGACACCGCCGTCACTTCCAGCTCGCCGGCGAGCGCCCGCCGGTTCAGCGACTCGATGTCCCCGAGCTCGTGCACGTACCGCCGGTCGCCGGTGTCGATGCGCCCCGCGGCGAGCGCCCAGAACATGAATGCGTCGTCCGCGTCCGGGCTGTGCGCCAGATGAATCGTGTGCTGACGGTCAGCCACCGCGCTTCGTCCCGGTCGTCGCCGCGGTCGCCTGTTGGTGAAAGGAGTCGAGATTCTCCGCATGATCGTCGTACTCCGGTCGTTTGCGCGCGCGCTCCGCCGCTTCGTTCTTCAGAAAGTCCTGGTACGCGCGCCGCGCGCGGGCGGCGTCCCCTTCGAGCTCGAACCCGCGAGCACGGAGCATGAGACCGAACAAGTGGGAGGGGACCATCCGCTGAATGGTGTCCGCCTGCGCAAGGGCCGCGGGCGCGTGGCCTCCCGCGAGGTCGAGCACGCCGATATGGTACCGCGCGTCGACGTCCAGGGCCGGCAGCATCGCGTAGGCTTGCAATGCCATGGCAAGGAAGAACGCCGCACTGTCGGCCTTGCCCTGAGAGTGGAGGGTCATCACCCGATTATAGAGGCGGGTGGCGCGCTCTTCGGGGGACATCTGCGAAATGTCGGGAGGCGAGTTGCGGGCTGCGGGAAGCGGCCCATCTCCCACTTCTCCTGCATCCCGTATCCCGCTTCCCGATGAGCTCCCGAGGCGGAGCGCCAGCACGGTGAGCAGCGCGCCCAGCGCCGCCCCAGCCACCCCCCACGGGAGGCCGGACCGCCATCCTGTCGTCTGGGAGTTTCCCAGCCGGGCGCCGCATTTGTGACAGAACCGCGCGGTCGCGGAGACGGCTGTACCACAGGCCTGACAGCTCATGGAGGCCGCAATCTAACTGGCATGAACGACGCCGGGAGCGTATTTCTAGACCAATGGGCGCCGCTTTCCCGGGACCGGATCGTGCCAAGCACATGGGCGAGTTGAAGCGCGGCGACGACCGGTGGGACGTCTTCATCGAGACCCAGGCCGACGCCGAGCTGGGCGCGGTGCGCGGTCGCGTCCATTTCGTTACCGCGGAGCGCCGCCGCACGACGGGGTGGATCTTTCTCGAGCCGTCGGAGCGGGACATCCAGGAGCGCTTCGGTGAATTTTCGGCAGTCGAGCTGTGGCACTTCGTGGAGGCCCTGGACGACTAACGCGGTGCGTTGAAAACCGTGCATCTCATGCACGTTTTGGTGATCAGTCCGCCCTAGACGGCTCCGTCCAGGGCGAGACATCGGTCCGAGTGTGGCGCTAGCGACACGAAATGGTTGACACTGCGCAACGCTGCCTATACCTTCCCGTATGCCTGCAGCCGCATTTCCCAGTGGTCATCGCTAGCCCGCCCGCGACAGAGCCGCGGCCGGGCTTTTGCTAATCGTGGCCTCGTCAGAGCACATCACTCTCAAGGACCGCTTTAGGAGACCGATCATATGACTGCGACGTTGGAGCCAACCACGAGCGCCTCCGGGGCGAAGGCCGCCGCCGCCGCGACGCCGGCAGACGTGGTGCGGAAGGCGAAGGATGCCGGCGTGCAGGTGGTGGACATTCGGTTCACCGATCTGCCGGGCACGTGGCAACACTTTTCCATCCCGCTCAGCGAGCTGACGGAAGAGCTGTTCAAAGAGGGGATCGGCTTCGACGGCTCCTCGATCCGCGGCTTCCAGGCGATCAACGAGAGCGACATGCTGCTGTTTCCGGACCCGGCGAGCGCGTTCGTCGATCCCTGTCTCCAGGTGCCGACGCTTTCACTGACCTGCGATGTCGGCGACCCGGTGACGGGGGAGCGCTACAGCCGCGACCCGCGTTACGTGGCGCAAAAGGCGGAGCAGTACCTCGTGAAGACGGGGATCGCCACGACGTCGTACTACGGGCCGGAAGCCGAGTTTTACATCTTCAACTCGGTGCGCTTCGACCAGAACGCGCACGAGGGCTACTACCATATCGACTCCGAGGAAGGCATCTGGAACTCGGGGGCGAACGGCGGCGGTCCGAACCTGGGACACCGGCCGCGGCACAAGGAGGGCTACTTCCCGGTGCCGCCGGTGGACAAGCTGCAGGACCTCCGCTCGAGGATCATGCTGGCGATGATCGCGTCGGGAATCGACGTCGAAGTGCATCACCACGAGGTGGGCACCGCGGGTCAGACGGAGATCGACATGCGGTTCAAGACGCTGACCCGCATGGCCGACCAGATGATGATGTACAAGTACATCGTGAAGAACGTGTGCGCCCAAAACGGCTATACCGCGACGTTCATGCCCAAGCCGCTGTTCGGGGACAATGGCTCAGGGATGCACGTGCACATGAGCCTGTGGAAGGACGCGAAGAATCTGTTTTTCGACGCCAATGGGTACGCCCTGATTTCGGACACCGCGCGGTGGTATATCGGCGGCCTGATCAAGCACGCGCCCGCGGTGCTCGCGTTCGCGGCGCCCACGACGAACAGCTACCGTCGGCTGGTGCCGGGGTACGAGGCGCCGATCAACCTGATCTACTCGCAGCGCAACCGCTCGGCGATCTGCCGCATTCCCGTGTACTCGAAGTCGTCGAAGGCGAAACGGGTCGAGTTCCGGGCGCCGGATCCGTCGAGCAACCCGTACCTGACGTTTGCGGCGCTGCTCTTGGCGGGGCTGGACGGCGTCAAGAACAAGATCGAGCCGCCCAAGCCGATGGACGTGGATCTGTACGAGCTCGAGCCCGAGGAGCGCAAGCACGTGAAGAACACGCCGGGCTCGCTGAACGAGTCGCTGGCGGCGCTGGAAGCGGACCACGACTTCCTGCTCCAGGGCGGCGTGTTCACACCGGATGTGATCGACACCTGGATCGCCTACAAGCGCGCCAAGGAGATCGATCCAGTGGCACTGCGGCCGCATCCGTACGAGTTCTTCCTGTACTACGACGTGTAGGCGAAGGACGGCAACGGGCGGCAAGGGCGGCAAGGGCGACAGCGAGCTCTTGCCGCCTTCTGCCGCCTTTTACCGCCCTCTATCTTAGTCCCCATGACCGCCACCGCCGCCGAAACCCGCGACATCCTCGACGAGTTGAAGAAGCGCCGGGTGCGGTTCCTGTTGCTGCAGTTCACGGACTTGCTGGGCGTGAACAAGGCGGTGGAGGTGCCCGCCTCCCAGTTCGAGAAGGCGTTGGCCGGCGAGGTCACGTTCGGGGGGGGGGGGGGGGGGGGGGGGGGGGGGGGGGGGGGGGGGGGGGGGGGGGGGGGGGGGCGTGGCGCGGCTCATCTGCGACATCCGCTACCCCGACGGCCGGCCGTTCGAAGGATGTCCCCGCACCACCCTGAAACGCCAGATCGAGCGCGCCGCCAAGCTCGGCTTCACCATGCGCGTCGGGTGCGAGGTGGAGTTCTTCATCTTCGAGCAGAGCGAGCGCGGCGAGCCGACGACGCGGACGCTCGACGCCGGCAGCTACTTCGATCTCGTGCCCGTGGACCGGGGGGAGCAGGCTCGCCGGCTGATCGTGACGGCGCTCGAGGAGATGAAGCTCAGCTCGGAGGCGTCGCATCACGAGGTGGCGCGGGGCCAGCACGAGATCGACCTCGGGTATGCGGATCCCCTCACGATGGCCGACCACCTGGCGAGCCTGCGCTTCGTGGTGCGCACCATCGCCGTGCGGCACGGCCTCGTCGCGACCTTCATGCCGAAGCCATTGTACGGGCGTAATGGCTCGGGAATGCACACGCATCAATCGCTCTTCGCTAAAGGAAAGAACGCCTTCTTCGACCCGGCAGGGCCGATCCAGCTCTCCGAGGTGGGCCGCTGGTATATCGGCGGGCTGCTGCGGCATGCGCGGGGCTATTGCGCCGTGACGAATCCGCTCGTGAACTCCTACAAGCGGTTGGTGCCCGGGTTCGAGGCGCCGGTGAACGTCTCGTGGTCCACGCAAAACGTGTCGCCCCTCATCCGCGTGCCGGCGCAGCGCGGCGAGGCGACGCGCTGCGAGAACCGGATGCCCGACCCCTGCGCGAATCCGTACCTGGCGCTGGGCGTGCAGCTCGCGGCCGGACTGGACGGTATCAAGGAGCGGACGGATCCCGGGGAGCCCGTGAACAAGAACATCGCGCGCATGTCCTACCGGGAGCGCCGCCGATTCCGCATCGACGACCTGCCCCGCGACCTGCACGAGGCGCTCGACTATCTGGAGAAGGACACGGTGGTGCGTGAAGCGCTGGGCGACCACATCTACGAGCGCTACCTCGATGCCAAGCGGGAGGAGTGGCAGGAGTATATCGGTCAGGTCAGCGAGTGGGAGATGAATAGATACTTGGGCCAATACTGAGGCGTCGCACAGAGGCGTAGCACAGTGACGTCCCCGTCAACTGTCGGGCGGGGGCGGGGGATGAGCGATCAACCGGCCGAGCAGCTTTATGATGAGGGCCACGCGACCCTCGATTGCGTGAGCGCTCGGCGCGTGGGCTGGATCGAGGGCGGCCGCGATCCGCAGCTGCGTCAACGTCTCCTGAGCAGATCCCCGCGCATACTGCAGAAACCGGCGGAACTCCGGGACAGTGCCCTGGCCGCAGGCCTCAGCTATGTTTGAGCTGATGGACAACGCCGCGCGAACGAGTTGATCGGACCGCGGCGCCACGCCCGGTCCCGACAGCTCGCGGCTCAACCGCGCCGTCTGGACGGCGACTTCGACCGCAACCTCGTGGACCTGCAGTCGGCGAGCATACGCGCGCAGCACCATGCCGAACCATAGGAGAATACCCACCTGAAGGCGTCACCCGTTTCACGCCTTTGCGGGACGTTTTTGTGCAACGCCACCGCGCGACGCCTCTGCGTGACGCTGTTGCCGTTGCTCTTGGCATGCGATTCCGTATCGAGACTGGACGACACCCTCGGCCTCCAGAGCGCCGCCCGCTGGGAGTGGCACGGGCGCATCGTGGTCGAGCACGACTCGACCGTCACGCTAGTGAGGCTCTCGATCGATACGACCCGGGGTGGTGGCGACGTCGGGCTCGCCCGGTACGACTTCAACCCCGCCGACGGTGAGGGCGATGAATACTCGATCACGCTCGCGCTCGATCTGGGCAACGTGCGAGACCTGCGGCAGAACGTCGCGTACCCGATCGGGCCGCCGCCCGCGCGCCTGCCTGCCTACGCCACCGTGGCATGCTTCTGCGACCCGCTCAAACCGGATTCGGTCCGGGGCACGCTCACTGTGGCAACGCGGGGATTGCGCCACATCACGGGGCGCGTGGACGCGACGCTGTATTTTACGGAATGGAGCGATGCGTCCCGCCACGTGACCTATCCGCTGCACCAGCGCATTGACTTGGTCAAGTAGAGCGGTCGGGCTCGCGCTCGCCGGGCTGGCCGCCCGCCCGTCGGAGCGAGTGGCCGCCCAATCCAGGCCGGCGCCGACGATCGACACCATCATCGTGGTGAATCGGAACGTCTTCGACGCGCAGGAAGAGGCGCAGAGCTTCATGGCCCGCGTGGCGAACGGGCTGCACGTGACGACGCGCGCGGCCGTCATCCGCAGCGCCCTGCTCGTCAATCCCGGCGACCCGTACGACTCGGCGCGGGTCGTCGAAAGCGAGCGGGCGCTGCGCAGCTTGAACGTGTTCAGCCGCGTGCGGCTCGACACCACGCGCCTCGACGGCCGCCTGGCGCTGCGCGTCGCGACGGTCGACGGCTGGAGCACCAAGCCGCAACTCGGGTACTCGACGGCCGGCGGCTCCACGAGCTGGCTCCTGGGTCTCGTCGAGGACAACTTCCTCGGCAGCGCCACCTCGCTCCTGGCCGTCTACAACCACACGCCCGATCGCAACGTCTTCGACCTCGGCTACCTGAGCCCGCATTTCCTCTCGCGGCGCACGGTGCTGCAGGCCCTCTACCGGGCCAAGTCGGACGGCGATCAGGGCTTCTGGGCGGTGGGCGTGCCGTTCTATGAAACGGCCGCGCGACGCGCCCTCCTCACCAGTGGAGAGGCGGCATCGGAGCGGGTGCTCAGGTTTCAGGACGGCGACACGAGCGCCACCGCGCAGCGGCGCGCCCTGCGCCTGGGGCTCGTTGCCGGGTTCGGCTTGTCGGCCACCACCCGGAAGTATCTACGACTCTGGTTCGGCGGCGAGTGGCGTCGCGAGGATTTCGTCGACGAGCGCGACGCGGTCCGCCTGGCTGCATTCCCGCGCTCCCTGTTCGGCACGGCGGGAGTGGGAATCGACGCCGGCCGCGTGCGATTCCAGGTGCTCGAACGGTACAACTCCTTCGCGCGGCGCGAGGACGTGGATATCTCCCAGCTCTTCCATCTCGGCGTGTGGGCCGCGCCACAGGCGTGGGGCTATCCCAGCGGCCAAGCGGGAATCGGGCCCGAGGTGAGCGTGCAACTCGCCGCGCCGTGGCCCCGTGGCTTCGCGGTGCTGCGGGCAGCGGCGAATGGCGTGCTCACGGCCGGCGTGCCCGACTCGACGCGCGTCAGCGGCGCGCTCACGGTCGCAAGCCAGAACCTGTCGCGGCAGACGCTCATTGTGCACTTCGAAACCGCTGCGCTGCGCCGGCCCAAGCCCGGCAACGAGTTCGATCTCTGGGTCACGCAAAACGGGCCTCGGGTCTTCGGGATCCACGAGTTCACCGGGACCCGCATGGTGTGGCTCGCGGTCGAGGATCGCGTGCTGGTGGCGGACGAGGTGTGGGGTCTGATGGGCATAGGACTGGCGCCGTTTTTCGACTATGGTGGCGCCTGGTACGACGCCGACGGCGCGGGGTACACCAGCGAACCGGCGCGGCTCGGCGGTGCCGTCGGCCTGTCTCTCCGGATCGGCCCCACGCGGGCCGCCCGCGGCGACGTGGTGGAGTTCGCCGTCGGGTATCGCTTCGGGGAAGGGTTCGCGGGCGGCCCCTGGGGGATCGCGATCCGGACGGGCATCAGGTACTAACCCACCCTGCAACTTCGCCTTAAGGGTCGGCGTTACGAAGGCATGGAGAGGCGGCGCGTTGCAAAGGGCATTAGACACGCGCTTGAATCTCCCATCCGAATGGGTGGGCCCCCGTCCTGTCCGGCCTTGACGCTCGCGGGACACGGGCGTAACGTCCGGGCTCAGCTTTGGAGAATCACAGGCCTATGATGCAGCTCGCGCTGGTTTTGCTTCTGGTCCTCGTCCTGCTGAGCATTACTGCTCAGGAGAGGGTCTGCGGCGCGCGCGTGACGGACAGATGAAACAGTAGCAGCGAACGACGAGAGCAGGAGACGCCGCGGACCCGACAAGGTTCGCGGATTTTTTTTCACCCTCGACCAGGCGATGGGGGCACGGGAGAGACTCATGGGGAGAGACGTCATCATCTTCGACACGACGCTGCGGGATGGCGAGCAGGCGCCGGGCAATTCGATGACGGCCGAGGAGAAGCTGCGCCTGGCCCGTCAGCTCGACGTCCTGGGAGTGGACGTGATCGAAGCCGGCTTCCCGAGCGCGTCGGACGGCGACCGGCGGGCCGTCCGTACGATCGCCGAATCGGTGCGCCGGCCTGTGATCGCGGCGCTCGCCCGGTGTCACGATCGGGACATCGATGTGGCGGGTGAGGCCGTGCGCCCCGCGGCGCGACCGCGGGTGCACGTGTTCATCGCGACGTCCGACCTGCATCTCGAGTGCAAGCTGCGGCTCAGCCGTGAGCAATGCGTCGAGCGCGCGCGGGACGCGGTGCGGCGCGCCCGCCGCTACACCGACGACGTCGAGTTCTCGGCGGAAGACGCCACCCGGACGGACCTCGAGTTCCTGTGCCGGGTGGTGGAGGCGGCGATCGAGGAGGGCGCCACCACGATCAATCTCCCGGACACCGTCGGCTATGCGCTCCCCGTCGAATACGGGGCGATGTTCCGGGCCGTGCGGGAGCGGGTGCCGGGCGCGGAGCGCGTCGTGTTCAGCGCGCATTGCCACGACGACCTGGGGCTCGCCGTCGCCAACTCGCTCGCAGCGATCGAAGCCGGGGCCGGCCAGGTCGAATGCACGGTCAACGGCATCGGGGAGCGGGCCGGCAACGCCGCGCTCGAGGAGATCGTGGTCGCGGGGCGCGTTCGGCCGCACGCGGTGCGGTTCAACTGCGGCGTGAATGCGCAGGAGCTGTTCCGGACCAGCCAGCTCCTGTCGCACGTGATCGGCGTGTTTCCCCAGCCCAACAAGGCCGTGGTCGGCCGCAATGCCTTCGCTCACGAAGCCGGGATCCACCAGCACGGCGTGCTGCAGAACGGGCTCACATACGAGATCATCCGCCCGGAAGAGGTCGGGGTCGCGCGCTCGAGCCTGGTGCTGGGCAAGCACTCCGGGCGGCACGCGCTGGAGCGGCGCTACCGCGAGCTCGGCTACGAGCTGGACGAGGCAACGCTCCACCAGCTGTACGAGGAGTTCACGGCCCTCGCGGACAAGAAGCGGGAGATCCTCGACGAGGACCTGCTCGCGCTGTTGCACGGGAGGTTCCACGACGCCCCGGAGACGTACCGCCTCACCCATCTGCAGGTGACGTGCGGAACCGTGTCCGCGGCCGCCGAGGTGCGGCTCGGCGGTCCGTGGGCCGGTGGGGGGGGGGGGGGCGAGGGAAGTGAGCGCGGCGCGACGGCGAGCGGCAATGGACCGATCGCCGCGGCTTTCGCAGCGATCGCCAAGGTGGTCGGACGCCAGGTGGAAGTCATGAATCTGACCGTTCAATCGGTCACGCCGGGACGCGACAGCCTGGGGCAGGTGTTGGTGCAGGCGCGCATCGACGGCAAAACGCTGTCGGGACACGGCGCGTCGACCGATATCGTCGAAGCGAGTGCGCGCGCCCTGATCCACGCGTTGAACAAGGTCAACCACGCGGACCAGCTGGAAGACCAGTCGCTCAACGCCAGCTACTTCTGGGGAGTGTGAGCCGATGAGCGAGCTCTTGACGGGAGCGGAGATCTTGTGCCGCGCGCTGGTCGACGCGGGTGTCGAGGTCATCTTCGGCTACCCGGGGGGCGCCATCATGCCGTTCTATCACGCGCTGCCGGATCACCCCCGTCTCCGGCACATCCTGGTGCGGCACGAGCAGGCCGCGGCGCACGCGGCCGACGGCTACGCCAGGGCCAGTGGGCGCGTGGGCGTGTGCGTCGCCACGTCGGGTCCCGGGGCCACGAACCTGGTGACTGGGCTCGCCGCGGCCTACATGGACAACTCACCCGTGGTGGCCATCACCGGCCAGGTCTCCCGGCCGATGATCGGGCGCGACGCGTTCCAGGAGACGGACATCATCGGCATCACCCTGCCGATCACGAAGCAGAGCTATCTGGTACAGGACGTGACCGAGCTGGCGGGCGTCGTGGCAGACGCGATCGCGGTCGCGCGCGAGGGACGGCCCGGGCCCGTGTTGATCGACGTCCCCAAAGACGTGCAGAACCAGAAGATGGACTGGAAGAACCTCGAGCACCCCCGGGATCCTCGCAGTCGTCTACGGGGTCAATCACTGACCCCGGGCGCAAAGCCGGGGACTCTTGGGAGCTCGGGGTCGGTCGAAGAGGGGGTGCACCAGGCGGCGCGGCTCATCAAGGGAGCCGACCGCCCGCTGCTCATGGTCGGCCACGGCGTGATCCTGGCGGACGCCTACGCCGACGTGCGGGCGCTCGCGGAGAAGACGGGGATTCCCGTGATCACGACCCTCCTCGGCATCAGCGGCTTCCCCGATGGCCACCCGCTCCACCTCGGCATGCCCGGCATGCACGGCGAGGTACACGTCAACCGTGCCATTCAACAGGCCGACGTGATCGTCGGGATCGGGTTGCGGTTCGACGATCGCGTCACGGGGAACACGGCCAGCTTCGCGCCGCAGGCCCGCATCATCCACATCGACTTGGATCGCTCCGAGATCGGCAAGAACGTCCCGGTGGCCGTCGGGATCGTGGGGGACGCACGCGACATCACGCGGCGCCTGGTGGCCGCCGTCGAGCCGCGCTGGTGCGAGCGCTGGCTCGAGCACATCCACGGCTTCAAGCGCCCGCGGGCCGAATCGTACCGCGGCGATCTGTCGCCCGACGCGATCCTCGCGTCCATCTGCGAGGCGAGCCAGGGTGACTGCACCATCGTGTCGGACGTCGGGCAGCACCAGATGTGGGTCGCGAAACTGTATCCCTACAGGCGACCGAACACGCACATCACGTCGGGCGGGCTGGGTGCGATGGGGTTCGCCGTGCCGGCCGCCATGGGCGTGCACCTGGCACGCCCGGGTCACACGGTGTGGGCGATCTCGGGCGACGGCGGCTTTCAGATGAACATGGCCGAGATCGCGACCATGGTGCAGGAAGGGTTGCCGGTGAAGATGGCGGTGTTCAACAACGGCTATCTCGGCATGGTGCGGCAGTGGCAGCAGTTCTTCCACGGGAAGCGCTACTCGTGCACGCCGATCTGGAGCCCCGACTACGTGAAGTTGGCGGACGCGTACGGGATCCCGGGCTACCGCGTGACGGATGCCCGGGACCTCACGGGCGTCGTGGGGAGGGCGAACGCCGATCCCGGCCCGGCGCTGGTGGAGTTCATGATCGAACAGGAAGCCAACGTGTTCCCGATGATCCCGCCCGGGGGCTCGCTGTCGGAGCCGATCGAGGCGGCGCCCGCCGGCGCGCCCGGGAACTAGCGACGCATGTCCGCTCCTAACCCCCTCCTCGCCCATACCGTAGCCGTGCTGCTCGACGACGGGCTCGTGACCCTCAATCGCGCGGTGGGCGTGCTGCGGCGGCGCAATGTCCCGATCGAGGGGCTCGCGCTGCACCCCAGCGGAACAGCCGGCCTGTCGCGACTGACGTTCGTCCTCAAGGCCGACGCGGCCACGGCCGATCGCGTGGCCCAACAATTTCACAAAATGATCGGCGTGCGCTCGGTGATGGTGCTCGCCGACGGCGACTCTACCACGGAGGCAGCCCGATGAGCTCCACCGGAACCCGCATTTTCTACGACGCCGACGCCGATCCGGCCCGACTCGAGGGCCGGGTCATCGCCGTGATCGGCTATGGCAGTCAGGGCCACGCGCATGCGTTAAACCTCCGGGACTCGCGGCTAGGGGCTCGGGTCTTGGTGGGCCTGCGGCAGGGTGGGGCGTCGTGGCAGCGGGCCAAGGCGGAGGACCTTGACGTGCGGCCCGTCGAGGAGGCGGCGCGCGACGCGGACGTGATCATGATGCTCGTTCCGGACCAGGAAGCGCGCGCCGTGTACGAGGCCGGCGTCGCGCCTTGGTTGCGACCGGACAAGACGCTGCTGTTCGCTCACGGCTTCAACGTGCATTTCCGCGAGATCGTGCCGCCGCCCAGCGTGGACGTCGCCATGATCGCGCCGAAATCGCCGGGACACCTGGTACGCAGCGAGTTCCAGGCGGGCCGGGGCGTACCGGCGCTGGTCGCCGTGCACCAGGACGCGAGCGGCCACGCGCTGGCCGACGCGCTGGCGTACGCCGCCGGGATCGGATGCGCGCGCGCCGGGGTGTTCGAAACGACGTTCCGCGAGGAGACGGAGACCGATCTCTTCGGCGAGCAGAGCGTGCTGTGTGGCGGCGCGACGGCGCTGATCCAGGCAGGCTTCGAGACGCTCACCGCAGCGGGCTACGCCCCGGAGATCGCGTACTTCGAGTGCATGCACGAGCTGAAGCTGATCGTGGACCTGATGTATCGCGGTGGAATGAAGTTCATGCGCTACTCGATCAGCGATACGGCGGAGTATGGCGATTACACCCGGGGGCCGAAGATCGTGACCCCGGAGGTGCGGGCGGCGATGCAGCGCATTCTCGCGGACATCCAGTCGGGCAGCTTCGCGCGGGAATGGATCGCCGAGTCTCGCAGTGGAGGTCGGAAATTCGAGGCGCTGCGGCGGGCGGGCGCCGAGCATCCGATCGAGAAGGTCGGGGCGAAGCTGCGCGCCATGATGCCGTGGACGGAAGAAGGTCGAGGGGCTCGGGAATCGGGGCTCGGGTCTCGGAGTTCGGACCGGACCCCCGAGCCCCGAACCCCGAGCCCCGAACCCCTGCGAGCATGACCGCGCGGACGCTGTTCGCGAAGGTCTGGGACGGGCACGTCGTCGCGGAGTTGCCGGAAGGCCCGGCGCTGTTGTATGTCGACCTGCACCTGGTGCACGAGGTGACGTCGCCGCAGGCGTTCGAGAGCCTGCGGCAGGCGGGACGGCGGGTCCGCCGGCCCGAGCTCACCGTGGCGACCGTGGATCACAACGTCCCGACGGGCGATCGCCGGGGGCCGATCGCAGACGCGATCTCCGCGCGGCAGCTCGACGCGCTCGCCTCGAATGCCGCGGAGTTCGGCGTCGAGTTGTTCGATCTCCAGTCACCGCAGCAGGGCATCGTTCACGTGATCGGTCCCGAGCTGGGCCTCACGCAGCCCGGCATGGTGATCGTATGCGGTGACTCCCACACGGCCACGCACGGCGCGTTCGGCGCGCTCGCGCTCGGCATCGGCACGAGCGAAGTCGAGCACGTGCTCGCCACGCAGTGCCTGGTGTGGTCCAGGCCCGGAACCATGGAAGCGCGCCTCACGGGTACGCCGGCCCCCGGAGTCACGGCCAAAGACCTGATCCTCGCGTTGATCGGCCGGATCGGGACGGCGGGCGCGACGGGCCACGTCATCGAATACACCGGCGAGGCGATTCGCGGGCTCTCGATGGAAGAGCGGATGACCGTGTGCAACATGTCGATCGAGGCGGGTGCGCGGGCCGGCATGATCGCCCCGGACGAGACGACGTTCGCGTATCTCGCCGGACGCCCGCGCGCGCCGGCCGGCGCGGCGTGGGACCGCGCGGTGGCGCGGTGGCGGGAGCTCCGTACGGACCCGGGCGCGACGTACGACAAGCAGGTCGAGCTCGACGCGTCGACCGTGGCCCCGCAGGTGACCTGGGGCACGAGCCCCGGCATGGTCACGCCCGTGACGGGCCGGGTGCCGGACCCCGGCGACTTCGCGACCGACGCGGAGCGCAGCGCCGTCGCCCGGGCGCTCGAGTATATGGGGCTCACGCCCGGCACGCCCCTCGAAGGCCTGCCGATCGACCGGGTATTCCTCGGCTCGTGCACCAACGCGCGCATCGAGGACTTGCGGGCTGCCGCGCGAGTCGTGCGCGAGACCGGGCGCCGCCACGTCGCGCGGGGCGTGCGGGCGATGGTGGTCCCGGGCTCTCAGCAGGTGAAGGCGCAGGCTGAACGCGAGGGGCTGGACCGGGTCTTCAGCGAGGCGGGATTCGAGTGGCGCAACGCCGGGTGCTCGATGTGCCTCGGCATGAACGCCGACGTGCTGCAGAGCGGCGAGCGCTGCGCCTCGACGTCGAACCGCAACTTCGAGGGCCGCCAGGGACGCGGGGGGCGCACGCACCTCATGAGCCCGCCCATGGCGGCGGCGGCCGCGCTCGCCGGTCGTATCGTGGACGTCCGCACCTGGGCGGGGGAGGAGCGGGGGGGGGGGGCTGCGTGATCGAGCCCTTTGTGCGGCTCACCGGCAAGCTCGCGGCGCTGCCGCGCGCCAACGTCGACACCGATCAGATCATTCCAAAGCAGTTTCTGAAGCGGGTGGAGCGCACGGGGTTCGGGCCGGCGTTGTTCCACGACTGGCGCTTTCGGGCCGACGGCACGCCCAATCCGGACTTCGAGCTGAACGCTCCGGCCGCGCAAGGTGCGAGCCTGCTCCTCACCTGGGAGAACTTCGGATGTGGCTCGTCGCGCGAGCACGCGGTCTGGGCGCTCCGCGAGTACGGGTTCCGCGCCATCCTGGCGCCCTCGTTTGCCGACATCTTCTTCGCGAACTGTTGCCAGAACGGGCTCGTCCCCGTGCGCCTCCTCCCGCAGGAGATCGGCGAGCTATTTCGGCGCCATCGGGCGGCGGGGGGCGAGTACCACCTCACGGTCGACCTCGAGGAGCAGCGTGTGGAAGACGGGCTGGGGTTCCGCACCGCGTTCACCATGGAGCGCTACCGGCGCGACATGTTGCTGCGGGGGCTCGACGTCATCGGAAGGACGTTGCTGCTGGAGGAGCGGATTGGCGCATACGAGAGAAGCCGGGAAACGAGACCCGGGAATGGGGAAACGTGGTGAAAGCGCACAGCATCGCGGTCCTCCCCGGCGATGGCATCGGGCCGGAAGTGATCGCCGAAGCCGAGCGGGTGCTCGAGGCAGTCGCCGAGCGGTTCGGGATTGACGTGACGCTGCAGCACTTTCCCGTCGGAGCGGCGGGAGTGGCGGCCGCGGGCGATCCGTTGCCCGAAGCGACGCGTGAAGCGGTGATCAAGGCCGACGCCGTGCTGCTCGGGGCGGTGGGCGATCCCGCGCTCGACAAGGCGCCCCGACATCTCAAACCGGAGACGGGCCTGCTGGCGTTGCGCGCACTGTTGGGCGTGTTCGCCAACCTGCGTCCCGTGTCGGTGCACCCCGCGCTCGTCGGCCGCTCGCCCCTCAAGGCGGAGCGGTTGCGGGGCGCGGACGTGCTGATCGTGCGGGAGCTGACCGGCGGGCTGTACTACGGCGAGCCGCGCGGGCGGGCGGCGTCGCACGCGGTCAATACGCTCGCCTATTCCGTCGTCGAAGTCGAGCGCGTAGCGCGGATCGCGTTCGCCGCCGCACGTCGTCGCCGCCGCCACGTCACCTCCGTGGACAAGGCCAACGTCCTCGAGGTCTCGCAGCTGTGGCGCGACACCGTGACCGCCGTCGGGCGCGAGTACCCGGACGTGACCCTCGACCACCTGTACGTCGACACCGCCGCCATGCGGCTCGTGACCGAACCCGCCGCATTCGACGTGATCCTCACTGAGAACCTGTTCGGGGACATTCTGAGCGACGAGGCGGCGGTCCTCGCCGGCTCGCTCGGGCTCCTACCCTCGGCGTCGCTCGGCTCGGGACCCGGTCTGTTCGAGCCGATCCACGGATCGGCCCCGGACATCGCGGGCCGGGACGTGGCCAATCCGATCGGCGCGATCGCCACGGTCGCCATGCTGTTGCGGCACGGGTTCGGTCTCGCCGAGCCCGCGCGCGCCGTGGAGCAGGCGATCTCACTGGCGCTGGACCAGGGCGCGCGCACGCGGGACATCGCCGAGCCAGGCGCGCCAGTGCTCGGAACGCGCGCGATGGGAGAGCGGATTACCGGATTGATCGGCGAGGAGCAGCGCTCCCGAGCGTCGGTCGCCTAGGCGTCGGTGACGGCGCCGAGACTCGCGCTCGACACCAGCTTCGCGTACTTGGCCAGCACCCCCGCCGTGTAGCGTGGCGCCCGCGGCTTCCAGCGGGCGCGCCGCTGCGCGAGCTGCTGCTCCGGCAGGTCGACCTGCAGGAGGCGTCGCTCCGCGTCAATAGTGATGGGGTCGCCGTCTTCCACGAGCGCGATCGTCCCGCCAACGGCCGCCTCGGGGGCCACGTGACCCACCACGAGACCGTAGGTCCCGCCCGAGAACCGGCCGTCCGTGATAAGGCCGACCGCGTCGCCGAGGCCGGCTCCGATGATCGCGGACGTGGGTGAAAGCATCTCCCGCATGCCGGGTCCACCCTTCGGTCCTTCGTAGCGGATCACGATCACGTCGCCGTGCTGGATGCGGCCTGCGAGGATCGCCTCGAGACAGTCTTCCTCGCAATCGAACACGCGCGCCGGCCCGGTCATCCGCGGCGTCTTGACGCCGGTGACCTTCGCGACACCTCCCTCGGTCGCGAGGTTGCCCCGGAGGATGGCGAGATGCCCGTGCGCGTAGAGCGGGCGCTGCCACGGGCGGATGACTTCTTGATCGGCCCGCGGCGTGTCAGGCACGTCGCGCAGCACCTCGGCAATCTTCTTCCCGGTGATCGACAGGGCGTCGCCGTGCAGCACGCCGTGCGCCAGCAGGATCTTCATGACCTGGGGGATCCCGCCCGCGCGATGGAGATCGACGGTGACGAAGCGTCCCGAGGGCTTCAGGTCGCACAGCACCGGGACGCGCGCGCGGATCGTCTCGAAGTCGTCGAGCGTGAGCGGCACGCCGGCGGCGTGCGCGATGGCGAGCAGGTGGAGCACAGCGTTGGTCGAGCCCCCGACCGCCATGGTCACTGCGATCGCGTTCTCGAACGCCTGGCGCGTGAGGATCTGGCGCGGGCGGAGGTCCCGGGAAATCGCTTCCACTAGCACCGTGGCCGATCGGGCGGCGCTCTCGGTCTTGTCGTCGTCTTCGGCGGCCATGGTGGACGAGTAGGGCAGGCTCATCCCCATCGCTTCGAAGATCGAGGACATGGTATTGGCGGTGAACATGCCGCCGCACGAGCCCGCGCCCGGGCATGCCCGCCGCTCCACCTCGAGCAGCTCGGCGGCGTCGATCCGGCCGGCCGAGTACTCGCCGACAGCTTCGAACACGCTGACGACGGTGAGGTCGCGGCCCGCGTGGTGCCCGGGCTTGATCGTCCCGCCGTACACGAACACTGCCGGGATATTCATGCGGGCGATGGCGATCATGGCGCCCGGCATGTTCTTGTCGCACCCGCCGACCACCAGCACGCCGTCCATGCTCTGCGCGTTGCACGCCGTCTCGATCGAGTCGGCGATCACTTCGCGGGAGACGAGGGAGTACTTCATCCCCTCGGTTCCCATGGAGATGCCGTCACTCACGGTGATCGTGCCGAACGACTGGGGCATGACGCCCGCGGCCCGCAGGGCCGCTTCCGCGCGCTTGGCGAGCCGGTCCAACCCGACGTTGCAGGGGGTGATGGTCGAGTAGGCGTTCGCTACACCGACGATCGGCTTGCCGAAATCGCGGTCGCCGAACCCGACCGCCCGCAGCATGGCGCGGTTGGGGGAGCGCTGCACCCCGTCGGTGATCGTGCGGCTGCGGAGCTCGTGAGCCATGGCGGGAACCTAACCCTTGGCGACCGGGATGTCGCTCCCCGGATAAGTGCCCAGGACCCGGAGGTCGCGCGCCAGCGATCCCAGCTCGGCGAGCGCCGCGGCGAGGGCGCCTCCCTCCTGGGGACCGCCGGTCACGTCGAGATAGAACGCGTACTCCCAGGGGCGTCCGGGGAGTGGCCGGGACTCGATCTTGGTCAGGTCGAGTTGGCGGGCGGCGAACACGCCCAGCGCCCGGTGCAGCGAGCCGGGAACGTTGGGCAGGGTGAACACGAGTGAGGTCTTGCGGGCCCCTCCCTCCCCCCGGTCGAGCGGGGCCGGCTCGCGCGCCACCACCAGGAAGCGGGTGTAGTTCTCCGCGTGGTCCTCGAGCCCCTCCCGCAGCACGACGGCGCCGTACAGCTCGGCCGCAAGCGACGACGCGATCGCCGCATCGGCCTCGTGTCCGCCGCCCATCAAGTCGCGCACGCTCCCGGCCGTGTCGTAGGCGGGGACCGGGGCGATGTCGGGGTGCGCCGCGAAGAACCGGCGACATTGCGCCAGGGCCACCGGGTGCGAGGCCACACGGTGAATGGCCGCCAGGGCCGTGCCCGGGCGGGCGATGAGACAGTGACGTACGCGCACCTGCGCCTCCCCTACGACGTGCAGCGCGTGCGCCCCCAGGAGGTCGTAGTTCTCGTGCACGGACCCCGCGAGCGAGTTCTCGATCGGCACGACGCCCCGGGCAGCTTCTCCTGCTTCCACGGTACGAAACAGGTCCTCGAAGCTCGGCCGAGGCACGAGCCGGATCTGCGGCCCGAAGGCCTGGAGCGCCGCGGCGTGGCTGAACGAGCCCGCTTCCCCCTGAATGGCGACCGCAACCATGCCGACCTCTCTTCCTCCAAGAAACGAAAGCGGCCCGTGTGGATCACGGGCCGCCTGGTGAGCTGGAACATCGGGGACTATCTAATCGCGCGCACGGCTCCAGTCACGGCCCGTTTCATGGGACGTAAACAAGAACGCGAACCGAAACCGAGAGACGCGCTGCGGCATGCGTCGATCATACGTCCCTCGCCCCCGGGGCGTCAAGACTCGAAACGAACCAGCCGTGACTTCAGCCCCGCCTCGCGGTGATCCGGATCCAGTAGCCAGCCGAATAGTCCTTTGGTGCATGGTTGGGACACGGGATCTGATATCACTTCCCTATTCGCGGCTTCAGCGTATCGTGGTTGAGTCGGGGTGGGAACTCCACTGGGGAGAAAAGAATGAGTTGGCGATATGCGCTATGTCTCGTCTTTTTGTGGAGCGTGGCACGGGCGCAAGAGTCGCACCCGTCGCACTGGTCCTACGAAGGATCGCAAGGTCCGAAGAATTGGGGCAAGCTCGATCCGGCGTACGCCACGTGCGCCGCCGGCCATGCGCAGTCGCCGATCGATATCCAGCACGCGAAGCCGGCCGAGCTGCCGCCTCTCGGGTTTGAATACCGTTCTGTGCCGCTCAACATCATCAACAATGGTCACACGATTCAAGTGAACTACGGTCCGGGCAGCACGCTGACCGTGGGTGACAAGACGTATGCGCTGAAGCAATTCCATTTCCATCATCCCAGCGAGGAATCCATCGACGGTCGGGGTTTTGACTTGGTAGCCCACCTCGTCCATGACGACGGAAGCGGTCACCTGGCCGTGGTTGCCGTGCTCTTCAAGACCGGTCCCTTGAACACGCTGCTCGAGGCCGTGTGGCGGAACATTCCCGCCCAGATGGGAAAAGCCGCGGACGTGCCATCCGTGAGCCTCAACGTGACAGACCTGCTTCCCGCGGATCACGGCTACTACACATTCGCCGGCTCGCTCACCACGCCGCCCTGTTCGGAAGGCGTCACGTGGTACGTTCTGAAGAACCAGGCGACACTCTCTGCAGATCAGTTGGCGGCGTTCGCCAAGCTCTATCCCAGAAACGCGCGGCCGATTCAGCCAGCGTACGGCCGCGCAGTCCTGGAGTCGCAATAGCGGAAGGGTGGGAGAAACTACTTTCCCCCCACGGCCCGGTATAACGCCGCATACGCAGTCCCCGCATCCA
>QHUS01000065.1 GCA_003222035.1 Gemmatimonadota bacterium | reverse complement strand
GCCGGGTTGCACGGTCAGTCGCCGGTAGTTCGTGAGCCCGACGCCGCTGGTGAAATCCACGAGATAGTAATTCCCCGTCCCTTGCGGGGCGCCGATGAGAATGGTGTGCGTGTTGTTGTTGGGACCCCAGCCGAGGCTGACCTCGTTCGGGCCGTCGGAGTAATCATGCCCGGCGTTGCTGTTCGCCATCGGGACCGAACTGCTCGTGACCTTCCACACCTTCACCCCGGTCACGGGGTCCCGATAGGAGAAGCCCGCCGGCTGGTTGACGACGTTGAGCGCGGCGTAGGCGGCCACATTCGACAGTTGCACGCTCGCCACCGGTAACAGCGTCGGGTGCGCGAGAGACCCGCCCGGCAGCGACGCCTGCACCGTAATCGCCGCCGTCGCGCTCTTCCCCTCGCTCGTCGCCGTGATCGTCGCGGCCCCGCCATCGGCGACGTCGGTCACGAGCCCAGCTTGGGACACGGTCGCGACCGTCGGCGCACTCGACGCCCAGGTCACGCTCCGCCCCGTCAACAGGTTCCCTGCCGAATCCTTGAGCGTCACGGCCAACTGCACCGTGCCTCCGACCGGGAGCGTCGCCGTCGCCGGGCTTACAACCACAGAGGCGACCGGCACAAGCGTCACGGTCACCGTCGCCGTTGCGCTCTTCCCCTCGCTCGTCGCCGTGATGGTGGCCGAGCCCGCAGCCTTACCGGTCACCAGGCCACTAGTGTTCACGCTCGCGACGTTGGCGTTGCTGCTCGCCCACGTCACGGTGCGGCCCGTGAGCGTGCCCCCTGCCGAGTCCTTGGTGGTGGCGCTGAGCTGCAACGTCTGCCCGACGCGGATACCGGCCGTGGCAGGTGAAACCTGCACCGAGGCCACGGGGACGAGCCTGACGGTGATCGTCGCGGTGGCACTCTTGCCTTCGCTGGTAGCGGTAATTGTCGCGGAGCCCGCGGCAACGCCCTTCACTGATCCATTCGCATCGATCGTCGCGACGCTGGTCGCGTTAGACGACCACGCGACTGTGCGCCCGGTCAGCGCATTGCCGGCGGAGTCCATCGGCGTCGCGGTGAGCTGCGCCGTGCCTCCGGGGAACATGCTGGCGGTGGCAGGAGTCACGACCACTGATGCGACGGGGACGTTCGACACCGTGACGGTCGCAGTGCCGCTCTTGCCTTCACACGTCGCGGTGATCGTCGCCGTGCCCGGGCCGACGCCCTTGACCAGGCCGTTGACGTCGACGGTAGCGACGCCCGTCGCGCTCGAAGACCAGGTGCCCACGCGCCCCGTCAGCGGGTTGCCTGCCGAGTCCTTGGGAGTGGCGATGAGCGGCACCGTCTGCCCCAGGAGAACGGTCGGGGAGGCCGGCGCGACCTGTACCGATGCTACGGGGACCAGCGTGACAGTGATCGTGGCGGTGCCGCTCTTGCCCTCGCTGGTCGCCGTGATCGTTGCCGAGCCCGCGCCGACGCCCTTCACCAATCCGTTGGCATCGACCGTCGCCACGGAGGTCGCGCTGGACGACCAAGCGACCGTGCGCCCGGTCAGCGCATTGCCGGCGGAATCCTTCGGCGTCGCGGAGAGCTGCACCATACCGCCCGCGAGCACAGTGGCGGTAGAGGGTGTCACAACCACCGACTTGACGGGCACACTCGACACCGTGATGGTCGCGATCGCGCTCTTGCCTTCGCTCGTCGCGGTGATCGTGGCTGTGCCCGCGCCGACGCCCTTGACCAGCCCGTTGGCATCGACGCTCGCGACGCCGGTCGCGCCGGACGACCAGGCCACGGTGCGACCCGCGAGCGGGTTGCCGTTGGCGTCCTTCGGGGTCGCGGTGAGCTGCACGATCCCACCCACGAGCACGGCGGCGGCGGGGGGGGTCACGGCCACCGACGCCACCGGAAGGCTCATTACCGTGATTGCCGCCGTGTCGGCTAGCCCGCCGCGAGTGCGGGTAGCGATCACCCTATAGGAGCCTGGCGTCTGTCCAGCCGTGTACATGCCTCCGGGGCTCATGGTACCGCCCGTCGCCGTGTACGACACGGCTACGCTGACCGAGTCGCCGGTGTTCCTGCGGGCGTAGGTCGTGAACTGCTGCGTCTGACCAGGGGCGACGACGGCCGCCTGCGGGCTGACGACGATCGCCACGATGCGGCGCTTCCGAATCCGCGCATTGCCGGTGAGCGAGCCGTCCAGGGTCGCGGTCACGACCGCGTCCGTTTCCGAAGAGTCGGCGACGTAGTACCCGAGGGGCGTGATGGTTCCCGCCGAGGCGCTCCAGCTCGCGGTGATTGGCATGCTGTCACCCGTGGCGGTGCGGCCGAACGCGGTGAATTGCTGGGTCTGGAGTGGATCGAGATCGATGCTATCCGGGGAGACGACAACCTGCGTGACAGTCGCAGGGTTGGAATCGGTGAGCGCCACCGGCTTCTCGCAGCCGAGGGCTACGAGCGCCAGCAAAGGCAGGGCGTCTTTCAGCAGTGCCAACCGGCACGACAGCTTGTGTTTGAAGGTCATGACACGGGTCTCCTCGACTAGGGCATTTGTGACACGGCGAAACGTCCCACCGAACGGATGGGCTTTTCTGCGATGGCGTGACGGTTGTCAGAGGGAGGGATCAGCGATGGCGGGAACACCGGCGCCCGCCGCGGCGTGCTGCGCGCACGCGCGGCAGTCGTCGGCGTTGTTCGGCAACGCGCCAGGCGCTGCGATAGCTTGAACGTGAACGTCATTCCTCGAGCCCTCCCGCCAGTGCTTCCCTAAGAAACGAAGGCCGCCAGCTTCGACTCGATAGCTGACTGTTCTGTCCGGGGTCGCGACTGCGCCGGCAGCATCACCGTCGCGCCGTCGCAGCGTTGCGTCCTCGCCACGTCGACACGGTAAACTCGTCGAAAGGACGGCGCAAGTTGGGGGGAATATTCGGCGCAATCCGTTCTCTTCAAGCCAGAGACCGCGTGATGTATCTCACCCGCTGCAAAAAGGGTCATGCGCTGCGCGCCGCGTTCGAGGGCATGGAATTCGCTCGACTTCCCGCGTCAATGAAGACGCTCCTCATTTGTCACCATGACGACATGCTCGATCGGATCGGCGTCGCACGCTGGCTGGCCTCGTTCTCCGAATTGGCGGGCGTCGTCGAGATCCGCGAGCCGGGCGGACGCGTGTGGCGACGCATTCGCCGCGAGGTTCGCCGGGTGGGTCTGCTGCGCTTCCTCGACGTGCTCGCGTACCGTGTGTACGAACGGCTAGCACTCGCGCGCAGCGACGCGGCGTGGCAGGCAGGTGTACTCGAGCGCTTGTGCACCACCTACCCGCCGCTCCCCGAGCGAACGCCGGTGCTGGTGACCCCCAGCCCCAACACGCCGGCGGCGGCGGCGTTCATCCGCAGCTGCGGGCCCGACATCATCCTGGCCCGCTGTAAGAGCCTCCTCAGCAAAGACGTGTTCGCAATCCCGGCTGGAGGCACGTTCGTACTGCACCCCGGCATCTGCCCGGAGTACCGCAACGCTCACGGGTGCTTCTGGGCACTCGCGAGCGGCGATCTCGACAAGGTCGGCGCGACGCTGCTGCAGGTGGACCAAGGGGTGGATACGGGACCCGTCTACGGGTACTTCGGCTATGCGTTCGATGAAGTCGCGGAATCGCCATCCGTGATCCAGCGTCGGGTGGTGCTCGAGAACTTCGACTCCATCCGGCAGGCGCTGCTCGACGTGGCCGCGGGACGGGCTTCTCGAATCGACACGTCACGCCGCGCTTCGGCTACCTGGGGACAGCCGTGGCTGACCAAGTATCTCCGCTGGAAGTACCGCGCCAGGAGGCGACGCCGTGAGGGCGCTATCGCTGCTGTACCATGACGTCGTGGAGGGGGGCGACTGGGACGCCAGCGGGTTCCCCGGTGCCTTGCCTGCCGCCTACAAGCTCGAGCGCCGGGATTTTGAAAACCACCTGAGCGCGGTGTCTAGGGTCGCCGCCCGACGTGGCACGGTGCGCGACCTCTTCCAGCCGGTGCCCGGCCCGCCCCCGGTACTCCTCACGTTCGATGATGGAGGCGCGAGTGCATACGCCTGCGTCGCCGATCTACTGGAGCGAGCGGGATGGCGCGGTCACTTCCTGGTCACTACCGACTATATCGACACCCCGGGATTCGTTACGCGGGCGCAGCTGCGCGAGCTGGTGGGACGTGGACACGTCATCGGCAGTCATTCGTGCTCCCACCCGAATCCGATGTCGCGGTGCGGCTGGGATCGCCTCGTCGCAGAGTGGACCCGGAGCGCCGCGGTCCTCGCCGACGTGCTGGGTGAGCCGGTGCGGGTCGCGTCGGTGCCGGGCGGCGCGTTCTCGCGGCGCGTCGCGGCCGCGGCCGCCGCAGCGGGCCTGACCGCGCTCTTCACGTCGGAACCTACCGCGCGCTGCCGGGTCGTCGACGGTTGCCTCGTTCTGGGGCGCTTCGTGCTGCGGCGCGGCGATCCCCCGAAACGTGCCGCCGCGCTCGCCTCCGGCAACCTGCGCGCTCGGTTATCCCAGCTTGTGGTGTGGAACCTCAAGAAGATCGCGAAGGCCGTCGGCGGCGACCTCTATCCGGCGCTGTCTCGCCTGGTGCACGAGCGAGCGCGCTGACAGGGTCGCGTTGGTCCTAGTGGGCGCCTCGACGAAACAGCATGACGGGGACAGTGCGCAGCATGATCCTCAGGTCTTCGAGCGTGGACTGGCCGTGAATGTATTCCAGATCGTAGCGCACTTTGCGGCGTACGTCATCCACCGACGTATCGTATCCCTGGTTCACCTGGGCCCAGCCCGTGATGCCTGGGCGGACGCGCTGCCGGCGCTGATAGCCTTCGATCTGCTCACGCAGGTAGACGAAAATCGCGGGTTGCTCGGGTCGTGGTCCGACGATGTTCATCTCTCCCCGGAGCACGTTGAGCACCTGGGGCAACTCGTCCAGTCGGAATTTCCGCAAGACGCGCCCAACCGGCGTGATGCGCCCGTCGTCGGACGCCGCCCAAACCTGCGTTCCCGAGGTGTCGGTATCCACGTACATCGTGCGAAACTTGTACATGGTGAACTGTGCGCCACCAAGATCCATCCGCCGCCGCGAGTTGCCGCCGCTGCGCGAGAGGGCCCGCCGGTCGAGCCCGACGCGCTGCTGCGCAAACAGCACCGGGCCGCGCGACGTGAGCTTGATGAGCGCGGCAATTACCAGCATCACCGGCAGTGCGAGCACGAGGCCCAATGCGGCGATGACCACATTCAGGAGGCGTCGGCCTCGCTGCTCCCGATCTGTCGGCTGGGAGACGTGGGCGAGGGCGTGTGCGTGTGTGTGTGCGCGAGCGCGCGTGCTGACGTGGCTCGATCGGCGAACTTTGGCGGTCGTTTCCACGGCGAGCCACCTACGCAAACGCCGTGCGAGCGCCCGCACGCCGTGGCCTGTGTGTACACGCGCGCATGGTCGTCGCGTTTCGTTGCACGGCCTATGGCGCGGGGGCGTCGAGTGTGGAACCGTCGCGACGGACGCCGCCTCGCAGCGCCGAAGTGGTCCCCCGTCGCGGGCGGCAGCGGTGCGTCCTCGGGCATTTTATCGCGGCGACGCAACACTGGACGCGATCGAGAGACCTCGCCGGGTAGTCGGCATGGATTTTGTCTGCCCCTCGTGCGCATATGCACTCGAGACCCGATCCCGCGCTGCGCGCGGTGGCCCTGCCTGCGGTGGCGCGCGCGATGGTCGCCAAGCTGCAGCGATTACGGGCGCATCCCATCCTGAATCCGGCGGCGTTTGAAGAATCGTGGCGTGAGCGAGCAGGTCACGCCGTCGATCCGGATCACCGGCCCCATCTCGTCGCGGCCGTCGACTGGCTCGCACGAGCGCAGGACGCAGCCGCCCAGGGCGCGGGGGACGAAAAAGGGAAGGGGGGCGTCGCCCGCGGCTACAGTCTCGCGTGGAGTCCGATGTGCGGTTCATGCGCCTGGCAACCACCGGTCCCAGGCGGCGCCGGCGAGATCATCCCGGTTCTGTACAGCGCGAGCCGACACCTGCGCCGCTCGGCGCTCGCGGATCGGGCGGAGTATGCGGCGCTGTGGGAGCTCGATTTGCAACTGCCTTCCGGTGCGATGCGCGCGAGTTGGACTGAGCGCCCCGCGCCCAGCGTTGCGAACACGGGGCAGGCGCTGCTGGACTGGCTCGCGGCGTTCCGGGAAACGGGCGCGGGAATCTTCGCAGGGGCGGCGCGGCGAGCGGCGTGGTTTCTCCTCGCTACGCTCGGCGAGGACGGAGTGTGGCGCCAAGGACGCATCCAGGACGCGAACCGGCACGCGGCGCTGTTCGACGCGCGCGCCGCGTGGGCACTGGCCGAGGCGGGCCGCCGCCTGCGGGCGCCCGAGTGTCGCGCGGCGGCGGCACGCGCGCTTCGCGCCGTGGCGCGGCAGCAACACGAGAACGGTTGGCTGCCCGAATGCTCCGGCAGCGGTCGGCAGGGCGCGCTCGCGGGCACGGTCGCCGACACCATTCGCGGGCTGCTGGAGGGGGGCCGGGTACTCGAAGATGAGGACTTGATTGCCCGCGCGGCCCGCGCGGCGGAGCGGGCGGCGCTCGCGATGGATCCCGCTGGCCGGTTCCCCGGAAGCCTTGCGTCCGACTGGCGCCCTGCCGCCTCCTGGGGCTGTCTGAGCGGCACGGCCCAGATGGCGACCATCTGGTTACGCTTGTTCGAGACCACCCGAGAGATCCGCTGGCTCGAGCCGGTGGATACGGCGTTGCGGTTTCTCAAATCCACTCAGAACCGGGTGAGCACAGACCCTGGCGTGCACGGCGGAATCAAGGCCGCGTATCCGCTCGGCGCCGAGCACGGTGCGTACCAGCTGCTGGTGTCGGGGACCGCCGGTTTTGCCGACGCCCTGCTGCGCGATGAGCGCCGCCGCGCCGGGATCGCCCCTATGGTGGCGACCGAGGCGGCGTAGGAGCTCTGAACGAGTCAGGCCGCCGCGCTGGCGGGCGGGCAGTCCAGTTCGAAGAAGAAGCGGGTTCCCCAGTTCGACCGCGTTTCCACTTCCAGCTCGGCGCCCATGGCCGTTACGAGCTTGCGGCAGATCGCGAGCCCCATGCCGGAGCTCGAGAAGTGGTGACGGCCGCCGGTTCCGGCCCCCAACCCCACCCCCCCGGCCGTCGCGACGAGGCGCACCGGCTGATACAGGCTCCGGAGCAGCGCGGGGTCGATCCCGGCCCCGGTGTCGCGCACGGAGAACTCGAGACGCCGGCCATCGAGAGGCCGGGCGGAGACCTCGACGAAGCCCGAGTCGGTGAACTTCACGGCGTTGGTGGCGAGATTCAGGAGCACGCGAGACAGCGCCCGCGCCTGCCCCACGCGTCGCTCGGGGACGGGATGGACGAGACGGATGGCTACGCCCTTCTCCTCGGCGATCGGCTGGATCATGCTACGCACCGACTCGAAGGTCTCGGCCACCGAGAACGGCCCTGGCGTGCGATCCACCAGGCGATTGCCGCCCCGGGCGAGCTCCAGCACGTCGCTGGCGGTCGCGCAGAGGCAGAGCGCCGCGCTATAGATCAGGCCCAACTGGCGACTTTGCTCCGGCGTCACCTTGCCGCCTTGGCCTTGTTGCAGGGCCTCGGCGAGAAACAGGATCGACGTGAGCGGCGAGCGCAGGTCGTGTGCAAGTTCTACCACGAGGTCGAGCCCGTTCGGGCCCGCCAGGCACGCGGTGAGATCTTGCGGCTCCGGCTCTGGCGCGGGTGTGGACCGCGGGGCCGCGGCGACGACGGGCCAGTCGAGTTGTGCGGCCGTGGCACTGGGCATTTCCAGCACTCCTCCCCGAATCACGCGACCTGTCCTTCCGAGGTGCCGGCGGTCGCTTCGACCGACGCGTCCTCCGTTTCGGGCCCTGGGTGTCCGGGCTCACGCTCGACCACCCATCCTGCCGTGGGGCTGCGCTGCAGCCCATGGCGCTCCATCAGCCGGTACAGCGTGGTCCGGTCCACCCCTGCGATGCGGGCTGCCTTGGACATGTTGCCGCTCGCGCGGTTCACCAGCCACGTCAGGTACTGCCGTTCGAACTGGGCGATCACCCGGTCACGCGCGGCGTGATAGCTCTCCTCGAGCAACGTGGAGATCAGCGACGCGGGGTTCGCTCCCGTGTCGGCCGGCGCCGGCTCGCCCGTGAGATGGAGGTCGTCGGGCCGGATCTCCGCACCTGGTTCGACGACAACGGCAACGTGCTCGATTACGTTCTGGAGCTCGCGTACGTTCCCGCGCCAGGCGTAGGCGCACAGCGCCCGCAGCGCTGCATCGGTCAGGCGAGGGAAGGGCGCGCCCTTGCGGCGATGGCGGACCCAATAGGTGGAAAGGAAGTAGTCCGCGAGCAACGGGATGTCCTCCGGCCGCTCCCGCAGCGCGGGCACGTTGATCGGTACCACCCGCAGGCGATAATACAGATCTTCCCGCATGTCGCCCGCCTTGACCGCCGCTTCGGGGTCGACGTTGGTGGCGGCGATGAACCGCACGTTCACCACGGCGTCCGTTGTCTCGCTTCCGACGCGGCGTACCACGCCGTCTTGAATGACCCGGAGTAGCTTGGCCTGGATCGGTTTCGGCATCTCGACCAGCTCGTCGAGAAACAGGGTTCCGCCGTGAGCCGCCTCCAGCAGTCCGGGTTTGTCCCGCACCGCGCCGGTGAAAGCGCCCTTGCGATGGCCGAACATCTCGGACTCGAGCAGGCCTTCCGGCAGCGCGGCGCAGTTCACGGCCACGAACGGGCGGCTGGAGCGGCGACTGTGGTGGTGGATGAACTGGGCGATCATCTCCTTGCCGCTGCCGCTCTCACCCGTGATGAAGACCGAGGCATCGGTCGGCGCGACTTTGCGGGCGAGCTCGATCGCGCGTCGGAAAGCCGGCGCGGTGCCCAGCAGGGTGACCTTGTCTGACTGCACCTGCGCCCGGTCGAGCGTCTCCTGCTGCTCGCGCGTCTCGCGCGCGACCAACAGCGTGTGGACGGCACGCCCGATCAGGACCTGGAGATGCGACGCGGAGAACGGCTTCGGGAGATAATCGAAGGCGCCTTGCCGCAGCGCCTCGACGCTCGACTCTACGCTCGGATTCCCGGTCATCACGATCACGATCGTGTCGTGATTGGTCCCGAGCGCGGCGCGCAACAGCGCCAGCCCGTCCACCTGCGACATGTAGAGGTCCACGAGCACGACGTCAAACGCCCGTCGCTTGAGCAAGTCGAGGGCATCCTGGCCGCGACTGGACACCGTCACGTCGTACCCCTCGTGCCGGAGCACCGCGGCGCAACTCTCCCGCAGGGTGTGTTCGTCGTCGACCACGAGAATCCGCACGCGGGCCTTCGCCTCCGGCCCGATCGCCAACAAGGCCGCCGCTTCGCGTCCTTCCGCCGGCTGGCCGCTGTCATGAGTCATCGGCATAGACATCAAGCCACGTCCTCGCTTACGGTCGGCCGTCTCCTACGCAGGGTTCGGGCCATACTTGTCGCGACACTGCAGCGACGCGCTTTTCCGCATGAAATGGGCAACAAATGGGGCACAAGAGGGCCAGCGCCGATACCCCTCTCGCACCAAGGTGCATCGGCGCGACGTGCACCCTTGCACTCAATTGCGGCATGGGGGCGGCCGGCTCGGCGTGGCGCGCGGTATCGGACTTGCCGTACGGCGCTGGGACGACACGCACCGGGCGCCGCTCCGCCGCGCGCTACCAACGAGAGGTCTGCCATCCATGAGCATCAGTCGCTTACCGATTCCGCACGGCGCGCCGCCACCAGCCGCCGCGCCCCCGCCCGCACCCCCGGCCGTTCCGGGGACGTACGCCGGCTTCGCCGAGCCGGAAGGGGGGGTGGACTGGCGGCGAGTCGTGAGCGCCGTCATGCGTTTCAAGTGGCTGATCTGCGGCGTCACGTTCCTCGGGACGCTCGCGGGGTTCGGCGCTGCGCGCTTCGTGAAGCCTCAGTACGGGGCGCAGGCCACGATCTGGATCGACGCCAGCGAGCGCGAACGCCGCGCTGACGACCGCGGGCCGATCCGGCAGGGTCAGCTGCTCGATGCGCAGGCATGGGTAGACCTCCTCAAGTCGTACGTCGTGCTCGACCAAGTGGCCCGGGACCAGCGGATGTTCGTGAGCCCGAAGTCGCGCGCGGACGCGCGCTTCCTCACGACGTTCCAGACGGCCGGGCAATATCGCCCGGGGGCGTATCGGCTGTCGCTCGACGCCGACCGGCAGAGCTACACGCTCGCCACCGTCGAGGGACGCGTGCTCGAGCAGGGAAGGGTGGGGGATTCAATCGGGACCCGGCTGGGGTTTGCGTGGGCTCCGACAGCCGCGACACTCCCCCCCGACCGCGCCGTGGAGTTCGAGCTGCTGACGCTGCGCGACGCAGCGCGATCGCTGGCGGACTCGCTGCGCACCGAGCTGGACCTGGAAGGCAACTTTCTCCGGATCGAGATGCGGGGCCCGGATGCTGCCCAGATCACCGCGATCGTGAACGCAGTCGCCGAACGCTACGTGCAGGTCGCGGCCGACCTCAAGCGAACCAAGCTGAGCGAGCTCACGAAGATCCTGGCGGACCAGTTGCAGCGCGCGCAGGGCACGCTGCGGAGTTCCGAGGCGGCCCTCGAGCGATTCAGGGTACGGACCATCACATTGCCCACCGATCGCCCGCCGCCGGTCGCGCTCGGCGCACCAGGCGGAGCGGGTGGTGGGGGCGGCAGCGCGAACGGCGAGGCATCTGCCCAGTTCGGGACGTTCTTCAACATGCAGTTCGACCGCGAGCGCCTGCAGCAGGACCGCGAGGCGCTGGAACGCGTGCTCGCGCAGGCCGGCGACACCGCCGGTCTGTCGCCGGACGCTCTGGCCGTGGTGGGATCGGTCCAGTCGAATCCCGACCTCGTTGGCGCGCTCGGGGAGCTGACGTCCAAACGCGCCAGCCTGCGCGCGTTGCGGTACAAGTACTCCGACCAGTATCCGCCCGTGCAACGCCTGATCGAGGAGATCACGACACTGCAACGGCAGACGATTCCGACCCTGGCGCGCGGGCTACTCGCTCAGCTCACGGCCCGCGAGGCGGACCTGGGCCGACGGCTCGGCACCGATTCGCGGACCCTGCGTGACATTCCGGCCCGGGCCATTGAAGAGGCCCGGCTACGCCGCGACGTGAGCCTGTCGGAGAATCTCTTCACCATGCTGCAGCAGCGTTATGAGGAGGCGCGGCTCGCGGAGGCAAGCACGATCCCGGACGTCCGAATCTTGGACGCCGCCGTGGTGTCGCGCCGGCCGGTACAGGACCTGGCTGGACGCCTCATCGTGATGGGGTTCTGCGGCAGCTTCGGACTGGCCGTGGTGGGCGCGGTTCTGCTCGACCGCATCGATCCCAGAGTCCGTTACCCCGATCAGGTCTCGCGCGAGATGGGATTGGCGATCCTGGGCGCGGTCCCGCACATGCGGACGCTAGCGCATGGGCGCGGTCGGGGCCGCATACCGGAAGACGTCAACCAGGTCGTGGAGGCTCTCCGGGGCGTCTGCCTGAACCTGGTATACGCCCATGGCGGGCGCGCGCCCCTGCTCGTCACCGTGACCAGCCCGGGAGCGGGAGATGGCAAATCGTTTATCGCCGCTAACCTGGCGCACACCTTTGCGGACGGCGGCCATCGGACTCTGCTGATCGATGCGGACATCCGGCGCGGCGTGTTGCACCGCCGCCTGAGCGCACGCCGCCGGCCGGGGTTGAGTGACTTCCTTCGTGGGGAGGCCCCGCTCGACGCGGTCGTTCAGGCGACGCCGTACCCCGCGCTTTCCCTCATTGGGTGTGGCACGCGGGCCTACAACGCGCCCGAGCTGCTGGGGTCGCCGAGAATGTCCGAGCTCGTCACGGGCATGCGCTCAGGCTATGACGTGATCCTGTTCGATAGCCCGCCACTCGCCGCGGGAGTCGACCCGCTCATCGTGGGCACGCTTACAGGCACGCTGGCGCTCGTGCTTCGCACGGGGTACAGCCACCGCGACGTCGCGGCGGCGAAGCTCGAGGTGCTCCAGCGGCTGCCAATCCGCCTATTGGGGGCCATCCTGAACGACGTGCCAGCTGGGGGGGCCTACCGATACTATTCCTATTATTTGCCGGGCTACGAGGCAGCAGACGAGGAGGCCGGCAGCCGGCGCGTCCCGGTCTAGGTAGGTGAGGAGGGGGGGGGCGAGGGAGTGGCGGTCGAGCTGGCTCCCTCATCGAAGCGACGGAGCCAATTGCCCGAGTCGACCCTCCCGGTTCGAACGGCGGCTGCGGCGCGCACCAGGAGATCGACGGGTTCGATCGGCGCATAGCCCACGTTGGCTACGGCTTCGTACCCGCAGCGGACGCGGATCGGGGCCGGCGGCAGGCCGGTCCCAGCGCGCATGGCGACGGTCGCCGCACTCACCGAGCCTGCTAGCCGTTCGGCCAGCCGGCGCGCGCCAGCGGCGTCCGTGCCCGGGGCGAGCACGGCGAATTCGCTCGTGCTGAGCCGGCCGATGACGTCTGACAACCGGGCTGCCGCCTTGATCGCCTGGATGCACCGTCCCAGGCTGGTGGTTCCGCCTCCTCCCGATCCCCCTCCCGCTGCTCCTTCCTCGGCTTCAACCGGCTCGAGGTCGAGCGCCAGAACGATGCAGGCGAGCGGACCATGCTCCCGGAACGCCTGCGATCCCAGTTCGCGTGCCCGCCGTGCCAGCCCCTGCCGGTTGTAGAGCCCGGTCACAGGGTCGAGCAACCCATCGGTACGGGCCCGGTCCGCGTCGAGCTTGGCGTGCACATACGCGCCGATCTTGAGCAGGATTTCATCCGCATCGTGAGGGGGAGCGATGCACTCCCACGCACCGGCTCGCAGGGCGTTGAGACGCTGCGCCCGCGTTGCAGGGTCGCGGATCGTCATCAGTATCGGGGTGCTGCTCGAGACGCGCGGATCGGCGCGGAGCGTTCGGCAGAGCTCGACACCGGGCATGTCCGGCAGCTCGGCGTCCACGAGAATCACGTCCGGCTCGGTAGCCCGGGCGCGCTCCAGCGCGTGCTGGCCGGACCGCTCTTGCAGCACGGCGTACCCACCGCTCTCGAGCAGACCCCTCAGCCAACGCGTTGATTCCTGACCGTTCCCGGCCAGGAGCACCAGTGGCAATCCGCCTTGCGGCATTCGCTCAGTCATCACTGTCCCCGTTGGCCCCCACTGGAACTGCAAACCCGGGGCCGCCGCGGGTGATGCCTAACATTGAGCGCCGGCGATCTCCGGAGCGGCGCTGCGGCGCGGCGGGTTGCCGCGCGGGCGCAACGCCGGAGGCTCGGCGGTGTGGCGTGTCGCGGCGTCCGGCGGGGAGGTAACCCGTTACCGCACTGGCCGATAACGGTGAGTGCGACAGCGGTGTGTGCTCCCGGGCCTCAAACTTGAAGTGTGCAGGCACGACCTAGCGTCGTTGAATATGCCCTGCAAGGACTGTCGCACACGGAGAAACGAGGGGACCACGCATGCGCGAGGCGCGCGGCCCGGACGGGCAGCGACGAGCGAGCGCTGTGGGGCGCCGCTGCTCGCCTTGCCCGCGGGGGGGGTCGGCGTGGTCGATGGCACGCTCGCCCAGCTCGCGCGCTTCGGTCTCGCGATCACTGGCGCACCGCTGTTGGAACCCAAGCGTGAGGCATCTGAGCAATGTGCGGGATCGTAGGGTACGTCGGCCCCAGGGCGGCGGTCTCGCCGCTCGTGGAGGGCCTGAGCCGACTGGAGTACCGTGGCTACGACTCCGCCGGCGTCGCCGTGCTGAACGGCAAGGGCGTGGAGACCCGGAAGCTCGCCGGACGAATCGCCGGACTCCGCGACCTGCTCGAGCGGATGCCCGTGCATGGGAGCTGCGGCATCGGTCACACGCGGTGGGCGACGCACGGCGCACCCACTGAGCGCAACGCGCATCCCCATACCGACTGTACCGGAACGATCGCGCTGGTGCATAACGGCATCATCGAGAACGCGGACGTGCTCCGCAAGCGGTTGGAGCAGGATGGGCATGTGTTCGTGACCGACACGGACACGGAAACGCTCGTCCACCTCATCGAAGAGTCGCCCGGTGCGACGCTCGAGGAACGGGTTATCGCCGCGTTGCACCACGTCGAGGGGACCTACGGTATCGCTGTGCTGGCCGAGGCCGATCCCCAAAAAATCGTCGTGGCGCGGCGTGGCTCGCCGGTCCTGCTCGGCGTCGGCGATGGGGAATTCCTCGTGGCCTCGGACGCGAGCGCCGTGCTGGGGCATACGCGGTCCGTGGTCTACCTGAACGATGGCGACGTGGCGGTGGTGACACCGGCGGGCTACCGCGTCCTCGACGGGGACGCGCGCGAGCAGGAGCGCTCCATAGACGACATCGAGTGGGATCTCGACGCGATCGCGCTCGGTGGTTACCCCCACTTCATGCTGAAGGAGATCTGCGAGCAGCCCGAAACCGTGCAGAGCACGTTGCGGGGGCGGCTGCTCGTGGCGGAGGGGACCGCGCGTCTCAACGGCTTGAAGCTCACGCCGGAGCAGTGTCGGGCGATCCGGCGCATCGTGATCGTGGCCTGCGGCACGTCGTGGCACGCGGGGCTCGTGGGGCGTCACGTGCTCGAGGAGCTGGTCGGCATCCCGGTCTCGGTCGAGTATGCGTCGGAGTACCGCTACCGGCAGCAGCTCCACGTTCCAGGGACCGTGACCATCGCGATCTCGCAGTCGGGCGAGACGGCCGACACGCTGGAGGCTCTCCGGGCCGCGAAGGCCGCGGGGTCCACCGCGCTCGGTCTCGTCAACGTCGTCGGCTCCACGATCGCGCGGGAGGCCGACGGCGGCATCTACCTGCACGCGGGTCCCGAGATCGGGGTCGCGTCGACCAAGGCCTTCACGTCGCAGGTGGTGGCGCTGCTACTCCTCGGACTGCACCTGGGGCGCCAGCGCGAGCTGCCGGAGGCGGAAGGCCGCCGTTTGGTCGCCGAGCTGATGCGGCTTCCGGAGCTGGTGGCTCGAACGCTGACCGTCGAGCCAGCGGTGCGAGCGCTTGCCGAACTGTACGCGGACGCCCGGAACGCGCTCTACCTCGGTCGCGGGATCAACTTCCCGGTGGCCCTCGAAGGCGCGCTCAAGCTCAAGGAGATCTCGTATGTCCACGCCGAGGGGTATCCGGCGGCCGAGATGAAGCACGGACCGATCGCGCTGATCGACGAGAACATGCCGGTCGTGTGTCTGGCGCCCAAGGACGCCGTCTACCCGAAGGTGATCTCGAACATGCAGGAAGTGAAAGCCAGGGGAGGCCGCATCATCGCGATCACGAGCGAGGGGAGCGGCGATCTACGCGGTCTCGCGGGCCACCAGATCGCCGTACCGGCGACCCCTCCCCTCCTCGCGCCGGTGCTGACGGTCATTCCGCTCCAGCTCCTGGCGTACCACATCGCCGTGTTGCGTGGCTGTGACGTGGATCGACCGCGCAACCTGGCCAAGAGCGTGACAGTGGAGTGATGCCCATGAACGAGAAAGTGATGGTGTGCCTCCTGGCGCTGTTAGTGGCGAGCCCGCTGGCGGCGCAGACCGCGGCGCGCGTGCCGCACAGCGATTTCGAACTGGGCGATCAAATTCTCCTCGAGGTCGAGGGAGATACGCAGTTCACCCGGGCATACAGCGTCGGGCCGGGACCGACCCTGACCCTACCGGTGATCGGCGCCATCCCGCTGACCGGGGTGCGACGGGCCGACGTGGAGACGTATCTGATCCAGCAGCTCGGCCGGTACCTGAAGAATCCCGTGATCCACGTGCGGGTGTTGGTGCGTCTGGCGGTGCTCGGAGAAGTGGAGCACCCCGGCTATTACGCCGTCCCCGCGGGCGCCGTCGTGTCGGACGCGCTCATGGCCGCCGGTGGGCCGACCAAGGATGCGAAGTTCACGTCCGCGCGCATCGAGCGGGAAGGCGACCGGCTCTATGAAGGCAACACCTTCCAGGACGCCTTCGCGCGCGGCATGACGATCGAGGCCCTGGGACTGCGCACGGGGGACCGCATCATCGTGCCGAAACAGGGTGACAGCGAGCGGACGGTTCGCATCGTCAGCCTCCTCGTTGCGATTCCGGTGGCGGTGTTCACCGTCACCCGGCTGGCCCATTAGGGCGATGCGCGTCCTGTCCGTCGTCGGCGCCCGCCCGAACTTCATGAAGCTCGCACCCGTCGACCGGGCGCTCGTGAAGCGGGACGTGGAGCACGTGATCGTCCACACGGGTCAACACTACGACGCGGGCATGTCGGCTGACTTCTTCGAGCAACTCTGGATCCCGCAGCCCGACCATCATCTCGGAGTGGGATCGGGGACGCATGCTCAGCAAACTGCCGTGGCGATGCAACGGCTGGAGCCGGTGATCAGCGACCTGCATCCCGATCTCGTGCTGACCTACGGCGACGTGAACTCCACCCTTGCGGCGGCGCTCGTTGCCGCGAAGCTCCAGGTCCCGGTCGGGCACGTGGAAGCGGGTTTGCGCAGCGGTGACTGGACGATGCCCGAAGAGATCAATCGCGTGATCACGGATCGGCTCTCGGACGTCCTCTTCCTGCCGTCACGCGATGCTGCCCAGAACCTCGACGCGGAGGGCATTCCGCCCGAGCGGGTGCATTTCGTCGGCAATGTCATGATCGATACGCTGTGCTGGGCGCTCCCCCAGGCACAGGCGCTCGACGCGCCGGCGCGCTTCGGGGTGAGCGGGCGGCCCTACGCGGTCGTGACGCTGCACCGGCCGGCGAACGTGGACGACGCCGACGTGCTCCGCGAGCTGCTCGACGCCCTGAACCGGCTGGCGCGCCAGGTCCCCGTCCTGTTCACGGTGCACCCGCGCACCCGTGCGCGCATCGAGGGGCTGCGGCTGCGGCCGTCGACCGATCAGGCCCTCCAGCTCCTGGAACCGCTCGGCTATCTGGACATGCTCAGTCTGGTCGCCAACGCCGGTGTCGTGATCACCGACTCGGGTGGCCTCCAGGAGGAGACGACGTTCTTGGGCGTGCCGTGCCTGACGGTGCGACCGAACACGGAGCGCCCGATCACCTGTACCCACGGGACGAACCGCCTGGTGCAACCGCGACGTGACGCCATCCTCGCCGCCGCAGAGCGCGGCCTGCGCCGTCGCTCACCCGCGCGACCGATCATCGAGCGCTGGGATGGCCGGGCCGCCGAGCGGATCGCGCAGGTGGTCTGCGATGGCGAGCGTTTCGAGCTGGATGCGCCGGACGCGGCGTCGCGCACGCCGCGCCACGCGGTCGCGATTCCGCAACCGCTCGGCGCGGGCTGAGACCCGAGCCGCACGGCGGCGCATAGAGACGTGATGAGGTGTGCATCATGAGGAGGTGCGGGAATGAATGATGCAGCGACCAGCGGGGAGTGGACCGCACGCCGCTCCCCCTGGCGCATCTAGGAAAAGGGGCGCTGTTGCACTCGCGCCCCTTTTTTGTGCCCCGCGCTACTGGTTGGCGCATCAAACTGTTGCATCGATGAGGTAACGCCGCTCGATCGAATGGAGTAATTTATTGTGGTGTAGATAGTTACGCCACGACCATGGGGTCACGTTTGTGGCACTAGCCTTGCTGTTGCGCCGCGGCAACATTCCATCCAGCTAAGGACCGCCCGCCATGGCCACCAAAGGCAAGAACGCGCTGCCGTCTCCGTCCGATCCCCAGACCCAATCGGAGTCCACCGCGGCGCTGCTGCGCGAGCTGGTGGCTCTCCTGCGACAAAACCGCACACAGCTGCGCGAGGAATGGGCGCGGCGCATCACGCGAGCCCAGCTGCTCACGGCGATGACGGAGGAGGAAATCTTCGCCGAAGCGACGTCGGTGTACGACAACTACGTCGAGGCGCTGGAGACGGGGACGTTCGAGGCCCTGCAGGCGTACGCGCGCAACCTGTCCGAGCGCATCATCCCGCGCGGCGTCGAGACGCATGAAGTCGTGGGCATCGTGCTGTTACTACGTGACGTGCTCGCCCGCTCACTGTTCGCCAAATATCACGAAGACTTCGACAAGCTCAACCGCATCCTGGACGCGTACGAGCCGGCGGCCAACCGCATCGCGAACACGGTAGCCGTGGGGTTCGTGCAGGAGCGCGAGCGCATCATCCGGCAGCAGCAGGAGGCGATTCGCGAGCTCTCGACCCCCGTGCTCCAGGTGCGCGAGCGCCTGCTGATTCTGCCGATCATTGGCGTGATCGACCCGCAGCGCGCCCGCCAGCTGACCGAGCAGCTGCTGCGCGCCATCCGCACCAACCGCGCGAAGGTGGTGGTCATCGATATCACGGGCGTGGCGGCCATGGACTCGAACGTCGCGAACCACCTGGTGCAAACGGTGGAAGCGTCGCGGCTGCTGGGCGCGACGGTGATCGTGACGGGCCTGTCGCCGGAGATCGCCCAGACGCTGGTCACGATCGGCGTCGACCTCAGCGAAATGGCAACGGTGGGCGACCTGCAGGGCGGCATCGAGGAGGCCGAGCGATTGCTCGGGTACAAGGTCCTGCCGTTGGAGGAAGTGTCCCCGAAGACATGAGCGGCAGCGGACCCCCGTCATCGGAGGGCCGGTGGAAGTTCCGATTCTCAAGCAGGGCCATTACCTGATTGCATCGATCCAATCGGCGCTGACCGACGCGGATCTCTCGCAGCTGCGTGAGGCGTTGATCGAGCGTGTCGGGCGGTTTCGCGCCCGCGGTGTGATCGTCGACGTCACAGCGCTGGACGTGATGGACTCCTTCGCGGTGCGGACGCTGCGGGACATCGCCCACATGGCGCGTCTGCGCGGCTCCGAGACCGTGATCGTCGGGATCCAGCCGGAGGTCGCCTTCGCGATGGTGCAGCTCGGTCTGACGCTCAAAGGGGTTTCGACCGCCCTCGACCTCGAGGAGGGTCTGGCGTTTCTCGATCGCCAGACGCAGCTCCGCATCGAGCGCGGGTCCGCGCGGCTAGACCGTGGCTGACGAGCTGCTGATCCCGATCGCGGCCGACGTGGATGTCGTCACCGCGCGACAACGCGGGCGCGATCTGGCGGCGCACGCGGGATTCTCGAGTGGCGACCAGACGGTCATCGCCGCCGCGATTTCCGAAATCGCCCGCAACATCCTCATGTACGCCAAGCGGGGGGAGGTCACGCTCAGCCTGGTGGCCAACGGCGACCGCCGCGGCATCGTGATCGTGGCGCGCGATCAGGGGCCCGGGATCCGCGACGTGGAGCGCGCGCTCGAGGACGGCTACTCGACGTCGGGCGGTCTGGGCCTCGGCCTGCCGGGTGCGCGGCGCCTCATGGACGATTTCGACGTGAGCTCGGGGGTCGGGAAGGGCACGACCGTCACCATGAAGAAATGGCGGCGCCAGAATGCGTGATACCTCGCCCGGCACGGCGCGCGTGATCGAATGGGGCGTGGCGATGCGGACCCTTCCCGGAGAAGCGCAGTGCGGGGACGTGCACCTGGTCAAACCGATCGCGAGCGGGGTGCTCCTGGCGGTCGCCGACGGCCTGGGACATGGCGCGGAAGCCGCGGCCGCCGCCCGGGCTGCCGTCACCGCGCTCGAGCGGCACGCCGGCGAATCACCCCTGGCGCTCGTCGAGCGCTCTCATCGTGCGCTCCACGGAACCCGCGGCGCCGTGCTGAGCCTGGCGCTCGTGAATCGGCATGAGCGGTCGCTGACGTGGCTTGGCGTGGGCAACGTGGAGGGCACGCTCCTGTATGGCACCGACGGAGCGCGACGCCGCAGAGCGACGCTCATCACGCGTGGCGGGATTGTCGGATCGGAGCTGCCGCGGCTCCAGCCGGAAACGCTGCGCGTCGCGCCCGGCGACACCCTCATCTTCGCTACCGACGGCATCCGCGAGGGCTTCGCCGAAGGGCTCCCGCCCGAGGCAACCCCGCAACAGGTGGCGGACCACATCCTCGCTCAGCATGGGAAAGGCACGGATGATGCGCTCGCGCTGGTTGCTCGGTTTGTGAGCGGCGCCGGGCCCGGGGGATGAGCCTCACTCCCGCGCACCCGCCGGTTTCAGCGGCGACGCCGCGCAAGGAGGATGTGCCGCGCTTGCGGATTCTCGTAGTCGCCGGCGAAGGGGGGAGTGCCGGCGGCGTCATGCAGAACCTACGGCAATGGGCGGACGACGGACAGCTCGAGGTGGATGCGGCGCCCGATCTGCCGCGCGCCGTGCGACAGCTGGCCGGTCGCCGCTGGGACGTCGTGGTGGCGGTGCTGGGCGAGCACCCGGACGACGACCTGTCCTGGTGGGTCGACTCGTTGCGCGCGACACCGGGCGGCCCCCGCCTGATCGCCGCCGTCCAGGCGCCGTCCATGGGCCTGGTGCTGCGCGCCGAGAAATCGGGAGTGCTGGATCTCCTCTCCCTGCCGCTGCGCCGTGAGGAGCTGGTCCGGGCCCTCGATCGACTCCGGTCGGCGACCGGCGAGGCGGCAATCCCCCTCCCCGCCGTCGAGGCCCACGCGGTCGGTCCGTACGCGCTCGTCGGGCAGAGCGCCGCCATGCTCGAGGTCTACAAGCTCCTGGCGCGAGTTGCCGGGAGTCCGGCCACCGTCCTGGTGCAGGGAGAGTCCGGTACTGGCAAGGAGGTCGTGGCCCGCACCATTCACGTGAACGGGCCGCACGCGGCGGGCGCCTTCGTCGCGGTCAACTGTGCCGCGATCCCCGAGAACCTTCTCGAGAGCGAGCTGTTCGGCCACGAGAAGGGCGCGTTCACCGGCGCCATCACGCGCAAGATCGGTCGCTTCGAGCAGGCGGGGAGCGGCACGCTGTTCCTCGACGAGATCGCCGACATGAGTCTCGCGTTGCAGGCCAAGATCCTCCGCGCCGTGCAGGAGCGTGAGATCGAGCGCGTGGGCGGTAGCGAAACGATCCCCATCGACGTGCGCCTCATCGCGGCAACCAATCGCGATCTGAAGGAGGCGATCAAGCAGGGACGCTTCCGCGAGGATCTCTACTACCGCCTCGCCGTCGTGACCATCCGGCTCCCCACGCTGGCGGAGCGGGGCGACGACCTCTTCCTGCTCACCGCACACTTCGTCGGCCAGTTTGCCCGGCGCTACGGCAAGCAGATCGAGGCGATCTCCGATCGCGCGCTGGAGCTGCTACGCAACCACGCCTGGGTCGGCAACGTGCGCGAGCTCCGCAACGTGATCGAGCGCGCCGTCATCGTGGCCACCGACCGGACCATACGAGCCGAGCAGCTGCCCGAGGAGCTCCGGGGCGAGGAGCCGGCGCTTGGAGACCGGCCCCGCGGTGGCCTGCTGACGTTGGCGGAGGCGGAGGCTCGGCACATCGCCCGCGTCCTGTCCCACACGAACGGGCAGATCGGCGCCGCTGCGGAGATCCTTGGCATCCATCGCAACACGCTGACGCGCAAGATGAAAGAGTACGGGTTGTGACCGAGCCCCACCTCCCGCCCATTCGGGTCGAGAAAGCGCTCGCGCTGCTGCCCGAGCTCGAGGCGCTCACCCCCCTGCGTGCGCTCCTGGTCTCCATCTCGCGACCGGATGAGCGCAAGCTGTGGGCCAGCTCGGGACCCTACCTCACGTTGGGAAAGCGAGGTGTCGACCTGGACGAGCTGCGCCGCCGGATGCCGCAGGCGTTCCACCGTATCGCGGAGCACATCCAGGAGCTGTTCAAGGCGTACGCCGACGCCCTCGACAGCCAGCAGCGCGGGGACGCACCGGGCGTGGTGGCCGCGTTGTTGCGCGCCGGCCACCTCGAGGAGGAAGGTGGCCGGCTCACCCAGGCGCGCGCGTGGTACGAGGTGGCCCTGCACGTCGCCGAGCAGCTGCAGGACCGTCGCCCCGAGGTGGAGGCATTGCGCGCCCTCGGCTACGTCCGTCTCGCGCTCGGCGAGTACGCCGAGGGGGCGCGGCACTTCCAGCGTTCGCTCGCGCTCGCCGAGGGAGAGTTTGACCAGGCCGGTGCGACGGCGGCGTCCGAGGGGTTGGGCGAAGCCGCCCTCGCACAGGGACAATGGGCGGGCACGCATGCGTGGTACAGCCGCGGCCTGCGGCTGGCCGACGCCGCGCAAGACGCCCCGCGCGCCGGCCGGCTGGAGCGTCAGCTCGGGGTGCTGGCGCGGAAACAGCACGACCTTGCCGCGGCGGGCGACTACCTGCGACGCGCCCGCGAGCGATTCGAATCCGCCGGTCCCCCCGACGAAATGGCGCGCGTGCTGAACGAGCAGGGTCGCCTGGACGCCCAGCTCGGGCGGTACGATGCCGCGTCCGCGGCTTACCGCGAAGCCCTGGCCTGGGTGCAGCGGGCGCCCCGGGACGCGGGGCTGGAGCTGTCGATCCGCGTGAACCTCGCGGCGCTCGATCTCGAGGCAGGCCGGCTGCTCGAAGCCGAGGCCGAGCTGCGCCGCGCCGAAGAGGTCGCCATCGCCGCGAATCTGATTCGCCATCTGGCGCAGATCTACACGCTCATGGGCCGGCTGCGCGGCGCCCAGGGTGACGAAACGGGCTTCGTGTTCTTCGAGCAGGCGATCGAGTTGGCCAAGGCGCTCGAGCGCTCGGTCGCAACCGAGGCGCAGGTGTACTTCGCCTACGGACAGTTCCACAGCAAATTGGGCCAGCAGGAAGAGGCCCGCGCATACCTCGAACGCGCCCGGGAGTTGTTCGACTCGCTGGGCGAAGCCGTGGAGCGCGACCGTGCCGACGCCGAGTTGCGCCGATCCTCGGCCTGACCCGCCGTCCTAGTTGTTGGTCAAGGGGTTCTTCCCCCGGGTTGTATCGGGTTTGGTCGTCTTCTTTTTCTGCGACGTAGACGGAGGGCTCTGGGACCGGGTCGCCGCCGGCTGGCTGGATCGCGCGGCTGGGCCTGCCTTGGCCCGGTGCTCCTTCCCACCGCACGCAGCCAGCGCGCACGCCAGCGCGACCGCCAAGATGGCCTGCTTCGACATGGGCCTCCAAGAGAGGGGGTTCGGCCGCAATATACGACGAGCGACCGCCGTCGGGGGGTCACACGTCACACCGATCCCGGACCAGCGGCCGGGTGAGGCACGTCGGCCCACCGCCCCCCTTCAGGCAGATCTCCCGACCGGCGAACTCCCGCACCGCCACGCCGGCCCCCTCGAGCCGGCCGCGCGTTTGCGGATTACCCGCCACCATCAGCACCTCGCGGGGCGCGATTGCCAGCACGTTGCACCCCAGCGTGTCGAACTCCGGCTCCGGCACCTCGATCAGCTCGATGCCGCGGGAGAGCAACACCTCACGAAAGGGGACCGGCAGGAGCGGTGCGTAGACGAGGAACAGGTCCCGGTCGATCGGGCTCACGATCGACATCAGGTGGAACACGTCCTCGGGCCCGCGCCAGTGAGGCAGGGGCACCACCACGACTTCGTCGACGCAATCGCGGACCAGCTCGGTGAGTTGCCGGATCCCGGCATCGTTGGTCCGGTAGCCCCGGCCCACGGCCAGCGTGCGCTCGTCGATCCAGCAGACATCCCCGCCCTCCAGGGTACCGTCGTCCCCGATGCGGCCTCGAATCGGGATGCCCGCGGCGTCGAAGGCGGCCTCCTGCGCGGCCGTCTCGGTCCGCCGCTGGGGCTTGCCCATGCGACACAGAATGACGCCACGGTCGCAGACGACGGAGACATCCCGGGCGTAGAGCGAGTCCAGGCCCACGCTTCCGTCGGGTGGCAGGAGGCGCGGCTCGACGCCGGCCGCCTCGAGGAGCGTAAGAAAACCGTCATACTCGGCGATCGCCGCAGGGACGGCGGGTGGGGCGAGATAGCGCAGGTCGTGCCACTGGCGCTCGACCGACGGGGCGTCGCCGAACGCGTCGCGCGCGTGCTTCACCAGGACCCGGCGCAGCCTGCCGACGTCCGATTGTCCTCCGACGATCTGCCCCATTTTGCTGGCCGCGGGTCCCGGGTCGCAGCAAGTTTAGCCACGTTCCCGGCGTCTGTCATTCGACCAGGAGACCGCCATGAGAGACTGGACACTGGACCGCCGCGCGTTTCTCGAGATCGCGACCGCAAGCGGGACGCTGGCGACGGCGAGTCCCGGAATCCCCGGGCTGGCGCCCGGCGTCAGCCCACCGGCAACCGCTCCGTTCGAGCTCGAAGAAGCGACCATTGCCGACCTGCAGGCGGGCATGGCGTCGGGGAAGTACAGCGCGCGCTCGCTGGTGACCGCCTACCTCCAGCGCATCGACGAGCTGGATCGCAAGGGGCCCGCCCTGCGGGCGGTCCTCGAGCCGAATCCCGACGCACTGGCACAAGCCGCGGCACTGGACGCGGAGCGCAAGGCCAAGGGCGCGCGCGGACCGCTGCACGGGATTCCGGTGCTGGTGAAGGACAACGTGGCTACGCGGGATCGGATGCTGACCACGGCCGGCTCGCTCGCGCTCGCGGGCGTGACTCCGCCGCGCGATGCCTTCATCGTCGATCGCCTGCGCGCCGCCGGCGCGGTGATCCTCGGCAAGGCGAACCTGTCGGAGTGGGCCAACTTCCGCTCCACCCATTCGTCGAGCGGTTGGAGCGGCCGGGGCGGCCAGTGCCGCAATCCCTACGCGCTCGATCGGACGCCCTCGGGGTCGAGCTCGGGCTCGGGCGTCGCGGTGTCGGCCAATCTGTGCGCGGTGGCGATCGGCACCGAGACCGATGGCTCGATCGTCTCGCCGTCCACGTGCTGTGGGATCGTGGGCATCAAGCCGACACTCGGACTCGTGAGCCGCTCGGGCATCATCCCGATCGCTCACAGCCAGGACACGGCGGGCCCCATGGCACGGACCGTGGCCGACGCGGCGACCTTGCTCGGCGCGCTGACCGGGGTCGATGCCCGTGACGAGGCGACGACCGCCAGCGCAGGGCAGTCACGCACTGACTACACGACGTTCCTCGACGCGAATGGACTGAAGGGCGCGCGGCTGGGCGTGTGCCGTTCCCATTTCATGGGGTACAGCCCCGGCACCGACGCGCTCATGGAAGCCGCGCTCGACGTCCTCAAACGGGCGGGCGCGGTCATCGTCGATCCCGCGGACATCGCCACGGCGGGCCAGACGGACGACTCGGAGTTCGTCGTGCTGCTGTACGAGTTCAAGACGGATCTGAATCGGTATCTGGCGGAGTGGGCGCCTGGCAGCGGTGCCAAGACGCTCGAGGACCTGATCGCGTTCAACGAGCACGCGAAGGACAGGGAGCTGATCTATTTCGGCCAAGAAATATTTGTGCAGGCGCAGGCAAAGGGACCCCTCACGGACCAGGACTACCTGAAAGCGCTCGACAAGAACCACCTGCTGATGCGCACGCAGGGGATCGACGCCGTGATGGCCGACCAGAAGTTCGACGCGCTGATCGCGCCGACCGGCGGTCCCGCCTCGCTCACCGACCTCGTGAACGGCGATCCGGGCGGCGGCGGCAGCTTCTCGAGCCCCGCGGCGGTCGCCGGCTATCCTCATGTGACGGTGCCAATGGGCTTCGTACGTGGGCTGCCGGTGGGTCTCTCGTTCGTCGGGCGCCCGTGGAGCGAGGGCCTCCTCATCAAGTTCGCGTACGCGTACGAGCAGGCGACCAAGGCGCGCCGACCGCCGCGCTTCGCTCCTTCGGCCGACCTAGCCGGTGGCCGGCCCTAGCGCGGGGCGCGGCGCAACGCGAGCGCGAGGGTCGCGCCCGCGAGCATCAGCAGCGCCAGCACGATCAGCGCGCCGGCGTATCCGCCGGTCGCGTCCTTCACGAGCCCGACGAGATACGGGCTCGCGAGACCGGCCACGTTCCCGAGAGCGTTAATCAACGCGATGCCGCCGGCGGCCGCGGTGCCGCGGAGAAAGGCGGTCGGGAGCGCCCAAAACGGCCCCAGCGCGCTGGTGAAGCCGACCGCGGAAAGCGACAGGGCGGCCGTGGCGAGCAGGGGGACGTCGCGCGTCACGGCAGTCGCGAGGAACCCCACGGCTCCTGCCGCGAGGGGTGCGGCGACGTGCAGGTGCCGTTCGCCGGTCCGGTCGGAGCGCGCGCCCCACGCGACCATTGCGACCGCCGCGACCAGCGCCGGCGCCACCGACAGCAATCCCACGGTCAAATCGCTCAACTGCGACGAGCCCTTGATGATCTGCGGCAGCCACAGTCCCTGACCGTACAGTCCGGCGATAATAAGGAAGTAGAGGAGCCCCAGCCGCCAGACGACGCCGTCCTGCAGCCCCTGGCGGAGGCTGGCGCGCGTGCGCCCCGCCTCCTCACCGCCTGACGACTGGTCCCGGCGCAGCCGTTCCACGAGCCAGGCGCGTCCCTCGGCGGGGAGCCAGCGGGCGTCTGCCGGCCGGTCGGTCAGGTACCACAACGCAGCCGCGCCGAGTAGCACCGAGGGCAATCCTTCGAGCAGGAAGAGCCATTGCCAGCCCGCGAGGCCAGCGACGCCGTTCAGGCCGAGCAAGGCGCCCGAGAGCGGACCGCCGACGACGCCCGAGACGGGAATCGCGGTCATGAAGCTCGCGACCGCGCGGGCGCGCTCGACTGCGGGGAACCAGTAGGTGAGATAGAGAATCATGCCCGGAAAAAAACCTGCCTCGACCACGCCGAGCAGGGCGCGCAACGTGTAAAAGCTCGCAACCCCGCGCACCAGCATCATGGCCGAGGCGATCGTGCCCCACACGATCATCAGGCTCCCGATCCAGCGCCGCGCGCCGACCCGCGCGAGAACGAGGTTGCTCGGGACCTGAAACAGGCAGTAGCCCAGAAAGAACATGCCGGCGCCGAGTCCGTATGCCGCCCCGCTGAACCCCAGGTCGCGGTTCATGTGGAGCGCCGCGAAACTGACGTTCACGCGATCCAGATAGTTCGCGATGTACAGCACGAACATGAACGGGATGAGACGGCGGGTGACCCGCCGCAGCGTCGCGGCTTCGAGTGCGGCGGCGGTGGACGCGTCAGTCACTGAGGCGCTGCAGCTCGCGGTGACGGAAACAGGTCACGAGGTGGTCGTTCACCATGCCGACGGCCTGCATGAACGCGTAGCAGATGGTGGGTCCGACGAAGTGGAACCCGCGCTCCACGAGGGCTTCGCTCATGGCGTCCGACTCGCGTGTGCGCGCGGGCAGGTCCCGGAGCGAGCGCCGGTGGTTCTGCTTGGGCGATCCACCGACGAAGCTCCAGAGAAACGTCCCGAACGACCCTTCCCGAGCCTGAAACGCGAGGAAACCACGGGCGTTCGAGACCGCCGCCTGGACCTTCTGGCGGTTGCGCACGATGCCCGGATCCTTGAGGAGCTGGGTGATCTTCTTGCGGTCGTAGCGTGCCATGCGCTCGGGATCGAAGCCGTCGAAGACCTCGAGGAAGCGAGCGCGTTTGTGCAGGATCGTGCGCCAGGAAAGCCCGGCCTGGAAGCCGTCCAGCATGAGCTTCGCGAACAGGTCCTGGTCGTCGCGAAGCGGAACGCCCCACTCGTCGTCGTGGTAGGCGAGCATCAGGGGATCGGAATCGTCCCCGGTCCAGCAGCGCTGCTTCATAGGTGCGAAATTTTGCACGGTGCCTGCCCGCGCGGCTAGTATTCGCGTCCATGAGATACCTGCAGGCAATCGAGCGACAGGATCGCTATGCGGTGTCGCTCCCCGAAACGGCTCAGCCCGAGCCCGCCACCGGTGAGATCCTGATCCGGGTCACGGCGTCGGGAGTGAATCGCGCGGACCTGCTACAGATCGCCGGTCGCTATCCGCCGCCGTCGGGGGAATCGAGCATCCCAGGTCTCGAAGTGTCGGGCACACGCGACGACACCGGCGAGCGCGTCTGCGCGTTGCTGGCGGGTGGCGGCCACGCCGAGTACGTTGCCGCGCCGACGGGACAGGTGTTTCCGGCGCCCGCCGGTCTCGACCTGGTGCCCGCCGCGGGGATTCCCGAGGCGTTTCTCACCGCCTTCGCGAATCTCGTCATGGAGGCGGGCATCGCACCGGGGGCGACCGTGCTGATTCACGCGGGCGCCTCGGGCGTGGGCCTCGCGGCCATCCAGGTCGCCAAGCACAGCGGCGCACGGGTTGCAGCGACGACGCGCAGCGCGGACAAGGTTCCAGCCATCGCGTCTGCGGGCGCGGACCTGGTGCTCGATACGTCGCGGCGCGACTTCGCGGCGGAGATCGACGCCCGGTGGGGGCGGGAGGCCGTGGACGTCGTGCTCGATCCCGTGGGCCGTGCGAGCCTTGCGGGGGACCTCAAGGTACTCAAGGCGGGAGGCCGGATCGTGATCATCGCGACCATGTCGGGCGCCGACGCGGACCTCGATCTCGGCCTGCTGATGCGCAAGCGAGCCCGGATCGTGGGCTCGACGCTCCGGGCCCGCAGTCGCGCCGAAAAGGCGACGATCGTGAAACGGTTCAAGGAAGAGCTGCTCCCCGCGTTGGGGGACGGCGCGATGCGAGTGATCGTGGACGCGGTGTTCCCCGCGGAGCGCGCGGCCGATGCGTTCCAGCGCATGCGAGAGAACCGCAATGTGGGGAAGATTCTCATCGCGTGGCGGCCCGGATGAAGCTCTCGCCGGCGTGCGTCATCGTGTGCCTTGCGGCGTTCGCCGCAGCTTGCCGCGGCGAACGCCGGCACGCGGCCGCCCGCGTAACCGCGCCCGATACCGAAGCATCCACCGACGCCGTGAACCTGTACGCGGGCGCGGCCGCTAATCGCCTGGCCCCCATCGCGGCGGCGGCCCGCCCCCTTGTGTACGTCCCGAACTCGCTCGACGGGACGGTTACCGTCATCGATCCGCACACCTACCGCGTGGTGCGCACCTTCGCGACCGGCGCGCTGCCGCAGCACGTCGTGCCGTCGTACGACCTGGCGACGCTGTGGGTCGCGAACAATCGCGGCAACACCCTGACACCCATCGACCCCGCGACCGGGCAGGAGGGCGCGAGCGTCCCGGTCGCGGACCCCTACAACCTGTACTTCACGCCCGACGGTCGCTTCGCCCTCGTGGTCGCGGAACGGCGCAGGCGCCTCGATTTCCGGGACGTGGAGACAATGAAGCTCGTTCAGGCGATCCCGGTCCAGTGCCGGGGAGTGGACCACATGGAGTTCACGGCCGACGGGCGGTTCGCCCTTGCCACCTGCGAGTTCTCGGGGCAGCTCCTGAAGCTCGACCTTGCGACCCGGACCGTGACGGGCTACATGACGCTCGACCCTGGGGGACTCGACAGCACCGCCATGCCCCAGGACATCCGGTCGTCGCCGGATGGCCGGACGTTCTTCGTCGCCGACATGAAGGCGAACGGCGTGTACATCGTTGACCCGGTCGCGTTCCGGCGCATCGGTTTCATCCCGACGGGGCGGGGCACGCATGGGATCTACCCGAGTCGCGACGGCCGCTTCATGTATGTGACGAACCGCGGCTGGAACACGACAGCCGGCGGACGCCACGGCCCCGGCTCGATCACCGTGCTCGATCCGCGGACGCGACGCGTCGTGGCAACGTGGCCCGTGCCCGGCGGGGGCAGTCCCGACATGGGGAACGTGAGCGCGGACGGGCGCGAGCTGTGGGTTTCGGGCCGCTACGACGATGAAGTGTACGTGTTCGACACGAGCACGGGGCGGCTCACGCACCGTATCCCGGTGGGCCGGGAGCCGCATGGACTGTGTATTTGGCCACAACCTGGTCGCCATTCGTTAGGCCATACCGGCAACATGAGATAAGAGAAGAACGTCGCGCAAAGACGTCACGCAGAAACGTCGCGCGGAACCGTCACGCGGAGGCGTAGGCGTGAATCGCATCAAAGGGAAGCTCATTCTGATCACCGGGGCCAGCTCGGGGATCGGCGAAGCGTGTGCGCGGCGGTTCGCCGCCGAGGGCGCGGACCTGGCGTTGTGGGCGCGGCGCCGCGACCGGCTCGAGGCGCTCGCCGGCAGGCTGCGCGCGCGACACGCCATCAACGTGTGGCTCGACACCGTCGACGTGCGGGACCGCGCAGCCGTGGAGCGGGCGGCCGGAGACCTGGTCGCAACAGCCCGGGTGCCCGATGTGCTCGTCAACAACGCCGGGCTCGCGAGCGGCCTGAGCAAGCTTCAAGAGGGCGATCCCGATGATTGGGACCGCATGATCGACACCAACCTGAAAGGCCTGCTCAACGTCAGTCGGGCGATCCTGCCGCGCATGGTGACCGAGCGCCGCGGGCACGTCGTGAATCTGGGTTCGACCGCCGGCCACCAGACCTATCCCATGGGGAACGTGTACAACGCCACCAAGTACGGCGTCCGCGCTCTCACCGAAGGCATGAACCTCGACGTAGCGGGAACGCCGATCCGCGTGTCGGCCGTGGATCCGGGTTTCGTCGAGACCGAGTTTTCCGAAGTGCGCTTCCACGGGGACAAGGAGCGCGCGGCGGCCGTCTACCAGGGGTTCAAGCCGCTCACCGCGGACGACGTGGCGGACGCGATCGCCTACATCGTGAATCTCCCGGAGCACGTGAACATCCTCGACCTCGTGATCATGCCTACGGCGCAGCGCAACGTGTATGTCGTGGACCGGTCGCAGTGAGACGGCCGCTCATGCGCGTGCTCGCAGCCGGACTGGGGCTGCTACTACTCGGCGCGTGCAGCAACGGAAACGAGCCGCCCCTGCCTCAGGCTGCGCGCGTCCGCGTGCTGCACACGATTCGCGGTGGACCGTCCCTCACGGTGTTTGTCGATGGCGTGAGGGGGAGCGCGCTCGGCTTCGGCGACCTGAGCCGGACAGTCTTCCTCTCGCCGGGCCCGCACGATCTGGTCCTCGTGCCACCGGACACGACGCACAGTCTCATCGTCTCGTTCACCGCGGTGGAGGGCGTCGGGTACAGTGTATTCGCCATCGATTCGATGTCCGGCGGCACACACACGATAGAGCCGGTCTTCGTGCTCGACACGGGAGCCGTGCCCGCGGCGGGGCATGCGCGGCTGCGGCTCGCGTCCTATGCCGCGGCGGCGCCGGCCGTCGACGCCCGCCGGACCCAGCCCGACAGCGTCGGCATGGTCGTGAGCGCTCAGCCGCTCAGCTTTCGCGCCGTGACGCGCTACTTCGACGGCGCGCCGGGCGAGTGGAGCGTGGTGATCTCGCACGCCGGCGTGACCGACACACTGCTCCCGACCGGACCGATTGCGCTCGCGGAGGGGCAGGCTCGCACCGTGGTGGTGCTCGACTCGACCGCGGGCCACGTCACATGGCGACTGGTGCCCGACCCGAACTGACGGGCCGTTCGTACCGCTAGCCGTCTCGCGCCGCCGCGGCAAACCGTCGCACGATCTCCCCGGCGGGCTCGATGCTCGTGATGCCGCTCACGCTCTTGCCCGCCTGCCAGTAGTCACGCGACGACGGTCCCGCGAAGTGGCCGCGCTTCAGTCGCCACGCCGAGTTGAGCGTGTACCAGGTGCGCATGAAGTGCTTGGTCCGGCGCTGCCGCAACAGCCAGCGGGCGATCGGGCCTGCCCGCGTGCCGACACGCTCGACGTACGGCGTGCGGATCACCGCGAGCGGCACTCCGGTGACCCGCTCGGTGAGCACGATGTCGTCCTCGTCGGCCGCGACGATGGCAGACTTGTACTCCGGGTGCGCCGTGCACTCCACGGTGGCGATGAACCGGGTGCCGAGCTGGGCGCCCGCGTACCCCAGGTGAAGCGCCGCGACGAAACCGGCGGCGTCGCCGATTCCACCGGCGCACACGAGCGGGACACCCAGGTCGCCTAGCTCGTCCATCAGCTGCCCCGCACTCTTGGGGCCGGCGTGCCCACCGGCCCGGTGGTTCACGGCAATCAGGCCGCGCACGCCCGACTCGAGCCCTTTCAGCGCCCACTTCCGCTCGGTCACGTCGTGGTAGACCAGTCCCCCGGCCTGCGCCACCCGATCCACCACCCAGCGCGGTTTGCCGAGCGAGGTGATGAACAACCGCACGCCCTCTTCGAGGGCGATGTCGACGTATCGGCTCATGCGCTCGAGGTAGATCTTCGACGACTGCTCGATCAGCACGTTCATGCCGATCGGCTTCGACGTCAGTCGCCGGATCAGCCGGAGGCCGTCCCGTAACAGCCGGCCGTGGACGTATTCCATCGAGAGCGGCTGGACGATGCCGATACCGCCTCCCTCCGACACCGCCGCGACGAGCTCGGGATTGGAGCATGGAAACATCGCGCCGCCGATCAGCGGCACCGCGATTCCCGCGTCGCGGGTCAGAGCCGTATCGAGTCCGGTCATGTCGCCGACGGTCGGGGACCGATCCGCCAGCGGACCGTCGCCCGGGCGACCGTTTCGCCGGCCGCGTTCGAGATCACGGATTCAAAATCGTACTCCGCCTCGCGGCTCGCGTCCGGGATCCGGACGTCAGCCTGGGCGATCAACGTGCCGCGGGCCTTCTTCAAGTAGGTGATCGCGAGCGAGATCGGGATGCCGCGCGCGCTGGCCGGTAAAGCGCTGGTCAACGCGAGACCGCTCGTCACTTCAGCCAGATTCGCGAGCGCGACCGCATGAATTGAGCGTAGATGGTTGCGGACCGCGCGGCGATCGGCCATGCGGACCTTGGCGTGGCCGGGCAGGAGCTCGAGGACGTACGGGCGTACCGTGCCGGTGTAGGGCACGAGCCACGCCAGGAGCCAGCTGAACACCCGCTTACCGCCAGGGAGTGGGGCGAGGCGGTTCCACCACACATCCAGTAATGGCATGCGGGAAGTCTAGCGCGGTCGGGGGCGGTGGCGGAACATCATCCTTGGGAGCCGCGTTCACCCGGCTAGGACGTTCCATCCTTTCAGGAGTACGTATGCGACAGCGTCGCTTGGGCGGCCATGGCCTGGTCGTGTCGTCACTCGGGCTCGGGTGCATGGGCATGTCGGAGTTCTACGGCGCGCTGGACGACGCGGAGTCCGTGGCCACGATCCATCGGGCGTTGGATCTGGGCATCACGTTGCTCGACACCGCCGACGTGTACGGGCCGCACACGAACGAGCGGCTCGTGGGACGCGCCATCGCCGGTCAGCGCGACGCGATCGTCCTGGCGACCAAATTCGGCATCATGCGCGGCCCCGATCCCAAGTCGCGCGGCGTGAATGGGCGTCCCGAGTACGTGCGAGCGTCGTGTGACGCCTCGCTCCAGCGACTCGGCGTCGATCACATCGATCTCTACTATCAGCACCGCGTGGACCCGAATGTGCCGATCGAGGAGACGGTCGGGGCGATGGCCGACCTGGTCGGCCAGGGCAAGGTCCGCTACCTCGGCCTCTCGGAGGCCGCGCCGGCCACGATCCGCCGGGCGCACGCCGTGCATCCGATCAGCGCGCTACAGACCGAGTACTCCCTGTGGAGTCGGGAGCCGGAGGCCGAAATCCTCCCGACCTGCCGCGAGCTCGGGATCGGCTTCGTGGCCTACAGCCCATTGGGTCGCGGATTCCTGACGGGCCGATTCCGGCGCTTCGAGGATCTCCCACCCGACGACTACCGGCGCACCGTGCCCCGGTTCCAGGGCGAGAACTTCGAGAAGAACCTGGGGTTGGTGAAACGCGTGGAGGAGATCGCCCGGGAGAAGGGCTGCACGCCTGCCCAGCTGGCGCTCGCCTGGCTGCTCGCTCAGGGCGAAGACATCGTGCCGATTCCCGGGACGAAACAGCGGCGCCGGCTCGAGGAAAACGCCGCATCCACGAACGTCACGCTGACGGCGGCGGAGCTGCGTCGCATCGCAGCGGTCGCGCCGCAGGGCGTGGCGGCCGGCGAGCGCTATCCCGCCGGCATGCAGCGGTTCGTGAACCGCTGAGACTACCGCGTCGCCGACACTTCCCGGCCGAGCAGGAACCGCTCGGTAAAGAGAATCGTGGCGTAGAACTGGAAGTCCTGGTTGCCCTTCTTGCGGAACCCGTGTCCCTCGTCCTTGGCCATCAAGTACCACACGGGCACGCCGCGCTTCTTCAACGCCGCCAGCATCTGCTCGGCCTCGCTGCGCGGGACGCGCGGGTCGTTCATTCCCTGAACGATGAACAGCGGCTTGGTCACCTTGTCCACGTTGTTCAGCGGCGCCGTGCGCTCCATCCAGGCGCGCAGCGTCGAGTCGCGCTCGTCGCCGTACTCGACACGACGCAGGTCCTGACGATAGCCCGACGTGTGCTCGAGGAACGTCGCGAGGTTCGAGATGCCCACCACGTCCACCGCGCAGCAAATCTGGCCATCGTACTGGGTGGCCGTCACCAGCGTCATGTGGCCGCCGTAGCTGCCACCCGTCACCAGCACGTGGTCGGCGTCAAGATCGGGCCGCGTGCGGATCCACGCGAGCAGCGCGCCGATGTCTTTGTACGCCCCCTCCCGCAGCACCCCGTTGTCGAGCTTGAGAAACGTCTTTCCATAGCCCGTCGAGCCACGGATGTTGGGGAAAATGATCGTGACGCCGAGCTCGTTCACGTAGAAGCTGTTGCGACCGAGAAACCCGGGGCGCGACTGGCCCTCGGGCCCGCCGTGGATGTTCACGATCACAGGACGACGGCCCGTGAAGCGGGCCGGCGGTTTATAGAGGAAGCCGGAAATCGACCGGCTGTCGAAGCTCGGCCAATGCACCAGCTCGGCATTGGCAAAGTCGGAGGTGTTGAGCCCCGCCGTCTCGCTCTCGGTCCAGCGCGTGACGGTTCCGCTGCCAAGATCGAGCGAGTACGCGTCGGCCGGCGCCCGCGCCGAAGTCAGCGTGAATCCGAGCTCCGCGCCGCGTTTGCGCCAGCGGATGCCGGAAAGCAGACCGGTGGGCAGCTTTGGGATGCGACGCTCGGCGCCCGTCGCGGCGTCGATAACGTGCAGCGCATCCACGCCGTCTTCGTTGGCGACCAACGCGATGGCGCGCCCGTCGGGCGACAGGTCGAAGTCGTCCACGTCCCACGGGATCCGGGCTGTCAGCACGCGGTATTGCTTGGTAGCGAGGTCCAGGTACGCGAGGCGCTGGAACTCGGAGGCGCGATCCGTGGTGAGGTATACGCCCTTGCCATCACGGCTGAATTGCGCGTTGCCGAATGCCACGCTGTCGTTGCCTTGCTTCGGCGTGAGGAGCGTCTTCTGACCGCTCGACGCGTCAATCAGCCAGAGGTAGCTCTCATTGACGGAGATCCCCTGGAGCAGGAGGATCTGCCGGTCATCGGGCGACCAATCCGCGGGCGCCCAACCGCCACCCTCCAGCTGCGCTATCATGCGATCGCTTGCGGGGTCGGCTGGGTCCATTACCCAGAGGTCCAGGTCGCGCCCGTTGCGCCGCGTGGACATGTACGCATACCGGTCGCCCTTGTGCGACCAGGCGCCGCCCACATTGCGCGACTTGCCGTCCGTGAGCAGCGTGATGTCCCCGGTGGCGGCGTCATAGCGATACTTCTGGAAGAACTCGGCCCCCCCGATGTCCTTGGTGAACACGATGTAACGGCCGTCGGTCGGCTGGTACGACGCGCCCGATACGGGGTCGGGGAAGAACGTGAGCTGCGTGCGGTCACCGCCGGGCGCCCGCACCCGGTGCAGCTGGGGCACGTCGCCAAACCGGGTCCCGATGATCATCTCGCGCCGCGTGGGGTGCCAGTCCCAGAACGCCGCCGCGCGGAACTCGCTGTAGGGGCGCGCCGCCTCGGCAATGACCGCGGGCACCGGGGGTAAGCCGTCGGTCACGAGATTGTCGTTCGGGGTCACGACGCCGGTCTGGGCGAATACCGGGCACGGCAGGGACAGGGAGAGAGCGACGAGCAGACGAGCACGCGTGGACATGAGAATTCCGATGATGGTGGACTGCACGAAAGGTACGCGGACCCTGAGCGCGGCGTAATGTAGAGCGCACCATGCTGCGCCCCTACACCGCGCGCCCGACCGCACGCGGCGCTCGCCGAGTCACGCCGGGCACCATAGCTTTCGGCCGAGGAGACGTCATGTACCGCTACCCCGACAGCCACGTGTTCTACCGCAAGCTCGGGCACGAGTATCCCTGCATCGTGCGCGGCGAGGGCTGCTGGCTCGTGGACGACCGCGGCAAGCGCTACCTGGATGCCGTCGGCGGGGCCTTCGTCGCCAACCTCGGGCATTCGAACCCCGCCATCGCTGCTGCGCTGGCGCAACAGGCCAATCAGTTCGGGTATCTCTCGGGCACGGAATTCACACACGAGCCGATCGAAGCGCTCGCGGCCGAGCTCGCGGACACGCTCCCGGGCGATCTGGACAAGCTGTACTTCAGCACGTGATCATCGCGCTCGCGCCGGCCTACCACGGCAACACGCTGCTCGCGTTGTCGGCGTCGGCCCGCGAGCACTACCGGATGTTTTTCCGCGAATGGCTGGTGGACGTCCAGCGTATCCCCGCACCGTACCCATACCGGTGCCCCTGCAAGGGGCGGGACGCGGGCTGCCCCGCATGCAGCGGTGCTGCGCTCGAACACGCGATCGCGCGTATCGGTCCCGACCAGGTGGCAGCGTTCATCGCGGAACCGGTCGGCGGGTCGTCCACGGGCGCGTCCACGCCGCGCCCGGACTACTTCGCGCGCATCCGCGAGATCTGCGACCGCCACCAGGTCTTATTCGTGGCCGACGAGATTCTCGTCGGCGCCGGCCGCACCGGGACGTGGTGGGCGATCGAGCCGTACGATGTCGTGCCCGACATCCTCGTCATGGGGAAGGGAATCTCCGGGGGGTACGCGGCGCTGTCGGCCGTGGCGGCACCCGAGCGGATCATCGATGGGATCGTGGACGGCTCGGGGAGCTTCATGCACGCGCAGACCTTCTCGCATCACCCCGTAGCGTGCGCCGCCGGGCTGGCGGCCGTGCGCCATCTGAAGGCCCACAAGCTCGTCGAGCGGTGCGCCGAGCTGGGCAGGGTGCTGCAGCGCCGGGTCGGGGCTCTGGCCGCGCTACCGCACGTGGGCGACGTCCGGGGACGCGGGCTCCTCGCCGGAATCGAGTTCGTGGAGGACAAGGCCACGTGCGCGCCGTTTCCCCGCGCCGCCCGGTTCGCCGAGACCTTCACCGAGGCGGCGCAAGCCGAGGGCCTGGTCGTCTGGCCCAATGTTGGTCACGCGGACGGCACTAACGGCGACCTCGTGATGATCGCCCCGCCTTTCATTATTACAGAGAGCGAGATCGACGAAATCGTGGCACGGTTCGGAGTAGCGCTCCAGACCGTGGTGAAGGGGGTCGGACAACGGGTTACGGACAACTGATGACAGCTACAGCGGCCGGCCAATCCAAAGTCACGTACACATCAGCCAACGTCGACTGGGAGCAGTTTCACCGTCAGTTCGACGCCGCGCTGGCACGCACACGGGCCCAGCTCGGCCGCGACTATCCCATGTACATCGGCGGCGAGGCGGTCCCATCGGGTGGGCCACCGATCGTCGACACCTCGCCGATCGACACACACGTGATGCTTGGCCGGTTCGCGACGGCGACCCCGGACCAGGTAGGCCGGGCGGTAGCGGCGGCACGCGACGCGCAGCGCGATTGGGCGCGGCGGCCGTGGCGCGAGCGGGTCGCCCTGCTCCGCAAGGCGGCGGCCCTCATCCGGGAGCGCAAGTTCGAGCTCGCAGCGATCATGTGCCTGGAGGTCGGCAAGAGCCGGCTCGAGGCGATGGGCGACGCCGAGGAGTCGGCCGATTTGATCGACTATTACTGCCAGGAGCTCGAGGACGCGAACGGCTTCGTGCGCGAGATGGCGAAGGTGACTCCGGTCGAGCGGAACACCGACGTCTTGCGACCCTACGGCGTGTTTGCCTGTATCGCTCCGTTCAATTTCCCGCTGGCGCTGTCCACCGGGATGTCGGCGGCCGCGCTGGTGACGGGGAATGCCGTCGTCTACAAGCCAGCTGAGGAAACGCCGTGGACGGGGCTCAAGCTGTACGAAGTGTACCGCGACGCGGGGCTGCCACGCGGGGTGTTCAATTACATCCCCGGCACCGGGGAGGTAACAGGCGAGGCGTTGTGGCGGCACCCGGGCGTGGACGGCGTCGTGTTCACGGGCTCGAAAGCGGTCGGCATGCGCATCCATCAGGGCGTTTCCCATCAATGGATCAAGCCGTGCCTGCTGGAGATGGGGGGGAAGAACGCCTGCGTGGTGATGGATTCGGCGGACCTGGATGCGGCCGCGGAAGGGGTGACCCGCTCGGCGTTCGGCCTGCAGAACCAGAAATGCAGCGCCACCTCGCGCGTGTACGTGCACCGGCGCGTGGCGCAGCCATTCGTGGAGAAGCTGGTCGAGAGAACGAAGGCATTGACGCGCGGTGACCCATCCGCGCGGGACGTGTACTTCGGGCCGGTGATCAATACCGCGGCCACCGACCGTTTCGCGCGTGCCGTGGCGCAGGCCCGCCAGGAGGGGACGATCGTGCTGGGTGGTGACCGTCTCCGGGGTGAGGTGTTCAATCGCGGCCACTTCGTTGAGCCGACCATCGCCCGGCTGCCGCTTTCGTCGACGCTCTTCCTGGAGGAGCTGTTCGTGCCGCTGCTCGCGGTCGGCGAGGTGACGGGGCTCGCGCAGGCGATCGCGGAAGCCAACAAGGTCGAGTACGGACTCACCGCGGGGATTTTCTCCAAGCAGGCGGCGGAGGTCGAGCGGTTCTTCGACGAGATCGAGGCCGGCGTGTGTTACGTGAACAAGCGCACGGGTGCCACGACGGGCGCCTGGCCCGGGGCACAACCGTTCACGGGGTGGAAAGGATCGGGGTCGACGGGGAAGGGCGGGTGCGGGCCGTACTACGTCGCGCAGTTCTTGCGGGAGCAGAGTCGAACCGTCATCGAGGAGTCGAGATGAAACGGGACTATCCCCGGATCGTGGTGCCACCGCCCGGGCCCAAGGCCCGCGCCATCGTCGAGCGACAGAATCGCTGGGCGTCCACGTCGTATCCGAAGGAGTACCCGCTCGCCATCGCGCGCGGTGAGCGCGCCATGGTGGAGGACGTGGACGGGAACCGTTATCTCGACTTCATGGCCGGGATCGCGGTGGCCTCCACGGGCTATGGCCATCCGAAGGTGGTGCAGGCGATCCAGGAGGCCGCGGCGAAGTTCCTGCACATCTGTGGCAGCGATTTCTACTTCGAGAGCTTCGCCGCGTTGTGCGAGCGGCTGGCGCAGCTCGCTCCCGGGAAGAGCAAAAAGCGCGTGTTTCTGTCCAACTCGGGCACGGAAGCCGTGGAAGGCGCCATCAAGCTGGCACGACACTCCACGGGGCGTCCCGCCATCATCGCGTTCACGGGTGCATTCCACGGCCGCACCTATGGTGGGTTGAGCCTCACGGCGAGCAAGGCGGTGCAACGCGCCGGCTTCGCGCCGTTTCTGCCCGAGGTCTACCACGTTCCGTACGGCTACCGCTATCACTGCGACTTCTGCCGTACCGAGCCCGCGTGCACGATGCGCTGCGTCTCGTCCATCGAGGACGATCTGTTCGCAAAGCGGTTGGACGCGCAGAGCGTGGCCGCGGTGTTCGTGGAGCCGATCCAGGGCGAGGGCGGTTACGTGGTGCCGCCGCCCGGCTATCTCGTGGCGCTGCGCGAGCTGTGCGACAGGCACGGGATTCTGCTGGTGTGCGACGAGGTGCAGTCCGGCGTCGGGCGCACCGGCAAGATGTGGGCGTGCGAGCACGAGGGAATCGAGCCGGACATCCTGCTCAGCGCGAAGGGCCTGGGGAGCGGGATGCCGATCGGCGCGATCATCGCGAAGGAATCGGTCATGAAATGGTCGCCCGGCGCGCACGGCAGCACGTTCGGCGGGAACCCGGTGTGCTGCGCCGCCGCGCTCGCGACGCTCGACGTCGTGGAGCAGGACCTCTTGCCGAACGTGCCCCGGCTCGGAGAGCGGCTGCTCGCCGGCGTGCAGCGCCTGCAGGAGAAGTATGCCGCGATCGGCGAGGTGCGGGGCCGGGGGCTCATGATCGGGGTCGAGTTCGTGAAGGACCGCACCAGCCGCGAGCCGGCCCCGGACATTCCGCACCAGCTGGTCGAGCGCGCGTTTCGAAAGGGCCTCCTGCTGCTCGGCGCCGGGAAGAGCGCGTTGCGGCTCGCGCCGCCGCTGGTGGTAGACGAGTACGACGTGGACACGGCGCTCCGCTTGATCGATGAGTGCTTGGGCGAGCAGTCCGACTGAGTCGAAACGAGCGACAGTGCGTCGCCGTAACGCCGCGCTGTTCACCTTCGGCCTTCTGGGGACCGGTGTAGGGGCTCCTGCGCTCGCGCAGGGCACCGACGCGCACGCGCGCGATACGGGTGTCGTAGTCACGCGCGACGTGATGGTGCCCATGCGCGACGGAATCCGCCTGGCCACCGACGTCTATCGTCCCCGGGCGGACGGCGGCGCCGCCACCGAGAAGCTGCCGACCATTCTCATCCGTACCCCCTACGACAAGGGGTTCGACCCGTACGCGCTCGGTCCCTCCTGGGGCGGGCACGGCTACGCGGTGGTCGTCCAGGACACGCGCGGCCGGTACAAGTCCGAGGGAGTGTGGCACTGGCTCACCGACGACGGGCCCGATGGGTTCGACACGGTGGACTGGATCAGCCGCCAGCCCTGGTCCAATGGCGACGTCGGCATGTGGGGGATCTCGTATCTGGGAGGCACCGCCCACGCTCTCGCCATGGCGGGCGATCCGCATCTGAAGACCGTCATTCCGATCGACGCGGTGTCCGACATGGGCTACCACGGGTTGCGCAACGGCGGCGCATTCGAGCTGAGGTTCTTCAACTGGATCTTCAGTTACGGTCTGGACGGTAGCCGCGAGGCGCTCGACTCGACCAACCGGCGCGCCTTTGGGAGCCTCTCGAGCGAGCGTCGCGTCTTCCTCCGTCAGCTGCCGCTGCGGCGGGGGACGACGCCGCTCCAGCTGGCGCCCGAATACGAAGAGTGGCTGGTGCAAGCCATGGCCCACGGCGCGAACGACGACTTCTGGGCTCAAAACGACATCATCGATCACGCCGACCGTTACAAGGACATCCCGGTCTACCTGATCGGAGGATGGTACGACTCGTGGGCGGGGAGCACCGCTGCGAACTTCGTCGCGCTGAGTCGACGCCTCAAGAGTCCGGTCTATCTCATCATGGGCCCCTGGATCCACGGTTCGCAGGACCGGTCTGCCCACGGGCAAGTGAGCTTCGGGCCCGACGCGGCCATGTCTCAGCTCCTCCCATGGTGGCAGGAGTGGTTCGACCACTTCCTCAAAGGAAAGGACAACAGCGTGGGCAAGGCCGCGCCGTTCTCTTCGCGGGTCCGAATCTTCGTCATGGGCACGGGGGACCACACGAAGGACGCGCAGGGCCGGATGGCCCACGGTGGGCGCTGGCGTGACGAGCGCGAGTGGCCGCTCGCGCGGACCCGGTACACGAGCTACTACCTGCAGCCCGGGGGAGGGCTGGCGCTGCAGCCGCCCGCGGCCGAGCGGAGTGAGACGAGCTTCGTGTTCGACCCACACGACCCGGTCCCCACCATCGGGGGGAACATCTCGTCGGGGGACGGCATCCTGCTGCAGGGAGGGTGGGATCAGCGCGGCGGCGACGCGGTGTGGAACTGGCCCCGTCCCGTTCCGCTCTCCGCACGCGCGGACGTCGTCGTGTTCCAGACGCCGCCGCTCGAGACCGACGTCGAGGTCACGGGACCGATCACGGTGAAGCTCTGGGCTTCCTCCAACCGTCGGGACACCGACTTCACGGCCAAGCTGATCGACGTCCATCCACCGAGCCCGGACTATCCGCAAGGGTTCGACCTGAACCTCGAGGACGGGATCATCCGGGCGCGGTTCCGCGACTCGCTCGCTCGCGAGCGGCTGATGCAGCCGGGAACGGTGTACGAGTTCACAATCCAGCTCTATCCGACGGCGAACGTGTTTCGCAAAGGCCACCGCATCCGGGTCGATATCTCGAGCAGCAACTTCCCGCGCTTCGATGTGAACCCCAACACCGGAGAGCCGCTCAACAACAACCACGGCGTCCTGGTGGCGACGAACACCATCTACCACGACCGCGCGCATCCCTCGCACGTCGTCTTGCCGATCATCCCAGCCCTGGATCGTTGACGCGTGGCGTCCGACAAAGTGATGGCCATGCGGGACGCCGTCGCGCGCTTCGTGCACGACGGCGACACCGTCGTCATCGAAGGCTTCACTCACCTCATCTGCTTCGCCGCCGGTCACGAGATCATCCGCCAGGGGCGTCGCGACCTCACCCTGGCCCGCCTCACGCCCGACCTGATCTACGATCAGATGATCGCGGCCGGCTGCGCACGGAAGCTCGTGTTCTCGTGGGCTGGAAATCCCGGCGTGGGCTCGCTGCACGCGTTCCGGCGGGCAATCGAGGGGCGCCGGGCTGAAGCCGCGCTCGAGATCGAGGAGTATTCGCATTTCGGCATGGTCGCCCGCTTTGCCGCGGGCGCAGCCCGGCTTCCCTTCTGGCCGCTACGCAATTACATGGGGACCGACCTCCCGCGGGCGAATCCGCGCATCAAGACGGTCACGTGTCCCTACACCGGCGAAGCGCTGGCTACGGTGCCCGCCCTCAATCCCAGCGTGACGATCGTGCACGCGCAGCGCGCGGACGCCGCCGGCAATACGCAGATGTGGGGCCTGGTGGGCGTACAGAAGGAGGCCGCCTTCGCGTCGCAGCGCGTGATCGTGGTCGTCGAAGAGCTCGTCCCCGAGGAGGTGATCCGCTCCGACCCGAACCGGACGGTCATTCCCTCCATGATCGTGAGCGCCGTGGTGGTAGAGCCGTGGGGCGCGCACCCGTCGTACGCGCAGGGCTACTACGACCGGGACAACGACTTCTACGTCGCCTGGGAGAACGTGTCGCGCGACCCGGATCACCTCAAGCGCTACCTGGACGACTTCGTGTACGGGGTTCCCGACCGCGCTGCGTACCTGGCAAAACAGCCGCAGGTCACCCGGCTCAAAGCCAAAGAGCGATGGTGCGCCGGGGTGAACTACGGGTACTGACGGATACACCCCCGACGAGATGATGGCGGCGGTCGCGGCGCGGGAGCTGCGCGACGGCGAGGTAGTGTTCGTCGGTATCGGTCTCCCGAATCTCGCGTGCAACCTGGCGCGCGGGACCCACGCGCCGCGCCTGGCGCTGATCTACGAGTCCGGAGCCGTCGGCGCGGTGCCCGAACGGCTCCCGGTGTCGATCGGCGATCCGGCGCTCGTGACCGGATCGCTCATGGTGTGCGGCATGGCCGATGTGTTCCAGCTCTTCCTCCAGAACGGCCGCATCGAAGTCGGATTCCTGGGCGGCGCGCAGGTCGACCGCTACGGCAACATCAACACCACGGTCATCGGCCCGTACGATCGCCCCACAGTGCGCCTCCCGGGTTCGGGCGGCGCGGCGGAGATCGCGGTACATGCACGACGGACGCTGATCGTCGCGCAGCTCAACCCGCGAGCGTTCCCCGAGCGCGTGAACTTTGTTACCAGTCCCGGACACCGGTACGCCGGCCGCACGCGGCGCGAGCTGGGCATGCCCGGCGCGGGACCGGTCAAGGTGATCACCGACAAGGCGGTTTTGGAGGGGGATGAGGTGAGCGGTGAGATGGTGCTGGCAGGTCTCTACCCTGGCGTCACGGTGGACGAGGTGCAGGCGGGAGTGGGGTGGCCGCTGGCGCGGCGCGAGCGGCTCGAAGCTGTGGCCCCACCGACGGCGACCGAGTTGCGTGTGTTGCGGAACGTGCTCGATCCGAAGGGGCTGTTCCTGAAGAAACAAAGCGATGGCAAGACGGAATGAGGGCGCGACCCGCGGTGGTGCTGTGCGCGGCCGCCCTTGGGGCGACGGCCTCTTGCTCCCGAGCCAACGACGCGCTTGCCACGCGGGTGCGGCGCCTCGCGGACGCTTATCTCGCGGCCTACTTCGAGCGCCATCCCGACGAGGCCACGCTCGACGGGGTCGCCCTCGCGCCACACAACCGGCTGCCCGACGACTCACCGGACGCTCTGGCCCGCTGGCAGGCGCGCGAAGATGCCTGGCTCGCGGAGCTCCGCCAGATCGATCCCACGCCGCTCGGCGAGGGCGCCGAGGCGATCGCATACGGGGTGATGCGAGCCGCGCTCGAGGGCTCAGTCGCCACGCGGGTGTGCCGCTACGAGCTGTGGAACGTGGGCCACACCGGGGACGGCGCGGTCGCGGTAATCACCTCGCTCGGGGCGTTGCAACCGGTAGGCACGGCGGCGGGGCGCCGGGCGACCCTCGACCGGTGGCGGGCGATCCCCGCCTACCTGACCACGCAGACGGCGAATCAACGCGAGGGCCTCCGCCTCGGATACAGCGCACCAGGGGGCAACGTTCGTATCACGCTTGGCCAGCTCGAGACATTGCTCGCTACGCCGCTCGGAGATTCGCCGCTCTACGATCCCGCCCGACGCGACTCGACGCCGGACTTCCGCGATGTGCTTAGCCGTCTGCTGACCGACAGCGTACTTCCGGCCCTGCAGCGGTATCGCGACTTTCTCGGCCACGAGTATCTCTCGCGCGCCCGCAGCGCGATTGGCGTATCCGCGAATCCCGATGGATCAGCCTGCTACGCCGCCAGCATTCGCGCCACCACCGGGCTCTCCCTCTCGCCCGATTCCATCCATCACCTCGGCCAGGCGGAGGTGGCGGCGCTCGAGGCTGAAATGCGGGCGATCGCTCGGGCGTCGTTCCGCACCGCGAACGTCGCCGCGCTGCTCGACCGGCTGCGGAGATGCTCGCCACGGCACGCGCCGCGGTCGGGCGGGCTCGCGGAGCCGTGCCACGCTGGTTCGGTCGCGAGCCACGCGCGGCTCTCGTCGTCGAGCCGTGCCCGGCGTTTCGCGAGCGCGAAAGTGTGGCGGAGTGGAACCCGCCGGCGGAAGACGGCACCCGCCCGGGCATTTACTTCTTGAGCACCTACGATCCGGCGCACAAGTCGCGCGCGGATCTGGAGGCTCTCACGTTTCACGAGACCATTCCGGGCCACCATTTGCAGGGCTCGATCGCGCTCGAGCGGGGCGGGGCGATCCCCGCGATCGCACGCTACTTCTGGTCGCCCGGCTTCGGGGAGGGGTGGGCCGAGTACGCCGAGCAGCTGGCGGACGAGATGAGCCTGTACTCGTCCGACACGGCGCGCCTTGGCGCGCTGGCGGACGTTACGCTGTCGGCGACGTTGCTAGTGGTCGATACCGGGATCCACGCCTTCGGCTGGTCGCGCGAGCGGGCGATCGCCTACATCTGCGATCACACGCGCGTGCCGCGGCTCCGCGCGGCGGTGCCCGTCGATCGCTACCCAATCTGGCCGGCGCAGGGACTGTCCTATGCGCTTGGCCGCCTCGAGATCCGGCGACTGCGCCGGTCGGCAGAGCGCGCCTTCGGCCCGCGATTCGACATCAGGGAGTTTCACGACCGCGTGCTGGCGGCTGGCGCGGTCCCCTTGCCCCTCCTGCGCGAACGGATCGAGCGATGGATCGCTGCCGCACACTAACGCTGTTGGGCGCAGGACTCGCCTTCATGGCCGGTGGAGCGGCGGCGCAGCGCGAGCCCGTCCTGAAGCAGGTCGGTGTGCCTCACGCCTACTACTGGCGCGAGATGTACGTCCCCCAGGTGACGAGCGGGCCGAGCGCCGCGACCTGGTCTCCCGACGGGACGGAGCTCATCTACTCGATGCAGGGCTCATTGTGGCGGCAGCGTATCGGCACGCGGGTCGCGCAGCAGATTACCGCTGAAGGCGGGGGCTACGACTACCAGCCCGACTGGTCGCCCGACGGGCGATTCGTCGTCTTCGCACGGTACGCCCGGGACGCGATCGAGCTGCACCTGCTCGAGCTGGCGACGGGCGCGGTGCGGCCGCTCACCAGCAACGGGGGCGTCAATGTGGAGCCGCGCTGGTCGCCCGACGGCACCAGGATCGCCTTCGTCTCCACCGCGTACAACCGGCGCTGGCACATCTTCACAATGTCGATGGACGGTGGCGCATCGGGTGACGTCACTCGACTCACCGACGACAACGACAGCAAGCTGCCCCGCTACTACTACGGCGTGTTGGATCACTACCTCTCGCCCACCTGGTCCCGCGACGGGCGCGAGCTGATCCTGGTCTCGAATCGCGGGCACATCCATGGGACAGGCGGGTTCTGGCGCATGCCCGCCACCCCCGGCGCACCGATGCGCGAGCTGCGGTACGAGGAGACCAACTGGAAAGCCCGACCCGACTGGTCGCCGGACGGCGAGCGCGTCGTGTACAGCTCCTATCTCGGTCGCCAGTGGAATCAACTGTGGCTCATGACCAGCGAGGGTGGCGACCCGTTCCCCCTCACCTACGGGGAGTTCGATGCGACCGCGCCACGCTGGTCGCGGGATGGGACGCGGATCGCCTACATCGCGAACGAGGGCGGCAACACGTCGCTCTGGGTGATCGAGGTGCCGGGCGGACGCAAGCAGCCGGTCGAGCCGACGGAGCGACGCTACCGCGGGGCGGTGGGCACGCTCCGGGTGGAGGTGGTCGATCGGGACGGGCGTCGGACACCGGCGCGGGTTTCGGTCACCGCGTCTGACGGGCGGGCCTATGCACCGGACGACGCCTGGCGCCACGCGGACGAGGCGTTCGATCGCGGCGAGCGCCCCTTTGAGTACGGGTACTTCCACTCGACCGGAACCGCGGAGTTGACGGTGCCCGCCGGGAAGGTCCACGTCGAGGTGTGGCACGGGCCCGAGTTTCGGATGGCGCGCGCGGATGTGACCGTACCCGCGCGAGGTCGCGTGGTCCATCGGGTCACGCTCGAGCGGCTCGCCAATCTGCCCGCGCGCGGCTGGTGGAGCGGCGACTTGCACGTGCACATGAACTACGGGGGGGCGTATCGCAACACGCCGCCCCACCTCGCGTTTCAGGCGCGTGCCGAGGACCTGCACGTCGTCGAGAACCTGATCGTGAACAAGGAGCAGCGGATCCCCGATATCGCGTACTTCCGGGTCGATCCCGATCCGGCGTCGGGACCCGGGCTCCTACTGGTGCACGACCAGGAGTATCACACCAGCTATTGGGGTCACACCGGCCTGCTGGGCTTGCGCGATCACTACGTGCTGCCCGAGTACGCGGGGTATCCCAACACGGCCGCGGCGAGCCTGTACCCCATGAACGCCGACATTGCGGACCTCGCTCACGCGCAGGGCGCGCTTCTCGGCTATGTGCATCCGTTCGACACGCGGCCCGACCCGGGCGATACGACCACACCGCTCACCTACGAGCTTCCCGTGGATGCGGCACTCGGCAAGGTGGACTACATCGAGGTGATGGGGTACTCGGACCACCTCATCACGTCGGCAATCTGGTACCGCCTGCTGAATTGCGGCTTTCGGTTGCCCGCGGGTGCGGGCACCGACGCGTTTCCGAATTTCGCGTCGCTACGGGGCCCGCCGGGGTTGGTGCGCGTGTTCGTTCGCAGTGGGCCGGCGCTCGACCGTCGCACGTGGATGACAGGGCTCAAGGCGGGCCGGACGTTCGTCACCAACGCGCCCCTGCTCGCGTTCACGCTGGGCGGCCAGGAGATCGGTGACGAGGTCCGGTTGGCCAAAGCGGGCCGACTCACGGCTCGGGTCAGACTCCGCTCGAGCGTCGCGATCGATCATTTGGAAATCGTCGGCAACGGGACCGTGGTCGCCACGGTCCCCCTCTCGGGAGATCGCACTACAGCGAATGATACGGTCTCGGTGCCGGTTACCCGGAGCGGCTGGTACGTGCTGCGCGCCTGGAGCGAGCGGGCCGTCTCACCGATCCTGGACCTCTATCCATTCGGTTCGACGAGCCCGATCTACGTGCGGGTGGGAGGGGCGCCGGTGCGCTCGTCGGAGGACGCGCGCTTTTTCGTGAGCTGGATCGATCGTGTGGAGGAAGCGGTCCAGGCACACGAGGCGTGGAATACGCCGGCCGAGCGGGGGCACGTGTTGCGGGTGTTGCAGCAGGCGCGATCGGAGTTCCTCATTCGGGAACAATCTGGATCTCGCGGGCCGCCTTGAGCGGGGCGCGGCCTCGGCTGGTGACCGTCACCTCGATGCGGTAGCGTCCGGGGGACACGCCCGAGAGGTCCAGCGCCAGCGCGCGGATCGCCACGTGCGCCTTCGTGGCGTCGGGCGTGAGGACCTCCTCCCACTCGATGCCTTCCTCGCGGCGACGGGAGGCCAAGCCGAGGGACTCGGCCGTCCGGCGAAGCCATCCGGTGCCGCCCCGGGTGACCATCACCGACGCCGTCACCTCTTCGCCGTCGGAGCTCAGCCCGTACACTTCCCAGAACACACCGATCCTTTCGCCGGCAGGGATCCGCGTCGAACCGTGCGCGTGCTTCACTGCGGCGGAGAGCGTCCGTGGCAGGGAATCGAACGGGGACAGGTCGAAGAGTAGCACGTCCGAGATCGCGGCGCCCTTGGGCGCCAGGCCGTAGCGTGCCCGGGCGACGTACCCCTCACGGGGAGCGATGGCTTCGAGCGACATCACCAGGGGCTGGCAGGCCAACCGGGCGACGAGCGCCCGGGCCCGGCCGCCGGTAACGCCTGAATCGCGAGCGATGGTGAGTGAGTGCTGGTCAGCCGCGAGCGCGAGAGTGGTGGTGACGGCCCTCTGATCGAAGAGAGCGTGGTGCGAGAGGTCATAGGCGGCCACGACGACGCAGGAGTCGCCGCGCGTGAACACGGCGGATTGGTGTTCCAGGTAGCCGAACGCCGCGGCATACGGCGGCGCGTACCGCTCACGCGGCTGGCGTGCCTCGAGGGCCCAATCGTCTGGCGTCGCGCTACCGGGATCGTCCACTGCGTGCGCTCCGGCGCCAAACTGGAACGCTGGCGAAGGCGTATGGCCCGTGATCAAAGGCTCGGAACGGATGACCCGGAAGATTGGCGGCTCGCGCGTCCACCACGTGGGCCATCCGTACCGGATCAGCGCGTCGCGCATGTGGTTGTCCCAGTAGAAACCGAAGGGCGTGCGCCGACCTTCCAGAATGCGAACCATCACCCGGCGTGCGAAGTGTTCCGTACGGCGGTCGTTCCCGACGCGCGAGTACAGCGGCTGCGTGAGCCACCACCACCGGGCCTCGAACGCGGCCCGACCGGCGCAGTCCAGCTTGCGGTATTGATGTGCGAGCGCACCGTCGAGCAGCGCCGAGATGTCGCTCCACGCGCAGCGTTCGTCGTCCGGCATGCCGGCGAGTGCCACGGCGAAGACGCTGTCGGCGCCCGCGAAATCTCCCGTGACGTGCCGCACTAGACCGCTGAGTGCCTCGCACCACCACCACGCGGAGCGGCACTCGTCAGCGGCTCGCGCCGCCTTCCCGGGCTGGCCGTCCTCCAGCAGGTAGCGCACTCGCTGGCCGACGATCCATTCGTCGCCCGGGCTGGTCGCGATGGCCTGGTCGAGGGCGGCAAGCAACCGGGCGCGGGCCTGACGAATCCGCCAGGGTTCCTCGGGCGGTGTCTCGTCTGCTACGCTGCCCTGAGACCAGGCGCAAATCTGCCCGAAGCGCTCGCCGCACGCGTCGCCCCAGTTGCCAAACTGTTCGGGGAGGTTGTAGCGTCGCGTCGTCTCGTACGCCTCTTGCGCACGCCGGGCGGACCGGAGCACCGCGAGAGAATCGCTCCCGTCGATGCGCCACCCGCCTGTCGCGAGCCACAAGAGGAAAGAAAGGACGCCCATCGTCGCCCTCGGTCGCGGTGGATGTGATCGCCTTCAGTCGCGAACGACCTGGATCTCGCGGGTCGCCTTGAGCGAGGCGCGGTCCCGTTCGGTGACGGTCACCTCGACGCGGTAGCGTCCGGGGGACACGCCGGAGAGGTCCAGCGCCAGCGCGCGGTTCGCGAGGTGGGACTCCGCGTCGGGCGTGAACACCTCGTCCCACTCGATGCCTTCCTCGCGGCGGCGGGAGGCCAACCCGAGGGACTCGGCCGTCCGGCGAAGCCATCCAGTGCCGCCCCGCGTCACCATCACCGAAGCCGTAACCCCTTCGCCCCCGGGGTTCAGGCCGTACACCTCCCAGTACACGCCGATTCTCCCTCCGACCGGAATGCGAGTCGATCCGTGCACGTGCCGCACGGCGGCGTCGAGGGTCCGGGGCAGGGAGTCGAACGGGGACAGATCGAAGAGCAGGACGTCAGAGATTGCGGGGTGCTCACCCGCGACGGGAGCAGGCGAAACGCCGTAGCGCGCGCGCGCGACGTGCCGCTCGCGGGGCGCAATCGCCTCGAGCGACATCACCATGGGCTGGCACGCCGTACGGGCGACCAATGCCCGGGCCCGATCGCCGGCAAGCCCCGAATCGCGAGCGACGGCGAGAGTGCGCTCGTCCGCCGCCAGCGCGAGCGCGGTGGTCACCCTCCGCTGATCGAACAGCGTGTCGTCCGACAAATCGTAGGCCGCCACGACGACGCAGGAATCGCCCCGCGGGAACACCGCGGATTGGTGCTCGAGGTAGCCGAACGCCGCGGCGTAGGCTGGCGCGTAACGCTCACGTGCCTGGCGCGCCTCGAGAGACCAATCGTCAGCTGCCGCGCTCGCGGGCTCGTCCAGGGCATGCACACCGACGCCAAAGTGATACGCCGGCGAAGGTGAGTGGCCCGTGACGTACGGCTCGGAGTAAAGCAGCGGCGAGGTCGGTGGCTCGCGGGTCCACCACGTCGGCCACCCGTAGCGTACGAGCACGTCGCGCAAGTCGTCCTGCCAGTACAGACCGAAGGGCGTGCGCCGCCCTTCCTGAATGCGAACCATCACACGGCGCGCGAAGTGCTCCGTTCGGCGGTCGTTCCCGGCGACAGAGTACAGCGGCTGTGTGAGCCACCACCACCGGGCCTCGAACGCTGCCCGGCCGGCGCAGTCCAGCTTGCGGTAGCGATCCGCCAGGGGTCCGTCGAGCAGCGACGAGATGTCGCTCCAGGCGCAACGCTCGTCGTCGGGCATGTCGGCGAGGGCGATCGCGAACACGCTGTCCGCGCCCGCGAAATCCCCGGTGACGTGCAGCACCAGACCGGTGAGCGCCTCGCACCACCACCGGGCCGAGCGGCACTCGTCGGCGGCGCGCGCGGCTTGCCCCGGCTGGCTGTCCTCCAGCAGGTAACGCACCCGTTGGCCGACGATCCATTCGTCGCCCGGGCTGACTTCGATGGCCTGGTCGAGCGCGGCGAGCAGCCGGGCGCGGGCCTCGCGTATCCGCGATGGCTCCTCAGGAGGCGTCTCGTCGTCGCCGCCGCCTTCATACCAGTAGCAAATCCGCCCGATGCGCTCGCCGCACGCGCCGCTCCAGCCGCCGTAGCGCTGCGGCAAGTTGACGCGTCGCGTCGTCTCGAACGCCTCCTGCGCACGCCGCACGGTCCGGAGGACGGAGACCGAATCGCCCCCGTCGACACGCCACACGCCGGTGGCGAGCGATAAGAGTAGAGGAGAGACGCGCATGGTCGCCCTCACCGCTAACATATGGCGCGGAGCCCCGCCCCGCGAGCTTGACGCGGCGGCGCAGCAGGGTAACATCGGCCCCGATGGACCTGCCGCGCGCGTTCAACGCCGCCCAGTGGTTCGTGGACCGCCACGTCGACGAGGGCCGGGATGGCCGGCTCGCGATCATCCACGCAGGCGGCACGCTGACTTACGGCGACGTGTGCGTGGGAGTGAATCGGTGCGGCAACATGCTGCGGCGCCTGGGTGTGGCGATGGAGCAACGCGTGATCCTGTTGCTCCCCGACGGCCCGGAATTCGTGTACGCCTTCTGGGGAGCGCTCAAGCTCGGCGCGGTGCCGGTTCCCACGAACACCCTGCTCAAACCTCGTGACTACGAGTACATCCTGAACGACAGCCGGGCGGCCGTGGTGATCGCCGACGAGCCGCACGCGGCCACGGTGGACGAGCTGCGACCCCGGTTGCCCCACCTCACCCATCTCGTGGTCGCGGGCCGGCCGGCTCCCGGGCAGCTCGCGTACGACGAGCTGGTCTGCGCCGAAAGCGCTGAGCTCGCATCGGCTCCGACCACCAGGGACGACGTCGCGTTTTGGCAGTACACGTCAGGAACCACGGGGACTCCGAAGGCCGCCGTGCACCTGCAGCACGACATGTTCGTCTGCTGCGAGGGCTTCGGCCGACACGTCCTCGAGATCGGCCCGGAGGATCGGACGTTCTCGGTGGCCAAGTTGTTCTTCGCGTACGGGCTCGGCAATGCGCTGTATTTTCCGTTCCACGTCGCCGCGTCGACGGTGCTCTACCCGGGCCGGCCCGAGCCCGCGAAGGTCTTCGAGACGATCACTCGGGAACGTCCCACGCTGTTCTACGCGGTCCCAACGGCGTATGCGGCAATGCTCCAGGTGCCCGACGCCGAGCGCCTCTACGATCTCCGATCGGTGCGGCTCTGCAGCTCGGCGGGCGAGCCGCTTCCCAAGGCGATCTACGAGCGTTGGCTCGAGCGCTTCGGGCTCGAGATCCTCGACGGGATCGGGTCGACCGAGATGTGCCACACGTTCATCGCCAACCGCCGTGGCCAGGTGCGGCCCGGATCGAGCGGCACCGTCGTGCCCGGCTACGAGGCGAAGCTCGTGGATGACGCGGGCCGCGAGGTTCCCGTCGGCGAGGTCGGCAACCTGATGGTCAAGGGAGACAGCGCGTGCTCATGCTACTGGAATCAGCACGAGCGCACGCGGCAGACCATCGAGGGCGAGTGGGTACGGACAGGCGACAAGTACACCCGTGACGCGGACGGGTACTTCTGGTACGCCGGTCGGAGCGACGACATGATCAAAGCAGGTGGCATGTGGGTGTCGCCCGCGGAGGTCGAGGGGGCCCTCACCGGGCACCCGGCGGTCGTGGAAGCCGGTGTCGTCGGCGCCGAAGACAAGGACGAGCTGGTGAAGCCGTTCGCGTTCATCGTGCTCGCGAGCGGCCACGCGCCGAGCCCAGCGCTCGAGGCGGAGCTCAAGGCGTTCGTGAAACAGCGGCTCGCACCCTACAAGTACCCGCGGTGGATCGTGTTCGTGGAGGAGCTACCGAAGACAGCGACAGGGAAAATCCAGAGATTCAAGCTTCGAGAGAGGGCGAAGGAAATGCGACAGTATTGAGATCGGTGCCTACTGGACCAGTAGGAGCGAGACATCGTACAGCCCGTGCGTCCACGCCGTGATCCCAAACCCGCGGGCGAGGTACAGCCCGGAGAAGAACAGCCCGGCCACCATCCGAAACACGAACGAATACACCTGAAACCGGTCGCCGTACGGGCCGATATAATGGAAGGCCGAGAAGATCGCCGCCCCAGCGACGGTCGCCGCCACGCCAGCGGTCACGGCGCGCCAGCCGAGCAGCGCGCGGGCGCTGGCGGCGAGCGCCCCCACCAGCAGGACGCGGAACAGCAGCTCCTCGTAAATCCCGGCGCCGAGCGACACCATCAGGCGCGTCCACCCGTCGAGCTGCCGCCCGGCGGGGAGGGCCAGCGTCTGCAGCAGGCCGAGCACCCCCGAGGTCACACCGGCCACGAGCAGTCCGAACACGAGCGCCAGCGCGACCGACTCGCCCAGCATCATCACGAACGTCGCGCCACGCAGGCGCGTGCCGTGCGCACGCATGTCGCGCACGACTAGCCACAACCCTCCGCCGATCAGACACAGCATGAACAGCGGCGGGCCCCACGCGCCAGCGACCGCCGTGAACAGGCTCTGCAGGATCACGTCGGCGCCGTTGCGCACCGAGCGCTCCCCGTGGGCCAGGAAGACGGCGAGCAGTTCGTAGAACACGAACAGGGGGAGCGCGAAGAGCAGGCTGTAGCGCGGAGCGCGACTGAGTTGCCAGTAGGAGGATCGGGTGGCGAGGGTCACACCGGAGATGCTCATAGGGGCAGGAATCTAGCACCGGTTGCGCGGCTGAGAGCCCCGGCTCGGCACTTCCGCTCAAGTGGCGTCACGCGGGGTCAGGTCACTGAAAGCGCCGAGCCGCGAGTTCACTCGCGCATGACGCGGCACGGCCACCGGTCGTTGCACCGCACGCTTGCCACCCCTCTCGCAGCCCCGTATCCTACCGCACCCCACGTGCGAGGGCGCATGACACCCGTACTCCTTCTATTGACTGTCGTGGTCACCACCCAAAAACCGGAGCGTGGCCGCGACGTTGGCGTCCCCTTCGAAGGCATCCCGGGCCCGCTCGATGCCGTCACCGACGTGGCGGGCGTCGAAGTGGGGCATCGGACCCTCGTGGTCGGGAGCGGCAAGCTCGTGGTGGGGAAGGGCCCGGTGCGGACGGGGGTCACGGCGGTGTTCCCGCGGGGGAAAGCATCCACGGACCCCGTGTTTGCCGGCTGGTTCACCATGAACGGCAACGGGGAGATGACCGGGACGACCTGGGTGGAGGAGTCCGGGTTCCTGTGGGGTCCGGTGATGATCACGAACACGCACTCGGTCGGTGTCGTGCGGGACGCGGTGATCGCATGGGCGGTACGCCAGGGCCGCATGCGCGAGGACGACTGGTCGCTCCCGGTAGTCGCCGAGACGTGGGACGGCGGGCTGAACGACATCAACGGCTTCCACGTCACCAAACAAGACGCCTGGGCCGCGATGGACAGCGCGCGCGGCGGGCCCGTCGTCGAGGGCAGTGTCGGGGGCGGGACCGGGATGGTCTGCAACCGCTTCAAGGGCGGTATCGGCACGGCGTCGCGTCGGCTCGAGCCGAAGGACGGCGGCTACCTGGTTGGCGTCTTGGTGCAGTGCAATTACGGCGCGCGCGCCCCGTTGCGCATCGCCGGCGTGCCCGTGGGCCGCGAGATCGCCGACCTGATGCCGTGCCGCGAGCCGTGCGGCACGACTCGTTCGTCACGGGACGCACGCCTGGCCGATGACGTGGGCTCGATCATCATCGTGGTCGCGACCGATGCGCCCCTCCTGCCGCATCAGCTCAAGCGGATCGCCAAACGCTCGGCCCTCGGCGTAGGCCGGCTGGGCGGGCTCGCCTCGAATTCCTCGGGTGACATTTTCATCGCGTTCTCGACCGCGAACCCGCGCGCGTCGCGCGACTCGGGGCTCGCCCAAGTGGCCATGGTGTCGAACGACCGGATCACACCGCTGTTCGAGGCTACGGTGCAGGCCACGGAGGAGGCGATCGTCAACGCGATGCTCGCCGCCCAGACGATGGTCGGGGCGGACGATCTCAAGGTGTACGCCCTCCCGCACGACCGCCTGCGCGAGGTGCTCAAGAAGTACAACCGCCTCAATCCGTGAGTCGTCCCGCCAACGGGTCGTTACCCCGCCTCAGGCCCGCGGACCTGCGGATCCGGCCGCTCGCGCGCGCGGAGACGATCCCCTCCGCCTGGTACACCGACCCAGGATTCCACGCCCTGGACCGCGATGCCGTCTTCGCGACCTCATGGCAGCACGTGGCCGACGCGCACCAGCTGGCGCGGCCCGGCGACCACGCGATCGCCGACGTCGCGGGGGAGCCGATCATCGTAGTACGCGGGAAGGATGGCGCGCTGCGCGCCTTCTTCAACGTCTGCCGCCACCGCGGCGGCCCGCTGGCGATGAAGGACGGCAACGCCGACATGCTGATCTGCAAGTACCACGGGTGGACCTATCGGCTCGATGGGATGCTGCGGGGGGTGCCGCACTTCAATCGCGTGGAGTTGTTCGACAAGCGGGACTACGGCCTCACCCCCGTGCACCTCGCGGAATGGGAAGGCCTCGTGTTCGTGAGCCTGGCGGAGCGTCCCAAGCCGCTCGAGACCTACCTGAAGGGTATCAGGGAGCGCATCGCGCCCGCCCGCATCGGCGAGCTCCGGTTCGCCCGTCGGATCGATTACGACGTGCACGCGAACTGGAAGGTGTACGTAGACAACTACCTGGAGGGGTACCACGTCCCTTACGTGCATCCCGAGCTGTACTCGTTGTACGACTACGAGGGGTACGTCACCGAGGTGCACGATTGGTACTCCGTGCAGGTAGGACCGCTCACCGGCAACAGCAACGTGTACACCGCCGGCGGGGGAGAAGCCCTGTACTACCAGGTTTTTCCGAACCTCATGTTGAACGTGGTGCCGGGACGGCTGCAGTCGAACGTCGTGATCCCGACCGCGCCCGATCGCTGTAAGGTGATCTTCCGCTACTACTATGCCGACGTCGAATCGTCGGGGGCGCGCGAGCGGATCGACGCGGACATCGCGTTCTCGGACAGGGTGCAACACGAGGACGCCGAGATCTGCGAGCGAGTGCAGCAGGGGCTCGGCTCCCGGGCCTATGACAAGGGCCGCTTCTCGGTGCGTTTCGAGGAGGGCGTCTACCACTTCCAGGCGCTGCTGAAGACCGCGTACCGGTCCTGGCTCAAGCGCTGATGGCGGACCTCAAGCGCCAGCTCGGGCTGCTCGATTCGACGATGATCAACGTCGGCACGATCATCGCGTCCGCGATCTTCATCGTGCCGAGTGTCATCGCCGCCACCCTGGGGGCGACGGGCCCCAGCATCTTGGTGTGGGTCATCGGCGGTGTCGTGTCGTTGCTCGGTGCGCTGTCCGTGGCGGAACTCGGGGCCGCGATGCCCGAGGCGGGTGGCCAATACGTGTATCTGACCCGCGCGTACGGGCCGGCCTGGGGTTACCTCTACGGCTGGACCAGTGGTGTGGTGATCAATCCCGCGTCCATCGCCGCGATCGCGGTCGGATTCGCGACCTACTTCGGGTTTTTCGTCCCGCTGGCCGACGCCGGCACCAAGATCGTTGCCGTGCTGTCCATTGTGGCGCTGACCGTGCTGAACTCGTTGGGTGTGCGGCTCGGCGCCGTGACACAGAACGTCCTGACGCTCATCAAGATGGCTCTGCTGGTCGGGCTCATCGTGGTCGGGTTCGTCCTGCCCGGGGGGAGTGTCGCGAATTTCGCGCCGCTCTGGTCGGACGCGCCGCTCGGACGCCAGATCGCGTCGTTCGGGGTCGCGCTGGTCGCGGTGTTGTGGGCCTACGACGGCTGGATCGAGATCACCTACGTGGGGAGCGAAGTGACCGATCCCGAGCGCAACATGCCGCGCTCGATCGTGCTCTCGACCGTCATCGGGATCGCGCTGTACTGCCTCGTCACGGCCGCGTTTGCCTACGTGCTCTCGCCATCGAAGATGGCGGCATCGTCGCTCGTCGCTTCGGACGCGGCGCAGGTGACCTTGGGTCGCGCCGGTGCCGCGCTGGTCGCCGTTGCCATCATGATCGCGACCCTCGGGTCCAACAATGGCATCGTCCTGACCGCCGCGCGTGTCCCCTACGCGATGGCGAAGGACGGCTTGCTGCCGCGCTGGCTGGCCGGCGTTCACCCCCGCTTCCTGACCCCAATTCCGTCACTCTTCGTCCAGGCGATCATCTCGATTGCTCTGACGCTGATCTCCACCGAGCCATCCTGGAAAGGCACGTACAACCGGCTGTTCACGTACGTCGTGTTGGGGGAATTCGTCTTCTACGGGATGTCCGCGGGCGCGGTGATACTGCTGCGGTCTCGGGCTCCGGAGATGCCACGCCCCTACCGCACCTGGGGCTACCCAGTCACACCGCTCTTGTTCGTGCTGTTTTCGATCTGGCTGATCTGGCTTCGTCAGTGATCGGCAGTCCGTTGTCCGACGGATGACGGACGACATTCTACTCGTCATCCGTCCCCGCCTTCTGAAGCTGCTGTAGCGCCGCGTCCACGTTCTTCTTCGTATCCGCGTATTGGAGTGAGCCCACCGTGGCTTGCAGGAGGGGCACGCCGAGCTGGCGCGGGAGCGTGAATTGGAACGCCTCGACCACCCAGCGCCGGGCTGCGGCGCGGTCGTCGTTCAGATGCGCGGCGAGGACGTCGAGCGCGCGCGCGCTGCCACGCGCGGCGAGCGCGGCGAGTACGTGGGCGGCGAGCCGATCCGTGGCGATTCTGGCCTCGACGCGCGGAATGGCCGCGGTATCGCCTGTCTGCGCGATGATCCGGTACGTCGCTTCCTGGATGACGTCCTGATAGGACGGCGTCTCGAGACCCCACACGACCGCGCTGTCGCGCGCCGTCGTGTCCGCGCGAACGAGCGCGGTGAGGGCCGCCGCGCGCACCTCGTAGCTCGAGTCGCCGTGCCACGTCGCCCGCGCCAGCTCGGCGGCGCGGGCTCCGCCCCCCACCTCTCCCAGCGCCGCGATGGCGGCCCGACGCACCTGCGCCGACGTGTCTCGCAACGCCGTCGCGAGGGCGGCGGCGGCACGCGCCCCGAAGCGACCCAGGGCTGCGACCGCCGCCGCGCGCGTGCGGAAGTAATCGGCTCCGCTCGCGGCGTCGACCAGGGCCGCGAACGCGGTGGAGTCGCCGGGTCGTTGCGCGAGCCGCTCGATGACCCACTGCCGGTTCCACAGGTCGGCGTCGCGCCTAAGCTGCGTCGCGAGCCACACCGTCGGTTGATCGAAGGTCAGCTCCTTGAGAATCGTGTTGCCGTCGTCGAACACGACCATGGTCGGGGGGCTGGCGAGCCCGGGCACTTCGATCGTTTGCTCACGAGCCTCGAGCCTTGCTCGCCGGACGACGTCGCCGCCCGCCGTGCCCACCCGGATCGTCACGGGCATGTGGAACGCCTTCGGTGTCTCGAACCGCACGCCCGACGTGTCCACGCCGCTCCGCCCCGAGTCCGACTGGGTCTGCTTGACCGCCACCGTGAGCTTGCGCGCAGACGTGTCGTAGGTCGCGGTCACCGTGAACCGAGGGTGTCCGGGCGCGTAGACCCACTGGCTCCAGAACCAGTCGAGGTTTTCACCCGTGGCGTCGAGCACCGCCTGGCGGAGATCGTCGCTGGTCGCGTTGCCCAGCGCATGGCGCGTGAGGTACAAGCGCAACGAGGCCCAGAAGCGCTCCGGCCCCAGGTAGCGGAGCAGCATACGCAGCACCAGGGCGCCCTTCGGGTACACGTTGTTCGATCCCAGCGCCGCGAGCGGCATGCTGCGCCGCCGGTCGATCTGGACGTATTGCTGATACTCGTCGAGGTAGTAGTCCTCCTCGGCGGCCGCGCCGAGCTTCACGCGCCAGTACTGACCGGGGAGAAACTCCGCAAAGCCTTCGTTGAGCCACATGTTGGCCCAGTTCTCCAGCGTCACGTAGTCGCCGAACCATTGGTGCGCCAGCTCGTGGGGGATCAGCAGCCACTGATACCAGGGACGGTCGAGGTACGCGCGCTCGTCGGGCAGCCAGTCGACCAGCGTGGTGGCGCTCACGTTCTCCATGCCGCCGAAGAAGTCCGCCACCGTAGTCTGGGAGTACTTGGCCCACGGATAGCGGACCCCGGTCAGGCGGGAATACACCTCGATCATGTCCGGCGTCACGCCGAACAGTCGCCGGGCGCGGCTCGAGTCGGCGCGGTACACGTAATACTCCAGGGGAATGCCACGCCACGTGTCGGCGAGCTGCACCAGAGGCGCGACCACCAGCGATACGAGGTACGTGGCGCTCGGCTGGTCCTGCCGCCACGAGACCGTGTGGGTGCCGTCCGCGTTCTTGCGGTCAGACACCAGGCGACCGTTCGAGACGACGCGATACGGCGCCGGCACCGTCGCGGCCAGCTCCCAGGTCATCTTGTCGTTCGGGAAGTCGTAGGTCGGGAACCAGTAGTGGTTGTCGTGGTCCTCGCCCTGGCTCCAGATCTGCTGCGGGCGGTGCTGCCGGCCCTCGGGCAGGATGAAGGTCAGTCCCTTGCCGTTGTCGATGCGGGCATGGTATTCGATCGAGAATCGCAGTGTGTCACGAAAGGCGAGCGGGCGCGCCGGGTACACGACCAGCGTGTCCCCGTGCGTTGTAAAACGTAGGGACAACGCATGCGTTGCCCCTCCCTTTTTCGCCGTCACGTCCACGACACGAGTCACCACCAGCCGTTTGCCGGCGTCCAGGATCATCGAGTCCAGCCCCGGGCGCAGGGCCGCGAGCGTCGTGGTGACTCGGCCGTCCAGCGACGTCGAGTCCCAGTCGAAGTTCCAGACCTCGATCCGCTGATGCAGCAGGTCATAGTCGTGCGAGCGCGTATACGCGTCGTTCGTCATGCGCTCGGCGTTGGACTGGCCGGGGGCAGGGGCGGGGACCGTGACGGCGATACCGAGCAGGATCAAGGACAGCACTGGCGTGCGCATGCCGTAATGTAGCCTGGACGCGCGCGGCTTCTGGGTGCAGAATTCGTCGGCCGTTACCACGCCTCTCAGAGGAGACCTCGCATGAGATCGACCATCTCTACCACCCTGCTCGCCGCTTGCACTCTTCCCCTCGCGGTCGTCGCCGCCGCGCAGGCGCAGAACCCGGTGATGAATGGCGTTCGCGCCATTGCTCAGCGCCAGACGAAGAACATCGTGGAGGCCGCGGAAGAGATGCCGGCCGACAAGTACGGCTACAAGCCCACGCCCGCGCAGATGACCTTCGGCGATGTGGTCGCCCACCTGATCAAGGAAGGGAACAACTACCTCTGCAGTGCGACGACCGGCATGAAGCAGCCGGATATGGACAAGTTCTCGGGGACCGACGCCAAGGATAAGCTCGTCGCCGGTCTCAAGGATTCGTTCAAGTACTGCGAAACCGTGCTGGCGAAGATCCAGGACGCGCAGCTGGGCGACAGCATCGACTTCTTCGGCGGCCGCAAGGTGACGAAGGCAATGGCGGGCCTGATCACCGTGGCCGATTGGGCGGATCACTACAGCCAGATGGCGATCTACCTGCGGTTGAACAGCCTCCTGCCGCCGACCGCCAAGAAGACGGGAATGGACTAGCGGTCTCGGAGGATCTCCCGGGCGGCGTTGTAGCCGCACGCGCCCATCACTCCGCCGCCCGGGTGCGTCGCCGAGCCGCAGAGGTAGAGCCCCTTGATCGGTGTGCGGTAGTCGGCGTACCCGGGCAGCGGGCGCAGGAAGAAGAGCTGTGGCAGGGTCATCGCGCCCTGGAAGATGTTCCCCCCCGTGAGCCCGAAGCGGCGCTCGAGATCGAGCGGTGACAGCACCTGCCGGTCGATCACCGAGCGCTTGAAGTTGGGCGCGTACTCGTTGAGGATGTCGAAGCAGCGGTCCGCGAACTGATCCTTGATCTGATCCCACGTCGCGTTGCGGAGCCGGTATGGCGCATACTGGACGAAGAACGACATGACGTGCTTGCCGGGCGGAGCCACGGTGGTGTCCACGACAGACGGGATGGTGCACTCGAGGATGGGGTCGGCCGACGGGCGTCCGTACTTGGCGTCGTCGTAGGCCCGCTCCATGTAGTCGAGCGTGGGCGCCAGGTGAATGGTGCCTCGCAGGTGCATGTTGGGCCCCAGGTCGCTGGTGCGGACGGCCGTGAAGTCCGGCAGCTCCGACAAAGCGACGTTGATCTTGAACGACGCGCTGGTGTAGTCGATGCCCTTCACCGCGCTCACGAACTCGGGCGCGAGCTCCTCGCCGTCGACGAGTCGCAGGAACGTCACGTGCGCGTCGGCGTTCGACGCCACCTTCCGGGCCTGGAACTCGGTGCCGTCCTCGAGCGCCACGCCTTTCACCCGGCCACGGCGTGTGACGATCTTCGCGACCGGGCTGTTCACCCGGATCTCGGCCCCGTGGGTTCGCGCGGCGGAGGCCAGCGCCTGCGTGATCCCGCCCATGCCCCCGCGGACGTAGCCCCACATGCCGCGCACGCCGTTGCACTCTCCCATCACGTGGTGGAATAGCACGTAGGCCGTGCCGGGTACGCTGGGCGACGCCATCGCCCCGATGATGGCGTCGGTCGCGAGCGCGATCTTCAGCTCCTCTGATTCGAACCAGCGGTCGAGAATCGGCCCCGCGGCGCCGGTGAGAATCTCCAGCGCACCCGGGCCGTCGCGACCGAGCCTCAAAAAGCGCCAGCCCAGCGACGCCAGCTTGGTCAGGTTGGTGGGCCGGAGCGACCAAGGGTTGGGCGGTGTGTCGAGCAGCGTAGGCTCGATGAAATCCGCCACGCGCTCGAGCATCGCCTCGTAGCGGGGTAGGGCCTCCGCGTCCCGGGTGGAGAACTTCGCGACCTGCTGCCGCGTCAACTCCTTGTCGGGCCCCATAAGAAGGAACCGCCCGTCGGGGAACGGGGTGAACGACGACGGGCTCCGCGGCAGCAGCTCGAAGCCGTGCCGGGCGAGCTCGAGGTCGCGGATGATCTCCGGCCGCAGCAGGCTGTTCACGTACGCCGCAGTGGAGACCTTGAACCCAGGCCACAACTCCTCCGTCACGCACGCTCCGCCCACCACCTCGCGGCGCTCGAGCACGAGCACGCGCTTTCCCGCGCGGGCGAGATAGGCCGCCGTCACGAGGCCGTTGTGGCCCGCCCCGACGATGATGATGTCATACGACCCTGACATGACGATCCCTTCGCGCGATGCGGTATGGTGCAGTATGTTACGGGTAGGAGTCGACGCGGGTGGCCCGATGGCGCAGTCCCCGATGACCAAGGCTCGGCTGCTGACGATCGCCTGGTGTGTCGCCCAGTCGCTCACGACCGGGGGGTGCGCTCACCACAAGCCGCCCGACCAAACCGCTACGCCAGCCGCCGAATCTCAAGCCCCAACCACGTTACTCGTCACCAACAGTAACTGGTCGGACGTGAGAATCTACCTCGTGCGGGGCACCATGTGGATGCGCCTCGGGACGGTGACGACCAATAGCACCGCCGAGTTCACCATCCCCGGTGATTTCTTGAGCGGGGCCACCACCGTGACGCTCGTCGCGGACCCGGTCGGGGCGCACAAGCCGTGGAGCACACCTCTCCCGAGTATAGCGGAAGGCGATGCGTTCGAGCTGGTCGTCGAGAACTTCCTCCAGTACTCGCATCTGGTCGTACGGTAGGATTGCCGATGGCGGATTTCGGATTGAACGGTCGCCTACACCAATCCGCAATCCGCAATCGCAAATCCGCAATCGCTTAGGGCCGCCGCTGGCCCCGTTCGAGCAGGGCGCCGAGCTCGGGCGGCACCTGTATACCGAAGATCTCCCGCCCAGGCGCGCTCACGATGATCGAGTGCGGTCCGGGCGCGCCCTGGCTCCCCGCCGGACCGGCCTGACCGGCCTGCCCGGCTGGGCCTGTGGCTGCATCGGGGCACCGGCGGTTGCTCGTGTCCGTCGCACCCTGACCGCCCTTGCCGCCTTTGCCTCCCGCTCCGCCTGGTCCTCCGGCTCCGCCCGGCCCGCCGGAGGAGCGGGCGCTCACGATCCCGGCAAGGAACGGGTTGTCGACCGGCGCGACGACGGTAATGCGGCCTCCCCGGCCACCCGAGCCCCCTGGGCCGCCGTTGCCGCCACTCCCGCCTGGGGCCCCGGGTTGCGCCGGACATCCGGCGGCCCCGGCCGCGCCATCGGTCCCGACCGAGCCCGCCACGCCGCTGCCGCCCCGCCCGCCGCGCGTCTCGATCACCAGCCAATCGGCCGGCGGCACCGTTGTCGCGTCCTGCAGCACGTAGAACGGCGACGCCAGACCTACCTCGATGCCCGCCACGAACAGCTTGTCGTAAAACGGCGAGCGCAGAATTGCAAGGCGGACGGCTGCGTCGGGACCGTTACCCCCCGCCTGGCCGGGCCCGCCGGGCTCACCGGAGAACACGAACGCGTGCTGCATGCACTGGTAGTCGGGTGGCAGGACCACCGTGTTCGTCACGCTGGGTTTCGCCCGCAATGTCGCCGTGAGTCGGAAGCCCGTGGATACTGTGGCGAGCGGGTCCTGCGACGTCACCCAGTCGCCATCCTGCTGTGTCACCGCTTCGGGGCTCCCGCGATCGAGGAACACGACGTGAAGCCGGGGCGGGTGCTTCTTGTCATACGAGCGCGAGAACGGCACGCGCGAGCCATCGATGAGCACCGCTTCGTAGTTCGCTTGCAGCACGCTGCCGGGACAGGCGCGCGCGTACGCCGGCATGATGCGGATGTCGCGGATTTGGGAGACCAGGCCGGGATCGGGAGCGAAATCGGCTGGCGGCGCATGCGAGCACGAAAGTAACAGCGTTGCACTGCAGAGCGTCGTACAGAGACGTCGCGCAAGGGCGTCACCCATAGGCGTCCTTTGGAGGCGGCGCCACAACATGCGACATGGGGTTCCAATAGGCAACTTTTTAGGGCCATGGACAGGTCTGGCTACGCCTTAATTGAAACAATCCGGGTGCGCGACGGGCGCATTCCGTTCTTGGAGCGTCACCTCGCACGGTTGGCGCGCTCGCTCACCGAGCTGGGTCTTCCCACGCCGAGGCAGGACGTCGCGGCACTGGTCCGCCCCTTCGCGGGCACCGGGGATGCCGTGCTCCGCGTCGAGGTGCAGGATGGCCGCGCCAGTGTCACGGTGCGTGAGCGGCCGCCGCTCGAACCGCCGGCGGTGATCACGGCGTCCACGCGCCACGCGGCGTATAGTCACAAGACGACTGCGCGGGAATGCTTCGTGCGCGCCGCGGAGGAAGCGACCGAGGCGCAAGCGGACGATGCGCTGTTGCTCACACCCGAGGGATGGGTGGCGGAGGGAACGGTGTGGACCGTGTTCTGGTGGGACGGGAGCGCGCTGCATACACCGGCGCTCGCGCTCGGCATCCTGCCCGGTATCGGCCGCGCGCGCGTGCTCGAGATCGCAAACGGGGTCGAGGAGGCCCGCGCTCCAGAGCCGGCCCTCCGTGGCAAGAGCCTGTTCCTCACGAACGCCGTGCGGGGGATCGTCCCGATCGCCTCGCTGGACCAAGCGCCCGTGCCGACGGATTCCCGCACCTCGGAGCTCGCGACGCGCTTCTGGCCGTAAGGCTCGCGACAGACCGAGGCGTCGGCGCAACACCGGGCCGCCCAGAGGATGCGAAGCGGCCGGTCTAACTCCGTCCCATGCGCAATGAGATGCGACGCGTCGAGAGACTGTGGCGCGGGACCTGCAGAGTGTCTCGGATTGTGATCGATGCGACGCGCAACTCACCGGGTGTGTGTCGGCTCACGACGGACTGTGAGCCGGACTGGTCGTTCCAGAACGGGGCGGTCCACGTGATGGTGCGGCGACTGCCCACCACGGGGGAGGCCGTGCGGGCCGCGAGCGCCCTGCTCTCGGGCGTCGAGCGACAGCGCGCGAATCGGTTCGCGTTCGACCGCGACCGCCACCGGTTCATTGTGGCACGGGCGCTGTTGCGACGGCTGCTCGGCGCGCGGTTGGGAACGCGGCCCGAGGCGGTCGAGTTGGTGTACGGGCCGCACGGCAAGCCCGCGCTCGCACCACGGCATGCGCCCGCGGATCTGCGCTTCAACCTCTCGCATAGCGAGGATCTGGCCGCTTACGCGTTCGCACACGGACGCGAGATCGGCGTCGACGTCGAGGCCGTGCGTTCGATGTGCGATGCCGACGCTATCGCCGCGCGCTTCTTCTCCGCTCGGGAGAACCAGACGTACCTCTCCCTCGACTCCCGCGATCGGCCGCGGGGATTCTTCCATTGTTGGACACGCAAAGAGGCGTTCATCAAGGCGCTCGGCGACGGTCTCTCCTGTCCGCTCGACCGCTTCGACGTCTCGCTCGCACCGGGGGAGCCGGCACGCATCCTGCGCCTGGCGCGCGCGCCCGGAGACGGGCGTCGCTGGCGCATGGAAAGTTTCGCTCCGGCGGCCGGCTTCGTTGCCGCCCTCGTCGCGGAGGATTCCTGATGTCGACGTGCAGCTACGAGTCCCCCTGGCTGACCGACGAGGTGCGGATGTTCCGCGCCACCGTCCGGCAATTCATCCAGAAGGAGTTCCTGCCGCACCAGGACCGCTGGCGGGAACAGCGGCGGCCCGACGCCGCTGCGTGGACGGCCGCCGGCGACGCCGGCCTCCTCCTGGCCGACGTGCCCGACGCATACGGCGGCGGCGGCGGGACCTTCGCGCACGAAGCCGTCGTTGTGGACGAGCTCGCGCGCGCCGGAATCGCCTTCGGCTCTGGCATCCAGAGCGTCGTCGCGCACTACATCCTCGCCTACGGTAGCGAGCACCAGAAGCGCGAGTGGCTCCCCCGGATGGCACGCGGCGAGCTGGTGGGCGCAATCGCGATGAGCGAACCCGGCGCCGGCTCGGACCTGAGCGGCATCCAGACGACCGCGCGCCGCGATAACGGTTACTACGTCGTCAATGGCTCGAAGACCTTCGTAACCAACGGTGGGAGCGCCAGCTTGGTCTGCGTCGCGGCGAAGACCGACTCGACCGTCGGCGGCTTGAAGGGCATCTCCCTCGTACTCGTGGAAACGCCCGGCCTCGCGGGGTATCGCGTCGGCCGCCCGCTCGACAAAGTCGGCATGCACGCCCAGGACACCTGTGAGCTGTTCTTCGACGACGTACGGATCCCGGCGGCAAATTTGCTCGGCCCGGCCGAAGGCAAGGGGTTCTCCCAGATGATGGACTCCCTGCCGTATGAGCGGCTCGCGGTCGCCGTGCGCGCGGTCGCGATGGCGGAGCACGCGGTGGCCATCACGGCCGACTACGTCAAACAGCGCGCGGCGTTCGGGAAAACGCTGCTCGATTTCCAGAACACGCGCTTCAAATTGGCCGAGTGCATGACGGTGGCGCGCGTCGGTCGCGTGTTTCTCGACCACTGCATCGAGCGCTTCCTGCAAGGCAACCTCGACGACATCACGACCGCCATGGCCAAGTATTGGCTCACCGAAGCCCAGTGCGCGATCGTGGACGAGTGCGTGCAGTTGCACGGCGGCTACGGCTACATGACCGAGTACCCGATCGCGCGGATGTGGACCGACAGCCGCGTGCAACGCATCTACGCCGGGACGAACGAGATCATGAAGGAGCTGATCGCGTGCGCCCTGTGACCGCCCTCCTGCACGAGCTGATCGCGGCTCAAGCGGAGCGCACGCCCGATCTGCCGGCAGTTGCGTATGAGGGCCAGCGTCTCAGCTATCGCGAGCTGAACCGCCGCGCCGACCGCCTGGCGCGCCACCTGCGGCGCCACGGCGTGGGGCCGGAGGTGCCCGTCGGGTTGTTCGTCGAGCGCTCGCTCGACATGGTGGTGGGAATACTGGGGATTCTCAAGGCGGGCGCCCCGTATGTGCCCATAGATGCGGAGTATCCGCCGGAGCGGATCGCCTTCATGCTCGCCGATGCCGCCGCACCTGTCGCGCTCACCCAGACCAGCCGACTGACCCACCTGCCGAGGCACGCCGTGCAGTTTGTGCACTTGGACACCTTCGACTGGGCAACGTCCGGCGGGCAGGTCCTCGAGGGGCCTCGCACCCAGCCGGAGAACCTCGCGTACGTGATCTACACGAGCGGCTCTACGGGCCGGCCTAAAGGGGTCGCCGTCGAGCATCGTAACATCGTCAACTACGTGTTGGGGATCGCGCAGCGGCTGGGGCTCACGCCCGGGATGAATCACGCCACCGTGTCGACCATCGCTGCCGACCTCGGCAACACCGTGATCTTCCCGGCGCTCGTCACCGGAGGTTGCCTGCATGTCGTCTCGAAGCAGCGTGCGGAGAACCCGGAGCTGCTCGCGGACTATTTCGAGCGTGAGGGGATCGACGTCCTGAAAATCGTCCCGTCACATCTCGCGGCCTTGCAGGCCGGCCCGCATCCGGAGCGGGTCATGCCTCGGGCCCGCCTGATTCTCGGAGGGGAGGCGTCGCGACTCGACTGGGTCGCCCGCCTGCGCGCCTTGTCCCCGCAGTGCGAGATCCACAACCACTACGGTCCCACGGAGACGACGGTCGGGGTGCTGACGTACCGCGTCGGCACCGAGCTGCCGGTCACCGCTTCGGGCACGCTGCCGCTGGGCACGCCGCTCCACGCGACGCGGGTGTACGTGCTCGACGAACGGGGAATGCCGGTACCGAGCGGCGAGCAGGGCGAGCTCTACATCGGCGGCGCCGGCGTGGCGCGCGGTTACTTGAATCGCCCGGACCTGACCTCGGGGGCTTTCGTTGCGGATCCGTTCGCGCCCGACGCCGGGGCGCGGATGTATCGCACCGGTGACAAGGCACGCGTGTTACCCGACGGCGCCGTCGAGTTCTGTGGCCGGATCGACGACCAGATCAAGCTGCACGGCTACCGCGTGGAGCTCGGCGAAATCGAAGCGGTGCTCCGCGACCAGACCGGGGTGCGCGACGCCGTGGTGCGGGCATGGGACGACGAGTCGGGCGACAAGCAGCTCGTGGCCTACGTGGTGCCGCAGCGGGGCAGACAGGCGTTGTGGGACTGCAAGACGCTCCACGTCCTGCCGGACGGCACGCCGGTGGCCCACCTGAACCGGAACGAGACTGACTACATCTACAACGAGATCTTCGTGCTGCAGGCGTATCGCCGCCACGGCATCAGCGTCCGCGACGGCGACTGCATCGTCGACGTGGGCGCCAACATCGGACTGTTCACCGTGTTCGCGAGCCGCACCGCCCGCAATCTCCGGATCGTCGCCGTGGAACCGAATCCCGCCGCCTTTGCCTGCCTCCAGGCGAACGCCGCGGCGTGGGGCACCGGCGTGACGTGCCTGCCGGTCGGTCTCTCCGACCGCGACTCGACGGCGGAGCTGACGTTCTTCGAGGGATTGTCGCTGCTCTCGGGATTCCACGCGGACGCGGCGACGGAACGCGAGGTGGTGAAGCGCTACGTTTTCAACCAACAGGCCGGGTCGCCCGACGGCGAGCGCTTCACCGCGGCGATCGACGAGGTGGTCGACGCCCGGCTGAACGCGAAGACAGTACCCGCCCGGCTGCGCACCCTGTCCGGCGTCATCGCCGAGCAGGGTATCGATCGCATCGACCTCCTGAAGATCAACGTCGAGAAGAGCGAGCTGGACGTCCTGCGCGGGATCGGTCCCGCCGACTGGCCGAAGATTCGCCAGCTGGTGATCGAAGTGGATGAACACAAGAACCTGGAGCCGATCACGAGCTTGCTCGAGGGTAACGGCTTCGAGATCGTCGTCGAGCAAGACCCGCTGTTGACGGCGACCGACTTGTGTTACGTGTACGCGATTCGGCGCTCAGCCGAAGCGTGTCTCGTCCGGCATCAGCCCGCCGGCGCCTTTATCCGGGCGGAGGTCGCGCCGGACGGAGAGGTTCTGACTCCCACGACGCTGCGTCGCGAGCTGGGGGCCCGGCTGCCGCGATACATGATCCCGTCCGCGTTCGTCCTGATGGACAAGCTCCCCCTGACCGCCAACGGCAAGGTCGATCGCCACGCGCTGCCCGCTGCGGTCGTCGCAGCCGATCGGCGTCCACCGGACGTGGCCCGGCCGCTCACGGACACCGAGCAGGCCCTCGCCGCCATTTGGCGCGACCTCCTGAAGGTCGAGCACATCGGTATCCACGACGATTTCTTCGACCTGGGCGGGCACTCACTGCTCGCGATCAAGGCGGTGTCGCGCATCCGGGACGTGCTTGCAGTCGACCTCCAGACCCGGACGCTGTTCGAGCACTCGACCCTCGGTGCGCTCGCGAAGGTCCTCGCAGAAGCGGGCGGGGCCGCTCCGGCGCCGGTACAGCGGATCGGGCGCCGGAAAGTGGACGGGCCGGTGGCGCTTTCCTTCGCGCAGGAGCAGTTCTGGTTCCTCGACCAGCTGTCCCCAGGGAGTCCCGTCTACAACATCGTGGACATGATCCCGATCGCCGGGGCCTACGATGCCGCAGCGATGCGGAAAGCGTGGCAGGAGCTGACGCGTCGCCACGGCGCGCTGCGCACGGCGTTCGTCGAACGGAACGGACAACCGCAGCAAGTCGTGATGCCGGCGGTCGACGTCGGGCTACCCGAGGTCGATGTGAGCGTGCTGCCGGAGGCGGAGCGGGAGCGCGAATGGAGCCGCGTGGTGCGGGAGGAGGGTCGCAGGCCGTTCGATCTGTCGCACGCCCCGCTGTTCCGGACGACCGTGGTGCGCGTGTCCCCGCAGGAGCACCGGCTGCTCGTGACCATTCATCACATCATCGCGGACGAATGGTCGATGGAGCTGGTGCACCAGGAGATCGGTCAGCTGTACGCGGCGTTCACTCGCGGCCGCCCGTCCCGGCTGCCGGAGCTGCCGATTCAGTACGCGGACTTTGCCGCGTGGCAGCGGGAGTGGTCACGCGGCGCCGTGCTGCAGCAGGAGATCGCCTACTGGAAGGAAGAGCTCGCGGGCGCCCCCACCACGTTGGAGCTGGTCACGGACAAGCCCCGGCCGGCGGCGCAGAGCTTCCGGGGCGCGAGCGAGGGGTTCGAGGTGCCGAAGCAGCTGCTCGAGCGCGTGAAGGCACTGGGGCGCGAAGAGCAAGCCACGCTCTTCATGGTGCTGGAGGCCGGTTTCGCGGCCCTGCTGCACCGCTACACCGGTCAGGACGACCTGCTCATCGGGACGCCGATCTCGGGCCGGACCCACAGCGAAACCGAGCGCTTGATCGGCTGCTTCCTCAACACCGTGGTGCTGCGCGCCCGGTTCACCGAAGATGTGAGCTTCCGCGCGCTGTTGCGGCAGGTTCGCGCACGGGCGCTCGGCGCGTTCGCGCATCCCGACCTGCCGTTGAATTATCTCGTGGCTGAATTGGCGCCACAGCGCGACGCGAGCCGCACACCCCTGTTCCAGGTCATGTTCGTCCTGCATGACTCTGCGGGCGTCTCGCAGGTTTCGAAGGTGACCGGCAACCGGCAGCTCGAGACCGGCACGTCCAAGTTCGACCTGACCCTCCTGATCTCCGAATCCGAGCGTGGCCTCGACGGCATGATCGAGTACAGCACGGATCTGTTCGACGCCGAGACGATGCGGGCGCTGTGCAGACGCTATGCGAGGCTGTTGGAAGCCATCGCGAGCGAGCCGGACCAGCCCCTTGTCCGGCTGCCGCTCCTTACCGCGGAGGAGCGCCGGCAGCTGCTGGTGGACTGGAACGACACCACGGTGGTATGGACCGCTCCGGGCCGGTGTGTGCATGAGCTGATCGAGCAGCAAGCTGGGCGCACACCCGATCAGGTGGCGGTGGTGGCGGAGGGCCAGTCGCTGACCTATTGGGAGTTGGACCGGCGCGCCACCCAGCTGGCACATCATCTCCGCGAGCGTGGGGTGGGCGCGGACGTGTGTGTCGGGCTGCTGGTGGAGCGCTCCCTGGACATGGTCGTGGGGTTGCTCGGAATCCTCAAAGCGGGCGGGGCGTACGTACCGCTCGATCCCGCGTTCCCGGCGGAGCGCCTTGGCGACATGGTGGCAGACAGCGGGATCCGGGTGCTCGTGACCCACCGCGCGCTCGACCGGTCATTGCCGGTGCGGCCCGAGCAGGTGGTGCGGCTGGATGCCGACAGCGCCGCGATCGCGCGCCAGCAGCTCGATCAGCCACCCGGCGCGAGCCCCGAGCATCTCGCCTACGTGCTCTACACCTCCGGCTCGACTGGGAAGCCCAAGGGCGTGGAGATCCCGCACGCGGCGGTCGTCAACTTCCTGCTCGCGATGCAGCGCGCGCCTGGCCGTACGGCGGCCGACACCCTGCTTGCGGTGACCACCCTGTCCTTCGACATCGCGGGGCTGGAGCTGTACCTGCCGTTGATCAGCGGGGGCCGCGTCGTGATCGCGAGCCGCGAGGAGGCGGTCGATCCCCAGCGGTTGTTGGCGCGGATGGACGAGTCCGGCTGCACGGTGATGCAGGCGACACCGGCGACGTGGCGCGGCCTCGTCGCGGCGGGGTGGAGCGGCTCGCCCCGGCTGAAGCTGCTGTGTGGCGGCGAGGCGCTGCCGCCCGAGCTGGCGCAGGCGCTGCTGCCGCGCTGCGCGGAGCTGTGGAACATGTACGGTCCGACGGAGACGACCATCTGGTCGACCATCGAGCGGATCGCGACGGTCGCTAGTGGAGTGGGGATCGGGCAGCCGATCGCGAATACACAGGTCTACGTGCTCGACGCTCACCGCCAGCTCGTCCCGCCGGGGCTGGTTGGCGAGCTGTACATCGGGGGCGACGGGGTCGCGCGCGGCTACCGGCGCCGCCCGGAGCTGACGTCGGAGCGGTTCGTGCCGAGCCCCTTCGTTCCCGACGCCCGGCTGTATCGCACGGGCGACCTGGTGCGGTGGTTGCCGGATAGGCGGCTCGTGTGCCTGGGGCGGACCGATCAGCAGGTGAAAGTCCGCGGCTTCCGCATCGAGCCGGCGGAGATCGAAGCCGCGATCGCGCGGCATCCGGCGGTGCGCGAGGTCGCGGTCACGGCGCGGGTGTACGCGCCCGAGGACACGCGGCTGGTAGCCTATGTGGTGGCGCCGGAGGCACCGGCGGACCTGGAGGGCGCGGTGCGGACGCTGCTGCGTGCGACGCTGCCCGAGTACATGGTGCCCGCGGCGTTCGTGACGCTCGATACCATGCCGCGCACGGCGAACGGCAAGCTGGACCGCAAGGCGCTGCCGGCACCGGACACAGCGGCGTACGCTGCCCGTGGCTACGAGCCGCCGGCGGGCGAAATCGAAGCCACCTTGGCGCACATCTGGGCCGACGTGCTCAAAGTCGAACGCGTCGGTCGCCACGACCACTTCTTCGAACTGGGCGGACATTCGCTGCTGGCGGCGAGTGCGATTCACCGGATGCGTTCGGCGGGGCTGGCGGCCGACCTGCGCACACTCTTTGCCACGCCCACCCTGGCGGAGCTGGCCGCCGCGGTCCGCGCGGACGCGGGCATCGTGAACGTCCCGCCGAACCGCATCCCGCCGGCGTGCGACACCATCACCCCCGAGATGCTGCCGTTGGTGCAGCTGACGCCTGACGACATTGCACGCATCGTCGGTGCCGTGCCCGGCGGCGCCGCCAACATCCAGGACATCTATCCGCTGACACCGCTGCAGGAAGGCATTCTGTTTCACCACCTGATGGCGAGCGAAGGCGATCCCTACTTGCTCGAGCGCCTGTTGAGCTTCGACAGCCGGGCGCAGCTGGAGGCATATCTGCAGGCCCTGCGGGCGGTGATCGATCGGCACGACATCCTGCGCACGGCCGTGCAGTGGGAAGGGCTGCCCGAGCCGGTGCAAGTGGTGTGGCGTCATGCGTCACTGGGCGTCGAAGAAGTCACCCTCGACTCTATTGGCGATGTCGCCCAACAGCTGCATGCACGCTTCGGCCGGCGGCACTACCGGCTCGATGTCCGTCAGGCGCCGCTAATGCATGTGCGCATCGCCCACGATGCGCTCAACCGGCGCTGGGTGGCGATGCACCTGTTCCACCACCTGGCGCTCGACCACACCACATTGGAAGTCGTGGAACAGGAAATCCACGCACATCTGCTCGGTGAAGCTGGGCATTTGCCCGCGCCGCTGGCGTTTCGCAACTTCGTGGCCCGGGCACGGCTCGGCGTGAGCCGCGAAGAGCACGAGGCCTTCTTCCACCAGCTGCTGGGCGATGTCGACGAAGCCACGACGCCCTTTGGATTGATGGATGTGCACGGTGACGGCTCCGGCATCGGCGAGGCCCGGCGCACCGTCGATGCGTCAGTCGCCAAACGCCTGCGTGAGCGCGCACGCACGCTCGGTGTGAGCGCCGCCAGCCTGTACCACCTGGCCTTCGCGCAAGTACTGGCGCGAGTGTCGAGGCGAGACGATGTCGTGTTCGGCACGGTGCTGTTGGGACGCCTGCAAGGCGGTGAAGGGGCTGAGCGCATGCTAGGGCCGTTCATCAACACCCTGCCGGTCCGCATCCGGGTCGGGGACGAGAGCGCGCAAGAGAGCGTTCGGCATGTCCACACGCAGCTCACGCAGCTGCTGCGGCATGAGCACGCGCCGCTGGCCCTGGCCCAGCGCGGCAGTGCGGTGGCGGCGCCGGCACCGCTGTTTACCGCAGTCCTGAACTACCGTCACAGCCCCGAGGTCCAAGCGCCCGCCGAGCGGCAGGCGCCTTCCGGGATCGAGTATCTGAGTGGCGAAGACCGCACCAACTATCCATTCACCCTTTCTGTGAGCGATCTGGGCGAAGGATTCGTACTGATCGCCCAGGTGCAATCGCCGATTGATCCGCAGCGTATTTGCGCGTTCATGCACACCGCGCTGGAGCGGCTGGTAACTGCGCTGGAGAGTGCATCGGGCACTCCGTTGTCTAGCCTCGATGTACTGCCGGAAGCCGAACGCCGGCAGCTGCTGCCGGAGGGGAATCAGACCCCAGCCTCCTATCGGAGCGACAAGTGCCTCCATGAACTCCTGGAAGCGCAGGTGGCCAAGCATCCCGAGGCCATTGCCGTCTTGGATGGAGAGCAGGCGGTGACCTATGGCGAATTGAACGCGCGGGCTAACCGGCTTGCCCACCGGCTGCGGGAGCTGGGCGTGACCCCCGATCAGCTGGTCGGCCTGCGCGTCGAGCGCAGCGTCGAAATGGTGGTCGGGATCATCGGCATCCTGAAGGCCGGCGGCGCCTACCTGCCGCTCGACCCCGCGTATCCGAAAGACCGGGTCGCCTTCATGCTTGAGGACTCGGGCGTGGCCATCCTCGTGACGCAAACGAGTCTGGCGGCCGATGTCGATGGCCTTGCCGTGAAGCGCGTGCTGTTGGACGAGCCGCTCACGGGCCCCGACATGAATCCGGCGCCGGTGGCGACGGCCGATAGCCTTGCGTATGTCATCTACACCTCGGGCTCGACGGGGAGGCCGAAGGGTGCGTTGATCACGCACTACAACGTCACTCGCCTGTTCGAGGCCACTGACGCGTGGTACCACTTCGACCGTGACGATGTCTGGACGTTATTTCACTCCTACGCCTTTGACTTCTCGGTGTGGGAGTTGTGGGGCGCGCTGCTATACGGCGGCCGCGTGGTCATCGTCCCGTACTGGGTCAGTCGCTCCCCCGAGGCGTTTCGCGAGCTGCTGGTGCGCGAGGGCGTCACGGTTCTCAATCAGACACCCTCGGCGTTCCGCCAGTTGATGCAGGCGGAACTGTCCCAGCCGAAAGCCGATCTGGCCCTGCGCTACGTGATCTTCGGCGGCGAAGCGCTCGAGCTTCAGAACCTGCGCCCATGGTTCGAGCGGTACGGCGACATGCGGCCGCTGCTCGTGAACATGTACGGCATCACGGAGACCACGGTCCACGTCACTTACCGTCCGATCCGCTGGGCCGATCTCGAGTCCGGACAGGGGAGCGTCATTGGCGTCCCGATCCCCGATTTGCGGGTCTACATCCTTGATCCCCACGGCCGGCCCGCACCCATCGGGGTACCCGGGGAGATGTATGTGGGCGGGGCAGGTGTCGCGCGGGGGTATCTCAACCGCCCCGAGCTGACCGCGCAGCGCTTCATTGCCGATTCCTTCGCCCCGGCGAACGGGGCGCGCCTCTACCGCACCGGTGATCTGGCCCGCCGCCTGGACAACGGCGATATCGAGTACCTGGGCCGCATCGATCATCAGGTGAAGATTCGGGGCTTTCGCGTCGAGCTGGGGGAGATCGAGGTCGGCATCGCCAGGCACCCGGCGATCCGCGAGGTCGTGGTCATCGCGCGCGACGCGGCCGCAGGGGACAAACGGCTCGTCGCCTACTTCGTCGCCGAGAATCCTCCCGTCGACTTGGTCGACCAGCTGCGGGCCATGCTCCGCGCCGTCGTGCCCGAGTACATGGTCCCTGCCCACTTGGTCCGCCTCGACGCATTGCCGCTGACCGAGAACGGCAAACTCGACCGCAAGGCGCTGCCGGAACCGAGCGTGGGCGACGGCGGACCGCGTGCGGACGCCGTGGCACCTCGCACGGCCACGGAGGAGATGGTGCTGGGCGTGTTCCGCAGGGTGCTTGAGCGGACAGATTTCGGCGTGTTTGACAGCTTCTTCGATCTCGGAGGCAATTCGCTCGTGGCGGCCCGACTCATGTCCGAGCTTCGGACCGCGTCTGGCCTTGACCTCCCGCTGCGCAATCTGTTCGAGCGGCCGTCCGTTGCCTCACTGGCCGAAGCGGTCGACGCGGTGTGGTGGTCAGCACGGCGACCGACGCCGACCGGTCTCTCCGGTGTTCGAGAGGAGATCGAGCTGTGACGCTGTCTGCGTTCCTCGCTGACCTGCGCAAGCGCGATGTCCGGATGTGGGCCGATGGCGATCGCCTGCGGTGCAAGGCGCCGGCGGGCATGTTGACGCCGGAGCTGCGCCAGGCACTCCAGGAGCGCAAGCGCGAAATTCTCGAGTTGCTACGCTCGGGCGTGGCGCTCGCCGAACAGCAGCGCGCCATCGTGCCGCTGCAGCCGTGTGGAGCGCGCGAACCCGTTTTTGCGGTGGCCGGACACAACGGCGACGTCTTCTGCTACCGTGCGCTGGTGGAGCACCTTGGCGACGATCAGCCGTTCTTCGGGCTGCAGCCTCCGGGTCTCGATGGCCAGAGCGAGCTGCTCACGCGGGTCGAGGATCTGGCCGGGTACTTCGCAGGCCAGGTCCGCGCGTTCAGGCCCAACGGCCCTTACGTCATTGTTGGCTTTTGCGCCGGCGGCGGCATTGCATTCGAGCTGGCGCGACAACTTCTGCAGGGCGGTGCGGCCATCAGCTTCGTCGGTCTGTTTGGGAGCCCGTATCCGACCTGGTACCGGTTCCTGCCGCAGCTGCGTCGACGGGTCGCCCAGCAGGTAGAACGCATTAGCCGGCATGCTCGTGCACTCGTGTCGCTCTCATCGGGCGAGCGCCGCGTGTACGTGGCCGAGAAGCTGCGCCTGCGCAAGGCACACCGCGATCGCGTGCACGCTGCCGCAGCGGATCCGGTGCTGGTGCTGCGCGCCAAGGTTGAGCGCGCCACGATAGCGGCGGCGCGCAGTTACACGCCGGGCCATTTCGCGGGGCGTGTCGGCCTGTTCCTGCCGTCCCGAGAGTGGGTGCGCTTCGGCCACGCGGCGCTGGGCTGGCGCTCGGTAGCACATCGTACCGAGGAGTATGTCGGACCTGACGGCTGCGATGGCGACAACATGCTCCGCGAGTACGCACCTCGCTTTGCCGAGCTATTCCGGTGCTGTCGTGACGCACAAGACGTCGCGCCTGCGACAACATGCTCCCGCTTCGTGCACGGGTAGCCATGGCCCTTAGCGCCGGTCGATCGCCACCCGGAGGGGGTGATCCCCGGGTGATCAATCGGTCCGTCTTGTAAGTCGGACGCCGACCCTGTACTATCACATGTGCAGAACGTGCAGTTTCCCTGAGGTTGGGCCGGGGAGTCCCGTGAGTGTGGGTGCAGGGCAGGGCGAGGGGTTGTCTCCTCCGGGAGAACGGTGGGCTCGCTTAGTGGTCGATGTCCCGGGACCGCTCAGCCTTGGCATGTGGTACCGCGTTCTTAGCGCCGGTCCAGAGGAAGCGGTCGTCGTCGTGCATCACCATCCAGCGATCGTCCCGCGTCGCAGTCTCGAAATCGTAAGCACCCGCCCAAGCCGGTAAGGGAATCCCTCGCTGTCCCATCGTCGTGTGAGGCATCGCTGCCTCACTCGTTGGTCCTGCCACCACAGTGCTTCGGCACGTCGCATGAACCACGAGTTGGGCCGGACGGCATCTCCAATTCCAGCAAGGCAATGACCTCACCCACTCGGCACGCCGAACTGGCCCCGGGGATGCAGGTCCTCGCGACGTGAGCCCGACTGACTTGCACGCCCAACGAGAGTACGACATGAGCACCGAGCCAATGCAGAGGGACCAGCCACGGCGAGGCGTTTTGGATCGGCGGCGAGACCTCGGTCGCCGCATGACCCGCGACCGGCGACGGGTCGTGATCGCCGTTCACGTCGAGCGCCGTTACGGCACGGATCGCCGATCTGGCGGCCAGCGTCGCGCGAGATCGGAACGTCGCACGCCACCTCAGGGTGTTAGGCTCCTCTAGACCTCGCGCCACCCTCAAGTGTGTAGGTGTGTAGAGCCGTAGTAGGGCTCTACACACCTACTGTTGACACACTAGCAAATCAGACCGCCCGGACCTGCTCCACGGTGAACTGATTCGGGCTCCACGTTCCGCGCTCCTCGTCCTGCCGCACGGACTCATGTCCCCGGAGCCTTTGCGTGGCCGCCTCTCGCGCTTGTTTGCCGTAACGAGCGGCAAACAAAGGAAGGTGCGGACGGCGGCGTAAGTTGGTAAGTTGTTGCAGTACCACATGGTGGCTGTAGCTCAATCGGTTAGAGCGCTGGACTGTGGCTCCAGAGGTTGCGGGTTCGATTCCCGTCAGCCACCCTAACGGCTAGACGCCGAGGTCTTTGAGCCAAGACAACCGCATAATCCGCGTCCAGCATCTCGTTCGCACCTTCGGCACCGTGACGGCGGTGAATGACGTCACCTTCGACGTGCGCAGGGGCGAGACGTTCGCGTTCCTCGGGCCCAACGGCGCCGGGAAGACGACGACCATCAAGATGCTGACGACCGTGCTCCGCCCGACGAGCGGCACGCTCGAGCTCGACGGTCTGGATCCCGTCAAGGATTCGACCGAAGTTCGCAAGCGATTCGGCGTCGTCTTTCAGGATCCCAGTCTCGACAGCGAGCTGACCGCCTGGGAAAACCTCGACATTCACGGTGTGTTGTACCACGTGCCGCGCCGAGTCCGCCGGGAGCGCGGGGAGACGCTGCTCAAGCTGTTCGAGCTGTGGGATCGCCGGAACGACCTCGTGAAGACGTTCTCGGGCGGGATGAGACGGCGCCTCGAGATCGCGCGCGGGTTCCTGCACACCCCCAGGGTCTTGTTCCTCGACGAGCCGACGCTGGGACTCGACCCCCAGAGCCGCAATCAGATGTGGACGCACGTCAAGAATCTGAATGCGACCGAGGGTGTGACGGTCTTCCTCACCACGCACTACATGGACGAAGCCGATCGGGTGGCCGACCGCATCGCGATCATCGACCATGGCAAGATCGTCGCGACCGGCTCGTCGGCCGAGCTCAAGCAGCAGACCGGTGCCGACTCGCTCGAGGCGGCATTCCTCAAGCTCACGGGCACGACCATTCGTGACGAGACCTTCAGCGCCGAGGATCGCATGCGCCAGGTCGCGCGCGTGTGGAGGAGATAGCGGCATGAGCGTGGTCTTCATCCTGTGGCTGCGGGAGCTCAAGAAGTATCTGCGCTCGCGCGCGCAGATCGTCGCCTCGCTCGGTACGCCGCTGATGTACTTGGGCGTGCTCGGGTTCGGCCTGGGACCGGTGTTCCGGCGCGCGGGGGAAGGGAGCTATCTCCAGTTCGTGGCGCCGGGGGTGATCGGGATGACCGTGCTGTTCACGGCGATGTTCTCCGGGATCGCGATGCTGTGGGACCGCCAGTTCGGCTTCCTGAAAGAGACGTTGGTCGCGCCTGTGCCGCGCGTTCAGATCATGATGGGTCGGACATTGGGCGGGGCGACGGTGGCCGTGCTCCAGGGACTCCTGATCTTCGGCGTGACTCTGGTAGCCGGGTTCCGCCCGACGAGTGTGCTCGCTGTCATCCTCGCGTTTCTCATCATCGCGCTGATCGCTCTCGTCTTCGCCGCGCTGGCCACGGCCATCGGCTCGAGTTTGAAGGACATGCAGGGCTTTCAAATGGTCATGAATTTCCTGGTGATGCCGTTGTGGTTCTTGTCCGGAGCGCTGTACCCATTGCAGGGCCTTCCTGCCGCCTTGGCGGTGCTGACGCGGATCGATCCGCTCACGTATGGGATCGATGGCGTGCGCGGCATCCTGATAGGCACGGCGCATTTTGGGGTCGCGCTGGACATAGCGGTGTTGCTGGGCGTGGGCGTCTTGTTCGTGATCGCCGGGGCGTGGCGGTTCTCGAAGATCGAGGTGTAGGTTGCACCGGTCTCCAAAGACGGCGGGTCCATGGGGGCCCGCCCGGAAGTGGCCGAGTGTCCGCTCGACGACGGACCGTTGCAGTGAGACCAGTCTTGCCAATCGTACGACGACCCGGTACCATCGAACGTGCAGAACGTGCAGTACACCTGACGTTGGGGCTGAGGCGTGCCGTGAGCGTGGGTGGAGGGCAGGGCGAGGGATCATCTCCTCCGGGAGAACGGTGGGCTCGCTTAGTGGTCGATGTCCCGGGGCCGCTTAGCTTCGGCATGTGGTACCGCGTTCTTAGCGCCGGTCCAGAGGAAGCGGTCGTCGTGGTGCATAACCACCCAGCGATCGTACCGCGTCGCAGTCTCGAAATCGTAAACACCCGCCCAGGCCGGTAGGGAATCCCTCGCTGTCCCATCGTCGTGTGAGGCATCGCGCGACCGGCGACGGGTCGTGATCGCCGGTCACGCCGCCAGCTCCACCCCTCGGACGTTGTGCCAAGCTTCGACGCGATGCTGCGGACGCGCTCCGTCGATTCGGCGCAGCGTAGGCCGCCTGCCGACGCTTCGCCGCCCGACATGCTGCCCGGGTGCCACGGCTGGGCGGAACTCGGATCCAGGCGCGCGGTGCTCCAGGGCCGTGACGCTCTGGCTCAACCTTTGCCGATAAAAAAAACGCGTTGTTCCGTTTTCTCGCCGCGTGGCACACACTCCACAAGAGAGGGTGGCATCATGAACGAGCGGATGACGTGGGGTGGGGTTGTAGGGCTTCTGGCCGCCGCTCTGTTCGCTGTGGGCTGCAGTGACTCGGTCAGTCCCTTCGTCCCCGAGTTTGACACGGCCCCAGCAGTCGTGGAAGTGACCGGGCTAGGACAGCTCGGGACGGGGTCGCCGTCGGCTGGGAACAACGTGCAGACCTTCGACTGGATCACAGCGTTCCGCACCAGCTCCACCGCCTGCAGCGACCCGACCAAGGGCGCGGAGTTCGACGGCACGGGCCAGGTGTTCGGAGAGACGGAAATGGTGAACTTCACCGTGGCCGTGTGCGATAACGGGCCGGCCGGGAGCGGCCTGGACTTCTTCAGCTTCAGCGCTCCCTCAATTAACTACAGCAAGTCGGCCACCCTGACGAGCGGGGACATCACCAAGTCGACTGGTTCTTCCTCCACAGGCTCCCTCCTTGTCTCGACCAGCACCTCGGGCACGAGCCTCCCTGCCAGCAGTTACACGGCGACGGTGGACGGGGCCACGAGTCAGCCGATCGGGATCAACAGCAGGGTCACGTTCACCGGCCTCACGGCCACCAGCCACACAGTGGCGCTCAACGGCGTGCCCACGAATTGCACGGTGCGCGAGGGCACCTCCCAGACGGTTACCGTGCCCACCGGCGGGACCGCGACGGCAGCCTTCTCGGTGAGCTGCACGGCGACCTCCGGCGTGGAGGTTTCCGGGACGGGGCAGATCGGTCCAGGCTCGCCTACGGCCGGCTCGAACCTGCAGACGTTCACCTTCGACGTGAAGTCCGATCTCTCCGGGACCCTCACCTACACGGATTACAGCATCCCCGGCTCGCTTCAGGTCGGTCCGACATTTCCCGGCACAGGGATCACCGCGCTCCGCACCAGCTCCAATGCCTGCAGCGATCCGACCAAGGGGGCGGAGTTCGATGGCACGGGCCAGGTGGTCGGAGAGGCCGAACAGCTGAACTTCACCGTGGCCGTCTGTGATAACGGGCCGGCCGGGAGCGGCCTGGACTTTTTCAGCTTCAGCGCTCCCTCAATCTCCTACAGCAAGTCCGGCATGCTGACGGGCGGCGACATCGTGAAGAGTACGACGAGCAGTCCCACGACCGGTCAGCTCACCGTCACCACCACCACGACGGGCACCAGCCTGCCGAGCGGCTACACCGTCACGGTGGACGGGACCACCAGCCAGTCGATCGGGATCAAGAGCAGTGTCACGTTCACCGGCCTCACGGCCACGAGTCACACGGTGGCGCTCAGCGGCGTGCCTACGAACTGCTCGGTGAGCGGGGGCACGTCGCGCACGGTGACGGTACCCTCGGGCGGGACGGCCACGGTGAGCTACTCCGTGACCTGTGCAACGCCGAACCAGCCGCCCACGGTGAACGCCGGGTCGGACGAGACGGTGTTGCTCGGGATTCTCTACACGGAGACCGCGTCGTTCAGCGACCCGAACAACGACGGCCCGTGGTCGTACACCATCAACTGGGGCGACGGCTCGTCGACGAGCGGTAGTACGTCGAGCCAGGGCACGATCAGCGCGTCGCAC
>QHUS01000064.1 GCA_003222035.1 Gemmatimonadota bacterium | reverse complement strand
ATGCAGTTCGGGCGCATCCACGACGGGCATCTCGGGCTGCCGCTCGAGCCGTTCAAGGACCCGGGCGAGGTGCGCCCGACACCTGTGGAGGGCGGACTCGAGGGCGTGGTGATCGCCGAACGGGACCTCCACGTGCTGGCCGGACCGCAGCAGATCGTCTTCATCAATCGGGGACGGGCGGAAGGTGTGACCACCGGGGACGTATTTGAAGTGTACCGACCGGCGGCGGGGGTCCCGGGCACGTCGTCCGAGCAGATGCAGGTGGTGCTCCAGATCGTGCACACGCGCGATCACTCGGCCTCGGGGTTGATCCTGAATATCGGCCACCCCAAACTCGTTCCGGGCATGCCGGTGCGGCTCATCCGGAAGATGCCGTCCTGATCGGCCGCCGGCGACCGCGTCACGCGGCGCTGGCGCATTGCGTCCCGTGGTCCTCGTTCCGCATTTAATCGCGCTGGCCCTGTACGCCTTGGCCGCCGCGCTCGCGCTGGCACCGTTCGCCGGGCTCCGGTCGGCACCGCGTGCCCTGAGGCTGGGGGTCCCCCTGCTCGGCATCGCGGCCCATGTGATCGGCATCGCACGGGTCACTTCCTTCCTGGGCGTCGCCCCGACCCTCTCGATGCTGGCCCTGTTCCTCGTGGCGCTGCAGGCGGCGAGCGAAGGCCTGTTCGGCGCGTCCGCCGTGGGCGTTTTCACCGGGCCGCTCGCGACCGGTCTCCTCGGGCTCGCGTTGCTCATCGGGCTCGCGCCCGAAGGACCGCCGCCGTCGGGGCGCGGGGCCTGGTCGATCCTCCACATCACGGTGAGCGTGCTCGGCCTCGCCATGCTGGCGCTCGCGTTCATCGCGGCCGCCCTCTACCTGCTCCAGTTCCGGGAGCTCAAGGCGAAGCGCTTCGGGGCCGTGTTCCGGTTGTTCCCTCCGCTGGAGCGGCTGGATCAGTTGAATCATCTGTCGCTCGTGCTGGGATTCCCCACCGTGACGCTGGGTGTGCTGCTCGGGTTCGGCGTGCGCTACGCCGGCGGCGCGTCGGTGGATGCCGCCCAGGTCGTCTGGGGTATGCTCACCTGGGTCGTCTTGGGATGGGCGGTCGGGGTACGCGTGGTGCGGCACTGGGCCGGCCGGCGGGCCGCGTTCGCGAGCATCGCGAGCTTCGCGGCGGTGCTGCTCGTCTACGTCGCGCTCAAGCTCGCGGCGCCGGGAACCCAGCGGTTTCTCTGAGTCGGGGCGACAATGAGCATCACCGTTCTCGGCGTCAACCACCGCACCGCGCCCCTCGACGTGCGCGAGCGATTCGCGCACGAGCGGCGCGAAGTGCCAGCGTCACTCGAGCGCGTGCTGGCGGCGGGCGCGCGCGGCGGCGTGCTGCTGTCCACGTGCAATCGTACGGAATTCTACCTCGCCGAAGCGGACGTGGCCGTGCCGGAGGCGGTGTGGGCGATTCTGTCGGAGCGCCTGGGCGGTGGTCGCAGCGCCAGCGAGTACGGGTACACGCGCCGGGACCGGGATGCGGTGCGTCATCTGTACCGCGTCTCCGCGGGGCTCGACGCCATGATCCTCGGCGAATCCCAGATCCAGGGGCAGGTGCGGGACGCGTGGGAGACGTCGAAGGGCCAGGCGGGCCCCGTATTGCACCGGCTGTTCCAATCGGCGCTGCTCGTCGGCGCCCGGGTGCGCAGTGAGACGGGTCTCGCGACCGGCGCGGCCTCCGCCCCCTCCGCGGCCGTCGCGGTCGCGGCCCGGATCTTTACCCGGCTCGCCGGCCGTTCGGCGCTCATCCTGGGAGCGGGAGACATGGCGGAGCTGGCGGCGACCTGCCTCGCGTCCGAGGGCGTGCGGGTCACGCTGGTGGCCAACCGCACGTACGAGCGCGCCCGCGCGATCGCCGAGCAGCTCGGCGCGCGCGCCCTCACGCTGGACGAGGCGTGGGAGCATTTCGCCGACGCCGACATCGTGCTCAGCTCGACCGCGGCGCCGCACGCCGTCGTCACCTGGGACCATGTCGCCCCCGCCGTCGCTCGGCGTGGGGGGCGTCCGCTGTGCATCCTCGATCTCGGGATGCCGCGCGATGTGGAGCCCGCGGTCGCGCAGCTCGAGAACGTCTTCCTGTACGACATCGACGATCTCCAGGCGGTGGCCGCACAAGCCGCGGCGGAGCGCCGCCGCGACATCCCGGCGGCGGAGCGCATCGTGAGCGAAGAGGTCGAGCGCTTCTGGGCGTGGTACGGCGGGCTGGTCGTCGTGCCCGTCCTGAAGGAGTTCCGCGAGCGGCTGGACCAGGTGCGCGCCACGGAGCTGGAGCGCGCGCTGCGCCGCCTCGCGCATCTGAGCCCCGAGGATCGCGGAGAGATCGAGCACTTCAGCCAGACGCTGCTGAACAAGTTTCTGCACCAGCCGACCCTGGCCCTCAAGGAGGCCGCACAGGCCGGGCGGGGCTACGGCCTGCTCGAGGCGCTGAAACGGCTGTTCGGCCTGGAGCGGCGCGATGACCCGTAAGGTTCTCGTGACGGGTGGCGCGGGGTTCATCGGCTCCCACGTGGTGGACGCCTACCTGGCGGCGGGGGACGACGTCACGGTGCTCGACGACCTATCCACGGGCAAGCGGGAGCAGGTGCCGCCCGGCGCGAGGTTGGTGCAGGCCGACGTGCGATCGCCCGCCGCGCGAGAGCTCCTCGCCACGGGCGACTTCACGCTCCTCAACCACCACGCGGCGCAGATGGACGTGCGGCGTTCTGTTGCGGATCCGGTGTTCGATGCCGAGGTGAACGTGCTGGGGCTCCTCAACCTGCTCGAGGGTGCCCGGCTGGGTGGTGTGCAGCGGGTGGTCTTCGCGTCGTCGGGGGGCACGGTGTACGGCGAGACCGCGCGCCTGCCGCTCGTCGAGTCGGCCCCGAAGCTGCCCGCCTCGCCGTATGGCACCGCCAAGCTCGCCTCGGAGTATTATCTCGCGACGTTTTCCCAGTTGTACGGCCTCGAGACCGTGGCGCTGCGCTATAGCAACGTCTATGGCCCCCGTCAGAACCCTCACGGCGAGGCGGGCGTCGTCGCCATCTTTGCGCATCGCGTGCTCGCGGGTCAGCCGCTGACGGTGTTCGGTGACGGCGGTCAGACGCGGGACATGGTGTTCGTCCAGGACGTGGTGGAAGCCAATCTGGCCGCGAGTCACGTCGCGCTCCCGTCGGCGGACGGGGTCGACGGCCGCGCCTTCAACATCGGCACCGGCATCGAGACGTCGGTCAACGACCTCGCCGCCACGCTCGTCACCATCGGGGGGCGCCGGGTGGAGATTCGGCACGCAGCGGAGCGCCCCGGCGAGCTGCGGCGCAACGCGCTGGCGGTGGACAAGGCGGCGCAGGGGCTCGGGTGGCGCGCGCTGGTCCCCGTCGGTGACGGCCTGCGACGGACCCTGCAATCGTTCAGGGAGGGCTGACACCGTGCTCTTCCAAGTGGGCCGGGCGGTCCCCACAACGCCCTGGGAGCTGGTTCTCACGTCGAGTCGCGAGACCAAGTTCGTGCTCGCCATTCTCGTCGTGTTTTCCATCGTCTCCTGGTATCTCATCTTTCTCAAGTGGTGGCAATTCCGCCGCGTGCGGGCGCAGGCCGATCGCTTCATGCGCGAGATCGAACGAGCCACGCGACTCGACGACGCTTACCATGCGGCGATGCGGCTGCCCGCCTCGCCGTACAACCGCCTGCTGCGCGAAGGCATTCAGTTCTTCTCGGAGCTGAAGCCAGGCGGGTTGAAGGAGAACGGCCCCGCGGTCGCCACCCAGAGCACGCTCACCGCGACGCAGCTCGAAGCCTTGCGCATGGTGCTCGCCAAGGAAGTCGCAGCGGAGCGTGACGCGGCCGCGCGCTTCATTCCCTGGCTCGCCACCTTCGGCTCGGTGAGCCCGCTGCTCGGTCTGCTCGGCACCGTGCTGGGCGTGATGGATGCGTTCATCGGGATCGCGGTCGGGGGCTCCGGCAACATCGCCGCGGTGGCGCCGGGCGTCGCCGAAGCGCTCGTCACGACGGTCGGCGGTCTCGCGGTCGCCGTGCCATCCGTCATGGCTTACAACCTGTTCGTGAACCGGCTTGGCCTGTTCGCAGGCGAGCTCGAAGGGTTCGCGCAGGAAATCATCGGAACGCTGGCCCGCGAAGGGAGGCTCTGATGGCCGGGCTCCTCGGTGGCGGAGGGGGGCTACGCGGGCACGGCGAGCTGCCCCTGAACGCCGACATCAACGTCACGTCGCTGGTGGACGTGGCGTTCGTGCTCCTCATCATCTTCATGATCACGGCCCCGATCATGCAGGGTGGCGTGGATGTCCGACTGCCGCGCGCCGAGGCGAAGCCCCTCGAGCCCAAGTCGGGCCTGGTGGTGACGCTCGACCGCGACGGGCGGATCTTCATGGACCAGGCCCCGCTCTCCTACGCCGACTTCCGGGCCACGTTTCCCGCGTTCGTGCGAACCAAACGGCCTACTGGGGTGTACCTCCGGGCCGACGGTCGGGTCGCATACGCCAACGTGGTGCAGGTGCTGGCGGTGATCCGGGCATCTGGCGTGAACGACGTGGGTCTCGTCGCGGAGCCGGAGGTGGTCGAGCGGTGAGACGGAGGCCTGGGGGTTCCGAGAGCGTCAGCGTCGGCCTCGTCGGAACGGTCGCCGTACACGCGTTCGCCGGGCTGTTCCTCGTGGTAGGGGCGGCCGCGGCGCGCAAACCCGTGCCGCCGATGTATAAGGTGCACCTCGTGGCGGCACCTGAGCCGAACGAGGAGGCGCGCAAAGCGCCTGAGGCGGTGGATCGGCCGGCGGAGGCGCAGCCGGCACCGGCACCGAAGGCAAAGGCGCCCAAGAGCACGGTGTCGCCGGCGCCACCGCCGCCCGTCGCCGACAACACCAAGCGCGAGGCTGCGCCGCGGACGACACCCAATGCGACACCGCTTCCGGGCGAAAAACCGTCGACGGGTACGGACGTCGCCACGGTCAGCACCGAAGGCGTCGCGTTTCCGTTCCCGGAGTACCTGCAGAACATCGTGGCCCAGGTGCTGCGGCGCTGGCAACGCCCGGTCCAGAGCACGCCCCTCGAGTCGGAGGTCTCGTTCTTCGTGCATCGTGACGGATCGGTGAGCGGCCTCCAGTTCATTCGGCGCTCCGGCAACTTCGGGTTCGACCTCGAGGCTCAGGGGGCGATCGAGGAGGCAGGAAGCTTCAAGGCGTTCGGCGCACTCCCGGACGGGTGGGCCGCGGATGTGCTGTTCGTCCGGTTCTATTTCTCCGGCAGGCGACAGTGAAGCCGGGTAGCCGATTTGGCGGGTGGGCGGGTAGTCTCACGGCGGTCTTGCTAACCGCCTACCCGGCTAACCGGCTATCCGCCCAGGACACCTCCGCGATCGATCGCGGCGTCCGCATCGGCATCGTGTACCGCCCCGGCGTGCGGCCGGGGATGGTGGTGTTGCCGGTTCCGAAGGCGGCGCTCGACTCGGTTCGCGCCCTTGTCGTGCGCGATGTCGACTACAGCGACCGCTTCGAGCCGATCACCCTGCCCGGCGGTGACTCGATTCGCGCCGCGAGCCCCCCCTCGTCCCCGTCGGCCGGCCGTACCGCGACCGGGGCGGGGGGGGGGGCCCGGGGGACCGGCGGCGCAGCCGTCGCGACCGGTCTCAACTATCCGCTGTACCAGGCCCTCGGGGCGGACTTCGTCGTCGGCATCACGCCCGCGGCCGGCGACAGCACCGTCGTCACGGTGTACGATGTGGCGGCCGGGGGCGTGCGCCGCGAGCTGCGGGCCCGCCTCCCGGCCCTCGGCGACGCGGGATTCCGGCTCGCCGTGCACCGCCTCGCGGATCGCGTGCTCGAAGCGAGCCTCGGTGTCGGCGGGACCGCCGCGACCCGCATCCTGTTCGTGATGAACGGCAAGGTGTACACGATCGACCAGGACGGCGCCGACCAGCGGCTCGTGTCGTCGAGCGATCACCAGGCGATGTCGCCGGCGTGGGCCGGGGACGGGCGCCGGTTCGCGTACATGGAGTTTTGGGAAGGACACGGGCGGTTGTTCGTCCAGGACGTCGCGAGCGGCAAGCGCGCCCCGGTGGTGACGACGGGGCAGGCGCTCGATTTCACCCCGGCGTTCTCACCCGACGGCAAGACGCTCGCCTTCAGCCGCGCGATCGAGGAAGGCACCGACGTTTACACGGTCAACGTCAAGGACGGCTGTTGTTTACAGCGCTTGACCGTAGGGCGCTTTTACGACAACTTGTCACCGACCTACAGTCCCGATGGTCGGCGGATCGCATTTGTGTCGACCAGACCCGGGCTGCCGCAGATCTATGTGATGTCGGCCGACGGAACGGACCAGCAACTGTTCGCGCCGTTCGATTACGGTGCCACCGGTTCGTCGAACGCGCCGGAGTGGTCACCCGACGGGCAGACAGTGGCCTTCCACCGCGACGTGGGCGGCACCCTGCAGGTGTTCGTCCTCGATGTGCGGACGCGCGCGGTGCGACAGCTCACCTCGGTCGGGCGGAACGAAGATCCAACCTGGGCACCCGACAGCCGCCATATGGCCTTTGTGTCGGATCGGTCCGGGTATCGGCAGCTCTGGATCATCGATGTCGAAACCGGCCGCATCCGTCCGTTGCTGCAGCAGAGCGGCGCGCGGCTGCCGGCCTGGTCTCCGCGCTTGCCGGAGACCGCCTCGTCGGCCCCTTGAAATCGGAGAGGACTTCACCGATGAAACGGCTACCTTTGCTGCTCCTGACCGGTCTCGCGGTGGTGCCCATCGCCGCGTGCGGCGGCAAACCCAAGCCCGAAACGCCGGCGCCGGCGGCGACTGCGAATACGGACTCGATCGAGGCGGCCGAGCGGGCGCGCGCAGATTCGATCGCACGGGCCGAGAAGGAAGCTCGTGACCGTGAAGCGGCAGAACGGGAGGCGCAGCAACGCCGTGCGGATTCGCTGGCCGCCCTCGGACGCTCGACGGAGGCGGTGAGGACGCTGCTCGCCACGATGATCCACTTCGACTACGACAAGGCGCTCATCCGCGGTGGCGACGCCTCCGTCCTGGATCAGAAAATGGCGATCCTCCAGGCCAACCCGGCCCTGCACATTCGCATCAGCGGACACTGCGACGAGCGCGGCTCGGACGAGTACAACCTCGCGCTGGGCAATCGTCGCGCCACGGCGGCCAAACAGTACCTCGTCAGTCACGGCATCGACGCGAGTCGCATCGAGACCGTGTCCTACGGCGAGGAGCGGCCGATCGCCCAGGCGCACGACGAGGAGGCATGGGCGCAGAATCGCCGCGATGAGTTCGAGATCCTCGCGGGTGGCGAGAACCTCAAACAGCCCTGAGCTCGATCGACGTTGAAACACGGCGGGCGATTCACCCTGGTCCTGGGGCTGACCGCCGGATGCGCGCTCAAAGGCGACGTCCGGCGCGTCGAGCTCCAGGTCCAGGCCCTACGGGTCGAGCGGGCGCGGGCGGATAGCCAGCACGTCGCCACGGTCGATTCCGTGCGTGCGCTGCTCGCCGTCGTGCAGGATCGCCTCGTGGCGCAGCAGGCGTACCTGATCCAGCTACGCGGGGACGTGAAGACCGACCTGCTCGCGGTCCAGCAGCAGCTCGTGACCGTGCAGGAGCTGACGGGGCAGAGCCAGCAGCGGCTGACCGAGCTGCGCGGCCGCCTCGAGGACCAGGCGCGGCAACCGGTGCCCACGATCGATACGAGCGTTGGGGCGCCCGCGGTGCCCGTCGGCCGCTCGGGGAATCCGGCCGGCCCGGGTCCCGAGCAGACGTACGACCTCGCCTATCAGCAGTACCGGGCGAGCCGGTACGCGACCGCGCGACTGGGCTTTCGGGAGTTCCTGCGCCTGTTCCCCACCCACCAGCGCGCGCCCGACGCGCTTTACTTCATTGGCGAATCGTTCGGCGGGGAGAACGCGGATTCGGCCGCCGCGGTGTATCAGCAGGTCGTGAAGACCTACCCGACCTCGCCGCGGGCTCCATCGGCCCTCTATAAGCTGGGCCTCCTCGCCGAGCAGCGGGGCGACAAGGCGGCCGCCCGGCAGCACTACTCCCGGGTCATCGGCAGCTACTCCCGCTCTCCAGAAGCCAACCTCGCGCGCGACAAGCTCCAACGCCTGGGGCGGTAGCCTCCGGAACCGGCGTGCCGGAGACGACCGACCACCGGGGCGAGATGCCGTTCCTCGACCACGTCGAGGAGCTCCGGTGGCGTATTCTGTACAGCCTGCTGGCGCTCGTGGTGGGCACGCTCATCGGCTGGGTCGTGGTCGAGCGTGTCGACATCATCGGCCTCCTCACCCGGCCGATCGCACCATTGATCCCGGGCGGCAAGCTCCGCGTCACGAGTCCGACGGAACCGTTCTTCATCACGTTGAAGTTCGCCTTCGTACTCGGGCTGCTGATCGCCTCGCCGTTCGTCGGGTACCATGCCTGGGCGTTCCTGGTGCCGGCGCTGTACCCGCGCGAACGCCGGCTCATCGTGCCCGCGCTGTCGGCGGGCGTCGTGCTGTTCCTCGCAGGCGCCACGGCAGCGTACTTGTGGCTGCTGCCGCGCGCTCTGGCGCTGCTGCTCGGCATCCAGCGCGGTGTGTTCGATCCCTTGATCACGGCGGACAAGTACTTCGGGTTCGCGGCGCAGCTGATCATCGCAGTCGGGGTCGTTGCCGAACTGCCGCTCGTCATCGTGATTCTCGCCGCGCTCGGGCTCGTGTCGCGACAGTTCCTGGTGCGCAACCGGCGCTACGCGCTGGTGGTGGCGACCGGCGCCGCGGCGCTGCTCGCGCCACCCGACGCCGTGTCCATGCTCCTCATGATGGGGCTCCTGTTTGTCCTGTACGAGGTCGGCATCTGGTGCGCCTGGGTGGTGGAGCGGCGGCGCGCGCGCCGGGCTCAGGCGACGGCGGGGGCCGGAGGAGCGGAGGGCGGTGGCGGCGCGGCGAGCGCGGCGCTCCTTGCGGCGTTGCTGCTCGCCGCAGCCGGCCCACTCGGCGCTCAGACGCCCCCGGTGCGGCCGCCCGTCCGCCCGGACACCACGCTGCGCACGCCGGCGGAGTCAGCCGGCGCAACTCGCGGCCTCGACACCGCGGCCGCGCGCCGGCTCGGGCTGCCCACCGGGCCCCGACGCAGCTTCCCGCCAGGCGACGCCGTGATCGACTCGCTTCTCAAGATCAAGGGCTACCGCGTTACCCAGTACCTGGCCGACACGCTCATCGTGCAGGGCGGGGACACCGAGATGATCCACCTGCGGGGCGAAGCCTACGTGGAGCGGGAGGGCACGAAGCTCGAGTCGGACTCGATCCGCTACCGCCAGCGCAGTTGCCGGCTCGACGCCATCGGGGATCCGCGCTTGTTCGAGGAGGCGACGGTAATGGTGGGCGAGGCCATGCGGTACGACACGTGCGTCAAGCGCGGGACCGTACGCAAGGCGTTGACGAACGTCGCGCAGGGGTCAGCGAGGTGGTACGTGCGCGGAGATCTGGCGGTGGATTCCGGCTCGACGCGGCTGTATGGCGCGAAGAGCGAGATCACGTCGGATGAGAACCCCGTTCCTGACTATCACTTCGCGACGGGCGAGATGAAATGGCTCAACCAGGACGTGATGGTGGCGCGCCCGGCCGTGCTCTACATCCACGACGTTCCGATCCTGTGGCTGCCGTTCATACCGATGGACGTGCGCAAAGGACGTCGCAGCGGCGTGCTGGTCCCGCGCCTCGGGATAAACGACATCGTGCGGCCCGTCCGCTCCTACGAGCGTCACATCGCGAACTTCGGATACTATGTCGCCCTGAACGACTACCTCGACGCGCTTCTCGAAATGGATTGGTATGCCGAACGCTACTTCGCGGTCAAGAGCCGGGTGTCGTACAAGTGGCTGGACCGGTTCATCGACGGCAGCGTCTCGTTCGATCGCCTCAACCAGCTCGACCAGCCCGGCACCTCGCTCCGAGTCGGCTGGCAACACCTGCAACGTTTCTCGTCCCGCACGAGCTTCAACGCGAGCATCGACTACTCGACCAACACGAGCCTGATCGAGAAGAATACCGTCAACCCGTTTCTGGCAACGGCCAGCCTCGGGTCGCAGGTGAGTTTCACCAAGCAGTTCGCGTGGGGGACGCTCAACGCCGGTGGCAACCTCCACCAGGAAGTCGGGAGCGGACTGGTCTCGCAGACCATCCCGACCGTGACCCTGTCGCCATTACCGATCGACATCACGTCGTGGATGACCTGGTCGCCCAGCTTCTCGTTCACCAATCAGCAGACCTTCCACCAGCTCTCCACCCCGGTCCTGCTTCCCAACGGAGCGCTGGATACGGTGTTTGCGGACTCGCGCGCCTCGATGCTCAGCTTCGGTACCCCGCTCCGCCTCGGCCGCTGGAACTGGACGAACAGCTTCGCGATGGCGGACAATATCAGCAACGCGCGCGCCGAGTTCGATATTCTCGACGCGACCGTGGCCGGCGGGCTCCGGCGCGTGCTGTTCAACCAGACGTTCAGCACCACCGTCGACTGGCAGACCGCGATAAATCTGCCGTTGGTGTTCGGCGGTACCTGGAAGGTGCAGCCGGGCATCGGGATCGTGAACAAAACGTCGGCCGGCCCATTCATGATCCGGAATCAGTTCACCAACGGCGAATTCGTGGAGCAAGGGAAACGGCTCCAGTTCAGCCTCGGCATGGCCCCCACGTTCTTCGGGTTTTTTCCGGGCTTCGGGCCGATTGCACGGATCCGCCACTCGTTCTCGCCGCTGATCTCGTATGCGTACGCGCCGGGCGCGACCGTCGACTCCGTATACCGGCACGCGATCGATCCCCAACAGCGGTTACTGAACTCCGGCAGCGATCCCCAGCAGACGATCAGCGTGGGCCTCTCGCAGAACTTTGAGGCAAAACTGAAGGCACACGGGAGCGATAGCACCCGCGCGCCGCGGAAGATCAGACTGCTGAGCATTAACACGAGCGCGATATCGTATAACTTCGAGCAGGCCAAGCAGCAATACCGCACCGGATGGCAGACTACGTCGATCAGCAACACCTTCGCCTCGGATCTTCTGCCGTTCTCCCTGACCACGACGCACGACCTGTGGCTTGGACAGGTCGGCACTGACAGCGCCCGATTCGACCCGTTCCTCACCAGCATGTCGACGAACTTCACCATCACCCCGGCGACGATCCATGGAATCGCCGCCCTGTTGGGCCTCGCGCGGAAGGGGGGCCCCGCCCCCGGAGCCCCGCCTGCGGCCGCGGACACGCAGCCGGGGCAAGGGGCGCCCCCGACCGGCTCGTACGGTCAGAAGGGTCTGGTCGGGGCCGGCGGGATCCCGTTGAGCAGCGTTGGCAAGGGGTTCAACTTGAGCGTCGCGTACAACCTGTCACGGACCCGCCCGGTCGTGGACACGACGGTGATCAGCGGCACTGGCGGTGGGGTGGGGGCGGGGGGAGGAGGCCATCGAACGGCGACCTTCGACCTGTCGTTTCAACCCACGCGTCATTGGTCGGCCAGGTGGTCGTCGAATTACGATTTCGATCTGCAGCAGTTCGGTGCGCACTCGATCAGCCTGGAGCGCGACCTGCACCGCTGGCATGCGAGCTTTTCGTTCCTGAAGGCGCCGAACGGCAACCTCGCCTTCAGCGTCTATGTTGCCCTGCTCGACCAGCCCGACATCAAGTTCGACTACGAACAGCGATCGTTCTCGCAGTAGTCCGTCCCCTCCAGATGACACCGGAGGCGTCGCGCCGTCATTCAAGTGCGGTTCCTGCAGCCGGTTGCGTGTCGGCACGCGCCGTGCTTTCTGCCCAGCCGACCCACTGCTCGTGGAGGAAGCCATGCGCGTCACGCTCCGATATGTGTTGGCCTTCACGGGCCTAGCCGCCCTGGGGTGCCACGAGAATACCACGGCGCCGCCGCCGCCCCCCCTGGAAGCACCCGCGAGCCTCAGCTCGATCTCGCTCGACAGCGCGATCTACCTCGATTGGGCGGACAACGCGTATCAAACCGACCCGGCCCGGTTTTCGAACTATACGGTCTACAGCGCGAGCTACGATCTCGACCTCGTTCGCTGCGGGACCGACTGGGTTATCGAGGGAACGACGGTGGCTCACGTATTCCTCGCAGGGCAGCTTCGCAACGGGGTCCCACGCTGCTTCGCGACGTCGGCTACCAGCGTCGAAGGTGTGGAAAGCGATTGGTCGCCGTACTGGCAGGACACCCCACGGCCCGACGCGCGCAATGTGCTGGTGTGGGCGTACGGGGTGAACACGCCGCAGTCGGGGTTCCGCTTCTGGCAAGACGGAAACGCCAACGGGTACGGCGATCCCGGTGAGTTGGGCCTGGTTCAGGACGGCAACAGCACCACGATCGACTTCTGGGTCTACGTACAACCGAGCGACTCAACGCTGTGGCTCGCGCCCGAGTTCGCGGGCGACTCCATGCGGTTGTATCAGAACACCCCCGTGGCCGATCTGACGTCGATTGACTTCGCGCCGGCGAGCGGGTACGACCGCGCCATGATTCAGGCAGTCCCCGGCTACGGCTACGTGTTCCAGCGTCTGGAGTCGGTGCAGTACCACTATATGGCGCTCCGCGTCACGGCCGTGACCAGGCAGTACGTGATCTTCGATTGGAGCGTGCAGACCGATCAGGGAAACCCGGAGCTCGTAGTCCCGAAACGACCGGCGACCAGCGGACAGGCGGTAGCCTCGAGGTAGACGCCGAGGGGCCGAGTCGCCGAGCGGACGGAGAGGGGCGAGGGGTCAGGGAGCCATCCTGACCCCTCGGCTCTTACATCCACTCGGCGACTTGGCATCTCGGTGTCTCTCTTGGCGTCCGTGATCTCCGAGCAGTAGCTTCCTTTCCGCATGCCCGCCACTATCACGCTGGACGGCCACTCCCTCTCCATCGCGGATGTCGTTGCGGTTGCCCGCCACGGCGCGCCAGTCGCGATCGCGCCGCAGGGGCTGGCGGCGCTGGCTGCGTCTCGCCGCGCGGTTGAGACTGCGGCGGCGCGTGGCGACGTGATCTACGGCGTGAACACCGGGTTCGGGAAGCTCGCCCACGTGCGCATCAAGCCGGAACAGACCCGCGACCTGCAGCGCAATTTGATCCGCAGCCATGCGTCGGGCGTGGGCGATCCCCTTCCGGTAGACGTGGTGCGGGCCATGATGGTGCTGCGCGCCAACGTGCTGATCCGCGGAACGAGCGGTGTGCGACCGGCCTTGCCGCAGCTCATCGTCGAGATGTTGAACGCACAGGTGCATCCGCGGGTGCCGTCCCAGGGGAGCGTAGGGGCGTCGGGCGATCTCGCGCCCCTGGCCCACCTGGCGCTGGCGATGATTGGGGAAGGCGACGATGGCGCGGTGCTCCGATCGCGGCGGCTGCAGCCCATCACGCTCGAGGCGAAAGAGGGCCTCGCGTTCGTGAATGGGACGCAGGCCCAGACGGGGCTGGCCGCGTTACTGGTGCGCGACGCCTGGGTACTGTGGCGGACGGCGCACGCGGCCGCCGCCATGAGTCTCGAAGCCGTCCGGGGGACGCCGGTGCCGTTCGACCCACGGATTCACGACGCGCGTCCGCATCCGTCGCAACAGCGCTCCGCGGCGTTGCTACGCCAGCTCCTCGCCGACTCCGAAATCCGCGAGTCGCACCGCGAGAACGATCCACGGGTGCAGGACGCGTACTCGTTGCGATGCACGCCACAGGTGCTGGGTGCCGTTGGAGAAGCCCTCGCGTTCGCCGAGCGGCTCGTGGCCACCGAGCTGAATGCCGCCACCGACAACCCGCTCGTGTTCGGCGACGACGTGTTGTCGGGCGGCAATTTTCACGGCCAGCCGATCGCCCTCGCCCTGGACGTGATCGGGATCGCGCTGGCGACGCTCGCCGGACTCGCCGAGCGACGGATCGACCGCCTCGTCAACCCCGACCTCTCGTCCGGACTGCCGGCTTTCCTCGCCCGAGATCCGGGGATCGAATCCGGGTTCATGACGCCGCAGATTGCCGCGGCAGCGCTCGTGGCGGAGTGCCGGGTGCTCGCGACCCCGGCCAGCGTCCAATCCGTTCCCACGGAGGGCAACCAGGAGGACATCGTGCCGATGGGCATGACGGCGGCCTGGAAGGGCGGTCGGATTCTCGCGAATGCCGAGCGGATCGTGGCAGTGGAGCTCCTCGCGGGGGCTCAGGGCCTGGAATTCCTGAAGCCACTCGCGCCCGGGCGCGGGGTCGCGCGGACCTTCGAGGCGGTGCGCGCCGTCGTGCCCGCCCTGGACGGCGACCGACCGTTCACCGCCGACATCGAGCGTGTCGCGGCGGGGATCCGGGAGGGGCAATTCGATCCGGAGGGCGCATGACAGCTCCCCGAACCGTTCGTGCGCCGCGGGGTCCTCAACGGTCCTGCAAAGGTTGGGTGCAGGAAGCCGCGCTCCGCATGCTCATGAACAATCTCGATCCGGACGTGGCAGAGCGTCCCCAGGACCTCGTGGTCTACGGCGGCACAGGCAAAGCGGCGCGCGACTGGCCCGCCTTCGATGCCATCTGCCGCACGCTGCTCACGCTCGGCGACGACGAGACGCTGCTCGTGCAGTCGGGGAAGCCCGTGGGAGTGTTCACGACGCACCCCGAGGCCCCTCGGGTGCTGATCGCCAACGCCAACCTCGTGGGGCGCTGGGCCACGTGGGAGGTGTTCCGGACGCTCGAGCGGCAAGGCTTGACGATGTACGGACAGATGACTGCCGGGTCGTGGATCTACATCGGGACTCAGGGCATTCTGCAGGGTACGTACGAGACGTTCGGCGCCGTGGCGCGCCGGCACTTCGGCGGGTCGCTGCGCGGACGTCTCGTGCTGACGGGTGGCCTCGGCGGTATGGGAGGCGCTCAACCGCTCGCCGCAACCATGAACGACGGCGTGTGTCTGGCCGTCGAAGTGGATCCCGCGCGAGTGCATCGGCGAATCGAGACGCGCTACCTGGATCGTGCGACGGCGTCCCTGGATGAAGCGCTTCGCTGGTGCGAGGAGGCCAAGCGCACGGGACGCGCGTTGTCCGTCGGCCTGATTGGCAACTGCGCCGACGTGTTGCCCGAGCTGGCACGGCGAGGGTTCGTCCCGGACGTGCTCACCGACCAGACGTCGGCGCACGACTCCCTCAACGGGTACATCCCGCTCGGGCTCACCGTCGAACAGGCTGCCGCGCTGCGAGCGGGGGCGCCCGCGGAGTATGTGCGGCGGTCCGTGGCGAGTATCGTGGCCCATGTGCAGGCGATGCTCGCGCTCAAGCGTCGCGGAGCGGTCACCTTCGACTACGGCAACAACATCCGTACCCAGGCCCGTGACGCCGGCGTCGCCGACGCATTCGAGATTCCGGGATTCGTGCCCGAGTACATCCGCCCGCTGTTCTGCGAAGGCCAGGGACCGTTCCGGTGGGTGGTGCTCTCGGGTGACGCGGACGACCTGCATCGGACGGATCGCCTCGTCCTCGAGCTCTTCCCGGAGCACGAGCATTTGCGGCGGTGGATCACGCTGGCAGCCGAGCGCGTCGCGTTTCAGGGGCTGCCAGCGCGCATCTGCTGGCTCGGGCAGGGGGAGCGGGCGCGGTTCGGCTGCGCGCTGAACGACCTCGTGAAGCGAGGCGAACTCAAGGCGCCGGTCGTGATCGGACGCGACCACCTGGACACCGGCTCCGTCGCCTCGCCGTTTCGGGAGACGGAAGCGATGAAGGACGGCTCCGACGCGATCGCCGACTGGGCGATCCTCAACGCGCTGCTCAACACGGCGTCGGGGGCGGCGTGGGTGTCGTTCCATCACGGGGGCGGCGTGGGGATCGGCAACTCGCTGCACGCGGGACAGGTGAGCGTGGCCGACGGCTCGGCGTCCGCCGCTCGACGGCTCGAGCGGGTGCTCACGAACGACCCGGGGATCGGCGTGGCCCGGCACGCGGATGCGGGATACCCCGAGGCGCTCGCTGCGGCCCGGCGGCACGGCATCCGCCTCCCCATGCGGGAGACGGGAGAGGTCGACTGAGCACGCTGCTCGTCGGGGCGCGGCAAGTCGTCACCTGTCGCGGCCCGGCCCGCGCGCGCCGGGGACGGGAGATGGCGGAGGTCGAGGTCCTCTCGAACGCCGCGGTACTGCTCGACGGCGGGCGGATTGAAGCCGTGGGGCCCTACGCCGAGCTGCGGGACGCGAACGCCGGAGCGGCGGTGGAAGCAGTGCACGGCGTACTATTCCCGGGCTTCGTGGATTGTCACACGCACGCCGTGTTCGGCGCGCCGCGGCTCGATGACCACGAGCGCCGCGCGCTCGGCGAGGACTACAAGACGATCGCCGCCCGCGGCGGTGGCATTCTCCAATCCGTGAGGGACGTGCGAGCGCGATCGGAGAGCGACCTCCTGGACCTCACGCGCCACCGCATCCGCGTGCTGCTCGCCCATGGCAGCACGACCATCGAGGTCAAATCCGGCTACGGGCTCGACCTGGCATCGGAGCTCAAACAGCTGCGCGTGATCCGTGCTGCCGCCGCGTCGGAGCGCGCGGCGCTCGTCCCTACGTTTCTCGGGGCGCACGAAGTCCCACCCGAGTACCGGGCACGGCGCGCGGAGTATGTCCGGCTGCTGTGCGAGGACATGATCCCCGCCGTGGCGCGAGAACGACTGGCGACCGCGTGCGACGTGTTCTGCGAGCCGGGCGTGTTCGAGGTCTCTGAGGCACGCTCCATCCTGACCGCCGCCCGGCAGCAGGGGCTGGCCCTCAAGCTGCATGCGGACGAGCTCGAAGGATCGGGCGGTGCCGAGCTCGCCGCGGCGCTCGGGGCGCTGTCGGCCGATCACCTCGCCGCCCTATCCGAAAGTGGCGTCCGGGCATTGGCGGCCAGCAACACCGTGGCCGTCCTGCTTCCCGCCACAATGGTGTTCCTCGGCAAACGCGGTCAGGCTCCAGCACGACAGCTCCTGGACGCCGGGGCGGCGGTCGCGTTGGCGACGGACTTCAATCCGGGGTCATCGCCCACCGTGGGCCTCCCGCTCGTGATGGCACTCGCCGTGTCGCAGCTGGGCATGCGCTACGCCGAGGTCGTGAGCGCGGTCACCGTCAACGCGGCGGCGGCCCTGGGGCTCGCGGCCGAGCGCGGACAGATCGCTCCGGGGTTTCGCGCTGACCTGGTCTCGTGGGGGGTGTCGGACTGGCGCGAAGTCGCCTACTGGATGGGGGGGCAGCTCGTAACCGCCGTCTGGACAGGAGGTTCCGCTTGTCCGCTCACCCCGGGCCCGATATCTTTAGGGCCCCATGTCCAAGCTTGAGAAGCTGAAGGAGCGGGCCCGCAGCCTCGAGGCCAAAGACCCCAAAGGGGCCCTCGACGCATGGCGGGAGGCTCTGAAGGGGCAACAGGAAGAAGGCGAAGCCAACCCCGACTTGTCCATCTACAACCGCATCGGGGATCTGTACACCAAGCTGAGAGATCCGGCGCAGGCGGCCGACTTCTACGATCAGGCCGTGGACAAGTACGCTGAGCTGGGCTTCCACAACAACGCCATCGCGATGTGCAACAAGGTGCTGCGCAACGCGCCGGGGCGGCAAACGACCTATCTCAAGCTCGCCAAGTTGTATGCCTCCAAGGGATTCATGGCGGAGGCCAAGCAGAACTTCGTGGCGTACGCAGAGCGCATGCACAAGATGGGCAGAATCCAGCACGCGTTCGCCGCGTTGAAGGAGCTCGCCGACATTTCCGCGGAGAGCGCACACCTGCGGGATGCCCTGGCAGAGCACCTCCGGATGTACGGTGACCCCGATCGGCGCTCCGGCGCGGAGTCTGGAGGAGCGGGAGCGGACCGGGCCGAAGGGGAGGGGAACGCGCCTGTCGCAGGGGCGCCGCCGAAGGCGAAGCCCGGGGCAGACCTGACGAAATCGGGAAGGTGGAAGAGCTCCAACCTGGTGTTTCTGGACGTTGATGCCCCTCCCGCCCGGAAGGGGCAGCCCGGCGCGGGAGGCCCGCGTGTCACGCCTCCGTTGAGATCGGCGGCACCGGCGCCCCCCCCCCCGGCCACACCGCCTCCGCCCCCGCCGCAGCCAGAGCCGGAGCCGGTCGCAGAAAGCCTGTTTGACCCCGCGGTGGCGGAGCCGGATTCCTCGTTGGAGATCGAGTCTACTAGCCTGGTGGAAGGACTCGATCCGACTGGCGCTGGAGGCGCACTCGAGGGGTTCGAGACGACGACGGTGGAGTTCGGTGACGTGCGGCTCGCCGCTGACGAAGTCCCACCCCTGCGAGACGAGGTCTCCGCAGTCGAGATTCCACCGCCGGCGGAATTCGAGCCGACGGTCGTCGAGGAGGGCGCGGGCGACGCGGCAGACGAGCTCGCATCGCTTCCGGAGACCGACCTTGAAAGGCAGCCGCCAACGGCGGGGAGCTCGAAGGCGTCGGAGCTGCCGAAGGTCAAGCCGTTCGTCCCGAAACGACCGGCGGCGTCTCCGCCGAGTAAGCCTGCGGTCGAAGTCCCGCCGCTCGAGCTCGAGCCGGACTTCGAAAGCGGCGCCGTGGGTGAAGCGGACGAAGGCGACGAGCAGCCCGTCGTGATCGAGCAAGGTCACACGACGGAAGGCAAGTTTCCCAGTGCGCCCGGACGCCGCTCGGTCGCGATCGACCTGAACCTCGACGGCGTCGTGATCGCGTCGGACGACGCGGGATCACTCGCCTACGGTGACGTCGGGAGTACCTCTGCCAAGCCCACGATCGAGGAGCTCGAAGTGCGGGTTGCCGACGACCCCGACGACCCCGAACGGCACCGGGTGCTCGGTGAGGCGCTGGTCGAGGCGGGCGAGCGGGAACGCGGTATTCAGGAGCTCGATCTCGCGACGACGGGCTTCGAGGGTCGGGGGAACCTGTCGGAGGCGCAGACGTTGGTGGCCGAGATTCTGCGGCTCGATCCCAACAGCGTGCGGCACCGCCAGAAACAGGTCGAGTTCGCCTTCAAGTCCGGGGACAAGGCGAAACTGATCGATGCCTATCTCGGGCTCGCCGACACGCTGCTGCGCGGCGATCTGCCAGACAAGGCGCGGGCGGTGTACAAGCGCGTGGGCGAGCACGATCCGAGCAACGAGCGAGCCCAGGCCGCGCTCGCGATGCTGGCCCCGGCGGCCACCCCGGCTCCCGGGCCGCACGCGGCGCCAAAGAAGAAGGCTCGGGCCGATGAGGAGCGAACGGCCCCGCGCGACGCGAAGCTGAAGGTGCGGGACGAGGCGGTGGACGGCGGGGACTTTGTGGACCTGGGGGCGATGATCCTCGACGACGCGCGCCCCGAGCGCGACACCCGCATGAAGATCGCCGACGAAGAGCCGACCGGCGACGAAGAGCGCGATTTCCAGGAGATGCTCGCCCGGTTCAAGCAGGGGATCGACGAGAACATCGACGAGGGCGACTTCCAGTCGCACTACGACCTCGGTGTCGCGTTCAAGGAGATGGGACTGCTGGACGAGGCCATCGCCGAGCTGCAGAAAGCGCTGCAGGCGCCGGAGGGCAAACTGCGCAGCTCCGAGGCGCTGGGCGTCTGCTTCATCGAAAAAGGGGCCTACACGGTCGCGGAATCGATTCTGCGACGCGCGCTGGAGCTGCCGGCATCGAGTGATCAGGACCGCCTGGGCGTGCTGTACTGGCTGGCCCGCGCGCTTGAGGAGCTGGGGAAGCGGGCCGAGGCGCGGGAGCTGTACGGGCGGGTGTTCGCGGTGGACATTCGGTTCCGGGACGTGGGCGAGCGGTCCAAGGCGCTCGCCAAGGCGAAGTGACGTGAGCCAGCAAGTCGCCCCGATCGCCTTACGCGATCTCCAGCGCCCGGTCGCGGGTGAGCTCGAGCGGGTGCGCGAGGAGCTGAGGCGGATTGTCGCGGGGGATTTCCCGATCATCGCCGAGGTGAACGAGCACCTTTTGCACATGAAAGGGAAGCTGTTTCGGCCCACCCTGCTGCTGCTCTCGAGCCGGGCCGCGGGCGCCGAGGATCCGCGGGCGATGATCCTCGCCGCGGTCGTCGAGCTCATTCATCTCGCCACCCTGGTCCATGACGACTCCGTGGATCACTCCGTGCTGCGGCGCGGCATGCCCACGGTCAACGCGCTGTTCTCGCATCAGGTCGCGGTTATCATGGGTGACTATCTGTACTCCCGCGCGATCATCGAGCTCATCCGGCTCGACGATCTCGAGCCGTTGCGAGTGCTCGCGCGGGTCACGAACGAGATGACGATCGGCGAAATGCGCCAGCTCGAAGCGCACGACCGACTTGCATACGGCGAGGCGGAGTACGACCAGCTGATCCGCGCGAAGACGGCGTCGCTGCTGTCCGGCGCGTGCGAGGTCGGCGCGCTGCGGGGACGAGCCGAGTATCGCGCCGCGCTCGCCCGCTTCGGCATGCGGCTGGGCATGGCGTTCCAGATCACCGACGACCTGCTGGACTACACGGAGGGGGAGGCGGTGACGGGGAAACCCTGGGGGCTGGACCTCCGAGAGCACAAGGTGACCCTGCCGCTCATCGCCGCCCTGGGCGAGATGACGCCCGGCGACCGGCGCCTGGTGGCGGAGCTGATGGCGGCGCCGGAGCCGGGCGACGCGCTCGTCGCCGACGTGGTCCGGTGCGTGACGGCGGCGGGCGGGCTGGAGTATGCGCGGCGGCGCGCCCTGGGGCTGGCCCAGCAAGCGGAGGCGGAGCTCGAGATCCTGGCGCCGTCGGCCGCGCGCGACGCGCTGCGCGACAGTATCGCGTATGCCGTGGAGAGGCGCAGCTAGCCCGTGGCGCAGGGCCCGCGCAGGCCGCTATTTTACATAGGCGTGTTGGCCACCGGCTTCGTGCTGGGCGGGTTCGTGCACTCGTTGCTGCGGCGCTTCCTGCCGCAGGGCCCGGCGAAGGAGATCTTCACCTGGTCGGTGACCCCCACGCTGGGGCCGGTCCACATGGACCTGCTGGTGGTCTCGATCACCCTCGGGCCGATCGGAATCGACGTTTCGTTGCTCGCGCTCGTGGGGGTGGCGATCGCTTACTACGTCGCCCGATCGATCTTTTGAAGCGAGGCGCGTCATGTTCGGGGACCTGTCGTTCAGCCACATCCTGATCCTGCTGCTGGTGCTGGTGCTGGTGTTTGGGGCGAAGCGGATTCCGGAGATCGGATCTTCTTTGGGGCAGGGGATCAAGGAGTTCAAGCGCAGCCTCAAGGACGCCACGAGCGACGACCCGCCGTCCACGCCGCCGCGCAGCGTTCAGCCGCCTGCGTCGAGCCCCGTCTCCTCGAGCGGCGACCCGAAGCGCCTGAGCGACTAGCTCTCGCTGGCCACCGGCCGGAACAGCTCCTTCCGGCGGTCCACGATCTTCGCGTCGGCGCGCAGCGCGGCGAGGAACTGCTGCACGCGGGCCTGCGCGATGGGCCGGAGCAGTGCCTCCCGCTGCTGGTCACGCTGCTTCAGCCACGCCGCCGAGTCGGCGCGGGCACGCGCCACTTCCTGGAGCACGAACCAGCCCGTTTCGTCGGCGATCACGCCACTCCGTTCTCCGGGCTTGAGCCCGAACGCCGCTCCGAGCACCATTGGGTTGCGCGCGAACTGCGCCGGCGCCGTGAGGCGCGTGAAGGGACCGAGTCGCGTGACGTCGTACCCGCGGGCGCGCCCCGCCGTGACGAGATCCGTCGCGCCGCGCAGCTCTGTGGCGACCTGCTCGGCTTGCTCCCGCGCTACGACCTTCTTCTTCTCGGAGCGCGCGGCCGCGAGCACGCGGGCGCGGATCTGTTGCAGGGGCGGCACCCCGGCCGCTTCCAGCGAATCGAGGCGGAACACGTAGCTCGCCCGGGGCCCGTCAATCACCGGACCCGTCTCGCCGGCCGGGCGGCCTTCGAACGCCCAGACACCTACATCCGGGATCGTTGACCGGCCGAGCGTCAGCCGGTCGCCCTCGACCAGCTTCGGCGCATGGCGCAGGGGCAGCGCGAGCCGCCGCGCCGCGCTGTCGAGCCGTGTGCCGTCCACCTGATCCGCCGCCAGGCGGTCGAGCGTGTCCGTCCGCGCGTCCACGAGATCGAGATGCGCTCCCTGCAGTGTGATGGCCACGAGGATGTGACGGACATGCACCGAGTCGCCCTTCGGGGCCTCGATACGGATGAGATGGTAACCGAACTCGCTGAGCACCGGCTCGCTCAACTGACCAGGCTGCAGACGTCGCAGGGCCGCCGCGAACGGCGGGACGAACCCGGAGCCGTCACGCTTCGCCCACCCGAGGTCGCCACCATGGGCGCCGCTCACCGAGTCGGCGGACTCCTTCTTCGCCACGTCCTCGAACTTGACCTTTCCACCGCCGCCCGCGATCTCGGCGCGAAGGTCACGGGCGTGCTTGAGCGCCGCGGCGCTATCGGCCGAGTCGGGAATGCGGGGCAACTCCACGTAGCTCAACCAGGCGGCGGCCGGCCGCTTGAAGTCGGCGGTATGGGCATCGTAGTAGCGCTGAAGCTCCGCGTCCGTGACCGGCGCGAGCGAATCGGGCACCCCTTCCGGCCGCATGGCGAGGAGCACGACCGTCACCGACTCGCGCTGGTCGCGCCAGATCCGCCACAGCTTCGCGTCCGATACGTACAGGTCGGCGGTGAGGTACGCTTCGAGCTTTTGCTGGGGCAGATAGTCGCGATACAGCTCCTCGACCTGCGTGGCAAACTCCGGTCCCGCGCTGGAGATATACCGCTGCCACTTGGAAATGTCGAACTGCCCGTTCGTCTGGAACGTCGGGTCCCCGAGCACCTGCTGCAGAATCTGGGGCGGCGGCGAGCTGCGCGCTGCCTGAATGACCTCGTCGTCGGTGACGCTGATCCCGAGGCGCTTGTACGCTTTCTCGAGCAGGATGCTCTGGACGAATTGGTCGGCGACCCGATCCTGAACCTGGAGCTCGTCCTCGCGCGAAAGTCTGGCGCCACCCGCTTGCCGCCGGTACTGCTCGAGGGCCGCCTGGTACCGCGCCTGGAACGGTTGCGACCGCACGATCGTGCCGTCCACTTTCAGGACGACGTCGCGGCCACCCCCCAGAATGTCCTGCACCTGCCCGTAGGCCATCCATCCAATGAACGAGATGGCCACAACCCAGAACACCGGCTTTGTGATTTCGCGCATCGCGCGCATCATGGCGGAGCAAACTCCGAGCGAAGCAGACGGAAGGGCGCTAAGTCTAAAGGCGACAAGGCGAAAACTCAAGCGATCGCGCTCGTTTCGATTGACAGCGCGGCTGGCCGAACACTATCTTTGTCCAATCCTCCCAACCACTTAGGCCGTGGTCTACACGAGCGAAATCGAGAAGCTGGAGCGCCGCTGGGCGGAGAACCCCAAGGGCCGGAACTTCGCTCCTCTGGCGGACGCCTATCGTAAAGCGGGTGAACTAGATAGAGCCCTCGAGCTGTGTAAGGCCGGCCTCGATTTACACCCCGATTATGTCAGCGCGCACATCGTTCACGGGCGTTGCCTGATCGACCAGAAGAACGATCCCGGCGCCTCCGACGTGTTTCGCAAGGTGCTGACCCTCGACCCAGAAAACGTGTTGGCGCTCAGGATCCTCGCAGAAATCGCCCAGCGCGGCGGACGGTTCGGCGAGGAGGTGGACTGGCTCGGCCGCCTGCTGGCGGCCGATCCCATGAACGGCGACGCGGCGGAGGCGCTCACGCGGGCGAAGGCAAGGGCGGCGGTGTCGAGCGCCCCGAAGGCCCCGGAGCCGGTCGTGCGCCTCGTGCCCGACGCCGCGCCGCGACCGCGCCCGGACCTCCTGATCGAGCATCACTCGGAAGAGCGGACCTCCACTACGCTCGACGCCAGGGGCACGCCCAAGGACCTCGAGACGTTCGACGGCACGATGGACCTCAACGCCGTGGGCCGGGACAAGGCGCGCGCCGATGGAATCGAAGTTCAGGAGGAGGTCGAACTGACGCCTCAGGACCTCGTGGTCGAGGGGCTGGCGCACACGCAGTTCGAGACCCTGTTCGCGACACCGCCGGAACCAACCGGGTCGCAGGACGACCTGCCGACGATCGATCTGCCGCTCATCATGCCCGACGAGGAGCCCGCGGCGCCGGCGCCAGCGGCTGGCTCCGTCGGCACGACCGTCCCACCGCCACCGCCGGCCGCGGTCTCGCTGTCGGACGACGATGGTGCCGCGGATGTCGCAGCCCTGTCGCGTGCGGAGCCGGTTCTCACGGAGACGATGGCCGACTTGTACCTCCGACAGGGGCACGAGGAGGACGCGCTACGCGTGTATCAGGCGCTGCTGGCGCAGCGACCGGGGGATCCACGGCTGCGCGCACGTATCGACGCGCTGCGGCGTGGCGAGCGGCCCGAAGGAGGGAGGGGAGGGGGAGGGGGTACACCAGCGGGCGAAACGGTGCCGGCATTTCTCAAGCGGATTCTCGCGGGGCGCCCCGTACCTGCTGCGCCTTACGCTCCTCCTCCGCCTCCTCCCGCGACTGGCCCATCGCTGGAGGACGCGCTTCGGGGTGCTTTGGTCGGGCGAGGGTGGGGAAGCGGGACGCACGGGGAGGACGAGAGCGGGGAGGACACCGTCATTTCCGCGCCGGGTGAGGCTACGCGCCCCGCCGCCGACGGCATCTCGCTCGACCAGGTCTTCGGCGACGAGGGGCCGCGGAGTTCGCTGCCGCCGGCGGGCCCTGCATCGATGGATGCGTCGAGCTCCCATCCCACTTCCCGCTCGTCGCCACCCGCCGCGCAGCAAGGCGGCGGCTTCTCGTTCGACCAATTCTTCAACGCGGCCGAGTCGGGGCCGGACAGTGCGGGAAGCGCCGGTGCCGGCAGTACCGACGTGCCGCTGCCGCCGCCCCGTACGTCCGGGGACGCGTCCCGACCCCCGGTTGAAGACGAGACCGACCTCGATCAATTCCAGGCCTGGCTCCGGGGCCTCAAGTCCTAGTGGCGTTCCAACGGGTCGCGCCACGGTACCCGGTCCCGTCGTGGGACGCCTACACGTTGGAACGGCACTAGTGCATATCGCCGTGCTGAACGGCCCCAACCTGAATCTGCTGGGGGAGCGCGAGCCTGAAGTGTACGGGCGCACCACCCTCGCGGAGATCGAGGCGCGCACCCGGGAGCGGGCCCGGACGCTCGGCGTGGACATGTCGTGGACGCAGACCAACCATGAAGGCGACCTCGTCGACGCGATCCAGCGGCTGAAGGGCAAGGCCGATGGCCTGGTGATCAACGCGGCCGCGTTCACGCACACGAGTCTTGCCGTGCGCGACGCCCTGCTCGCGGTGCGCGTCCCGTTCGTGGAAGTCCATCTGTCCAACATTTTCGGGCGCGAGCCCGAGCGTCATCGCTCGGTGCTGGCCGACGCCGCGGTGGGACTCGTGACGGGGTTCGGCGCCGAGAGCTATCGCCTGGGACTCGAGGGTCTGGTCGGACATCTCCAGGCCCGTCATGGCGCCTGATCGACGGCGCGCGCGGCAGGAAGCGCTCGTGCGGGCACTGGAAACGGACGCGTTAGACGGGCTGCTCGTCACGTCACGCGCCAACATCCGCTACCTGACGGGGTTCTCGGGCTCGGCGGCCGTGGTGGCGGTCACGCGAGCCGACGTGCTGCTGGTGACCGACTTCCGGTATGACGAGCAGGCACGGGCCGAAGCCGGGCCGGTGGCGCGGGTCGAAGTCGAGAGCACCAGCGTGTGGGATCGCTTCTTCAAGGAGCTCGCCACGCTGGGGCCACTCGACGCGATGGGGTACGAGGCCCACAGCGTGTCGGTGCACGACGCGGGGCGGTTCGCGGAGGCGGGCAAGGCCTGGCGCTGGACCCCCACCACGGAACTGGTGGAGCGACTGCGTGCGGCCAAGGACGACGTCGAGGTCGTGGCGATCCGGAACGCGGCGCTGCTGGCGGGCGAGGCGTTCCACCAAACGCTCGGGGAGGTGCGTGCCGGCATGACGGAACTGGCAATCGCCGGCCTGCTCGAAGGCGCGTTGCGGCGGCTGGGGAGCGAAGGTCATCCGTTTCCCACGATCGTGGCCTCCGGGCCGCGCAGCGCGTTGCCGCACGCCCGATCGAGCACGCGGACGGTGGCAGCGGGAGAATGGCTGCTGCTAGACTTCGGGGCTCAGGTGGACGGCTATTGCGCCGACCTCACGCGCACCGTGGTGGTGGGGGCGCGCGCGACGGAACGGCAGCGGGTGCTGTACGAGCTGGTGCGCGACGCGCAGCAGCGGGCACGGACCGCGGTGCGAGCCGGGATGACGGGCCGCGACGCGGACGCACTCGCGCGCGAACCGATCGCGGCGCGCGGCTTCGGCGCGGCGTTCGGTCACTCGCTCGGCCACGGACTCGGGCTCGAGGTTCACGAGGCGCCACGACTGTCCAAGACCAACACGGATCCGTTGCCAGCGGGGGCCGTGGTCACCATCGAGCCGGGCGTGTACCTGGCGGGCGACGGCGGCGTGCGCATCGAGGACGACGTGCATTTGCCGGCGGGCGAGCGCGGGGCCGAGCTCCTGTCCGACGGGCTGACGGACCTCCTAGAGCTCGTGTAACTTTGGGAGCCATGAACCTCGACATCATCGCGCAGCTGGTGCAGATCCTGAAGGACGCTCCCGAGCTCGGCGCGATCGAGGTACGCCGGGGCCTGCTGGGGAGGTGGTCGTCGATCCGGGTCACGAAGGCGGGCCACGGGACCAACGCGGGGGGGCAGCACGTGGTCGTGGCGCAGCCCGCTGCGGTATCCCCGCCCGCTCCCGGCGCCCAGGCCGCCGTCGCCCCGCCGGGTGTCCCGGCTAAGTCTCAACTCGTGGAGATCAAGTCCCCGATGGTCGGGACGTTCTACGCGGCACCCGAGCCTGGGGCGGCGCCCTATGTCAAGGCGGGGAGTCGGGTCGCCACCGGGCAGGTCGTCTGCATCATCGAGGCGATGAAGATCATGAACGAGATCGAGGCCGAAGTCGCGGGGTTGGTGCGCGAAGTCTGCGTGGAAAACGCTCAGCCGGTCGAGTTCGGACAGCCCCTCTTCCGCGTGGATCCGCATGCCTGACGCACCCAGCGGCGCGACGTTCAACTTCAAGCAGGCCATCACCCAGATGGTCCAGCGCAACGCGTCCGACCTGTTGCTCAAGGTAGGCCGGCCGGCGACGATCCGCGTGAACGGCGAGCTGCTCTCGCTGGAGACGGCCCCGCTCAAGCCGGAGGAATTGAAGTCGCTCGCCGAGCAGATCATGACGCCGCGGCAGGTCAAGGAGTTCGCCGAGCACAAGGAGGCGGACTTCGCGATCGGCGTGCCGGGCGTGGGGCGGTTCCGCACCAATGTATACCAGCAGCGCGGCACCGTGGCGTTCGCGTTCCGGTCGATCCCCTACGAGGTCAAGACGATCCACGAACTGAACCTGCCGCCGGTGCTCGAGGAGATCGCGATCAAGCCGCGCGGGCTGGTGCTCGTCACGGGGGTCACGGGGTCGGGCAAGTCGACCGCGCTGGCGGCGATGATCAACCACATCAACCTGGGCCGGCGGGTCAACATCATCACCATCGAAGACCCGATCGAGTTCCTGCATCGCGACAACCTGGCGAACATCTCGCAGCGCGAAGTCGGGAACGACACGCTGTCGTTCAACGCGGCGCTGCGGCACGTGTTGCGCCAGGCGCCCGACGTCATCCTGATCGGCGAGATCCGCGACATGGAAACGCTGGACACGGCGCTGAAGGCCGCGGACACGGGGCACCTCGTGTTCTCGACGCTGCACACGACGGATTGCACCCAGACCATCAACCGCGTCATCTCGTTCTTCCCGCCGCATCAACACGACGAAATCCGCCATCTTCTGTCCACGGCGCTCGCGGCCGTGGTGTCGCTGCGGCTCGTCCCGAAGAAAGACGGCCAGGGGCGCGTGCCGGCGTCCGAGGTGCTCATCAACACCGCCGCGGTGCAGGACAACATTCGCGACCTCTCGAAGCAGCTCAACATCCCGGATCTGATCGCCCAGGGCTCGGTGCAGTACGGGATGCAGAGCTTCGACCAGTCGCTGTTTCAGTGGTACCAGCAGGGCATCATCAGCTACGAGAGCGCGCTCTTCTACGCCACGAACCCGAGCGAGTTCGCGCTCAAGGTGTCGGGGGTGGAGTCCGGGCAGAGCCGGGCGTTCGGCGGCTCCACCGCCGCAGCCGGTCTGCGCGGCGACCTCGCGCCCTGATATGTTCAAGAAGGTACTGGTCGCGAACCGCGGGGAGATCGCCCTGCGGGTGATCCGTGCGTGCAAAGAGCTGGGCATCGAAGCGGTGGCGGTCTACTCGGAGGCGGACCGCGAGTGCCTGCACACGCGGTTCGCCGACGACGACGTCTGCATCGGCCGGGCGCCGTCGCGCGACAGCTATCTCAACATTCCGCGCATCATCGCGGCCGCCGAAATCACCGGCGCCGACGCCATCCACCCCGGCTACGGGTTCCTCGCCGAGAACGCTGAGTTCGCCGACATCGTCAAGGCCTCGAACATCACGTTCATCGGCCCGACCGGCGACCAGATCCGCCAGATGGGCGACAAGGCGGCGGCGCGCAAGCTGGCTCAAAAACTGAAGGTGGCGACGGTCCCCGGCTCGCCCGGGCCGGTCGAAGATGCGGACGCGGGACTCAAGATCGCCGAGAAGCTCGGCTTGCCGGTGATCATCAAGGCGGCGGCGGGTGGGGGAGGGAAAGGGATGCGCGTCGCAATCGACGAGGAGTCGTTCGGCCAGGCGTTCAGCCTGGCGCGGCAGGAGGCGCTCGCGGCGTTCGGGTCTGACGAAGTCTATCTCGAGAAGTACCTGGCGCGGCCGCGGCACGTCGAGATTCAGATCATGGGCGACGTCCACGGTCACGTGATGCACCTGTGCGAGCGCGACTGCTCCGTGCAGCGGCGT
>QHUS01000083.1 GCA_003222035.1 Gemmatimonadota bacterium | reverse complement strand
CGCAGCTTAAGCGCGATCCGTTAGGCGGCGCGCTCCCCCTCCACAAGCATCCTTCCGTTACTGATTGTTTGTACGGTGAACGCGGGGGGCGCCGCGCGCCGAGACGCGCGAGCCAGCGTTTGCTCGCAGCGCCCCACCACCCGAAGGCCGCCACGTGTGGGGCGCGCCGCGCACGTGCGCCGATACCTCGTGGGTGCCCAGAAGCAGCGTCCCAAGGACGAGGCCGCCCGACCTTCCGTGGGGCACGCGGCGCGCTCGAGCATCGGTGAAATGCGCGCCGTCTAACACGCGCTTGAAGCTGGCGGCGCCTGGCAGTTGGGGTAACCTTTCATTTGTGACGAACCAAGCTAGGCGCCGCAGCTTAAGCGCAGGCCGTTAGGCGGCGCGCTCCCACCCCGCAACTTTGCTTTCGCAACTTCTTCTTTTGAACGGTGAGTGTGCGGGGCGCCGAGCGCCGAGACGCGCGGGCGAGCTGCAGTTCGCCGCGCCCCGCCACCCCAAGTCCGCCACGCTCGGGGCGCGCCGCGCAGTCCTCTGACGCCGCTGCTGCCCAGAAACAACTTGCCAAGGCGAGCTGGCCCAGCCCTCCGTTTGGCGCGCGGCGCGCTCGAGCACCTGGCAATGCGCGCCGTCTAACACGCGCTTGAAGCTGGCGGCGCCTGGCACTTGGGGTAAACTTTCATTTGTGACGAACCAAGCTAAGCGCCGCAGCTTAAGCGCGATCCGTTAGACGCCACACACTCTTCATCGAAAGGACAGCTTTGCGGGCCGCCCCCTCGACTCTTGTTTCCATCGCCCTGGTCGCATGCAGCGGAGGCGGCAACGGGACGGCGAGGCGTGTCGCCGACAAAGGTCCGGCCCATCGAATCGAGGCCTTCGGTTTGGATCTCGATGGCGACAACCGCACCGACTCACTGCAGTTGGAGGTGCTCACGCATTTCACTGATCCCGGCACCATTACCAAGGTGCGCGTTCGGCTTGCGACCGGGGCCTCGGATTCTGTTGTGGGCAACTGGGATCCCGCCCGCGATGACTACGCAGCCTACGACAATGCGGTCCCGACCAGGGATGCGTTCGTTCACGAGTATCCGCGCGCTGGGACCCTGATCTTTCTTTTCGGCGAAGACGTAGGGTGCTGCCTTCAATCACTCGATATCGTTCGGCTCATGGACGGTCACCTTCAGCGGTACTACCATCGGGACGAATTCGCGTTGCTGCAATTCCTACCTCCGCTTGGTGATGATCCGGCGTTCCTGATTGGGATTCCGGGCCGCAGCGAAGGCACCAGGACAACTGACACGCTCAAAGGCTCGACCTATACACCGACACATGTCGTTCGCTTGGACACGAGCGCACAGCTCGACACGGCGCGAAGCATTAAATGGACTCGCTCACGGCTGGGCGGTTTTGCTGGCCTAGAGCCGCGGAACGATATTGAGGCTGTGGAGCAGAACTACCTCTGGGATCCGATCAGAAAAACGCGAATCCCCTAACGTACCGCGTGGCGTCTAACGAACGCTGAAGCTGACGAGCGATCTTCGGAATTGCGCCGGCTGCGACGGCGCTCTTATTTGACTCGCTCGCAGCGTAGCTGGGGCGTTAGGCAGATGCGACCGCCCGATCCAGACGATCCCCAGATGGCGGCCTTCCTCCGGGCTGCCAGCCAACGCATCGCGGCCATGATGCGCGCCCAAGGCGCTGACGTGCCGCCAGCCGCACTTGAGCAGTTCGCTCGAGTGGCCGCTGAGCACCTTGCCGCTCATCCGCGCGACAACACTTTCTACAACGTTGCGGGTAGTCGGCTCGTGAGGATCGTCCGCGAGGTCGAGAGCGAGCTCCCGGGGGGACAAACCAATCCACGGTTCAGCGAGATGCTCGCAAATCGATTCCGGGAGGCCCTCAAGCCGCAAAGTGAAGGGCCCAGTGATCCATCCGCATCTGCCTAACAAGCGCTTGAAGCTGGCGGCGCCTGGCACTTGGGGTAAACTTTCATTTGTGACGAACCAAGCTAAGCGCCGCAGCTTAAGCGCGATCCGTTAGGCAGCAAACGCGTGCAATGTCACCTGGGCCGTTGCGCATCTCATTGACCCGTATCTCGCTAATCGCGGTCGTCGCCGCGTCTTGCTGGCGGGCTCAGGCTCCGACCCCAGCACTCTGTAACTCCGACTCCGTGCAGCACGTTCTCGCAGATACGCTGCGTGGACTCGTACCTCCTAAGGTCGTGCGCATACATGAAATGGACGCTCCTTTCATAGGCGACGTCTCTTATCGTGTCCTCGTCGACAAGAGCGGCCATCCGATTCCTGATAGTATTCATGTTATTCGCGCGAGCGATGCGCGTTCGGATACTCTTGCACGCGCTAATATCATGCGCCTTTACCACTTCATCCTCGGAGTCCTGATCCTGAGCGCGGTAGCGTGCGACGGCGCGCGAGATATCGTCGACAACTGGCCAACCTTTGTCGTTGAAGGGAGGGTGTTCGCCTCCGATGGAATTCCTCTTAAGAGTGTTCAGGTCGAAGCCCGTTCCTTCCACGGCCCGTGCAACCAAGATCCCGTGTGGCAGCTCGGGTCGACGATGTCAGACGGAGTGGGACATTACGCCGTCGGGATGGATGACGTAGTGGGAACGTTCTCGGGCTGTGTGTCAGTGCACGCTACATTGGGCCAGGGTCCGTCGGCCTCGACGGCTGAAGCCGACACCATTCTTACAGGCCTCCCAATCGTTGAGGGACAGACACGCGTTACGCTGGATTTGCGCTTCCCGTGATCGGGGCCCTCTTGATTGTGCAGGGAGCCGCCTAACAAGCGCTTGACGCTGGCAGGCGCTCACAAGTCGGGAGGAGTTGCGTTGCCTCGCTGGCTAGCCTCTTTGTCTGCCGCTCCAGCTCCTTGCGCCCGCGGGCATGGCGCCCGCAGCTTAAGCGCGATTCGTTAGGCAGCGCTGGTGAGTCTCAGGCCTGGAGGAGGAAGGCCACTTGGAACCTGCTGTGTTTCTTGTCGCACTCCTATCAACCGTGGGGATCGCTGCGGTTACGGTGGTCAAGGTCGCTCGTCTGTTTGCCACTCGACGAGAATCACCATCGCCCGACGTCACGGCGCGGCTCGAGGAAGTTGAACGGAGTGTCCAGGGCCTCCAGCAAGAGTTGGCAGAAACACAGGAGCGGCTCGATTTCGCAGAGCGTTTACTCAGCAAGTCACGGGAAGAACCCCGCATCGGCGGCTAGCGAGGACTCCACGGACTGCGCTGCCTAACATGCGCTTGAAGCTGTCGGGCGCTCGGGTGGGAAGAATTGCGTTCCCTCGCTGGCGGGCGCGACCGGCGGCTCCACCACCTTGCGCCCGCGAGCGTTGCGCCTGCCGCTTAAGCGCGATCCGTTAGGCGGCGGCAACGTCGGAGCCAACCGGCGAGCTATGGCCGACACGAAGGCCCTTCCAACCAAGCGGTTCTCGAGTTCTCGAGCCTGGGACGCGTGGCTCCGAAAGCACCACACGAGCTCGCCCGGCGTGTGGCTGGAATTTGCCAAGAAGGGTCGCCAGACTCCCCCGCTGTCACACGCACAAGCCCTCGAGACCGCCCTCTGTTATGGATGGATCGATGGGCAGACGGCGTCCAGCAAGGAGGGATGGTGGCGCCAGCGCTTCACACCCCGAGGCCCGCGCAGCAAGTGGTCCAAGATCAACTGTGCGGCGGTCGACCGTTTGCGAGCCCAGGGGCGACTAACGCCGGCGGGCCTGGAGCAGGTAGAAGCCGCAAAGCGGGACGGCCGGTGGAAGGCTGCGTACGCATCCCAGCGGACGATCACTATCCCCCCTGACTTGCAGGCGGCCCTGGTTGCACGTCCCCGTGCCAAGGAGTTCTTTCAGGCGCTCGACAGCAAGAACCGCTATGCGATTCTCTACCGACTGCAGGATACCAAGAAGCCGGAGACGCGCCAGCGGCGGCTGGAGAAGTTCGTTCACATGTTAGAGGCGGGCGAGACTCTACATGAGCGGCCAACCGGCCCAGGCCGCCGCCTAACAAGCGCTTGAAGCTGGCGAGCGGTGATCGCTTTAAAGGAAGCGGAGTGTTGTGCCCCGGGCAAGGCACGGACTTCGTCCCACGGCCTTGCGCCAGCGGGCGGGTCGCCCGCAGCTTAAGCGCGACCCGTTAGGCGGCCGGCGTCCACCCTACAGCTACCTCGACTGGCCCATCGGGGATCGGAGAAATGTCGGCGATCGAGTGTCGCGAGGCGGATCTCGCCGATGTCGATGAACTCGCGCGTATTCGCGCCACGGAGTGGGGAACACAGCCCTACTGGCGGACCCGTATCAGCGGGTACATGCGAGGGGAGCTACACCCACGTGAGTCGTTGCCACCTCGTGTGGTGTTGCTCGCCTCAGCAAACGATATCATCCTTGGGTTCATCGCCGGACATCTCACGCGTCGCTTCGGTTGCGAGGGTGAAGTTGAGTGGCTCAATGTCGTCCCAGCACGGCGGCGAACAGGCGTGGCAGCTGCATTGTTCCACGCCTTGGCGACTTGGTTTGGGAGCCGCCAGGCACGGCGCGTCTGCGTTGACGTGAATCCACATAACGCGCCAGCGAGGGCGTTCTATCGACACCACGGAGCTCAGGACCTCAACCCACACTGGTTGGTGTGGCCCGACATCACTGCGGTGGCGCATGACCGTGTACGTCCTGCGTGATTCATGTGGTCCTCCACACGCGATGATAGCCGGCCGCCTAACCAGCGCTTGAAACTGGCGGGCGCTCGCGTGGGCAGAATTGCGTTCCCTCGCTGGCTGGCCTTGTTGTCTGCGGCTCCACCGCCTTGCGCCCGCGGGCCTTGCGCCCGCAGCTTAAGCGCGATCCGTTAGGCGGCACCACCACGCGGTTTCGATGAGCAACGAGGAGGAAGAGACCCATGGCCGCGGTCAAACTGATGGTGATGTACCCGACCCCGAAGGATGTGTCCGCGTTTGAGCGCCTCTACCAGGACGAGCACGTCCCGATGGCGGTGAAGAAGCTCGCCGGCAAGACCAGGCTCGTTGCGACGAAGGTCCAGAGTTCGCCTCAGGGTAAGGCCGCGTTTTATCGCATCGCCGAGGTTCATTTTCCGTCGCTTGAGGCATTACAAGCCTGTGCGGCTTCGGCGGGTGGCAAGGAAACGCTCGCGCACGCGGCGAAGATCTCGAGCGGTGGGCCCCCGGTTGTGCTTATCGCGGAGGAGCAGACTTTTACCTTCTGAGTGCGCTCACACAAGGTGCCGCCTAACATGCGCTTGAAGCTGCCGGGCGCTCCCAGTAGGGAAGAATTGCCTCGCCTCCCCGACCAGCCTCTTTGTCTGCCGCTCCACCGCCTTGCGCCCTCAGCTTAAGCGCGATCCGTTAGGCGGCAGCTTGGAAAGCTCCTGGTCCTCGCTGGGTATCCCTCCGGTCTAGCGCCCTCGCGGCCCGCACTCCAAGTTCGGGTCCCCGTTTCGGAACTGGATTGGTCGTACCCAATCTGGAGGCACAAATGCCCACCTACATCGCCCTCCTTCGGTACACCCAGCAGGGCATCACAGATGCGAAGAATGGCCCCGCTCGACTCGACGCGGCTAAGGAGGCCTACCGCCGCGCCGGTGGTGAACTCAAAGCGTTCTACATGACAATGGGCCAGTATGACGCCGTCGCGATCGCTGAACTGCCTGACGATGCGACTGCGGCCCGCCTCGTGCTTGGCATCGCAGCGCAGGGCAATCTTCGCACGGAAACGATGAAAGCCTATCCCGAGGCCGAGTACCGAAAGATTGTGGCGTCGCTGCCTTGAGCAAGTTGGCTGCACCCACGCAGGCTGCCGCCTAACAAGCGTTTGAAGCTGGAGGCGGTGATCGCTCTAAAGGAAGCGGAGTGTTGTGCCCCTGGCGGGGCACGGACTGCGTCCCGCACCCTTGCGCCGGCGGGCGCGTCGCCCGCAGCTTAACCGCGATCCGTTAGGCGGCGCATCGCCGTTCATCGTACTCTTTACTCTCCGGCCTACGGTGGTTGCCTCTACCAGGGCGCAAACCGTCCTCGTCATTCACGGCGCTGGTGAGCCCCGACGCCGGGCGGGGAAGGTTTATTGGGAATCGATGCTCGGGAAGGATCTGCGGCCCGACTATATCGTGCGGGCCCCGCGCATGCCCCAGCCAACCAACCCCCAATATCAGGCTTGGGCGCGCCGCATCGCGGAACTGATCGCCGACGGCACGAGTCGGGTACTCGTGGGTCATTCATTCGGAGCCTCGGTTCTGCTGAAATACCTCGTGGATGCGGCACCCCGTCCTTCATTCACCGGCCTCTTTCTGATCGCCACCCCGTTTTGGGGGCCAGACTTCCCCGAATTTGCGTTGCCGCCCGATTTCGCGACTCGCCTGCGTGATGTGTATCCGCTGTACCTCTATCACAGTCGGGACGACGCCGAGGTGCCGTTCGAACACATGGAGCACTACAGGCGTGCCTTGCCCCAGGCGATAGTACGGGCCCTGGACGGGCGTGGCCACGAGTTCAATCAGCCTCACTTCCCGGAACTCGCGGCGGATATCCGACGGCTCGAGGCGTGACCCGCGGCCTAACAAGCGCTTGAAGCTGTCGGGCGCTCATAAGTAGGGAAGAGTTGCGTTGCGTCGCTGGCCAGCCTCTTTATCCGCCGCTCCACCGCCTTGCGCCAGCGAGCCCTTCGCCCGCAGCTTAAGCGCGATCCGTTAGGCTGCGCCAGGATGTGACCAGCCTCTGGCCAAGTAGGGTATATCAGGAGGCACTGTCACTCGCAGGAGGCCTTATGTGGAAGGTACGTTGCCTCGTGCAGCTCTGCGTGATCACGCTGACACTGTCCCACCCCGCTGCCGCGCTGGCCCAAGAGCGGTCCACGATCTTTGGCACCTTCCGGGCGAACCTCGCTGTCGTGGACAATGCTCGCGATGACGTGCTCGACGATATGGGGTTTCAGCTGGCCGGCTCCGTCGGCCGGCCGCTGGCCACCGACTTCGCTGGGGTCGTTGAGCTTGCTGTGACCACAGTCAGCCACCACACCGTCAGTTATCCCTGCGCCTTTCCCGGATGTAGCAGTGTGTCACGGCCCAGCGACACGGCTTTGAGCTTGGCTCCCGGCTTTCAATGGTATACGACCGCTGGCGCTAGGAAGGTCGCGTTCACCCTCACGCCGGGAATGCTCTGGTTCGTCAGTCACCCTGCCGGCACGCGGACGATAGTCCCACAAATCGGAGCGCGATTCGAGATCGGCTGGCTGTTGCCCGATGGCCCTCGCTTCGGGCTAGGCCTGGGCGTCGACTGGTGGGGGTCGGACGGGACAATGCCGCGCTGGGCTGTTCCCTTTGGGCTAACGGTTGGCGTTCGGTAGCAGAGGGTGTAGCCTAACAAGCGCTTGAAGCTGCCGGGCGCTCACAAGTAGGGAAGAATTGTGTTGCCTCGCCGGCCAGTCTTGTTTTCTGCGGTTCCACTGCCTTGCGCCCGCCGACGTTCGCCCCGCAGCTTACAGACTGCAGCACGGGGTCTTTCAGCCGCTCACCACAACGATCCTCGGAGGCGCCCATGAGTCGGCGCACCCACCTTAGTCTGGCCACTCTCCTCGTTGCCGCCGTGGCCGCCTGTCAGGACGGCACCAGCCCCGGTGCAGGCCTCGTTGTCGTTGGTCACATTCAGAACAAGACTAATGCACCGATTCCACCTGGCGCTCGACTCATCGCGGTATGGGGGGTGACCTCGGGCACGCCTGACTATGGATACGTGTTCGGTGAGGGCACGATCGAACGCTT
>QHUS01000123.1:1078-3286 GCA_003222035.1 Gemmatimonadota bacterium | reverse complement strand
GAGCTGGCCGACGGCATCGCGACGATCACGCTCAACCGTCCCGCCGTGCACAACGCGATGAACGAGCGCATGCGCGAGGAGCTGACCGCCTGCTTCGGCGAGCTGGCGCGGGCCGAGGATGCGCGCGTCGTCATCGTGACCGGAACGGGCGAGCGCGCGTTCTCCGCCGGCGCCGACATCCGCGAGTTCGTCGCGCCCCAGGTGCCGGTCCGGTTCCGCGACAGCCGCCGCCGGGTCGACTTCCGCGCCGCGATGGACCGCTGCCCTCAGCCGATCATCGCCGCGATCCGCGGCTTTGCGCTAGGGGGCGGGCTCGAGCTGGCGCTGGCCTGCGACATCCGGATCGCCGGCGAGGACTCCCAGCTCGGCCTCACCGAGGTCAACCTCGCGATCATCCCGGGCGGCGGCGGGACGCAGCGGCTGCCGCGGCTCGTGGGTCGCGGCAAGGCGCTCGAGATGATCCTGACCGGGGCCCGGGTCGACGCGCGTGAGGCCCTCCGCATCGGCCTCGTGGAGCGCGTGGTACCGGCGACCGAGGTCCTGTCCTCGGCGCAGGCACTCGCCCGGACACTCGCCGAGAAGGCGCCGGTGGCGCTCCGCTACGCGAAGGAGGCGGTCGTGAAGGGCCTCGGGGTGCCGCTCGAGGACGGGCTCCGTCTGGAGAACGACCTCGCGACCCTCCTGCGCACGACCGACGACCGCGTCGAAGGCGCCAAGGCGTTCCTCGAGAAGAGAAAGCCCCGCTTCACCGGCCAATAGCGGTGCCGTTCGCGTACTACGCGCGGCTCACGCGCTCGCAGCAGGCCGTCTATCGCAAGAGCGACGCGCTCATCGAGATCCGACTCGAGAACCCGGCGGCGCTCCGCCCGCGCGTGGCGGCGCTCGAGCTCGCGCTCAATACCGAGGAGCGGGCCGCGACCGAGCGGGCCAGCCGCGAGCTGGTCGACGGGCTCACCGACGCCATGGGGCTTCCGAACGTGCGGGTCGAAGTGCTGGCGGCGCGTCCCCATTCACACTGGGGCGAGCTGCATGGGCTCTACACCCGCGAGCGCGGCCGGCAGCCGAGGATCCAGCTCTGGATGCGCACGGCGAAGCGCAAGCGTATCGTCGCGTTCCGCACGTATCTCCGGACCCTGCTCCACGAGGTGGGCCACCACGTGGACTACGCCGGGCTCCGCCTGGCGGAGTCGTATCATACCGACGGGTTCTACAAGAGGGAGTCGAGCCTGTTCCACCAGCTCGTGCCCGAAGCCGCGGGGAGGATCACGATGCCGACCATGGAAGAGTACGCGAAGCTGCCGGCCGCCGACCGCATGAAGCGTCTGACGCGCACCGCCGACGAGCTCGCCGCCGCCGTCCGCGGCCGCGACGACGCGATCCTGTCGCGCCGGCCCGACGGCAAGAACTGGGCGGCGAAGGAGGTCGTCTGCCACCTGCGCGACATCGAGGAGATGTTCATGGGCCGCTTCGGGCTGATCCTGGCCATGGACGACCCGAAGCTGGCCTTCGACCCGACGATGCCGGATCGGTGGGCGGAGGAGCGTCAGTACCTCCGTAACGACGGAGAGCACGCCCTCGGGGCCTTCCGCAAGCGCCGCGACGAGTCGCTCGCGTTACTCCGGACGCTCACGCCCGAGCAGTGGAAGCGCGCCGGCGTTCACGCCACGCGCGGTCCCTTGACCATCAACGACTTCGTCACGCTCATGGCGTGGCACGACGACAACCACCTCGACCAGCTCCGGCGCGCGCTGGAGGGCAAGGCCTGAGGGCCGGCGCAACGGGCCGTTGACACTGGTCGGGACGCCGCCCTTGAGCCGCTTGTCGGCGACGGTCCGTCCTGCGTGAGCAGGAGGGCCATCGTCTGGGCGCGCCACTCCCCGACGTACGCGGCCTTCTCCTGGGCGATCGAGGGGCAGAACAACTCGTAGGGCGAGCTCGCCGGCCGGACGTTACGCCGACGGCTATCCCCGGCGCTGGCACGGAGGCCGACATCCCCGCCTTACGGCGCTGGCCGCAACGCCAGGGCTTCACCCGCCGCCTCGGCGGCGGCGCGGCGAGCCCTCCCCGAGAAGTAGCACTCGGCGAGCCCCAGCGGAAGCGCCGCCGGAGTCGCGGGAGCGAGCGCCTACCGCTCGCCGCTCTGCTGGAGAAGCTTGGCGACGAGCCCCGTCCACCCGGTCTGGTGGCTCGCGCCGATGCCGGCGCCGT
>QHUS01000123.1:0-1041 GCA_003222035.1 Gemmatimonadota bacterium | reverse complement strand
GCAGGAAGAGGCGCGTGAGCCGCCGCGACAGCTCCGCGGCCACCTGCCACAGATTGAGGGTCGTCGCCGCGCCCGTCGGAAACGGAATCTTGAACGCGTCGCCGTAGAAGTAGTGGAACTTCTGGAGTGACTCGATCAGCAGGTAATTGACCGGGAACCAGACCGGGCCGCGCCAGTTCGAGTTGCCGCCGAAGAGCGCGCTCGAGGACTCGGCCGGCTCGTAGTCGACGCGATGCTCGATCCCGTCGAGCCGGAGCGAGTAGGGATGATCCTGGTGGTAGCGCGACACGCCGCGGATGCCGTGCGGCGAGAGGAATTCCGTCTCGTCCAGCATCAGCCGCAGGACGCGCGGGAGCTGCTCGCGTCCGACGATGGCCAGGAGACGGCGAACGCCGACGCCGGGCCGGGTCGCCATCTCGACGTGGCCGCGAAACTCCGGATGATTGTCGATGAACCACTGCATTCGTCGCTTGAACCCGGGCAGCTTGTCCACCACATCCGGCTCGAGCGTCTCCACCGCGAAGAGGGGGATCAGCCCGACCATCGAGCGCACCTTCACGGGGTAGGCGGTGCCGTTGCCGTGGAGCACGTCGTAGTAGAACCCGTCCGCCTCGTCCCAGAGGTTGATGCCGGTCCCCGGGCTATCCACCGCGTGCGCGATGTAGACGAAGTGCTCGAAGAACTTCGATGCGACGTCCGCGTAGGCCGGATCCTGCTTCGCGAGCTCGAGCGCGATCGCCAGCATGTTGAGGCAATACATGCCCATCCACGAGGTTCCGTCCGACTGCTCGAGCCGGTCCCCCGTCGGCAGCGGGGCCGAGCGGTCGAAGACGCCGATGTTGTCGAGACCGAGGAAACCGCCCTGGAACACGTTCCGGCCCTCGGCGTCCTTCCGGTTCACCCACCAGGTGAAGTTCAGCAAGAGCTTGTGGAAGACCTTTCCGAGGAACTCGCGGTCGCCCCGGCCCCGCAGGCGTCGCTCGATGCGGTACACGCGCAGCGCCGCCCACGCGTGGACGGGCGGATTCACGTCGCCGAGCG
>QHUS01000122.1 GCA_003222035.1 Gemmatimonadota bacterium | reverse complement strand
TCGCGGGCCAGCGCCTCTTCGTACAGCACGGAGGCGTCCACATACCGGCCCTGTCGGGCGGCCACGAGGCCCTGACTGTACGGCGTCGCGCAGCCGGCCAGCGTCACCATGACGAGCGCCGCGACGGCGAGCGACTGCCGCGAGGCCGCGAGTCTCATCGATCGAGTATAGATTCCTTGACAGATCTCGTGCTGGCGCTGTAGTCCGGAGCACGATGGCCTTCCTACGAGGTACCGCGATCGCTGGGCCGTGGCTCTGCGTCTTGCTGCTTGGCTGCTCGACGCCGACCCTGTATTCATGGGGTCACTATGAAGAGCGGATCTATGCGTCATACCTGGCTCCCGGCGCGGTGTCGCCCGAGAAGCAAGTCGAGGAGCTCGAGCAGGATTACCAGAAGGCCCGCGCCCAGAACAAGCGGATGCCGCCCGGGTTTCACGCCCATCTGGGCTACATGTATTTCCAGCTCGGCAAGCTCGACCAGGCCCGGCAGGAGCTCGCAGCCGAGAAGGCGGAGTTCCCGGAGTCGGCCGCCTTCGTCGATCGCTTGCTGGCCAACCCGAGAAAGCCATGACCGCGCGCGCGCTCGTCTCGTCGACCGCCTGCGCGCTGGCGCTCCTGACAGCGGCCGGCTGCGCGAAGTCTTACGACTACACCAATTTCCGGGAGCATCGGCCGCGCTCGATCCTGGTCCCGCCGCCGGTGAACGAGAGCAGGGAAGCGGACGCCGCGTGGAGCTATCAGTCCACGGTCACACGACCTCTGGCCGAACGGGGCTACTACGTGTTCCCGGTTGCCGTCGTCGATCGGCTCATGAAGGACAACGGTGTTCCGCCGGGCAAGGTCGCGGAGATCCTCGGCGCGGACGCGGTGCTGTACGTCACGCTGGAGGAGTACGGGACGAAGCATCAGGTGCTGAGCACGAACGTGGGATCGGTGGGCCTCTTCGGCGACAGGACGGAGGCCGCGCACGATCTCAGCGGGCGGGCCAACGTCCGGTTCTTCGGCGACACGGACCAGGGGCTTCTCTACGGGCCGTACCATCCTCGGTACGGGAAGGAGTAGAAGGACCTCGGTACGGGAAGGAGCAGAAGGGTGGTCGAGGTGTGATCAAAACCGGCCACGATCGCGCGGTAACGTTCGTACCAGCCCCGCCGTCCGGACGACCGGCCATGCTCCCAAAAGATAGCGATAAAGCGTACTTAGGATTTATCGGAGCTTGGTATCGGCTTTGCCTTACTAGGGGGTGGGAGGCAACAGACAATGATCAGCAACATGGTTCGAACGCTCTCGAGAGTCCCGATGCCGCTCCGGAGCCTCGCCGTCTGCGTGGCCTGCGAGGAGTGCTTCGATCTGGGCGACCCGACGTGCCCGTCCTGCGGCAGCGATGAGTACGTGCCGCTTCTCCATCAGCTCGAGGGGCGCATCCTCAACATGACGAGCAACAACTAAGGCTGGTCGGCGGGGCCGACGCACGACACGGTCGCCCGCCACCAGCCCGTCGGCCCGAGTCTCGCCCGCCCGCGTCTCGCCCGGCCCTGTTTCGCCCGGCCCTACCGAAGCAGAAGAGGCCTAACGGCCCTGCCAGTCCGGCTTTCGCTTCTCGAGAAAGGCGCGCACCTCTTCGTGGAAGTCGCGGCTCAGATAGCACACAGGATCAGATCGTCGAGGTCCCGCGGCGTCACCGCGGCCAGCATGCGGCGGGTGGCTTCTTTGGTCGCCGCGAGGGTCAGCGGCGCCAGCTCAGCGAGGCTCGGGGCGCCGCGAGCGGCAGGGCGCGTCCCCTAGCCTAATCGCTGGCGAGCTTTCCGTTGACGCCCCAATTCGTCTTCTCCACGTCCTGGAACACGATGTGGACCTGGTCCGCCGTGGTCTTTCCGATCTTCACCATGGCGTCGGTGATCGCGGCCGTGATCTCGCGCTTCTGCTGGTCGGTGCGCCCGGCGAACCACTGGACCGTGATGTTCGGCATGCCCGCCTCCTTATGGCTGATCGATCGCGGCTGGAATTATCGCAGCGCGCCGCCCGCCGGGCAAGGCGGGTCCGCCGTTCAGGACGATTTCTCGCCCCGCGCGCGGCGGCGGGGCCCCGCCGGGCTCTTGTGGAGAACGACCCGCAGCATCCGCTCGTCGAACGCGCGATCGTAGGCGGGCGTTGGCGGATAACGGTGGAAGAGGGAGTACGCCTCGAGGAGCTGCAGTCCCGAGGATCGGATCAGTCGAGCCAGATCGTCGAGCCCGGGCAGGACGTGCAGGAAGTCGGCCCAGACCGACGCGGGATGACCGGGAAACATCTCGCTCAGCATGAGGTCGACGATCAGGAGCGAGCCCGGCTCGCCGAGCGCCACGAGGTGGCCGAAGCCCCGCGCGAGCTCCTGCCGATCGCGCGCGTGGTTGAGCACGGCGCCGAGCGCCGCCACGATCGAGAACGGGCCGCGCGCCCCGAGCGCGGCGACGTCTCGCGCGTCGAAGATGTCGGAGCGTTCGAGCCGGCCGGCGAGGCGCGGATGGCGCGCGGCCGCGCTCTCCAGGAGCTCGGGCTGGACGTCGGTCATCAGGACGTCGTAGCCGTGATCGAGCGCGGCCGCCGCCAGATCGCCCATCCCGCCACCGAGCTCGAGCCACCGGGCGCCGATCGTGAGCTCGCGGCGGTAGCGGGCGAGCGACTCCCAGAGGTCGAAGGACGCGGCGACGTGGGAGCTGATCTCGTCGGGGGAGATACCGAGGTAGTACGTCGTGATCTCCCGCCGGCGATCGGCCTCGCGCATCAGCGGTGGCGGGCGGCGG
>QHUS01000063.1 GCA_003222035.1 Gemmatimonadota bacterium | reverse complement strand
CGAGCTGATCGACGTCCAGGTGACCGACGGCCGGAACGACATCGTGCTCGCCACGCACCACGGCATGAGCATCCGATTCCACGAGAAGGACGTGCGGGACATGGGACGCACGGCCACCGGCGTGAAGGGGATCGAGCTCGACAAGAAGGACCAGGTGATCGACATGGTGGTCGTGCGCCGCAAGTCCACCCTCCTCACCGTCACCGAGAAGGGCATGGGCAAGCGCTCGGAGCTCGACGAGTACCGGGTGCAGCACCGGGGCGGCCGCGGCATCATCACGCTGAAGCGCGCCGACAAGACCGGCAACATCGTCGCCCTCAAGGAAGTGCTCCCCGACGACGAGCTGATGATGATCACCAAGAAGGGCATCAGGATCCGCGTGCCGGTGGAAGGCATCCGCATCTCGGGTCGCAACACCCAAGGTGTGAAGGTCATGAATCTGGCCCCGGGCGATCTGGTGGTGGACGTGGCCCGGGTGGTGAAGGAGGACGAGGCGGATGACGGCGAGGGTGACGCGGAGGACGACGGCGCCCCGCGGGGCTCCGCCAAGGCCAAGAAGGCCCCGCCAAAGGCGAAGGCGAAGCCGACGAAGAAGAAAAAGTAGCGTGGTCACCGCCGAGGACGTCCGGGAGGCGGCCGCGGGGCTCGTCGGCGTGACGGTACGCACGCCCCTGCGCTTCGTCGCGCCTTTGAATGCCTACCTGAAGCTCGAGAACCTGCAGCCGGTCGGCGCGTTCAAGCTGCGGGGGGCGTACAATGCGATCCGCCGGCTGCCTGACGCGGCGCGGCAGCACGGAGTGATCACCTACTCGAGCGGCAACCACGGCCAGGCGGTGGCGTACGCTGCCCAGCTGCTGGGGGTTCGGGCGGTGATCGTCATGCCCGAGACGGCGCCGGCCGTGAAGGTGGCGGGAGTGAAAAAGTGGGGGGGAGAGGTGGTCGTCGCTGGCCGGACCTCCGAAGATCGCCAGGCGCGCGCCGAGGAGATCGCTGCGCGCGAGGGGCTCGCCGTGGTGCCACCGTTCGACCACCCCGACATCGTGGCGGGGCAAGCGACGATCGGGCTCGAAATCGCCGAGCAGCTCCCCGATGCCGCGACCGTCGTGGCGCCAGTGGGCGGCGGCGGGCTCATCGCCGGCGTGGTGACCGGGTTGGCGGCGGCGGGAAGCAGCGCGCGGGTGTGGGGCGTCGAGCCCGTCGGGGCGCCGAAGCTGCAGCGCTCGCTCGCCGCGGGGCACCCGGTCCGCCTCGAGCGTACAGCGAGTATCGCGGACGGTTTGATCACGCTGACCGTGGGCGCTATCCCGTTCGCGCAGATCACGGCGCAGCGCGACCACGTCGCCGGCGTGGCCCTGGTGGACGAGGACGCGCTGCGCGAGGCCGTGCGGTTTCTCGCGCGCGAGTGCCGGCTGACCGTCGAGCCGTCGGGTGCCGCGACCACGGCGGCCGTGCGGTCGGGCGCCCTCCGCCCCGTGCCGCCTACCGTGCTCGTCGTGAGCGGCGGGAACGTGGACCTCACCCAGATCGAGGACTGACCGCGCCGATGCCAGAGCCCGCGCCCGGCAAGATCCTCGTCGCCGACGACGACCAGTCGCTCGTGCGCACGCTGACCTGGATCCTCAAGGAAAACGGGTACGAGGTGGTCACCGTGCCCGGCGGCGAGGGGCTCATGGGGAAGCTCGAGGAGGAGCGTCCCAACCTCCTGCTCCTCGACATCATGATGCCCAAGGTCGACGGGCTGCAGCTGCTCGCGAGAATGAAGTCCGACGAACGGTTCCGCGACGTGCCGGTACTGATGATCTCGTCGATGCCCCCTGAGGAGGCGACGGTCAAGTCGCTGGGGCTCGGCGCGGCGGACTTCATCGCGAAGCCGTTCCGGGTGCGGGAGCTCCTGGCGCGCGTCAAGGCGCACATCCGCTCGGCCCAGGAGCTGGCGCGGGCGCGCGACGAAGCGCAGAGCCGTGCGGCCATCGTCGACATCCTGCACGAAGTCACCGATTCCCTCAAGCCGGACGAGATCTATCACATCCTCGTCCGGCGCGTGGCGCGCGTGCTCCAGATCTCCAAGTGCTCGATGGTGCTCGCCAAGCCAGGAGACCAGCTGGGGGTCGTCGTGGCGGCGTACGAAAACCCCATGCTCCGGAATCTCCAGATCGAGCTGGTCCGCTACCCGGAGATCCAGCGCGCGCTGACCACGAGCCGCTCGGTGCTAATCGAAGACGTGGCAACCGATCCGCTCTACCAGGACGAGCGAGTGCGGTGGCAACGCGAGCACATCACGGTTCCCACGCGCTCCGCCGTGGCGCTCCCCTTCTCCATGAAGGACCAGCAGCTCGGGGTCTTCTTCCTGCGCACCACCGGCGAGGATCCGCCCTTGACGCGCGCCGACGCGCAGTTTTCCGAGACGGTGATCCGCACGGCGGTGGCGGCGATCGAAAAGGCGTACGACTTCGAGACGGCGGTCTCCGACAAGAAGCGTCTCGAGCATCTCGCGAAGACGGACGCCCTCACGGGATGTCTGAACCGGCGCGCGCTGTCGGAAGAGCTCGAAGCGGAGCTGGAGCGCGCGCGCCGTTACAACCTTGCCCTCACGATCCTGCTCGCGGATATCGACCGCTTCAAGCTCGTCAACGATACGCGGGGGCATCTGGCCGGGGATTCCGTGCTCCGGCAGGTGGGCGAGATCCTCAAGCGGGAAGCCCGGTCGGTGGACCTGGTCGCGCGATACGGCGGAGAAGAGTTCATCGTCGTCATGCCGGAGACGGCGCTGCACGGGTCCGCCATCTTCGCCGAGCGCCTCCGCCGGCGCGTCATGCATCACGACTTCGCCGATCCGGGCGAGAACCCGCTCAACCTCACCATCTCGATCGGAGTCGCGTCTTTCCCCGACGATCGGGTGAGCGGCGCGGACAGCTTCGTTGCGCTCGCCGACCAGGCCCTCTATCGCGCCAAGAACGAAGGACGCAACTTGGTGCGGCAATGACCGAACGCCGTTGTCCTAAGTGCGGCACCGCGTACGCCGACACCGCGCGGTTTTGTCCGCGGGACGGCAGCCTCCTCGTTGAGGCCCAGTCGAAGCGACCACCCGCCTCCCCCCCCCCGCCGACCGGGCCGTCGAGTGGCAGCACCGCCGTGCGCACGCCACCACCGAGCAAGCCAGGGCTCGACCGCGCGGCCTCGCTCTTGGGGCAAGTGCTCGACGGACGCTACCAGGTCCAGAAGAAGCTGGGCGAGGGCGGCATGTCGTACGTCTACCTGGCGCGCGAAGTGGCGACGGGCCACGACGTGGCCATCAAGGTGCTCTCCCCCAAGCTTGCCACGGATCGGAGCTCGGTGGAGCGGCTGCGGCGCGAGGCCGGGCTGGCCATGCGCCTCGACCATCCCAACGTCTGCCGCATCCTCCGCTTGGGCGAGTCCGAGGACGGCCTGATCTACTTGGTGATGCCGTTCCTGAAGGGTGAGCTGCTCTCGGACCGCGAGGTCAAAGCCGGTCCGATGCGGCTCGCCGATGGCATCGACGTGCTGGAACAGGTGTGTCTCGGACTGCACCACGCGCACGAGGTCCAGATCGTCCACCGTGATCTGAAGCCCGAGAACATCATGCTCGTGTCCGAGGATCGGGGAAGCAGTCGCGAGCGCGCCGTGGTCATGGACTTCGGGCTCGCGAAGGAGCGGCGTGCCGATCCCGCCATTGCCAAGCTCACGGCGACCGGGATCATTCTCGGGACGCCGGAATTCATGAGCCCTGAGCAGATTCGCGGCAGGCCGCTCGACGCGCGCTCGGATATCTACGCGCTCGGGATCGTCGGCTTCGAGATGTTCACCGGCAAGCTGCCGTTCCAGGGACGGAACGCGCAGGAGATGATGATCGCTCGGCTGCGCGGGCGCCCGCAGAAGCTGCGCGAGCTCCGCGCCGACCTCCCCGAGGCTCTGGAAGGCGCCCTGGCCCGCGCGATGGAAACGAATCCCGACGCCCGCTACAACACGGCCCTCGAGTTCGCCGAGGCCCTCCACGGTCCGCAGCGCAGTGGCTTCCTGTCGAAGATCAAGGAGAAGCTGACATAAGGCGCTTTCCCGCCTTCGATCCGCCCGAGTATGTCGAGTGGCAGCCGGACCCCGCCCTGGTGCGCGCCTTTCGGGAGACCGTCGAGCAGGTGCCGGAGCGGGCGGCCGTCGTCGCGCGACTCCCGGTCGACGCCAAAGTTGCACTGTACGCGGGACTGCTCCGCGCGCGCCTCCACGACATTCAGCTCAAGCGCTGGGTTCGCACCGGCGTGATCTCCAAGGCGTGGCTCGGGACCGGGGAAGAGGCGACCACGATCGGCCCGGTGCACGCGCTCGAGCGGGCAACGGGGGGGGAGGGGGGGGCGCGCGACGTGGTCGCCCCGATGATCCGCAACGCAGCCGCCTGCTGCGAGTTCGGGTTGCCCGTCAGCGACATGCTGCGCGCCTACCTCGGCAGCGATGATTCGCCCTCGCGCGGCCGCGACCTGCACGTCGGCGCCTGGACACGCGGCGTCCTGCAGCCGATCTCGCACGTCGGCGACATGGTCCCGGTGATCACGGGCATTGCGCTCACCTTCAAAGTGAGAAAGGAGCCGCGCGTCGCCCTCACCTGGGTGGGTGACGGCTCCACCAAGACGGCCGCCGCGCACGAGGGCACGAACTTCGCCGCTGTGCAGCGCCTCCCCGCCATCTTCATCATCCAGAACAACCAGGTCGCCCTGGGCACGCGACTCGCGCAACACCACCTGCCGGGCGGCTTCGACGACTGGGCGGCGAGCTACGGGATCCCCGGACGCGCCGCGTTCGATGGGAACAACGTGCTCGACGCGTACGCCGCCACGAGACTCGCGGCGGAGCGGTGCCGGCGGGGCGAGGGACCGGCGCTGCTCGTCGCCAACACATTCCGGATGGGCGGCCATGCGACACACGATGAGCGCGAAGCGCGCGAGACCTTTTCCGGCGAGCTGTTCGAGCAATGGGGCAAACGGGATCCCGTCGGCCTGTACGAGGAGTACTTGAAGGCCGACGGCATCGCGCCTTCCCGGCTGGAACAGATCGAGGCAGTCGTCACCGGCGAGGTCGAGCGGGCAGCGGAAGAGGCGGTCCAGAGCCGCGACCGGATGCCACCGGGCGCCCACGCCGTGGAAGGGGTGTACGCCCCCGCCCCGCAACGCTAGGAGCGAACGTCCGGGGAGAGGTGGGGTAGCGACGCAATCAGGGGGGAAGTAGCCATGAATCGATTCCTCATGCTCGCATCGATGGTTCTGGCCTGCCGCGCGGCACCCGTGGGGGAAAACCCGCCCCCCCCTCCGCCCCCACCGGGTAGCATCGACACGATTCCGATCGCCGGTCAGGCGTTGTACGTACCGCACGGATTCACGATCAACCTCTTCGCCAGCGGCGTGAGCGGCGTCCGTTACCTGGCATTGGGGCCCAGTGGCGCGGTGTACGCCTCACTGCCCGGCGCCGGCCAGATCGTCCGGCTGGTGGATGCCGACGGCGACGGCGCGGCCGATGGGCCGCCCCAGCCGGTGCTCACCGGACTCGACGGCCCGTTCGGCATCGCGTTCCGGGGCGACACGATGTACTTCGCCGAGGTGACGACCGTGAAGCGACTCGATCCGGGCGTGAGCACACCGGTCACGCTCGTGTCGGGGCTGCCGAGCGGCGGCCACTCCACGCGCACCGTCGTGTTCGGGCCCGATAACCTCATGTATGTCGCGGTCGGCTCGTCGTGCAACCTGTGCAACGATCCGCTGCCGAGAGCCGCGGTCACTCGCTACAACCTCGACGGTTCGAACCCGCACACCTTCGCAACGGGGCTCCGCAACTCCGTGGGCCTGGCCTTCAATCCCGCGACCGGCGAGCTGTGGGCGAACAACAACGATCGTGACTACCTCGGTGACGACCTTCCGCCCGAGCACGTGAATATCCTCAAGGACGGCAGGTGGTACGGCTGGCCGCAGTGCTATCTCCCGGGGAAGCCAAACCCCGAGTACAATGGTTTCGACTGTTCCGGCGTCGAGCCCCCGGCGCTCACGGTGCAGGCGCACTCGGCGCCACTCGGCCTCGCGTTCTATACGGGCACGCGGTTCCCGAGCGACTATCAGGGCGACGCGTTCATGACGTACCATGGCTCCTGGAACCGCTCGACACCGACGGGGGCGAAGGTGGTGCGAGTGCATGTCGCCAACGGGCGGCCAACGGGAAGTGAAGACTTCGTCACCGGTTGGCAGCTGCCAAACGGCTCGCGCTGGGGCCGGCCAGTGGGCCTGCTGGTGCTGCCGGATGGATCTCTGCTGGTGAGCGACGATGCGGGTGACCGGATCTGGAGAGTGAGCTATGGGCATTAGGTCGGTGGACGGCGGTGCAAGGCGGTGGAAGGCGGTGCAGGTAGGTGGCGGTGTTGCCGTGCTGGCGGCTGTGCTGTTCGCTTTGCCCGCCCTTCGCCGCCCTCCACCGACCTCGACCGCCCTCGACCGCTCCGACATTCACACCGAATACGTAAAATTCCCGAGCGGTCGGGATACGATCACCGCCTACCTCGCCTATCCCGAGCGCAAGGATCGGGCGCCGGCCGTGGTCGTGATCCACGAGATCTTCGGCCTGTCGGACTTCATCCGCCAGACCACCGAGCAGCTCGCCAAGGACGGCTTCGTGGCGATCGCGCCCGACCTGCTGTCGCGGCAAGGTGGGACGCCGCCGTCCAACGACGACGCCCGCAAGCTGATCGCCGGGCTCAATCCCGACACGGTCACCAAGGATCTCGACGCCACCGTCGCGTACGTGAAGAAGCTGAAGGCGGTGCATCCGGACCGGGTAGGTGTGATCGGGTTCTGCTGGGGGGGAAGCCAGAGCTTCCGGTACGCGACGAACAATCCGTCGCTCGCAGCGTTCGTGGTCTGCTACGGCGCGGGCCCCGAGGCCACGGCGATCGCGCGCATACGAGCCAAGGGGCTCGGCGTGTACGCCGAGAACGACGCCCGCATCAACGCCGGGCTCGGGGACGTCGATGCTGCGGTGCGGACCTACCACAAGAGCTACCAGCACAGCATCTACCCCGGGGTCGGCCACGGCTTCTTCCGCACGCGGGAACGGCCCGAGGTGGCGGACAGCGCTTGGCGTAACGTCGTTGGGTTCTTCAGGGAGAGTCTCGAACACTGAGAAGTGATAGAGGTCGGGAGAGGTCGTAGAGGGACGTCTACCGACTTCTCCCGCTCTGCAGGTACTCCCGCGCCTTGTCCAGCGCCGGTTCGTTTCCTTCCAGCACATCCTTCACGGTCGGCGACACGACGATGTCGGGCTTCACACCGACGCCTGCATACGCGGTACCGTCCGGCGCCTCGTGGCGGGTGACCGAGAACTGGACCCCCCAGCTCTTCGGCAACGCGAACATGGCGACATCACCCGGACTGCCTCCTGAGGGCTCGCCGATGATCACGCCCCGGCCGGTCGCACGGAATGCGGCCAGCAGGTCCTCCGCCGCGCCCGCAGTCGCGCTTGAAGCGAGCACGGCGATTGGCCCGCCGTACGGCGGATGATCATCGCGCGGCGCAACAGTCCCGGGCGCCGGACCGTACCACGTGGTGGCGGAGTCGGCCACGTTCCACGCGCGGAACGCTGGACGATACTCGGGCGTTCTCCAACGCACGGCGGGGAAGGGGCGGTCGGTCAAGCGTGCCAGGATCTGGTACGCGTAGTCGGTGCGCCCTTCGGCGGTTCGGCGCAGATCGAGGACCAGCCCCTGCACTTGAGCGAAGTCCGGGAAGGTGCGGTCGAACTGGCGGACGACGTCTTCATCCGCGAGGGACGCGATGTGAACGACCGCGATCTCGCCGGGAAGCGACTCCACCTCAAACGCGGGCGGGTCGAGGGGCCAGCGGTCATTGAGGGACAGGCTGCGGGTGACGCTGAGGCCACGCGGCTCCTCGCCCGGCACGCGGACGAGCAGATGGACGCTGGTTCCCTTGTCGCCTTGAAGCATCCAGGTCACGGCGCGCTGCCAGCGATCTGCCGGGGTGGCCGCGGAGATTTCCGGGAGCACCGAGTCGCGGACCCAGGTCTCGGTGGGAATGCTCTGGACCGCCAGGATCTCGGCGAACCGCTGGGGGCGTGCGACCCGCATCTCGTCGTTCTCGGCGTAGTTCATGATGAACGCCCGTCGTTCGACCGCCGAGACAAGGAGCGGGGGGCGGGCGATGCGCGAGCGCAGCGCGGGCGGGGCGATCACGACGGCCCGGCCGTCGCCCAGCAACGCGAGGAAGCGCCGCAACCGGCGGTAGAAGAGCAGGTCCGATTGCGGCTCGGCGGTTAACCGCATGTTGGCAACGAGCGCCGAGTCCCAGTCGGCCCGAACGCGGTCCCAGTAAGCGAAGTTGTACCGCGCCTCGGCCCAGACGGATGCGACGACCGCGGCGCGCTCGGCCGCCGTGAGCTGCTGGGCCATGGCCGCGCCGAGGGGCGTGACCCACGCCACGACCAGACTCGCGAGGAGCCGCGACGGAGTGATCACGCGCCTAATCTATCTCCTTCTGTTCATAGCACCGCAGGTACTCATCTACCTGTACCTGCGGGAACGCCTGCCCGACCCAGAGCGCCCGAACCAGGCACGCCGCGTCCGGACCGTGCTCGCTGGCCTCTTCATGCTGTTCAACCTCCCCTGGCTCTACGTGGGCCAACGCCTGCTGTTCGGCGGGAGCCTATGGGGCGTGGGCCGCATCCCGTTCACAGGGCCGTGGATCGCGTGGCAGTTGATGGGATGGATTTACTGCGCACTGATCACTCTGTATCTGGTTGGGAAGGGGCTGTGGTGGCTCGGGGAAAAACTGCGTGGTGTGTGGTACGTGGTTCGCGCCGGTGCGCACGGGATCTCCCAGCCGCAACGGGAGCAACCACGCACCCCGCACCACGCCTCTGTTTCTCGCCGCCGGTTTCTTGCGCGCGCGACCTACGCGTACGCCGCCGCCGGCACCGCCCTGTCCGCGAACGGCATCTGGAGCGCCTACCGTCTCCCGCAGGTGACGCGTCGCACGCTGGTCTTGCCCGATCTCCCGCCCGGGCTGGACGGCCTCCAGCTGCTCCATCTGTCCGACCTGCATGCCGGCATCCACCTGGACGAGGACAAGATGCAGGCGATCGTCGCGCAGGCAAACGCGCTGCGGCCTGATCTCATCGTCCAGACCGGGGACATGATCGACATCTCCCAGTCGTACATCCCGCCGTACGTGCGCGCGTTCCGCGACCTTTCGGCCCCGTTGGGCGTGGTGACCGTGCTGGGCAACCACGACCGCTACACTGGAGAGCGCGAGGTCATCCGCGGCTGCCTGGATGCGGGCCAGGTGTTCGTCCAGAACGGGTGCCATTTGGTCGAGCGCAACGGTGCAACGCTCGCATTGCTCGGTATCGATGATCCGCACAACTGGCAAGTCGACAATCCGCAGCCGACGGACATCGACGCGGCCCTGCGCGCGGCGCCCCCTGCCGGCGAGGCGTTCCGCGTGCTGCTCGCCCACCGTCCGGGCGCCTGGGATGGGGCTGTCCCGCGCGGCATCCCGCTCACCCTCGCGGGGCACATCCACGGCGGCCAGTTCTATCTGCCCTGGATCGGCTGGTCGACGGGCCGACTGATCACCAAGTACGTGATGGGGCACTTCCAGCGGGAACGCAGTCAGCTGTACGTGAGCCGTGGCATCGGCGTAGTCGGTGTGCCGATCCGCGTGTTCACGCCGCCGGAGATTGAGTTATTCGAACTGCGTCGGAAGGTCGGACCGTCGGACTGAAGGATGCCGTCACGGTCCGACGGTCCGACGGTCCGACGCCCCGATGGCGTCCCAAGCGCCGTCCAGTGTCAGCTGCAGGTTTCCGTGCCCCTCCGGCCATTCCTTCGCCGACACACGATCGATCGCGAGCGTCACCACGCCGAGCCACACGCCGGCCCACACCTCAGCGGCTCCGGGCTTCACCGACCCGTCGGCTTTGCCCTGGGCGATCAGGCTCTCGAGGCCGAGGCGGAACTCGCGCGCGGTTTTGCGGCTCTCCTCGTCCAGCAGGTCTTCGTGGCGGTAGACGAAGAACAGCCTGGCGACGGCCGGTTCACGGACCGCGCCGGCCACGAGGCCGCGGGCGAGCTCCGCGAGCTTCTCCCGGGGGCCTACCTTGAGCGCGTCGGCGTCCTTCACGAGCTGCGCGGCCCAACGCGCCGCCGCCCGGTAGAGCTCGTTGAAGCAGTGCTGTTTGCTCGTGAAGTGCCGGTAGATGGTGCCTTCGGCTACACCCGCCTTCTTTGCGATCTCGGGTGTGGTGGTCTCGTGATAGCCTCGCGCGGTGAACAGCTCGAGCGCCGCCCGCACGAGCCGCTGGCGAGTGAGGTCGGCCTGGGTCATCGGGCGCGAATCTAACCACGCGACCCGACCGGCGCGCCGCCCGGCCGAACGGGGTTCCATCGCCCGCCGGTGCCCGCTAGGTTTCCGCCGCTCGCGTTCAGTCGGATTCGTCTCGGAGGACGTGCGGGATGCGGATGCTCGTGTTGGGCGCCGGTCTTCAAGGTTCGGCGTGCGCGTACGATCTGTTGCGGCAGCCGGGCGTCGAACGCGTCACGATCGCCGACCTGAGACCGGAGCGCATCCCCGCCTTCCTCAAGCCCTCCGTCGGCAAGCGGCTGACGCTCCTCACGCTCGACGTGCAGGACGGGGCCGCGTTGCGGACCGCGATGGCCGGGAACTCAGGCGTCCTGAACGCCGCCCCCTACTACTTCAACCTCGAGGTCGCCCACGCCGCGATCGACGCCAGCGTTCACTGCGCAGATCTAGGCGGCAATACGGAGATCGTGTTCCAGCAGAGGAAGCTCGATGCCGAGGCCCGGCAGCGGAGCGTATCGGTGATCCCGGACTGCGGCCTCGCCCCGGGAATGGTGAATGTGCTCGCCGCCGAGGGCATCCGGCGCGTGGGCGATGCGGAGGCGGTGAAGATTTACGTCGGCGGGCTGCCGCAGCACCCCGAGCCGCCGCTGAACTATCAGATCGTCTACTCGCTCGAGGGCGCCCTCGACTACTACACGACCCCCTCGTGGGTGCTGCGCGACGGCCGGCCGACCCGGGTCGACGCCTTGTCCGAGCTCGAGCACGTGACGTTCCCGCCGCCCGTAGGCGAGCTCGAAGCGTTTCATACGGGTGGCGGCATCTCCACCCTCCCGTGGACGTACCAGGGCCGCGTTCGCACCATGGAGTACAAGACCCTGCGGTACCCCGGGCACGTCGCCATCATGCGGCCGATCCGCGAGCTCGGGCTGCTCGACCTGACGCCCGTCAAGGTCAAGGGGAAGGAGGTCGTGCCGCGGGACGCGTTCATCGCATCCGTTTCGCCCAGGCTGACAAAGCCCGACGGTCGTGACCTGGTGGCGCTCCGGGTGGAAGTGCGCGGTCGCAACGGCAAGTCAGTCGCGTGGCAGCTACTCGACTACTCCGACGAGGCGCACGGCATCAGCGCGATGATGCGGACGACGGGATACTCCCTCGCCATCACCGGCATCATGCAGGCGGACGGCCGCGTCACGACGCACGGCGTCCACACGCCTGACGAGGCCGTGCCGTTCGGCGAGTACGTGACTGAGCTGGCGAAGCGCGGGGTGGAAATCCGCGAGGGCCCCTAGTCCCTCTCAATAGCTCCACCCCAAGCCGAGCAGCCCTCGCCCGCCGTCCGCCCCGTGCGCGTAGCCGGCGACGATGAGGGCGTTGCGCAACACGCGCACCGCGATTTCGCCGCCGCCGCTCTTGTGGAGGCCTGTGGTCGTGAGACGGACGGCCTCACCGGGATCGAACACGCGACCCGCGTCGTAGAAGGCGACCAGCTTGACCTGCAGGGCGTCTCCGACGGCCCACACTTCGTAACGCGCCTCGAGCCCGCCGATCAGCTTGCCGGGCCCCGTGAAGCGCCCTTCGTAGTATCCCCGCAACGAGCGGTAGCCGCCGACTGCGACGAACGGGAGTTCGCTCGCTTCCATCTCGCCCACGGCCGCGAGCGGGGGATGGCCGCCCATGTCCTCCACTGCCAGTCGCCCGGCGAGCACCAATGGTCTGACCGGCCGAACGAAGGCTCGCGCGTGGGCCGTCGTGCGCGTGTATCCCGTCCCGCTGGCGTACACGGCGTCCAGGAACACGCCGGTCCGCGGATCCACCTCGTTGTCGCGGGTGTCGAGTACGATTCCGATCCGCGCCGCTCCGTCTGTAAAGGGCACGGTGCCCGAGTCCACGGTGCCGTTGGCGAGGTCGGTCTTGTACACGTTGGCGCCGGGCAAGGCCCGAAAGTCGGTGTGGACCAGCGCACCGCCCGCCAGCAGCCGCAGCGGTCCCAGGAGTCGACGTTGCACGGTCGCGCGCAGCGCCAGGCGCGTCCGGCTGACCCGGTAGTAATAGGCGCCCAGATTGGCGCTATCGCTCGAGTAGTGCGTGTCGTTGCCGACGCCGTAGTATCCGAGCCGGTTGAGGCGTGTCGCGGCGACGGTGAGCCGGGCGCGCCAGCCATCCCACCAGACAGGCGCGTGCGCGTCCGCGACGAAAAACCAGGTCCCCGCCGTGCCCGCGCCGGCGTCCAGGTTTACGGCGGCGCGGTTTGGTTCGGGGCGTTCGACGAAGCCGAGCGGGCTGTTGAGGCCGTAGTGCGCCGCCACGGTGAACCCGTCCGTGGTGCGGTAGTACACATAGGGGAAGAAGCTCGATCGCCAATAGCGCTGCGCGGCGAGTGTCGGCGCCCCGCCCACTCCCCCCGCCGCGAGCAGCGCGAGCGCTACGCTAGCGGCTCGCAGCGGGTCGCTCGTACAGGAACGCCGTATCGCGTAACTTCGCTTCGGCGCCGTCGTGCGCGGCGAAGCGCCCGGGGTACAGCGAGGCGGCCCCGAATTCGCCTCGCTTGTTCACGGCGTAGAAGTTCAGGCTGAACGGGGGTCTGCCGTCGGGCCCCAGCAACCGCGGCTCGGTCAGCTGCACCACCCGCTTCAGCGTTTCCAGACACGCGTCGGTGGGCTTCATGCCGCGGCGCATGAACTCGACCGTCAGAAAGCCGCCGCACACCTTGATGTTCGACTCGCCGCGGCCGGTGGAGCCCGCGGCGCCTATGGCGTTGTCCGTGTACTGGCCGGCTCCGATGATCGGGCTATCGCCCACGCGTCCCGGGATCTTGAACGCGAGTCCGCTGGTCGTCGTCACGGAGGAAATGTCTCCTTGCGGGGTCACCACGTCGCAGTTGATGGTGCCCGTGGGTCGCGTGGACATGCGCTCGGCTTCGGGTACGTCGAGATAGTCGTCGTCGGGATTGAGATTGGCGCGCCAGTGCAGCCACACTTCGCGTGCGTGCGCGGTCAGCAGGTCTTCCTCCTTGAAGCCGTACTGCAGCGCGAACCGCTTGGCCCCCTCGCCGACCAGAAAGATGTGGTTCGTGTACTTGAGCACGAGTTTCGCGACCTCGGAAGGCGTCTTGATCCCCTCGAGCGCGCCCACCGCCCCCGCGCGCTTGGTGGGGCCGTGCATGCACGACGCGTCGAGCTGCACGACGCCGTCGGCGTTCGGCAGCCCGCCATACCCCACGGAGTCGTCGTTCGGGTCGAGCTCCTGGATCTTCACGCCCTCGATCGCGGCGTCGAGCGTGTCCGCGCCCTGCATCAGCATGTCGAACGCCTTCTGCACGGCGCGCAGGCCGTTGGCGCTCGCCACCGCGACGGGCTTGGATGCCCAACGGCTGGCTGGCGGGAGTGGCCGCGCCGGCCGCATCGGAAACGCAATGTCACGCGCTCGCGTCGCCGCGACGCCGACGGCCGTCGAGGTGAGGAACACGCGACGCGACAAGAGATCGGACACGGGAACGCTCCGCGCAAGTTGGCGTGCGTAGGTTGCGCCCCCGGGCGGGCCCTGTCAACTTGCTCCCCGTGAGCCTCGAAGATCCGCCCAGCGTGCGCGTGGTGATGCGCGGGATCCTGGGTGGCGCCATGGCCGTCGCCGCCCTCGCGCTCCTCGTGGTATCCATCGATGCGAAGCACATCGAGTGGCGTCTCGTGGCCTTGACCCTCACGCTGTGGAGCGCGTGGGGCTTCTTCGATTCCCTGTTCGGGTCCGTGGTAGAGCCGTTCGGCCGGTTCCTCGGCAACGCCCTGACCGGCGGCGCCATGCCCGGTGGCCCGGCGATCACCATCGAGGATGAAACCATAATGCTGGAGCGCCTGCTCGACGCCGATCCGACCCCGCCGACGCACCGGGTGGTGCTCGCGGGAATCCGCCTCGCCGAGATCTATCGCACGCACCAGCACGACGCCGCCAAAGCGGAGGCCCTCATCGACCGCCTGGTCGGACGCTACCCGGACGCTCCCGAGCTCAAGTATGTCCGACCCGGTTGAGTTGTCGCTCGTCGTCCCGGTGTACAACGAGCGTGAGAACCTGCCGATCCTGGTGGGGGAGATCAGGCGTGCCCTGGCGAACGGGGAAGCGAAGGGAGAGGCGAAGAGGGTTCCCCGCTATGAGATCGTCGCCGTGGACGATGGGTCGACCGACGGCTCGCTCGACGTGCTCAAGGGGCTGAAACGCGATCACCCCGAGATCCACATCGTGGCGTTCGCCGAGCGGGCGGGGCAGACGGCCGCGTTCGCCGCCGGATTCCGCGCCGCCCGAGGACGCGTGATCGTCACGCTCGACGCCGATCTCCAGAACGATCCGGCGGACATCCCCGCCCTCGTCGCCGAGCTCGCGCGGAGCGGGGCTGCGGCAGTGGCGGGGTATCGCGTGGACCGGCAGGACTCGGGGTGGAAGCGGCTGCAGAGCCGCATCGCCAACGGCGTGCGCAACCGGCTGAACCACGAGACCATCCGCGACACCGGATGCTCGCTCAAGGCGTTCCGCGCCGAAGCCTTGCGCGCGGTGCCGCTGTTCAACGGCATGCACCGCTTCCTGCCTACGCTCGTCCGAATGGGTGGAGGACAGGTGACCGAGGTCCCCGTGCACCATCGGCCGCGGCGCTTCGGCCAGACGAAGTATGGAATGTGGAACCGCGGATTGCGCGCGCTGGTGGACGCGCTCGCCGTGCGCTGGATGCAGGGCCGGCGGTTGCGCTACCGGGTGCGGGAGGAGTTGCCGTGAGCCATGAGGAATGGGTGAAACAGATCGACCTCGAGCTGGATGGCGAGCTGAGTCTCTCCGAGCGCGCCGCGCTGGCGCGCCACCTCGCCGGGTGCCGGCATTGCGCCGAAGCGCGCGTGAGCCATCTCGAGCTGCGGGTCGCGTTCGCGCGCTCCGCCGGCGAGCCACACGCGCGCACCGTGCCGCGTCCGCAGCTCAGCGGGAGCACCTTGGCGTTCTGGATGGTGCTCAGCCTGCTCGCCGGTGCGGCCGCCGGGTGGCTGGGACACATCCGCTGGGGCGGCCCGGGGCCTGATTCGCTCGAGTCCACGCGTGCCACGTTCCTGGCGCAGTAGCCTGCTCGTCGGGGCCCTCATGGCGCGGGCAGTCCTGCCGACGCAGCGCGCCCTCGCATCCCAGGCGCCGAATTACCGCGTGACCTACCACCTGCGGCTCGTCGGGCGCGACGCCGGCGAGACGCGGCTCCTCGGATCCGCCGTGGTCAGCGGTCCCCCAGAAACAGCCCTGCGGCTTTCCCTGCGCGCCCGCGCCGCCGAGCTCGAGGGGCTCCTCACAACCCTCCCGGAGCTCGATACCGTGAACCTGGCCGGCGTGTTCTTCAGCCGGCGACAGGCGGCCTGGTCGCGTCGCGGGCTGCCGCTGTGGGAGGAAGACAGCTATCGGCGCTGGTCCCGCGTGCCCTGGGAAGGGACTACCCGGCTGTTTCCGTTCGGCCCGCCCCCGCCTCCCTCCACCTCCGCGGGCGGCGTCGGGCAGCGGCACGTCGTGTGGGTGGAGATCACCATGAGCCGCGAGTTCGCGGCCGGCGAGACGCGGGCCAGCGAGGAAGTGACACTGCTCGACAGCGCCATCGCTTTCAGCGCCCAGGCCGTGATCCCGCCCCGCCGCGTTACCGTTCGCATGACACTGGTGCGGGGCGATACGGCCTCGAGCCCCCAAGTCGTGGACCTGGTCCCGGAGACCACGGGTCGGCGGGTGAGCTTTCGATTGGGCCGCGAGCGGTCGGACTTCGACGTGTCGCTGGACCGCCCCGAGCCGCCGCGGACCGGGCGCGATAGCGCGCTCGCCGTGGACGCCGACGTCGTTTGCCTGCGGGTCGTCACCCCTGATGCGGCCACCGCGAACGCTCGGGTCCGGTGCGGCCGGCTCGACAACGTCGCGCGGCGCGTGGCGCTGACCGGCGGTGACACGCTGATGGCGACATTCCGCTGGCCGGCGCCGCGCTGAGGGGGGCGCTATTATCCAGCGATGGCACGTCGCCCGCGACTCGACCCCGAGATTTTCCACCTTCCCGTCGACAAAATGCGGGAAGGCTACTACTCCGACAAATACTTCGTCCGCACGCGCGAGCTGCTGCTCAAGGACGGCCATCGCCCCTGTGTCACGATGCAGGTGTTCGGGAAGGCGCACGCCTTCCTCGGCGGGATCGACGAGGCGATCGCGATCCTCAAGCTCTGCAGCATGGAGTGGCTGGAGCTCGAGGTCTCCGCCCTGTACGACGGTGACGAGATCGCACCGTGGGAGACGGTCCTCCTGATCGAAGGTCCGTACGACGCCTTCGCGCACCTCGAGACGCTCTATCTCGGCGTGCTCGCGCGCCGCACGAAGGTCGGGACCAACACGCACCGCGTCGTCGAAGCGGCGAAGCCGAAGCAGGTGATGTTTTTCCCGGCCCGCCATGACCACTGGCTCGTGCAGACGGGAGACGGATATGCCGCGCACATCGCCGGGGCGATCGGCGTCTCCACCGACGCGCAGGCGTCGTGGTGGGGCTCCGAGGGCGTCGGCACCGTGCCCCACGCCCTCATCGCGGCCTATGGCGGCGACACGGTGCTCGCCTCGCAGAAATTCGCCGAGCTCATGGACGCGAACGTGCGGCTCATCACCCTGGTCGACTTCGAAAACGATTGCGTGGGGACGTCGCTCAAGGTGGCGCGGGCCCTGGGCGAGCGCCTCTACGGCGTGCGGATCGATACGTCTGAGACGCTCGTGGACAACTCGGTGATCCCGCAGATGGGTACCTTCAAGCCGACCGGCGTCACGCCCCAGCTCGTGTGGAACGTGCGCCGGGCGCTCGACCGGGAGGGGTTCAAACACGTGCGCATCGTCGTGTCGGGCGGATTTACCGTAGAGAAGATCCGGCACTTCGAAGAGCAGGAGGTCCCGGTGGACATGTACGGGGTCGGCTCGAGTCTGTTCCAGGGCCGCTTCGACTTCACCGCCGACGTGGTGCGCGTCGAGGGCAAGCCGCTGGCCAAGGTTGGACGGTCGTATCGGCCAAATCCGCGATTGGAACGGGTCGAATAGCTACCCCTACGGTTTCAGGTATTTGCCGTACCACGCCAAATACCGTTCCAACCGGTCGCGCCGATAGCTCGGCTTCGTGATGGCATGGTGTTGCCCCGGGTAGATCACCAGCTCGGTCTCGACGCGCAGGCTGCGTAGCGCCTGGTACATCTGTTCCGAGTTGAGGAGCGGCACGTTGAAATCCTTGTCGCCACACAGGAAAAGGGTCGGCGTGGTGATGCGGTCGGCGTGCAGGAACGGAAACGAGAGTCGCTCCCACGTGTCGGCCGCCTTCCACGGAACCCCGAGCTCGATCTCATACTCGCGCACGTATTGATCGGTGCCGTAGCCCGCGAGAATGTTGGACGCGCTCGCCCCGCTCACCGCCGCCGTGAAGCGATGGTCCTGTGCGATCACATAGTTCGTGAGAATCCCTCCGTAGCTCCATCCGCCGACGCCCAGCCGGGCGGGGTCGGCCAGCCCCTGCGCCACGACGTAGTCGATTGCGGCGAGCACGTCCTGCGCATCCTTGTTCCCCCAGTCGGCATAAATCACCGTGGCGAACTTCTCGCCGCGGCCCGAGCTACCACGCGGATTCGCGACCACCACCAGGTAACCATGACCCGCGAGCGTCTGGAGCTGAAAGTCGAACTCGTACTGGAACTGGGAGACAGGGCCACCGTGAATCCGCAGCACGGTCGGGTATCGCTTGCCCGGCACGAAGTCGGGAGGCTTGACCGTGAAGCCATTGATGGACGTGCCGTCACGACTCTTGAACGTGATCGGGTCGACCGCGCCCAGCTTGAGCTGCGCCAGCCACTGGTCGTTCTGATGGGAAAGTGGTCGCATTGCGGTGCCCTCGAGGGCGAAGACCTCGGCGGGCGTCGCCGGTGTGGACGCGAGCACCGCGATCTTGCCGTCGGGATTGGTGGCGAACGCGCTCACCACCCGTGGGCCCGAGAGAAGCCGCTCGATCGAGCCTCCCCTGGCCGGGACACGGGCGAGTGCGACCGCGCGGTCGTCTTCGAGCAGGAAATACAGGGACGACCCGTCCCGCGACCACACCGGATGCGTCACATTGCGATCGAGGCCCGCCGTGAGAATGCGCGGCGCGCCCCCCCCGCCCGGCGCGCCCCCCCCGCCCCCCCCGCCCCCCCCGCCCGCGGCTGGAACGACGGCGAGCTGCTGCACCGCATAATAGATGAGCTTCAAGGGACCGCCTTGGAGGTAGGCAATCGAGCGACCGTCCGGGCTCCAGGCCGGTCGGCTCTCCGTTTCGGGATCGTTGTCCGGACCCTCGAACGTCGTCAGCTGCCGGGGCGTCGCACCGGGTGTCGCATCCATTACGTACACGTCCCAATTGGCGTCGCGGTCGAAATCGGGACGGCGCTTGCTCACGAATGCGAGCGATTTGCCGTCGGGCGACCAGGCGGGCAGGAGCTCGTCGTAGCCCCCCGAGGTGAGGGCGGTGGTTGTCCCCGAGGCAGCGTCGAGCACGTAGAGGTGCCGCCGCTCCTTCCCCAAATAGCCTTCCTCGTCCTGCTTGAACTGAAACCGGTTGATCACGATGGGGGGCGGAGTCTTGTGCGTCGTGGTGTCCGCGTCCGCCGCGACCAGCACGAGGCGTTTCCCGTCGGGTGACCACATGTAGTCGTCCACGTCGCTCTTCAAGGTCGTGAGCTTGCGGCCTTCGCCGCCCTGGCGATCGAGGAGCCACAGCTGCGTGTGCTCGTCGTCGCGACCCGACAGGAACGCGAGCCAGCGTCCGTCGGGGCTCCAGCGCGGGGTGTTCTCTCCTTGTTTCGACGTCGTGAGACGCACGGTCTCCGTGCCGGCCCAACTCGTCATCCACACGGCACTCCGGTCGCGATCGTCGGCCGTGTCGGCCTGCGACACGGTGTAGGCCACCCACGCGCCGTCGGGCGAGATCTCCGGGTCCCGCACGTTGCGCACGCGGAGCACGTCGTCCAGCGAAAAGGCGCGCGTGCCGCGCGGCGACGACGGCACGGGAGCCTGCGCGCCAAGGGCCGGCGCGAGCGCCAGCGTCGCCAACACGGCCGTGACCTGGGGAGTCATGCCGGGAGGCTACCCGGCTCTTGCACTTCGTGCCAGAGTGAATATTTTTCCAGAGCGATGAATATTAATGCACCGGTGCCGGTGGGCGTCCTGGGCGCCTCCGGGTACGTCGGCAAGGAGTTGTTGCGGCTCCTGGCCGGCCACCCCCGTGCGTCCGTCGCGTTCGGCACCGCGGAAACGGCGGCGGGCGAGCGGGAGCAGGGCGTGGAGCTCCTGCGGATCGCCGACGCGCCCATCGCGTCGGCGGAGGTGGTGTTTTCCGCCCTGCCACACGGCGTATCGGCGCAGTACGTGCAGGAAGCGCGCGCGCTGGGCAAGCGCACCGTGGACCTGTCGGCCGATTTCCGGCTCTCGCCCGAGGCTGTCTATGGGCTGACCGAGGTGACCCGCTCCCGGGTCGCCACCGCCGAGCTCGTGGCCAACCCCGGCTGTTACCCCACCGCCGCGCTGCTCGCCCTGCTCCCGCTCGGCCGGGCGGGCCTGATCGATCCGTCGCGCGAGGTCGTGATCGACGCCGCGTCCGGTGTGACGGGCGCCGGTCGCTCGCTCAAGCGGGAGCTGCTCTTCGGGGAGGTAGCCGAGGACTTCCGCGCCTATTCGGTCGGCAATGAGCACCGCCACCTCCCGGAGCTGAAGGCGACGCTGGCGCGCGAGGGCGGGTTCACGGGTGACCTCGTGTTCACGCCGCATTTGCTCCCCGTCAGACGCGGCATCCTCGAAACCATTCACGTGCCGCTCACGCGGGGCCTCGATCGGGCCGCGGCCGAGGCGATTTACGAATCGGCGTACGCCGACGAGCCCTGTGTGGCCGTGCTGCGCGGCGCGTGGCCATCCCTCAAGGACGTCGTCTATCGCAATCGGGTCGCCCTCGGTGTGGCGGCGGTGGCGAACGTGCAGCGGCCGCGCCTGACCGTGATCGCCGCGATCGACAACCTCGTGAAGGGTGCCGCGGGCCAGGCGATTCAGAACATGAACGTGATGCTCGGGTTGGAAGAGACGGCGGGGCTCCCGTGTTGACGCCTCGCGTCGTCAAGCTGGGCGGCAACGAGCTCGACCGGCCCGGCTGGCTCGCCGGGTGCGCCCGCGCGCTCGCGCGGCTCGACCCCGTGGTCGTGGTCCACGGTGGCGGGCACGCCGTCAGCGCCCTCTCCCATCGGCTCGGTCTGCCCGTCGAGAAACGCGACGGGCGCCGCGTGACGAGCCCCGAGGTGGCCGAAGTGGTCGAGCAGGTCATGGCGGGGCCGGTGAACCGGAGAGTCGTGGCGGCGCTCCGCGCGGCGGGACTCGATGCCGTCGGGCTGTCGGGCGTGGACGGCGGCCTTCTCACGGCCCGTCCCGGCCCGGCCGAGCTCGGGCACGTGGGTGAGATCGCCGACGTGCGTGTCGCGCTGCTCGAGAGCTTCCTCCTCGCCGGCCTCACGCCGGTCATCGCGCCGATGGCGCCGGGCGGCGGAGCGGGGGGAGATGACGCGGACGGCCTGCCGTTCAACGTGAACGCCGATGACGCGGCGGCCGCGATCGCCGGCGCGCTCCAGGCCGCCGAGCTCCTCCTCGTGTCGGACGTGCCGGGCGTGCAGGTCGATGGCGCGCTCCGCCCCACGCTCGAGATCGGCGAGATCGAAACCCTCATCGAGCTGGGCGTCGCCGCCGACGGCATGGCGGCGAAGCTGCGCGCGGCGACCACCGCGCTCCGGGCCGGTGCCCGCGCCGTCCGCATCGGCGACGCGCGGCTGCTCGATGATTCCCGCTCCGGTACCCGCATCCTCGCTTCCGCCGTACAGCCGGCATGACCATCCTGTCCTCGGGCACGGCGGCGACGCCGGCCGCGCCGGCGCTATTGGACGTCTATGCGCGCGTCGGGCCCCTGCTGGTGGGCGGGGAAGGCGCGGAGCTCATCGCCGCCGACGGGGCGCGGTACCTCGACTTCGTGGCCGGCATCGGGGTGAACGCGCTGGGCTACAATCATCCCGTGATTCGCGCGGCCCTCGAGCGAGCGGCGACCACGGGCATCATCCACGTCTCCAACCTGTACCGTACCGAGCCGGGCGAGCGACTCGCGGAGGAGCTCGTTGCCCGCTCGTTCGCCCACCGTGTGTTCTTCTGCAACTCGGGCGCGGAGGCGAACGAGGCGGCGTTCAAGTTCGCACGTAAATGGTCGGGCAAGAGCGAAATCGTCGCGTTCTCGGGCTCGTTCCACGGACGCCTCTTCGCGACGCTTGCGGCCACGGACCGGCCCGACTACCGGAAGCCGTTCGAGCCGCTCGTCCCGGGCATCCGCATCGTGGCCCGTGAGGACTGGGCGGCCGTGGATCACGCCGTGTCGGCGTCCCGCACCGCCGCCGTGATCGTCGAGCCGGTGCAGGGAGAAGGGGGCGTCCGGCTCGTGGATGCCGAGTGGCTCGGGTTCGTGCGAGAGCTGTGCGATTCGCGGGGTGTCGCCGTCATCTTCGACGAGGTGCAGTGCGGGCTCGGTCGCACCGGGACGCTGTTCGCCTACGAGCAAACGGGCGTCGTGCCCGACATCCTGACGCTCGCGAAGCCGCTCGCCGGTGGGCTGCCGATGGGCGCCGTGCTCGTGACCAGCGCCGTCGCGGCGGCCCTCAAGCCCGGCGATCACGCTACGACGTTCGGTGGCGGGCCGCTGGTCGCCGGCGTGGCGCTCGACGTTGTGCGCACCATTGCCGACCCGGCGTTCCTCGCCGCCGTGCGCCGCAAGGCCGAATGGCTCGAGGCCCGGCTCGCCCGGCTCGCGACCGCAACGAAACGCGTGGCCGATGTGCGGGGGCGCGGCTTGATGTGGGGCATCGAGCTAACCGAGCCGGCCACACCCTTCGTCTCGGCGGCGCGAGAGCGCGGCCTGCTCGTCGTCACCGCCGGGCCGCAGGTGATCCGCCTGCTGCCACCGCTGGTGATCACGGAAGCGGAGCTGGAACGCGGGGTCGCGATCTTGGAGGACGTGCTCGCGTGACCGCCCTTCCCATCCTCCACGGGGAGAAGGGAGAAGGGAAAGGGACTCTCCCGAGCACGGAGCGAACCTCTTCACTCTCCCCTCTCCCTGGTGTGGCGATCAGGGGAGCGATGCTCGCCGATGTTCCCAGTCTCGAAGCGCTCATGGCGCCTTACGTGGCAACCGGCGACCTCCTGCCGCGCAGCAACTACGATCTCTGCCGGCACATCAAGGAGTATGTCGTCGCAGAGGCGGGCGTGGATCTGGTCGGATGCGGCTCGCTCAAGATCTACTCCCGGGATCTGGCGGAGGTCGCGGGAGTCGCGGTTCGCGGGGATTGGCAGGGGTCGGGCATCGGTCGGGCCCTGCTAGAGACCCTGATTGCCGACGCGCGTGGCTTTGGGCTCGCCGAAGTGCTCGCGCTTACGCGTAAGCCGGCGTTCTTCTTGAAGCTCGGCTTTGGGCCCGCGGAGCGGGAGCACTTCCCGCTCAAGGTATGGGCGGACTGCGCACGGTGCCCTCGACAAAGCTGTTGCGACGAAGTGGCAGTAGTGTTGAGGTTGTAGAACGGACGTTGACACCCTCCCGTCGTCCCAAGGAAATTCCCGGACGTTAGGGTTCTACGAGGAAGGCAGATGGGCCGGGTCATTTTCTGGGATGTCGATACCCAATACGACTTCATGCACGCCGACGGGAAGCTGTACGTGCCCGAGGCGGAGCGAATTATCCCCAACTTGAAGCGCCTCTCCGACTACGCCCACGGGCACGCCATTTGCGTTGTGGCGAGCGCCGACGACCACGTAGCGAGCCATCCCGAGATCTCGGAGACGCCCGACTGGCGAAGCACTTTCCCGCCTCACTGCATGCGAGGAACGGCAGGTCAGAAGAAGATCCCCGAGACGGCGCTGCGGGATCCACTCGTCATCGAGCCCGCGAGGGTCGACCGCCCTGTGCTGGCCGACCGGTTGCGGGCGCATAAGGGGGATATCCTGTTCCACAAGCATCGTTTCGACGTGTTTACGAACGAGAACGTGCCCGCCGTCCTCGATGTGCTGAACCCGGACGACATAGTGCTGTACGGGGTGGCGACCGATGTGTGCGACAAGGCGGCCGTCGAGGGCCTGCTCGAGCGCCGTCCCCATACCCGGCTGTTCGTGGTGACGGACGCGGTGCGCGGGATCGACAAAGACGTCTCGGACCAGTTGCTCAAGGATTGGGGCGACGAGGGAGTTCGTCTCGTGAAAACCAAGGAAGTCGTGGAGGAGGGGCTCGTCGCAGATCTCGCCCGCGCCGGCGCATGACCGCCCGCGCCGCACCCGCGCCGCCCGCATTCGGGCGGTTCTTTCTACCCGGTCCCACGGACGTCCATCCCGAAGTCATGGCCGCGATGCAGCGGCCCATGATTGGTCATCGTTCCGGAGCCATGGAGCTGCTGCTGGCCGGCTTTGAAGCACCGCTCGGGCGGCTGTTCCGGACCGCGCGTCCCGTGCTGGTCGGCACCACGTCGGCCACCGGCTTCATGGAGATGGCGGTCCGGAACGGCGTCCGCCACCGCGCCCTGTCGATTGTCAACGGCTCGTTCAGCGAGCGGTTCGCGAACCTGGTCCGCGCGTGCGGGAAGGAGTGCATCCGACTCGATGTGCCGCTGGGGTGCGCGGTCGAGCCCGATATGCTGCGAGACACGCTCCGGCGTACGCCCGTCGACTCCGTAACCGTGGTCCACTCGGAAACGTCCACCGGAGTGCTGCAGGACGTCGAGACCCTGGCCACGGTCGTCCGGGAATTCGACGACGTGCTGCTGCTGGTGGACGCCGTGACGTCCCTCGCCGGGTCGCCCGTCGAGACCGACCGCTGGCAGCTCGACTTCGCCCTCACGGGCTCGCAGAAAGCGCTGGCGCTGCCGCCCGGCCTGGCGCTGGGCGTCGCCTCCGAGCGCATGCTCGAGCGTGCCCGGACGCTCCCCGCGCGGGGGCTGTATTTCGATCTGGTGAGCTTCCTCGACGCCACCACGAAGCACCAGCCGACCAACACGCCGGCGATCCCCCTGTTGTTCGCGCTGGAAGCCCAACTCGGTCGCATCGAGCGGGAGGGCGGCGTGGAAGAGCGCTGGGCTCGCCACGACGCGATGCGTCGCCACGTCGAGGACTGGGCCGAACGTCGTGGCGTCGCCTATCTGCCGCGCGAGGGGCGCCGCAGCTGGACCGTGTCGTGCCTCAAGCTGCCGCAGGGCAAGGGTGCGAAACAGATCGTGGGGGCGCTGAAGCAGGCGGGGTGGACGATCGGGTCCGGGTACGGACCTCTGAAGGAGTCCACGATCCGCATCGGGCACATGGGCGATCACACCGTCGCGGCGCTGGACGAGCTGCTCGCCTTGCTGGACGGGCTCGTGGCGTGACCTACCGCGTGGCCGTCGCCGACCGCGTGGCGGAAACTGGTCTCAAACTGCTCGGCGCGACGCCGGAAATCGAGATCGCGAACTGCGCCGGAAAGCCCCGCGAAGAGCTGGAGCGCGCGCTGGCGGGCGCGCACGCGCTCATCGTGCGGAGCGAAACGCGCGTGACGGCCGACCTGCTCACGCGCGGCCCCAACCTGCGCGTGATCGCCCGCGCCGGGACGGGCGTCGACAACATCGACGTGCACGCGGCCACGCGCCGCGGCATCGCGGTCATGAACACGCCGGGCGCCAATACCGTCAGCGCCGCCGAGCACGCCATGGGGCTGTTGCTCAGCTTGGCCCGCCACATCCCCTGGGCTGCCGAGGCGATGCGCCGCGGCGAGTGGGATCGCAAGCGGTTCGAGGGCACCGAGCTGCGCGGCAAGACGATCGGGATCGTGGGGCTCGGGCGCATCGGCGGGCACGTGGCCCAGCTGGCGCGGGCGTTCGGCATGCAGGTGGTCGGGCACGATCCGTATCTCTCGCCCGAACGCGCCGCCGAGCTGCAGCTCAAGCTGCTTCCCCTCGATCAGCTGCTCGGCCAGGCCGACGTGGTTACGCTCCATGTCGCGCACACCGAGCAGACCCATCACCTCATCAACGCCGAGCGGCTCAAGCTCATGAAGCCCACGGCGGTACTCGTGAATACGGCCCGCGGCGAGCTCGTCGACGAAGCCGCTCTGGCCGACGCGCTCCGCGAGAAGCGCATCGGCGGTGCCGCCATCGACGTGTTCGCCGTCGAGCCACTGCCGGCCGACGCGCCGCTCCGCACGCTCGAGCGGGTGATCCTCACGCCCCACCTCGCGGCCTCGACCGCCGAGGCCCAGGAGCGCGTGAGTGTCGAGATCTGCGGCGCCGTCCGGGACGCCCTGCTGGTCGGCGATCTCTCGTTTGCCATCAACGTGCCGGGTATTTCCGGTGACCTGCTGCGGCGGCTCGGTCCCTTGCTCGACATGGCCCGCCGCCTGGGTCGGCTGGCGCTGGCGCTCGTGGATGGCCCGGTCAGCGCCGTGGAGGTCGATTACGGGGGGAAGGACGAAGCGGCGCCGCGTCCCGTGCTGATGGCTGCAATCGAGGGCTTGCTCTCGGCAATGAGCGTCGAGCCGGTAAGCCTCGTGAACGCGCTGCTAATCGCCGAAGAGCGGGGCATCCGTCACGCGCGCCGCACCGGGACGCCCGAGCCTGGCTTCGAGACCACGATCGGTGTCACGCTCGAAGCCGCTCGCGGCCGGGCACGCGTCGCCGGCACCGTGATGGGCAACGAGCACGGCCGCGTCATCCGGATCGACGACTATCACGTCGACGTGGCGCCCGAAGGCTGGATGCTGGTGGTTCGCAACCGCGACGTTCCCGGTGTCATCGGCCGCGTTGGCACCCTGCTCGGGGGCGCTGGAATCAACATCGGCAGCTACCACCAGGCCCGGGTCTCCTTCCCGGGCCATGACGCGCTGGCGGCGATCACGGTCGACCAGCCCCTTACCAATGGCGTGCTCGATGAGCTGGGCAGGGTGCCGGACATCCAGTTCGTCAGGTTGGTGAATTTCGGGGACTGAGCGGCAGGTGTCCGGGCATCTGTCATTCATACCGCAACGACTCCACCGGATCCACCGCGGCCGCGCGCCGCGCCGGCAGGATGCCCGCCAATAGTCCCACGCCGATCAGGATGGCCACGCAGGTGAGCGCGATGGGCCACGACAGCTTCGGATTCAGAATGTATTGCATCGCCGGGTTTCCTTCCGTGGGAATGGCGTCGACCCCGAACACGATGAGCGTCGCGACCGCCAGGCCCACCAGCCCGCCGGACACGGCGATCGTCATCGCCTCGAAGAGAAACTGCGCCATGATGTGCCACCGTCGGGCCCCGAGTGCCAGCTTGATGCCGATCTCCTGGGTGCGCTCCTTCACGACGACGTACATGATGTTTGCGACGCCGACGCCCGCGATGAGCAGCGTGAAGGCGCCGACGAGCCCCAAGAAGATCTGGATCCCGAGGCCGACGGCGAGGTTCTCCCTCTCGCTCTCGATGAAGTCCCACATGCCCAGCGCCCGCTGATCCTGGGGGTCGAAGCGGTACTTCCGGCCCAGCACGCGGTATAGCTCCGCCTTCACGATGGGGCCCCGGGACGCGTCCCGCGGCTGCACGATGAGGTGGTTCACCCACCGATTTCCGTAGATCGTGTGGAACGTGGAATAGGGAATGACTCCACGGTCCGCGTCGGGCCCGTTGTTGCTCGAGTCCTGGAATTTCTTCTGCAGCACCCCGACGACGATGAACGGCAGTCCATCGATGACGACGGTCTTCCCGATCGGATCGACGCCCTTGCCGAAGATCCGCGCCGCCAGCTCGTTCCCGAGGAACAGCACGCGCCGTTTCTGCGCGACGTCGGCGGCGCTGATGAAACGCCCGCCGGGCGCGGGCTCCATGTGCCGCATCGTTTCGTGCTCGGGACCGACGCCCTCGAGGAATGCGTTGGTGCGCGTCCGTCCCACCTGGTACGAGGTGCCCCATCGTCCGTAGGACACGCTGCCGTGGTCGACGTCCGGGATCGCGTTTCTGATCAGGTCCAGATCTTCCTCCACCAGGCGGATTCGGCGGCCCTGCGCCAACCCCGCGAAGGATGTGCTGGTCTCGCCGCCGTAGACCATGAAGATCCGCTCGCCTGCGCCCAGCAGGCCGTCACGGATCGTACGCTTCAGACCCTCTCCGAACGCCAGCAGCAACACGACCGCGAGCGTTCCCCAGGCCACCGCGAAGAAGGTGAGGAACGCGCGCGTACGCTGCGCCTTCAGGTCGCCGATGAAGTCCTGGAGCAGGATGAAGAGCATGCTAGCTTCTCAGCGCGTCCACCGGATCGAGCGCCGCCGCGCGTCTGGCCGGCATCAGGCCGGCCGCGAACGCGACCATCGCCAGGAGGGCCAGCGTCGCCACCAGGACGCTCGGGGAGATGGTCGGCGCGCCGACGAACTCCCGGATCGGCAAGCCACCCAGCGCCGCGACGAGGCCCACCGAGAGCAGGAAGCCGAGCGTCGCCCCCATCAGCACGATCATGAGTGCCTCGGCGAGGAACTGGCGCAGGATGTCGGTCCGGCTGGCGCCCACGGCGCGGCGGATCCCGATTTCCCGCGTGCGCTCCCGCACCACGATGTACATGATGTTCGCGACGCCGATGCCGCCCACCAGCAGCGTGAAGCTTCCGACGATCGCGAAAAACGCGTTGAACGCGACGAACATCTGGCCGAATCGCGTTTCCCATTCGCTCGTGTCCCAGAAACCCAGCGCGTCCTTGTCCGTCGGATCGAATTTGTCCTTCCGCCCCAGCGTCTCGTACACGTGCCGCTCGGCGACCTTCGTGAGCTCGGCGGATTTGGCGCGGTAGACGATGTTGTTCAAGAAGCGATTGCCGAACAGGGCGTAGTGCGTCGTCGCCGGAATGAAGATCCGATCCTTGTCCCGCTGCTGATAGGACGAGTTCTGGAGCTTGGGGCGCATGACGCCCACGATCGTGAAGGGCGTGTCGCCCAGGAAGATCTGTCGCCCGACGGCCGAGTCGTGGCCGAACAGCAGTGTGGCCAGCTCGTCGCCCAGCACCGCCACCCGGCGCCGTTCGGCGACGTCCCGATCGTTGATGAAGCGGCCCCCGGCTTGGGCGATGATGTTGCGCATCACCCCGTAGGCGGGGACGATTCCGGTGATGGCGGGAGAGGCGGCCTTCACACCCCGCCGGACGCGGGCGCTCCGGGTGATGAACTCCGGGCTGATGTACTGGATTTCCGTAACTTCCTGAGCGATCGTCGGCACGTCGTCCGGCAGGAGACGGATCGGGCGGCCGTCGGGGAAGCCCTCGAACGGCTTCGTGGTCCGCCCGCCGAACAGGATGACGATCCGGTCGCCCAGGCCGTGAAAGCGCTTCCGGGTCTGGCGCTCCAGCCCGACACCGAAAGCCAGCAGGACCACCACCGCCACCGTGCCCCAGGCGATTCCCAGGACGGTCAGCGAGGTGCGGAGCTTCTGGGCGCGCAGGTCGGCGACGAATTCACGCCACACGTCAGGTGATCTCGCGTGGCGGTGGCTCGACCAGCAACTCACCCTCCTTCAAGCCCTCCAGCACCTCGATGTTGATGGCGTCGGAGAGGCCGGTCTTGATGAGGCGCTCTTCGGGCTTGCCGGCGTCGGTCCGGACCGTCACGAAGCTCGAGTCGTTGCGATGCGTGACCAGCCGCTCGGGGATGTACAAGACACTGTCGCGTCGGGCGATGATGACCTCCGCATTGGCCGAATAACCGGCGCGCAGCTTGGCGCCCGCCACCTCCGTCAAGGCGATCTCGATCGGGAAGACCGTCGCCTCCTCCTGTTTGTGCGCCTTGAGCCAGATTTTCGCGAGCTGGCCCTTCACGCTCGCGCCGGGCAGGGCGCCGATCTTCAGCGTCACGGGCATGCCTTCCTGCAGCCGGCCAACGTCGATTTCGTCCACGGTTCCCCGGAAGATCAGGTCCCGCATCGCCGCCATGCGCATCAACACCGTCCCCTGCTGGTACGGCGTCAGGGGTACCACGGGATCGCCGATCTCGATGGAATCTTCGAGGACGTAGCCGTCGATCGGGGCACGGACGAAGGTCTCGATCTGCTTATCGCCGGCCTGCACCTTGCCGCCCTCTTGGAGCGCGAGGCGCTCCCGCGCCAGGGAAGCTTGCGTGCGCGCCTCGTCCACCTGCCGCTCGGTACCCTCGAAGTCGGCGGCGGAGATCATGTTTCGATCATGCAGTTCCTGCTGGCGGGCCAGTTCGCGCTCAACATTCTTGAGCTCGATCTCGCGGAGCTCCGCGTTGCGTCGCAACTCGAGCATCTCGAGCGGGGTGGGGTTGGGGGAGATTTCCAGCAGCGGCTGGCCCGTCTTGACGAAGTCACCGACTTCGGCGAACCGTCGCCGTACCACTCCACCCAGAGTCGACTTGACGCTCACCTCGACCCGGGGCTCGATCGTGCCGACGGCGATTGCCTTATCGACCAGAGAGCCGCGAGTCACTTTGACTGTCTTCGGCTCGTTGCCCTTCTTGTCGCCGAGCTTACCGGCGGCCGCCAAGGCGCCGAGGCCGAGAACGGCGACCGCGCTGGCGATGGCGAACACTCTGCGGCGCTTCATCTTAGACGGCTCCGCTCAGGTGGGTGAGAGAGGATACGCGCTCTTTACGGGATCCGGTGTCGATTGGTTGCGGACTCGAGGGACAAGGGCACCGCCCCTGATAGGATGGCCGGG
>QHUS01000082.1 GCA_003222035.1 Gemmatimonadota bacterium | reverse complement strand
CGTCGTTGTTCGTGATGATCTGGCCGGTCGACAGCTCGAAGTAGTTCCCGATCGACGGGTGGGTATTGGCGTAGTACTGCGTCGCCAGCCCGTACTGCTGTGCCAGGCCGTTGAGATACGGCATGGAGGAGTTGCCGATCACGTCTGCGTAGTCGGTGTTCTCCTCGGTCACGAGGAACACGTGGGTGAACTGGGCGCCGCCGGGCGGCGGGGGCCCGGTCCCAGACGTACCGTGATCGCAGCCCGACGCCAGGGCGACCACCAAGGCGATCGTCGGTGCGGCGACACAGCGGCTCTTCCGCGCGAATGGCATGGCGATCGTCTATTACCCGCGCGGCTCCGCGATGAGTTCCCGCGGCCGCTAGCGACATAGCTCCTCGACCAGCGCTCTCACCTGCGCCCCGGTGTAGCCTCGACGCAGCAGGAACGCCATGAGACGTCGCTTGCGTATCGGCGGCGGCACTCCGGCCAGCTGCCGGGCGCGCTTCGTCGCGATGGCGCGCGCCTCGACTCGCGGGTCGATGCCTTCCTCGTCGAGCGCGCGCTGGACCGCCTGTTCCGCGGTCCGCTGCTCCACCCCCTGCGCCAGCAGATCCCGCAGCAGCCGCGCCGGACCCTTCCCGCGGGTGGCCCGCAGCGCCGCGTATTGCTCGGCGAACCGGCCATCGTCGAGCAGGCCGCCACTCATCAGCCGCTCCAGGGCCGCGTCGACCGCTGCCGGCGGATGTTGCCGCTTGACCAGGCGCCGGCGCAGATCCCCCCGCGCATACGCCCGCCGCGCGAGCGCCCGGATCGCTGCGCGGTGGGCCGCCTCGACATCCGCGAGGTCACGCAGCCGGTTCAGCGCCGCGGGCTCCAGCGCGGCACCCACCGCGAGCCCTAACGGCTCGAGAGCCGTGAGGGGCAACGAAGCGAATCGCCCCCGGTCCACCTCGACCAGGCGATAGCCCAGCTGGCGTGGATCGGGGGCGAGACCGGTGAGGGTCGGCACTCACTCCTCGGGCGTCGAGGCCTCCTCGTCGGCCGCCACCACGGCCGGTTTGACGCCAAGGTGTTCTTTCACCTTCGCTTCGACCTCGAGCGCGAGCTCGGCGTGGTCCTTGAGATAGAGCTTGGCGTTCTCGCGGCCCTGACCGATCCGCTCCTTGCCGTAGGCGTACCACGCGCCCGATTTCTCGATGATGCCCGCCTCCGCCGCGATGTCCACGAGCAGCGACTCGTGGCTGATCCCTTCGTCGAACATGATGTCGAACTCGGCCTGGCGGAACGGCGGAGCTACCTTGTTTTTCACGACCTTGACCCGCACGTGGTTCCCAATCACAACCTCCCGCTCCTTGACCGGGGCGATCCGGCGCACGTCGAGGCGTACCGACGCGTAGAACTTGAGGGCCCGGCCTCCCGTGGTCGTCTCGGGATTCCCGAACATGATCCCGATCTTCTCCCGCAGCTGATTGATGAACACCACGGCCGTGCGCGACCGGTTGATCGCTCCCGCCAGCTTCCGCAGCGCCTGGCTCATCAATCGTGCCTGCAGACCCGGCAGCGAGTCCCCCATGTCACCCTCGATCTCCGCCTTGGGGACGAGGGCTGCCACGGAATCGACCACCACCACGTCCACCGCGCCGGACCGCACCAGGATCTCCGTGATCTCGAGTCCCTGCTCCCCCGTGTCCGGCTGCGAGACGAGCAGGTTGTCGATGTCCACCCCCAGCTTCTTGGCGTATTCCACGTCGAGCGCGTGCTCGGCGTCGATATAGGCGGCCGCACCACCCTGCCGCTGTGCGTTCGCGACGATGTGCAGCGCCAGCGTGGTCTTGCCGCTCGATTCGGGGCCGAAGATCTCCGTTACCCGGCCCCGCGGAATCCCGCCAATGCCGATCGCGGCGTCGAGATTGATCGCGCCCGTCGGGATCACCTCCACCCGTACCCGGGGCGCGTCGGCCCCCATGCGCATGATCGCGCCCTTGCCGCAGGTCTTCTCGATCTGCGTGATGGCGAGATTCAGGGCCTTCTTCCGCTCGTCCGAGAGCTGCGGGACTTCCTTGTCCGCCGCCATGAGTGTCCTCGACATGGGTTGGGAGCCTCGCTCTAGTGAGGCCCGAATATATACCGAAGCCCGGGCTAACGCCACCCCGGGCGGAACGCGTCGGCCACGTGCTCGAGCTTGCCGTCCATGATCGCGATACAATCGAACCTGTAGATGTCGGCGGGCTTGCCGAACCGGTCCACCCATACCCGGGCGGCCTTCACCAGCTCGCGCCGCTTCGCCCCCGTCACCGCTTCGAGCGGGCTCCCGAACGCCTTCCCCCGCCGCGTCTTCACCTCGACAAACGTCACCAGGTCGCCCTGCCGTGTGACGAGATCGATCTCCGTGTGGCCCACCCGAAACCGGTGCGCCACGACCGTGCACCCGCGGGACAACAGGTACCGGATGGCCTGCTCTTCACCGGCTACCCCGCGCCGCTGGCGCTCATCGGTCCACTGCGAGGGATCGGTACGCAGGCCGCTTTTCACCAGCGCAACCTAACGACGCGCCGGCGCACAACGTAACCGAAACTATGCCGACGGTGCCCTATCAACGCGGAACGCGGAAGTCGGAACGCGGAACAGAAATCTGAGCGTCAGCGCACCGAGCGATCTCCCACTGTTGTTCCGCGTTCCGCGTTCGCCCTTCCGCGTTCAGTCGCTCCCACAAATCTCATCCAGCTCCTCCAATCCCACCAGCACGTCCCGGGGTTTGGAACCATTCGCCGGCCCGAGGATCCCCGCCAGCTCCAACTGATCGACGATCCTCGCCGCGCGACCGTACCCGATGCTCATGCGGCGCTGCAGCAGCGACGTCGAGCCCAGCTGGTTCTGGATGCACACTTCCGCGGCCTGCCGGAACAGCGTATCGCGCTCCCCCGGAGTGCCCTCCTCGCCCTTGCCGCTTCCGTCTTCCCCCGCTTTCTCCGCTTCTTCCAGCGCCGCCACCTGCTCGTCGATGCTCGTGCCCGTGGCGGCCGCCGCCTTTGCGGCATGCACCTTGTACCACTCCATGAGCCGCTCGGTCTCGTCGGTCGAGATGAATGCCCCTTGGACCCGGAGCAGCTCGCTCTTGCCCGGGGGAAGGAACAGCATGTCCCCGTTGCCCAGCAGGGTTTCGGCTCCGTTCTGATCGAGAATCGTGCGGCTGTCGACCTTGGCGGACACGCGGAACGCGATGCGGCAGGGGAAATTGGCCTTGATGAGTCCGGTGATGACGTTCACCGAGGGACGCTGGGTCGCGAGCACCAGGTGGATCCCGATGGCTCGGGCCTTCTGGGCCAGCGTGGCAAGAGGCGTTTCGATTTCCCCCTGCACGGTGAGCATCAGGTCGGCGAGCTCGTCCACGATCAGCACGATGTAGGGAAGCACCCCATCCGTATACTCGCCGTCCAGCGGCAGCTCCTTCTGAATGCCGGTCTGGGTAGCGAGCGTCTCCCGGGGCCCCTTGAGCGGCTTCTTCTCTTCCACCTTCCTATTGAAGTCCACGACGTTGCGCGCGTGGTTCGCGTGCAGCAGGCGGTACCGCCGCTCCATCTCCCACCCGGCCCACTTGAGGACGCTCGCCGCCTTGTGATGGTTCGTCACCACCGGCAGGCCGAGGTGGGGCAGCGCCGCGTACATCGACAGCTCGACCATCTTGGGATCGATCATCAACAGTTTGAGCTTGTCCGGCGGGTGCGTGTAGATCAGGCTGGTAATGATGGTGTTGATGCATACCGACTTTCCGGAGCCCGTGACCCCCGCGATGAGGAGATGCGGCATCCGGGCGAGATCGGCGACCACCGGGTCCCCCTCGAGGTTCTTGCCGAGGGCGACGGGGAGGACGCGAGTCGCGCGATGGTACTCGGCGCCCTCGATCAGCTCGCGGACGTGCACCATCCGGGGCATCGGGTTCGGGACCTCGATGCCGACGGCGGCCTTCCCGGGGATCGGCGCGACGATGCGCAGCGACGGCGCGCGCATGGCCAGTGCCAGGTCGTCGGCGAGGGAAGCGATCCGGCCCACCTTCACACCCGGCCCCGGTGCCACTTCGTACTGCGTCACCACGGGCCCCACCGTCCGTCCGGCGATGGAGCCTTCGACCCGGAACGTCTGCAGCGTTTCGATCAGCTTCTGGCCCATCTGCTCGATCTGGACCAGTCCGCCATCCCCGTCATCGACGGGCGCGGCGGTCAGGAGATGGATGGGGGGGATCAGTACACCCTCAGGCACCATCACCGGCTTGGGCGCTGGGGGACTCTTCTGTTTCCGGTCTTTCGGGAAACGGGAAACGAGAATCGTAGTGTCGGGCTGCACCGGTGGCGCGTCCTTGACCGCGCCCTTCTGCTTTGGCGGCTTTGCCGTTTCGCGTTTCCCGATTCCCGTTTCCCGGGTTCGCAGCACGACCAGCGGATGCCACCCGACCGTGAGCAAACCGAGCGCCGAAAGTGCGAACAGGCCGACGAGCACTCCCCCCGCGGTCCCGACCACCTGGTGGACGCCGTGGGCCAGCAGCGCCGGCACCAGGCCGACGAGCTTTTGCGTGTGGCTCCAGGCCGCGTACTCCGCCGGGAAGCGTGCGCCCGTGACCGTACCGATCCCGTACGGGAGCAGGGCGACCAGTCCGGCGCCGAGCGCCGCCGCCCGGGCGGGGGACAGGCTCCCGAGTCGCTCGAACGCCGCGAGGGCCCAGCCGATCCCGAGGACGGGCAGCAGCAGCGACCCCGCGCCCAGCAGGCGCCACAACCGCGAGCCGAGCTGCTCGCCCCAACTCCCCGTGAGGGAGAGCCGCAGCAGGGTGAGTCCGAGGAACAGCCCGATCACGAGGGCGCCGATGCCGATCAGCTCCTGGCGCGCCTTGCGGTTCATGTGATGCGCCGGTCCGCGTAGACGGGAACGACGCCGAAGCGGTCCGGCCGCGCGGCGAACTCCACGTCCTCCGCGAGGTCCGCGTCGGCGAGCTGGCGTGCCGCCTCGGAGGCCTTGAGCGCTTCCGCCCAGTCGTCGAACTCGTCGACGAGCGCGAGGGCACCGCGGGCGGCGTCGTTGAGCTCGAGCTTGCGGATCCCCTTGCGAATCGCTTTGACCAAACGCCCGGCGGTGTAGGCGTCTTCGAGGGCGAACTGCTTCTCCCGCCCGCCGCACACGATCGCGAGGTCGCCGCGCTCCGCCAGGAGTGCCCGCGCCCGCTCCGCCAGCGCTTTGAAGTTCGCCGGAGCGCCTACGAGCACGGGGTCGCCGCCCTGCGTCGATACGAGCGCAGGGGTGCCGTTGGTCGTCGCGAGCACGATCGTTTTCCCCGCGACGGCGGCGGGCGTCATCTCCCGCGGCGAGTTCCCGAGCGCGAAGCCGGCGATCTTGACGCTCTTGCGTTCGCCCGCGAGCACCACGCCGTCCTTTTCGAGGTTCGACGCGAGGCGGACGGCTTCCTCCGAGGTCGCCGCCGGAATCACGGCTTTGGCCCCGTTCGCGATGGCCGTGACGACTGTGGTCGTCGCCCGCAAGGCGTCGATCACGACCACGCCCCGGCCAGTGAGATCCCCTGTTGCGAGGCCGAGCGGCGTGTAGTGGACGTCGATCTTCATGCTTTGGAAGGGGGGGGCGGCTGAAGCAGCTGGGGCTCGCGTTCGAGAAACTTCGTGTCCACCGTGCCGGCCACGAAGTCGGCGTGGCGCATGACCCGACTGAGGAAGGGGATGGTCGTGGTCACGCCTTCAATAATAAACGAATCCAGCGCCTGCCGCATGCGGGCGAGCGCTTCCGCACGGCTGTTGCCGTGCACGATCAGCTTCGCGAGCAGCGAGTCGTAGTACGGCGGCACCGTGTACCCCGCGTAGATGTGGGTGTCGACCCGCACGCCGGGACCGCCCGGTGGGTGGTACACGGTGATGGTCCCGGGGCTCGGCTGAAAGTTGCGGGACGGGTCTTCCGCGTTCACCCGGCACTCGATCGCGTGGCCGCGCAGCCGGTTCCCGTTCATCACGAACGACAAGGGCTCGCCCGCCGCCACGCGAATCTGCTCCTTCACCAGGTCGAAGTTGGTGCACATCTCGGTGACCGGGTGCTCCACCTGAATGCGGGTGTTCATCTCCATGAAATAGAACGAGCCGTCTTCATCGAGCAGGAACTCGATCGTCCCGGCGCCCACGTAGCCGATGGCGCTGGCGAGCCGCACGGCGGCGTCGCCGATGTCCTGGCGCAGGGTCGCGTCCACGACGGGACTGGGCGCTTCCTCGATGAGCTTCTGGTGGCGCCGCTGGACCGAGCAGTCGCGCTCGCACAGGTGCATGACGCGTCCGTGCATGTCGCCCATGATCTGAATCTCGATGTGCCGTGGCCGGGCGAGGTACTTCTCGAGGTACACTTCGTCCGAGCCGAACGCGGCCAGCGCCTCTTGTTTCGCTAGAGAGAACGCCTGGGAGAACGCCTCCTCGTCCTGCGCCACCCGCATCCCCTTCCCACCCCCGCCCGCTGCCGCCTTGATGATCACCGGGAAGCCGATCTTCTGGGCGATCTTCAGCCCCCCGTCGGCGTCTTCCACCGGTCCGGGGGACCCGGGCACGGTGGGGACCTTCAGTTTCTGGGCGAGGTTGCGCGCCGCCGCCTTGTCGCCCATCTGCCGGATCTGGTCGCCGGACGGCCCGACGAACGTGATGTTCGACGTCCGCACGATGTCGGCGAATTCCGCGTTCTCGGCGAGGAAGCCATAGCCCGGATGAATGGCGTCCGCCCCGGTGATCTCCGCGGCGGCGATGATCCGCGGGATGTTCAGGTAGCTGTCGCGTGAAGGCGCCCGGCCGATGCACACGTCGTCGTCCGCGAACCGCGTGTGCAGGCTGTCCCGGTCCGCCTCCGAGTAGACGGCGACCGTCGAGATGGCCAACTCCTTGCACGCACGGATCACCCGCAGGGCGATTTCCCCGCGGTTCGCGATCAGCACCTTCTTGAACATTACGGCGTTATGTCGCCGCGCAGCCCGGCCGCGGTCGTGGCACCCCCGAACGACTGACTCTCGCCCGAGTCCACGCCCGACACCTTCAGCGCGAACTCGCTGGGGTTGGTGGCGTAGAAGATCGCGCTCTCGTAGCTGATCGCGCCCTGCTGATACCAGTACAGCAGCGACTGGTCGAAGCTCTGCATACCGTACTGGATGGAGCCTTTGGCGATGAGGTCCGGAATGCTGAGGGACTTCGACAGGTCGCGCATGTTCTCCTGGACCGCCGCCGTGTTGATCAACACCTCCGCTGCCGGCACGCGTCCCTTGCCGTCCTTGCGCGGCACGAGGCGCAGCGAGACGATCGCCTGCAGCGCCGTCGACAGAAGGTGCCGAACCTCGTCGTGCTGATGCGGCGGGAAGAACGAGATCACGCGATTGATTGTCTGCGTCGCGTCCGTGGTATGCAGGGTCGAAAACACCAGGTGCCCGGTGTCGGCCGCCTTGAGCGCAGTGTCGAGCGTCTCCATGTCCCGGATCTCACCGATCAGGATCACGTCGGGCGCCTGCCGCAGCACGTGCCGCAGCGCCGCGTTGAACGACAGCGTGTCGTTCCCGACTTCGCGCTGCGAGATGTTGGACAGATTGTCGCGGTGCAGGAACTCGATCGGGTCTTCGATCGTGATGATATTGACCCGGCGGTTGGTGTTGATGTGATTGATCATCGCCGCGAGCGCGGTCGACTTCCCCGACCCGGTCACCCCGGTGACGAGCACCAGCCCGCGCGGCCGCAGCCCGAGTTCCTCGAGCACCCCCGGCAGGTTGAGGTCACGGATCGTCTTGACTTCATAAGGAATCGCCCGGAACGCGAATGCCACGGTGCCCCGCTGCTGGTACACGTTGGTCCGGAACCGCCCCACCCCCGGCACGCCGATCGCGAAGTCCGCCTCCTTGTGCTCCGCAAACTCCTTCACCTGCCGCGGCGTCATGATCTGCTCCGCGAGCGACTTCAGCTCCTCCGGCTTGAGCGGGGACGCATCGAGCGCGACCAGCTCGCCATTGACCCGCACCGTCGCCGGTCGCCCCACCTTGAGCAGCAGGTCCGATGCATTGCGCTGGACCATCTGTGTGATGGCCACCTTGAAGTTGAACGTGGATGGGCTGGCTTGTGCTTCAGGCATGAGGGTCTACCCGGAAAAGGAGCTGTCCGAACTCCACGGGCTGCGCGTTCTCCACCAATACTTCCCGCACCACACCCGCGACCTCGGACTCGATCTCGTTCATGATCTTCATCGCTTCGATGATGCACACGACCTGCCCCGTCGCCACCCGGCTGCCCACCTTGACGTAGGGCTCGCCGCCGGGCTCCGGGGCCGCATAATAGGTCCCCACCAT
>QHUS01000062.1 GCA_003222035.1 Gemmatimonadota bacterium | reverse complement strand
TCGCCAGGTACTTCCACACTTCGGTTTCGTGAATGCCCCAGGTCGGCCAGGGGTGCGCGTGAATGTCGATCAAGCCAGGAATGACGGTCTTGCCGCTCACGTCGACCACCCGCGCGTCTCCGGGTGCCGGGCACGTGGCCGCAACGCAGCGGATCCGGTTGTCGGTCACCACGACGTCGCCTTTCTCGATGACCTCGTCGCCCTTCATCGAGACGATGCGCGCACCCCGCAGCACCACGGAGCCACGCGGGACGTCGCGGCGCGCCCGGATCGTCACGTCCACGCGCTCGGCCTCGTACGCCGGCAGCTTGGCAAGGGAATCGACGCGCGCCTTGCCCACCGAGTCTGGCTTCTCCTTGGTCGCCTGCTTCAGGGAATCGGCGCGGATCGAGTCGGTACGCATTTTCAGCCTGGCGAGCGAGTCGCCGAGGACAGGGATGTACCGGAAGAAGCTGCGGCCGATGGACCAGTACGCCGTCTTGCCGTCGGGGGCCCAGCCGATGAAGTCGCCACCGATGCGCGTCAGCCGGTGCACGGGGAAGGGCGCGGCGGCCGTGTCCACCACGTTGATCGTCGGGGGCGTCGCGCTCACCAGGGGGAGCGCGACGAGGTACACGTAGTTGCTCGCGGTCGCGAGCACCCGGCCCGAATCCGGGGCGATGAGGATCTCGTCCGCGGGGAACGGCTGCGCCTCGGGCACGTTGAGGGTGAACCCGGTGATCTTGATGTGGACCCGGCGATCGGTGCCGTCGAAGCGCATCGAGACGAGCCCTTCGTTCGCCTCGTACAGGAAGATGCGGTTCGGATCGCGGCTGAAGTGGGGCCGCCCGCCTCCGGCGATGGGCGTCACCCGCGTGGTGGCACCACCGGCCGCGGGCAGCCAGGCGAGCTCGTATCCCGGCCCGGTCAGCTCGCTGACGCGCGGCGCGCGCGGCCCCTTGATCACCACGATCCGCTGGCCGTCGGGAGACCACGCCGGGTGGTCGTAGAACGCGGGATCGGGCGTGAGCCGCTGCGGCTTGCCACGACCGTCCGCGCGCACCTTCTGGACGTACCCCCCCTGGTCGGTCCACGTGACGTACGCGATCCATTGCCCGTCGGGGGACCAGGCCGGTACCTGCTCGTGCACCGTGTCGCTCGTGAGGCGCCGCGGGACGCCCTGCGGCACGTCCATCACGTACACCTTGTCGAGCGCGCTGAACGCGAGCCGGCGACCGTCCGGGGACGGCGACGCGTCGCGAATCTGCTTCACGAGCACGTCCCCCGTGTCCACGCGCGTCTCGAAGCGCACCAGCGGCCCGAGGTCCTGTTGGACATGCGCCTTGAACGGAATGGCGCTGACCTGTCCGGAGGGGACCTCCACCCGCCAGATCTTGCCGCCGTACGAAACGATCAGCGCCTTGGAGTCGGGCGTGAACGACGATCCCGGCATGAGGTCGCGGGTGAACCGCGACTCCTGATCGTCGCGCTGCACCGGGTAGACGAGCCACTGCTCGTCGCCCGAGACGAGGTCCCGCAGCCTGAGCCCGGTCTCCGCGTCACGGCGCGTCGCGTACACCAGCCAGTGCCCGTCGGGGGAGAGCACGGGACGCATCGCGCTCCCGTACACGTCGGTCTGCGGGAACACCTTCCCCGTCTGCCGATCGTAGATGGCGAGCTCCCACAGCGGGAAGTTCAGGTTGTAGCCGAAGCCGCCGCGGTGGCGCGCATACCACATGTAGCGCATGTCCGGACCGAACGCGGCTCCGAGCCCATTGTTCAACGTGCCGCGTCCCGGCGGACCGGGCGCCGGCCCCTTGTCCTCTTTCGTGAGGCTCACCCCCGAGCCCCCGTCCTTGTGGTACAGCCAGATGTCGTACACCGAGCCGATCGGCATCCCGGTCTTCGAGGCGACGATGTAATCGCCGTCGGGAGTCCACTCGGGCGAGGCGTACAGGTTCTTGTCGCCCTTGGTGAGCGCGCGGGAGTGCGACCCATCGGCGTCGCAGATCCAGATGTTCTCCGAGCCCGAGCGATCGGAGAGGAACACGATCTTCTTGCCGTCGGGCGAGTAGCGGGGCTGCGAGTCGAACGCGGGCCCCGAAGTGATCCGCCGCGCGTCGCCTCCCGCCAGCGGCAGCAGATACAGGTCGCCGAGCAGCTCGAACACGATGGTGTGACCGTCGGGCGACACATCGAGCGAGATCCAGGTCCCTTCCGAGGTCGTGAAGTCGATGGTGCGCGTCGTCTTGAGGGGCAGGCTGTCCGCTCGCTGTGCGGCCAGGGACAGCGCGGGAACGACGGCGGCGAGGACCGTCGCGGTCAGGAACCTGCGCATCAGGGGACTCCAGGGTGGGAGACCGACGGCGTGCCGGTAACGGGCGTAGAACGTGCGGGCCCCCGGCGCGCCCGTCAAGCAAGGGTGTTGACAAATCCCGCCTTCCCGGCGATCATCCAGCCCGAGCGATAACGATCCAGAGACTGTTTCGAGGACCTGGGCTACCGCCCGGGTCATTTCGTTTCTGGGGCTCACACACCGGAGAGACCGGATGGAAGTGACCGTAGGCGACGGCGACCGATTGGAGTATGTGCTGAAGAAGTTCCGTCGCCAGATCACCAAAGCCGGCCTGTTTCAGGACATGAAGCGGAAGCGCTTCTACGAGAGCCCCGGCGCTCTACGACGGCGGAAGGATAAGGCAGCGGCACGCCGCAAGGTGAAGTCCGCACGACGTCGCGAACAACATTAAGTCAGGAGTAACAGCAGATGGCACGTATCACCGGTATCGTGAAGTGGTTCAACGACGCGAAGGGGTTTGGCTTCATCACACCCGAGAACGGCGAGAAGGACTGCTTCGTTCACCACACCGCGATCCAGGCGCAGGGCTTCAAGTCGCTGGCCGAGGGCGAGCGGGTTGAGTTTGACGTCGTGCAAGGCCAGAAGGGTCCCGCGGCGCAGAACGTCGTGAAGCTCTAAGCTGCCGTTAGACCACGCACAAACGAACGGCGCCGTCCTTGGGGACGGCGCCGGTTGTGTTTCAGGCCCTGCGGGAGCTCACTTCAGCACGATGCGCATCGCCCGGGTCTCCAGCTCGATCTCCCACGACGTGATCCGCGGCCGCAGAAACTCGTCGCAGTCCCGCGGCGTGAGCGACACGGCGTCGGCGTCGAGGAACTCGAGCAACCGCATCCGCGCCTCGAGGTACGTGCAGCCCTCCCGGGCCGCTGCCATCCGCAGTCCCACTTCATCCTCGAGCTTGCGATTCACGAACCCCTGGGCCACCTGGAGCAGCCGGCCCACGATAACCCGCTCCAGTTCCGATCCCTCCCCCCCGGGTCGCGCGAACCGGCGCTGCAGCACGCGCTGCCGCTCCGCGGAGCAGAGCTCCAACACCTGGCGGCACACCTCGGGGTCGGGCCGTCCGGCCGCCACCGCGGCGGCGCGTTCGGCGCGGGCGCACGTCGGCAGGTCATTGCGGTGGAGCCGCAGGAACTTGGTCATGGGAGCGTACAGATCGCTCCGGCCCGGAGCCGGGGGACGACGCCGCCCTGCCACCAGGTCCGCCATGTAGTCCTCCGAGACCTGCACCGCCTCGGCGAGCTCGCGCGGCGTCCGCTTGAGCTCCCGCAGCCGGCGCCGGAGCAGTTGACCAACCCTGACGGGTTCCTTGATGGGGAGAGCTGCAGGCATCTCGACCGGGCTCCTTTCAAACGGCACAAGAAAAGGCCCGCGGGTCCTAAGAGCAAAGTTATGCACACCGCGGGCGAACGGGAGTAAATATAGATAGGACAGGGCGTTAATTGTACCCCGCACACCCTATTTGTGCGTAACTGCGGCCTCCCCAGCACGTTTTCGAGCGAGTGCGAGGGATCCCACGACCGCGATCACGGCAAAGCTGAACCACTGGATCGCATAGGAAAGATGGGGCCCATCCGTCAGCTCCGGCGCGGGCCAGCGCGTGAGGGCCGGTCGGACGGTCAGACGGTCGGACGGAAGCTGCTGCAGCACAAAGGGCAGGAGCGGGTACGGCAGGGAGTCCCGCAGGACCCTCGGGTCGACATCTCCTCGGCCCCGGGGTGCCACCAACCCGATCCCCATGACCTCCGCGCTGTCACTCTCCCGGTAGGCCTCCTGGTCCACATGGTACGCGTCGGGCGACGGCGCCCAGCCGCGATCCACCAGAACGGCGGCACCGTCCGCGAGCCGCAGCGGCGTGATCAGGTCTACACCCGGGATGCCTTCGTAGCTGCGTGGCCGCCAGAACCGCTGGCGCGCGTAGTCGTACAGGCCGCGGGCGCGGAGGCGGCGCTCACGCGCGGAGTCGAGAGGGAGCGAGCCGGCGACGTTGAGCGGCGCGCGGGCACGGATGGCCCGGACGGTGGCGTTGTAGGTACGCCGCTGGTGCAGGCGGGCGAGCTGCCACCGTCCCATGGCGACGCAACCGCCCGCGATGACGAACGCGACCGCCAGGCCGATACGGTCGCGCGCCTCGAGTCTCATTCGACTCGGCGCAGGAGGGCGAGCTTCGCGGCGCGTGACAGCCGGCGCAGCGCGGCCTCTCGTCGCAGCGCCGCCGATCGATCGGGCTGGCGCTCCTGATAAACCAGCCGCACGGGGCGTCGCGAGTGCGTGTACGCACTCGCTGTCCCCGCTCGATGCCGCTCGAGACGCGTCGGGAGGTCGTTGGTGATGCCGGTATAGAGAGAGCCGTCGCGGCACCGTAGCATGTAGACGGTCCAGCTCACCCCAGCCGCGCGTCCAGCGTGATCTGGGGAATGCCTTTCAGCGCCCGCGACACCGGACACCCTGCTTTCGCCTCCTCCGCAGCCTTCTGGAAGCCGGCCGCGTCGAGGCCGGGCACCTTCCCCCGCACCGTGAGCTGCATGCGCGTGATCGTGGGGGTCCCGTCGACCATCTCCATGGTGCAGGCGGCCTGGGTCTCGATCCGCGTTGCGGGCTTGCCGGCCTTCTCCAGGCCGGCCGACAGCGCCATACTCAGGCACGCTGCGTGCGCGGCAGCTATCAGCTCTTCGGGATTGGTTCCCTTCTTCCCTTCGAAGCGCGTTGCGAAGGTATAGGGACCGCTGAACGCGCCGCTCGCGGCGGTGAACGTCCCCTTTCCGTCTTTCAGCTTCCCTTCCCAGACCGCCGTCGCTTGACTCGTGGGCATCGTTTCGACTCCGCTGCAGGTGAGGACGGGAAATCTGGCGGAACCGCCTCGGGGACGCTACGCTTGGGAACACTCCCCTCCCGAGAGAGCGAGGATTCGAGGATGTCCACGAGGAAGAAACGCCCGGCGTCGCGTCCCGCGCGCCAGCAGCCGGAGACGCTGCGGCTCCGGTCCATGGCCGCGTCCTTCACGGTGACCGATCTGGACAAGAGCGTGGCGTGGTATCGCGACGTGCTGGGGTTCATCGTCGGGCAGCGCTGGGAGGACGGGGGCAAGGTGCGCGGCATCCAGATGAAGGCAGGGACCTGCGATATCATGCTCGGCCAGGATGACCTCGCGAAGGGCGCGGACCGCACGAAGGGCGCGGGCTTTCGGCTGTGGGTGGCCACGGTTCAAGACATCATCACGATCGCCGCACGGATCAAGGAAAGGGGCTGGCCGCTCGATCGCGATCCGGCAGAAACGCCGTGGGGCGACTGGGCGTTCGCCGTGAGCGATCCCGACGGCTTTAAGATCACCGTGATTCAAGAGTAAGTCGTTGCTGCAGATCGTCACCGCCACCCTGTTCGCGCTGCACGCGCAGGTCGGCGATTCCTCCCCCTTTCGCGCGCTCCCCCTTCCCGCACCGAATCGCGTGCGCGGCGCGTCGGGCGCGCCGGGCCCGGACTACTGGCAGCAGCGCGCCGATTACGTGATCCGCGCGACACTCGACACGGCGAGCTCGGTGATCCGTGGAACCGAGCGCATTCATTACGAGAATCATTCCCCCGACACGCTCACCTTCGTGTGGGTCCAAATCGAGCAGAACCTCTTCGCCAAGAACAGCGTCACCTATGCGCTTAACCAGCCGCCGCTGCACTTCGCGGGCGGTGCCGTGTTCGACTTCACCGGCAAGGGGTTCATCGGCGGGATCACGATCGAGCGATTTCGCGCAGCCGGAGCGGAGCTCCGGCGGACCGAATACGGGACGATGATGCGGGTCGAGCTCCCTCCCTCCCGCCCCCTGGCGCCCCGGGGAACGATCGACTTCGACGTCGCCTGGCATTTCCCGGTGCCGCCATACGGCGGCGGGCGCATGGGGCGCATCGGAAACCGGCTGTACGAGATCGGCCAATGGTACCCGCGGATGGTCGTGTACGACGACGTACACGGATGGAATCCCCTGCCCTACATCGGCGCCGGGGAGTTCTACCTCGAATACGGCGACTTCGACGTCACGCTCACGCTGCCGGCGGGGTTCCTCGTTGCCGCGACAGGGACCATGCGAAACCCGCTCGCGGTGTGGACCCCAGCCATGCGCGCCCGGCTGGCGCGAGCCCGGAGCTCCAGCCAGCCCGTGCAGATCGTGACGAGGGCGGAGGCCACCGCGCGCAGCGCAGAGCGTCCCGCCGGCTCGAAGACCTGGCACATCACCGCCACCCGGGTGCGGGACTTCGCCTGGGCCGCGTCTCCCGATTACCGCTGGGACGCGTCGAGCTGGAGCGGCATCCTGATTCAGACCATGTACCGGCCGGGCGCGACGCCGTGGGAAGAAGCCAACAAGATGGCCTGGTTCACGATCAAGCATTTCAGCGAGACGTGGGGGAAGTATCCGTGGCCCCACGCCACCACCGTCGAAGGCCTGGTCGAGGGCATGGAGTACCCGATGCTCACGTTCGTCCCCGCGATCGAGAAGCGAGAGGACCAGTACTGGGTGCTCACGCACGAGTTCGGCCACGAATGGTTTCCGATGATGGTGGGCTCGGACGAGCGCCGGTACCCCTGGATGGACGAGGGATTCAACACGTTCATCGACTACGGGTCGGCCGAGGGATACTTCCGGGGGACCGCCTACGGTGACACCGTACGCCGCGAGCTGCTCACCGATTATCAGATCTCGGCGGTACCCGGCAACGAACAACCGCTGATCACGAAGCCCGTCGAGTCGCGCGACCTCGCGTGGACGGCGTATCAGAAGCCGGCGTTGATGCTCACGGTGCTGCGGGACGAGGTGCTCGGGAAGGAGACGTTCGAGCGCGCGTTACGGGAGTACGTGCGTCGCTGGACGTTCAAGCACCCGCAGCCCGCGGACTTCTTCCGTACCATGGAGAGCATGTCCGGGCGGGACCTGGATTGGTTCTGGCGCGCGTGGGTGTACACGACGGCGCGTCTCGATCAAGCGATCGATTCCGTGACCACAGCCGGCGACACGGTGCTCGTCCACTTGTCGAATCGCGGGCAGATGGTCCTCCCGGTGACCCTCGCGCTGCGCTACGCGGACGACACGGGCGACACGCTCGACCTCCCCATCGAGATGTGGAACCTGGGCAGCCGATTTACGGCGCGCGTGCCCACGACCAGACGTGTCACGGGCGTCATGGTCGACCCACGCGGGATCTACCCGGACATCGACCGCACCAACAACCGGTGGCCTCCGGTCTCGCCTCCCCCCCCGCCCTCCCCCCCCCGATAGCCACCCGCGGGCTGCGCATCGCGTTGCTGACGTCGAGCCGCTTCTGGCGTGGCTCGAGCACGGTGTTTGCCGAACTCGGCCGCGGATTGGCGGCCCGCGGGCACGTCACGACGGCATTGGTCGCGTACGAGCGGCTGGCGAGCGGGTTTCGCGCCCGCGGCGTGAGCGTGCGCCGCCTGCCGGTCGCGCATACGAGCTTCGCCAGCGCGCGAGCGCTGCGGCGGGCGCTCGGCGGCCCGGAGTCACGGGGTGGGGACGGGCTCGCCGCCGACATCGTCGTCGTGGATCGAGCGCGCGACATCAGGCTGGCCGCCGCCGCGGCTCTCGGGCGACCCCTCCGGGTCGTGTACTGCATCAGTACGCCGCGCCCACCGCGCGACCTGCTGACGCGCCTCGCGTTCCGGCGGGTGGCCCTGACCGTGTTCCTCACGGAGCAGCTCGCCCAAAGCGCGTTACGGGAGGCATCGTTCATGCGCCGCGCAGGGCGCCGCGTGATCCCCAACGGCGTAGATTGCGCACTCTTTCGGCCGGATGAGACCGGGGCTCTGGGGCGCGCATTTCGGGAGCGGCACGGCCTGGGGGACGGTCCGCTCCTCGTAGGCGTCGGAGCGCTGGAGATCGAGAAGCGCTGGGACCTGCTGCTCGAGAGTGTTTCGCGGCTGCCCCAGCGCGCGCCGCTCGCGCTGTGCGGCTCGGGCGTCCTCGAAGACTCGCTCCGGGCACAAGCGCACCGGCTGGGCGTGGACGTCCGGTTCCTCGGCCAGCTCGAGCCGGCGGAGCTGGTCGGCGCGTACGGAGCGGCCACGTGCGTGGTGCATACCCGTCCTGACGAGGTGTTTGCGCTGTCGCTGATCGAAGCCCTGGCGTGCGGGCGACCGATCCTCGCCGCGGCTGGTGGGGGCACGCCCGAGCTGCTGGGCGACGCGGGGGTGCTGGCACCCCCGGAAGACCCGGACACGTTCACGCGCCTGCTGGACAGCCTGTTGCACGACTCCGACCGTCGGGCGGCGCTGGGCGCGGCGGCGCGGCGGCGGGCGGTCGAGCGGTACTCGGTGGACCGGATGGTGCGGGACTACGGTGAAGCCTTGGAGGCGTTATGAACGCCCTACTGGCACTGCGCTGTGCCGCCCTCTTCCAGACGCAGCAACCCACGCTCGCCCTCGTCGGAGGACGGGTGATCGACGGCTACGGGGGACCGGCGATCGAGAACGGCGTGGTGCTCATTGCGGGCGAGCGGATCGTCGCGGTGGGTCGAAAGACCGACATCGCCGTCCCCACCGGCGTCCGGGTGATCTCGACCGAGGGAATGAGCGTGCTCCCGGGGCTCGCCGACATGCACGTCCACATGATGACCGTGGGCCACGGCGACTACGAGCATTGGGATACGACGTACCGCGGCCGGTTCCAGAAGGAGATCATGCCCGCGGCGGCGAAGCAACTGCTTCTCGCCGGCGTGACGACGGCGCGCGACCTGGGCGCCCGGCTCGAGGACATCATGGCCGTGAAGCGGCGGATCGCGCGGGGCGAGATCCCCGGGCCGCGGCTCTTCGTCTCCGGCCCCTTCATCCAGCACGCGCCCTATTCCCCGTACGAAGCCGGCTTCCGCTGGGGCGTGAATGGCCCGGACGACGCCCGGGCCAAGGTCAAACAACTCGCCCAGGCCGGGGTGGACGTCATCAAGCTCATCGATCAGGACCAGATGACGGAGCCGGAGGTGGCGGCGGTGGTGGAGGCGGCGCACGCAGCCGGCCTCCCGGTCGTGGCGCACGCGCACCGCGAGGCGGAGATCCGCCTCGGACTCAAGTACGGCGTGGATTGCTTCGAGCACACGGGACTCGGCACCGAGCCCGGCTATCCGGAGGACATCCTCGAGGGTCTGCGGCGGCGCAACGCGGCGCTCTACTGGACCCCCACGATCGCGCCGCTGTTTCTGTTCCCGTACACCGCCGACTCGTTCCCGGAGCGGCTGGACGATCCCGCGTGGCAGGAGGGCCTGCCCGCCGACGTGGTGCGCGACATCACGCGCTCCCTGCAGGGGTATGCCGCCCTGCCCTACTTCCTGCTGACGCGCCGTCGCATTCCCACGCTCGCGCACAAGTTCGAGCAGCTCCGCTCGACCGGAGTGACCATGCTCATCGGGACCGATGCGGGGACGCCCGGGAACTTCCATTCCGACGCGACGTGGCGGGAGCTGGCGACGTGGGTGCGCCTCGGCGCGACCCCGATGGAGGCGATCCTGGGCGCCACGCGCTGGCCGGCGCGGTTCCTGAAGAAGGAGCAGGACCTCGGCACCCTGGCGCCGGGCCGCTACGCCGACGTGATCGCCGTGCGCGGAGACGTGCTGCACGACATCGACCTGCTGCAGCACGTCGACATCGTGATCAAGGGCGGTCTGCGGGTGAAGTGACCGGGCCTAGTGCAGCCCGCTGCGGTTTCTTGCTGCGCTTGATCGCGAGGACCGTCCGGGCTTTGTCCGCGTCGATGATGGGCATGCCATAGATCGGACTGTCCTTGACGTAGCGGGCGGCGGGGTTCACGACGTCGTTCGCGCCGATCACGAGCGCCACGTCGCACTGCGGCATCTCCGGGTTGATCTCCTCCATCTCGACCAGCGCCGTATAGGGAATGTTCGCTTCCGCCAGCAGCACGTTCATGTGGCCCGGCATCCGCCCCGCGACCGGATGGATGGCGAACTTGACCGTGACCCCCCGCTTGATCAGCTGGTCGTACAACTCCCGCACCTTGTGCTGGGCCTGCGCCACGGCCATGCCGTATCCCGGGATGACGACCACGAGCCGGGCCTGCTCCAGCAGCTGGTCCGCGCCCTCCACCGTCTCTTCCTTCCAAGCCTTTTGCTCACCGAGCGCTTTCGCCTGCTGCACCGTGCCGAACGCGCCAAACAGGACGTTGGTGAACGACCGGTTCATCGCCCGGCACATGATGATCGAGAGAATGAGACCGCTCGAGCCGTCGAGCGCGCCCGCCGTCACGAGCAGTTTGTTGTTGAGTACGAACCCCATCGCCACCGCCGACAGGCCGGCGTACGAGTTCAAGATCGAGATGACCGTGGGCATATCCGCGCCGCCGATCGGGATGATGAACAGCACCCCGAACAGCACGGCCAGCCCGACCACGCCGGAGAACGCCTGGGCCGACCACGGTGCGGTGGGGTTCACGACCACGGCCACGCCCAGGGCCGCGGCGATCACGAGGACGCCGATATTGACGACGTTCTGTCCGGGGTACGTTACGGGCCGCTGGGGAATCCACTTGACCTCCTGCAGCTTGCCCGCGGCCATCAAGCTCCCCGTGAAGGTCAGGAACCCCAGAATGACTTCGGCCACGATGGCGCTCATGCGAAACGCCGTAAGCTCCGCGGGGTGCTCCGTCAGGCCCAGGAAGTACTCGGCGGTTCCGACCAGACCGGCGGCGAGCCCCCCGAACGCGTGGGACAGCGCCGTCCGCTGAGGCACCGCGGTGAGCGGCACGAGCGATAATGGCACGCCCACGATGAACCCGGCGACGATCGCGAGCGCCACCCAGCCGTGGTGGATGATTTCCGGCTGGATCCACGTCGCCACGACCGCCACCAGCATGCCCGTCACCCCCGCCGCCACCCCGCGGCGGGCGGTCTTCGGGTCATTCATCCAGTGCAGTGAGAATATGAACAGCGCGGTCGCCAGGACAGCGGCGAGCTGAGCGACGGCGTGGGTCATTGCTTCTTGAACATCTTCAGCATGCGGTCCGTGATCAGGAAGCCGCTCACGATGTTCGTCATCGAGGCGAACAACGCCACGCCACCCAGGATGCGGATCGTCAACGGGTAGTCGGCGCCGGCGACCACGATCGACCCGACCACGGCGATGGCCGAGATGGCGTTCGTGAGCGACATGAGCGGCGTGTACAGCAGCCGGGAGACCCGGCGGATCACGCCCAACCCGATGAACGTCGCGAGCACGAAGACGAACAACATCGACCAGTAGTCGGTCATGGCTTCCGTACCTCCCCGGCGTGGGTCACGCATGTGTCCCGAATGATTTCGTCCGCGAAGTCGAGCCGTAGCGCGCCGTCCTTCACGACGTGCGACACGAACGTCGAGATGTTGCGGGCGTACATCTGACTCGCGTGATACGGCATCGTGCTCGGCAGATTGAGCGGCCCGAGAATGCGGACGCCGTGCTCGAGCACATCTTCACCGGGCCGCGCCAGCTCGCAGTTGCCGCCGGTCTCGACGGCGAGATCCACGATCACCGCGCCCAGCTTCATCCCCCGGACCGCCTCGGCGGTGATGAGGATCGGCGCGCGCTTTCCCGGAATCGCGGCGGTCGTCACCACGACATCCGCATCCTTCAGCTGCTGCGCGATGAAGGCGAGCTCGCGGCGGTGAGTCTCCTCGGACAGCTCCTTGGCGTACCCACCGGCCGTCTCGGCATGCTCGCCGATGTCCATCTCCAGGAACTTGGCGCCGAGGCTCTCGACCTGCTCCTTGACCGCAGGACGCACGTCGAAGGCCGATACGACGGCGCCGAGACGGCGCGCCGTGGCGATGGCCTGCAGCCCGGCGACCCCCGCGCCCAGGACCACCACCCGGGCCGGCGCCACGGTCCCGGCCGCCGTCACGAGCATCGGGAAGAACCGACCGGTCGCCGCGGCGGCGAGCAGGACCGCCTTGTACCCCGCCACCGTCGCCTGCGACGACAGCACATCCATCGCTTGGGCGCGTGTGATGCGCGGGAGCAAGGCGAGGCTGAAGGCGGTCACCTTGCGGGCGGCCAGCTGCGAGATGCTCTCCTTCTCTGCCGCAGGCTGGAATACGGCGACGAGCGCGCTCCCCTCGCGGAGGCGCCGGGCCTCCTCGACCGAGGGCGGCTGGACCTTCAAGACCACGTCGCTCTGCTCGAAGACATCCCCGACGGATGCCGACGCCGTCGCCCCGGCGGCGCGGAAGGCGTCGTCACCGAACGAGGCGGCCTCACCGGCGCCACGCTCCACAACCACGACCAGACCGGACTTCACAAGCCGTCCCGCGACCTCCGGTGTCAGAGACACACGGCGCTCGCCGGCTGCGGTCTCCTTCGGGACCCCAAGCTTCATCCTGCCCTCGGCTGTAACGATCGTTGAATACGAAGGTTGACGGTCGTAAGGAATCACAAAGCCGTCATGAAACTATCCTTTGGGTACTGCCCCCCGCTCCCGCGCCTGTGCCAGCAACCGCTCCGCGAAATCGAGCCGTTCGGCCAGCTCGCTGACTTGTGTCTCCAAGCCGAGCAGCCGGTCCTCGACGTCCGTGAGGCGGCCGCCGGACTCCCCCCCGACCCCTGCAGCCGCGGCGGCGGCGGTCTCGGATACCTCCCACCGCACCACGCGCCGCCCGTCGCGGTCGCGGAAATCCCCCGCCGCCACCACCACGACGTCGTACAGGTACCACATCCCCAGGCCGCCGAGCGTCAAGAGCATCCAGATTCCGCTCTGGGTGCGGCCGGTGTAGAAGCGGTGCAGCCCGCACCACCCTCCCACGACCGCCAACCCCAACGCCACGCCCCGCGACCGCTCCGACACCGGGGGGGAGGGGGGACCCGGGAGGGGCTCCGCGGGCTCGTAGCGCGAGAGCGAGTCAGAGGTCACAGACCGACGAGCGCCTCGAGCCGTTGCCGGGGAATGACACCGGTTTGCCGCGCCACCTCCTGCCCCTGCCGGAAGACGAGCAGTGTCGGGATGGCCCGGATGCCGAACCGGAGCGTCGTGGCGGGATTCTTGTCCGTATCGAGCTTCGTGACCAGCACGTCGCCCTGGCGTTCCCGGGCAAAGTCATCGAGCACCGGCGCCATGATCTTGCAGGGACCGCACCAATCGGCGTAACCGTCCATCACGACCGGCACGTCGGTGCCCTTGAGGACGGCATCGAGCGTCGCGTCGCTCACGGCGATGGGGCGATCGAGCAAGATCGGCCGCCCGCAGTTTCCACACTTGGGACGGTCCGCGACCCGGGCGAGATCCACGCGGTTGAGCGTCGCGCAGAAGGGACACGCGACCGTCGCTCGTTTGCTGACTTCGGTAGCCGGCACGTTCACCTCCGTCATCAATCTACTCGGCGTCGGGGACGATCGCCTCCGCCTCGATCTCCACGAGCATCTCGGGCGCGACGAGCCGGCTCACCGCGACCAGAGTGCTCGCGGGGCGGATGTCGCGGAACACCTCGCCGTGGGCCCGGCCCACCCGTTCCCAGTCGGCGATGTTCGTGACATACATGCGGGTGCGAACCACGTCGGCGAGCGACGCGCCGGCCTGCACCAGCGCGTGCTCGATGTTCTTGAGCGCCTGCACCGCCTGGGCGTAGGCATCGCCGATGCCGATGATGGCGCCGTCGGGCCCGGTCGCGGTCGTCCCCGCTACGTGCACGAAGGAGCCCACCCGGACGGCACGCGAGTAGCCCACGACCGGCTCCCAGGGGGTGCCGCTCGAGATGTTGCGGCGTGGCACGTCAGCGCTCGACGGGGGCATCGTTCTGCGTCTCCTGGGCCACGGTGTTCTTCCCGCTGTGCTTGGCCTGGTACACCAGGCGGTCGGCGGCGGCGAGCAGCGCATCCACGGACGCCGGCGGCACGAGGAACGTCGCGATGCCGATGCTCGCCGTGATCCGCCAGCCGTGTGCCGGAACGACGTCGGCCAGGGCCTGGCGGAGCTTCTCCACCGTCAAGCGGGCCGCGGCGGCGCCGGCTTCCGGCAGGAGCACGACGAACCGGTCCCCGCCGACGCGGGCGACGGCATCGCTGGCGCGCAGCACGCCGCTCAGCGCGCGCGCGACCGCGCGCAGGACCGCATCGCCCGCCGCGTGACCCATGCGAAAGTTCACGAGCTTGAACTCGTCCAGATCGATGTAGGCTACGGAGAAGACGTGGGGATAGCGCCGTGCCCGCACGATCTCGGCGTCGGCGATCTCGTAGAAGACGCGCAGGTTGGCGACGCCGGTCACGGCATCGGCGCGCGCCACCTCGCGTTCCCGCCGCTGCGCGGCGCGCAAGCGGGCTGCCGTCTCCGCCACGAGACCGAGCGCACCGAGGCGCAACACGCCGTTCCAATACGGAATCGACCAGTGCGCATAATCACGATGGGTGAGCGCGTCCGACAGGAGCCATGCGACCGCGCACGCGCCGGCGACGGCGAAGCCGGGTGCCCGTCCGGCCGACCACGCCACGAACACCGTTGGCACGAGATAAAACAGGAGCGGCGTCAGCTCGGGACCGCTGGCGAAATCGAGGTAACCGAGCGCGACGACGGCGACGAGCCCGCCGAGCAGAATCGCCCAGGCCGGCTGGTGGTCGAGCCAGGCGACAACGCTTGGTCCGACGAGTCGGTTGATCGCTACCTCCGGGGGCGCGGTCGCCCGGAAGATAACGCGCGTCAGCCGCCCACGAGGGAAAGCTGATCGGATGGGCCGCCGGGGTACTGCAGACTGCCGTCCGCGAGGATCCGGGCGTGCGGCGAAAGCCGATGCGAGTCGACGCGCTTCAGGTCCAGGATGTGGCCCACGGACTCGCCCCGCGCGATCAGCGCGTCGGCAATGAGCTGCCTGTGGCAGCGCCACGGCACGCTCTCGGCGCACATGATGGCGGTCGGGCGGGCCGCCGCGATTTCGCGCAGCCGGGCGAGGGCGCGCTGAAATTCCGGCGTCGTCATGTGATCGGCGTAGCCGCGGAATGAGGCGCTCCGCCACCCCGTGTGCACCGAATCCGGCCGCGCGCCGCGGCGCCCGCCCAGATCGGACTCGTGGTGATACGCGATTCCCGCCGCGCCGAGCGACGCCGCGAGGGCATCACGCGCGAACTGGGGGTGACGCCGCGAGGCGGGATAGCGACGCACGTCCACGACCTGCGTCACGCCGTGGAACGCCAACAGCTCGATGAAGGTCGCGAGGTCCCGCGTCGAATGGCCGATCGTGTAGATCACTGTCGGAAGAAAGCCTCACCCGCGGCGAGACGGAAGCACGACTTGACATCTCCCGCACGCCCTACAAAAGTACCTCTTCGCGAAGCTCGCGCCGTCGTCGCACAGCCCAAATAACGGGAGGCGAACGTCATGACGGAGAAAGAACAATTCCTGGGAGTGCTGGAGAAGGAGATCCCAACGACGCTGCGCGTACTGAAGGCCTATCCGGCGTCCAAGGCCGATCTGAAGCCGCACGGCAAGTGCAAGTCCGCGCGCGAGCTCGCGTGGATGTTCGTGACGGAGCAGAAGGCGAGCGAGCAGGGACTCGACGGAAAGGTCGAGTTCGGTTCGATGCCCAAGGCACCGGCGACCATGCCGGACGTGATCGCGACCTACGAGAAGTCGTCCAAGGAGTTCGTGGAGCGCATCCGGAAGACGCCCGACGCGGAGCTGAACAAGACGGTCAAGTTCTTCGTCGCGCCCAAACAGATGGGGGACGTGCGCAAGATGGACCTGCTCTGGTTCATGCTGATGGACCAGGTGCATCATCGCGGCCAGTTCACGGTTTACCTGCGGATGGCGGACGGGAAGGTACCGTCGATCTACGGTCCATCGGCCGACGAGCCTTGGATGTGATCGGTTCACCCGTAAGAACCGGATAGATAGCCGCACGGCGAGACGCTATGTTTGCGAGCGTGAGCCGTGCCGTCGCTGTTTCCGACCTCTCGGCCGAGCGCCGCTGGCGGATCGTGCTGGCGCGCGACCGCCGCTACGACGGCGCGTTCGTGTACGCCGTGCGCTCGACCGGGATCTACTGCCGGCCGTCGTGTCCCAGCCGGCGGCCGCGCCGCCATCTGGTGGACTTCTTTCCCGTGCCCGAGGTCGCGGAGCGAGCGGGGTTCCGGCCATGCCGCCGCTGTCGCCCCGGTGAAGCCGAAGCGCCCGATCCGGGCGTACCGCTCGTGCGGACCGTCTGCCAGCTCATCGATGCGCACCCGGACCGCCCCGCGCGCCTCAGCGCGCTGAGCGCCCACACCGGCGTCACGACGCACCGCTTGCTCCGCACGTTCCACCGCGTCCTCGGGGTCAGCCCGCGGCAGTATCGGGACGCCCGCCGGCTCGAGCGCTTCAAGACCGAGCTGCGCTCCCGCCGTCGGGTGAGCCCCGCGCTGTACGAAGCGGGGTACGGGTCCACCAGCCGCGTGTACGAGCGGGCCCACGCGCAGTTGGGGATGACGCCCGCGATCTACAGCCGGGGCGCGCCGCGGACGCGGATCGCCTACACGGTGGTTCCCTGCGCGCTGGGCCGACTGCTGGTCGCCACCACGGATCGGGGAATCTGCCGCGTCAGTCTCGGCAGCGGCGCGGAGGAGCTCGAGGCCGGGCTGCGGGCCGAATTTCCCGCCGCCGAGCTGCGCCGCGATCGCCGTGCGCTCGCCGCGGCCGTCGGCGCGATCCTGAGATACCTGGACGGACGGAAGGGGACCGCGCCGCTCGACCTCCCGCTGGACGTGCGCGCGACGGCGTTCCAGCGGCGCGTGTGGGAAGCACTACGCCGCATTCCCTACGGGTCGACTCGCTCCTACACCGAGGTCGCGCGCGCGATCGGTCGCCCTTCCGCCACGCGCGCCGTGGCGCGCGCCTGCGCGACGAATCCGGCTGCCCTGGTAATCCCCTGTCACCGCGTCGTCTCGGCGGACGGCGGCCTGGGCGGCTATCGCTGGGGTGTGAAGCGGAAACGCACCCTCCTGGAACGGGAGCGGGCCGCAGTTCGATAGACCCTGCTCACGCGCCCGGCGCCGTGTTTGCCCGGTTGCGGGTCGCGGTTAGGTTCCCGCTCATGACACCCGCCCATGCGGTGCTGTGTGCGATCGCCACCACCGTCGTGCCCGAAGCCACGGGGCTCGACGCGACCCAATGGGACGAGGTCGAAAGAATCATCGCCCGGGCTATCGCCGCCCGGGCACCGGGACTGCGCCGCTCGCTCGCCCTGTATCTCGCTCTCCTCGAATGGCTCCCCCTGTTGCGGTACGGCCGCCGCTTCTCGAAGCTCGATGCGGAGCGACGCACGCGGTGGCTCGCCCGGTTGCAGGACGCCCCGGTGCTCCTCGTGCGGCGGGGCTTCTGGGGCGTGCGAACCCTGATCCTGATGGGATACTACGGCCGGCCGGACGCGGCGGCCGCCATCGGGTATCGCGCCGCCGCGCGCGGCTGGGAGGCACGCCGATAAGCGCCGACCGTTCGTACGACATCGTGGTCATCGGGTCGGGCGCCGGGGGTGGGACCGTGGCGCAGGAGCTCGCTCCCCTGGTGCGCGATGGCGTCCGTGTGCTCGTGCTCGAGAAGGGACCGCGCTTCGCGGACGACGACTTTACCGGCCGCGAGCTGGAGATGGCTGACGCGCTGTACCAGGACGGCGGCGCGTTCCTGACGCGCGACGGCACGATGACGCTCGCGTTCGCCTCGGCGTACGGGGGATCGACGGTCGTGTACACCGGGACGTCGCTCACGGCCCCCGCGCGAGTGATCCGCGCGTGGGACGTGCCCGGGATCGACCATGCCGATCTCCAGGCGCGATCCGCGAAGTACACCGAGCAGAACAACGTCCACTTGCTCGACGAGACGCTCATCAACGACAACAACCGGCTGTTCGTCGTGGGCGGACGGAACGCCGGCTACTACGTGGAGCAATTCCCGGTCAACGTGAAGGGGTGCCGCGGCTCGAGCCTCTGCAACCTGGGGTGCCCGAACCAGGCGAAGCAGGGGACGAACCGCGTGCAGCTGCCGCGTGCCGAGCGCGCCGGGGTCGAGGTCGTCACGCGGGCGGAGGTGCAGCGCATCACATCCGACCGAACGCTGGACGTCCGCGTCTCGGAGCGATCCCCGGGGGCGAAAGGCGCTCCGTCAGAGTGGGCGCCGGGCGACTACCGGGTGCAAGCGCACATCGTCGTGGTCGCCGGTGGGGCCATAGGCACCACATCCCTGCTGCTGCGCTCCGCGCTCCCCGCGCCCCGCTCACTCGGCCACGGGTTCACCTGCCATCCGGCGCTGATCCTGGTCGCGGAGCATCCGGGGCCCATCACGAACGACGTGGGTCACCCCAAGAGCTACTTCGTGGACCACGCGGAGTCGGAACGCTTCGTGCTCGAGACGTGCATGTACTTTCCGTTCGTCACGGCGAAGAGCCTCACGGGGTTTGGCGCGACGCACAGCGAGATCATGCGGGCATTCCCGCGCCTCCAGATGATCCTGCTGCTCGCGTGCGATCATGCGACCCCTGACAATCGCATCGCCGTGGATCGGGCCGGGCGTCCCGTCGTCCACTATCGCGTCACTCCCCAGACCGTCGACGGACTGGTGCGCGGCACCCGCGCGGCAGCGCGGATCTTCTTCGCCGCCGGCGCCCGGCGCGTGCATGCGCCCGCCGACCCGCCGCTCATCGAGGCCTCCGACGCTGGACGGCTCGACGAGCGCATCACCGCCCGTCACTTCCGGCCCGGTTCGCTCGCCGTTTCGGCGGCCCACTTGATGGGCGGGTGTGGCATGGGACGAGGCGCAGCGGACTCGGTCACCGACAGCTGGGGCGTGGTGCACGGCCTGCCCTGGCTCCGCGTCGCGGACGCGAGCCTGTTCCCGGACTCGCTCGAGATCAATCCCTATCTGACTATCATGGCCCTCGCGGACCGCGTCGCCGAAGCGGTCCGTCGCGACGTAGCGGCGCTCCTTGGCTGAACGGGTGGACGTCGTGGTCGTGGGCGCGGGACCAGCCGGGCTCGCGACCTCGCAGCAGCTGCGGCAGCACCACGTCGCACACCGCGTCCTCGAACGGGGTGATATCGTCGGCTACACCTGGGCCAACCTGTACGACAGCCTCACGCTGCACACCGGGAAGCACATGTCGAATCTGACGCGCAGACGTTTGAGCTGCCCGTCGACACGGGCTGTCAGGTGGAGCACATCGGGCGTACCGACGACGACGGCGGCGGCTGGACCGTGCACGCCCGCGGAGGGGAGGGGGGGCGCGTGCTACGCGCCTCGGTGGTGGTGGTCGCGACGGGGATCGTGGCCAACCCCCGGATCCCGCGGTTCGCGGGCCAGGAGCGCTTCACGGGCCGCATCCTGCACAGTGTCGAGTACAAGCGCCCCGATCCGTACGCCGACCGTCGGGTCCTCGTGGTGGGCGTGGGCAACTCGGGGGCTGAGATCGCGAGCGAGATCGCTCGCGCCGGAGGGGAGGTGACGATTGCGGTCCGCTCCGGGGCAAACGTGGTCCCATTGACGCTCGCCGGTCTGCCGATTCAGTACGTGTCCTACTGGGTGCGCAAGCTGCCGCGGAGCGTCCAGGAAGGAGCCGTTGCGCTCGTCCGATTGATCACCGAGCTGCGGCGCGGCCCGCCGGTGCTCCGCCGCCCCGCATACAGCCCGCTGGACGCCATCCCGGTCATCGGGTTCCACCTCGTGGACGCGATCGCGCAAGGGCTGATCGACGTGCGAGCGGGCGTCGCCGAGCTGACCACGGACGGCGCGCGCTTCACGGATGGCCAGGCGGCGCGATTCGACGACATCATCCTCGCCACCGGCTTCGGCGCCGCGCTCGGGCCCCTGGGCAACCTGATCCAGGTCGACACCAAAGGCTTCGCGCGGCGGCGCGACCGCGTGGTGAGCCTGGATCAGCCGGGGCTCTACTTCGTGGGACACAACTACGATGCGACGGGGGGTCTATACAACATCAGCCGGGACGCGCTGCTCGCGGCCCGGCTGATCGAAGCGGACCTGCATCGCCGTTAGGACGTGGGCGTCTCGAACTCCACCTCCAAACCCGCGAACTCTACCATCATCATCGGCGGCGGCGGTTCTTCGCCTTCCACCTCGAACTCGATGCGGATGGCGTCGATCGTGAGTGGGTTGGTGGAGTCCACCAGGCCCCTCCCTTCGGTCTTCACAGTCTTACCCGCGGTCAGGGCCGCCTGAACGTCCGCGAGCGTCGTCAGGTGGTCGTCGTGTTCGCCTTCGTCGCCGTCGATCTCGGTTCCCGCGACAATCCGGATGATCGTGCCGTCTATAAGGGTCACCGTCTGCGCTGCCTGGTCCACCGACTTGACGATGCCCTCGAATTCGCTCGCGCCCTCGAGCTCGGGGTTCTTGTGTTTGAGCTTCGTGGTGCCGTCACTGAGGCGCAGCTCGAGGCTCACACCCAGCACCTTGAGGAAACCGTCGGGTGGCGGCGTGGCGTTGGTCACCAGGTTGGCGGCGGCGATGTTGAGCGAGACCACCGAATGGCTGTTTCCCTCGTTGAGCTTCAACTCCGCGGCGAGGAAACTGCCGTCGTTCGGCGCCTGGGGCGAAGTCGGCGGCTGCCGGAATGCCACCAGCGTCGGATTCCGCCCGGCGGCGATGTCGGCCTGGACCCGGGCCACGAAATCGGCGAGGGTCATCGGTCCCCCGCCGCCGTCGTTGCTCGCGCTCACGTCGTCGTGCGCCCCCTCGTCGTCGCCCGAGCGCAGCATTGTGGACGCGTTGGCCGTGATCTGAATCCCGCCCAACTCGAGCGTGAAGGTCGCCATGTCGGTGCCGGCCGTGACCGCGGTGACGCGGCTCCGCACCTGCTCCGGACCCGACATGTCGCTCGGCTCCTCGAGCTCGACCCGGCGCGCGACCAGCGTGCCGGGAATCACCTGTACCTCGACGCGGGTCGGACCGCTCTGGAGCAGGCTCTGCGCATCCGGGAGTGAGATGTTGCGGGAGAACTGGATCGCGCTGGCGCTGGGGCCCGTGGACCCCGAGTCGCAGCCGGCAAGCACCGTTAGCAGGACGGCGGTGAAGCTCCCGACCGCCAGCCGCGATCGCGATCGAACGTAGGAGAACATGGGGCGCCTCCTCAGGGGTCAGGGTCTCGCTATTACACTGAAGAACTCACGAAAGCCTCTGAGGTAACAGGGGCACGTGGCGTGCCACGACCCACCGGCTCACGGAGCCAGGAGGGCCGTCGCACAGCGAAACGGTCGGACTGCCGAGGGAGACGCGCTGGCCCGTTACATTGCTGCAACCCCTTCATGATCAAGAGCGCCTCCACCGACGACCGTCTCGGCGACTATACCGCCGACACCCGCCTCATCTTCCTCGCTGCCGTGGCGGCGCTCATCGGCGTGACCAGCGCCTTCGTCGCCCTCGCCCTGGTCCGTCTGATCGGCCTGTTCACGAACCTCGCCTACTTCCACCGGCTGTCGACCTCGTTCGCGTCGCCGGCGGCGAGTCCGCTGAGCGCCTGGCGCGCGCTCATCCCCGTGGGCGGTGGGCTGATCGTCGGGCTGATGGCACGGTACGGCTCGGAGAGGATCCGCGGCCACGGCATTCCCGAAGCGCTCGAGGCGATCCTGATCGGCCGCAGCCGGATGGATCCCAAGGTCGCCGTGCTCAAGCCCCTGTCGTCGGCCCTCGCGATCGGCACCGGCGGTCCGTACGGCGCCGAGGGGCCGATCATCGTCACGGGGGGCGCGTTCGGGTCTCTGTTCGGCCAGGCGTTGCACCTGTCGGCGGCGGAACGCAAGACGCTCCTCGTGGCCGGTGCGGCCGGTGGCATGACGGCCATCTTCGCGACACCTGTGGCGGCGGTCTTGCTCGCGCTGGAGCTGTTGTTGTTCGAGTGGAAGCCGCGGAGCTTCATTCCCGTGGCGTCCGCAGCGGCGGTCGCAGGAGTCCTCCGCGTCCCGTTGTTCGGTGCCGGTCCTCTGTTCCCCGTCGTGCCGCACCCCGCCCTGTCGTGGACGCCGGTTGCGGCGCTCGGCGTGGGCCTCGCCGCCGGGCTCGTCGCCACCGCGCTCACAGCGCTGTTGTACGGGTGCGAGGACCTGTTTGCCAGGCTCCCCTTCCATTGGATGTGGTGGCCCGCCATTGGGGGCGTGTTCGTCGGCCTCGGCGGGCTGATCGCCCCGCGCGCGCTCGGCGTGGGGTACGACGTGATCCGCGACCTGCTCGCGGGCCGCCTCGTGGGCACGACGCTGATCGTCCTGCTCGTCGTCAAGGCGCTGATCTGGGCGATCGGCCTCGGCTCCGGGACATCAGGCGGGCTGGTGGCGCCGCTCCTGCTGATGGGAAGTGCGCTCGGCGCGCTGGGCGCCGGTGTATTTCACGCCGCCGACCCGAGCCTCTGGGTGATGCTGGGCATGGCGGCGCTCATGGGGGGCACGATGCAGATCCCGTTCACGGCGCTGGTGTTCGCCGTCGAGCTCACGGGCGATCTGGCTGCGCTCCCCGCTCTGCTCATCGCCTGCGTCGCCGCCGCCGGGGTGACGGTGCTCCTGATGCGGCGCTCGATCCTGACGGAGAAGCTCGCCCGCCGGGGCCGTCATCTGACGCGCGAGTACGGTGTCAACCCGCTGCACGTGCTGCGGGTCGAAGACGTAATGGAGCCGCCGCTCACGCCGCCGCCGGCCGTGCTCCCCGTCCTGACGTACCCGGACGAGCTGCTCGAGACGGCCATGCGCAAGCTGCTCGAGCACGAGGTGGAGGTCCTCCCCGTGGCGAGCCCGGACGATCCGTCGCGCGTGATCGGCTACGTGGAGCGCGCCGCCATCCTCGCCGCATGGGTGCAGCACACGCGCGACGAGGCCGTGCAGGAAGAAGGCTGGCTCCCCCGGCTCCGGAAGGCGCCCCCCCCCTCCCCCTCCTCCCCCCGCTAGCGCGTCCCCGCCCCCGTGGCCGCCTCGGTCCCGGCGCGGTGGTACTTCTGATACCAGCTCATCATGTAGAGCTGGGTGCGCATGAAGTTGGACGGCTTCGATCCCGTCCCGTGGTATTCGCCGGCGAACCGTAGCAGCGTCGTGGGCACGTGCCGGACCTGGAGGGCCGCGAAATATTCCTCGGTCTGGGGGATAGGCGTGCGCATGTCGAGCTCCCCGGTCATCAGGAGCGTCGGCGTCGTCACGCGACCCACGTACATCAGGGACGAGTGCGCCAGCCACTCGTCGGGCTTGTCCCAGAACGGCTGCCGGAAAAAGCTGTACGTGAACAACGGGATGTCGGTCTGGCCCGCCATGCTGATCCAGTTGATCACCGGGCAGCGGACGGCGGCGGCGGCGAACCGGTTGGTGTGGCCGATCACCCAGCTCGACAGCACGCCTCCCCCCGAGCACCCCCCGACATACATGCGCGTCGTGTCCACGAAACCGCGCCCGATTACCGCGTCCACACCCGCCATGAGGTCGTCGTAATCGGGACCGGGGTAGTTGTGATCGATGCCGTTCGAAAACGCGTCGCCGTACCCGGTCGAGCCGCGCGGATTGGTGTAGAGCACGACGTAGCCGTTCGCGGCGAAGTTCTGGAACGCGTAGCTGAACCCCACGTTGTACATCGCAAACGGGCCCCCGTGGATCTCGAAAATCAGGGGGTACTTCTTGTGCTGATCGAACGCCGGCGGCTTGACGATCCAGCCCTGGACGCGCGTCCCCCCGCTCGACGTGTACCAGATCTCCTCGACCTGCGCGAGGCGCTTGTTGGCCAGCACGTCGTCGTTCACGGCGGTGACCGGTGTAACCTGTCCACGCCGCAGATCGATGCGGACCACATCGGCGCTGTGTACGGGATCACTGCGAACGCCCACGGCCACGAGCGCCCGGGAAAGCGAGGCCAGCGCGACCACCTGGGCGCCCTGCGTCACGTCGCGCACGCCGCCCGCGAGATCGGCGTAGCGCACGTTGATCGAGCCGCGGTCCGGCGCAGTGAAGTACAGCCCTTTGCCGTCCGGTGCCCAGCGCACGTTGTCCGGATCGCGGTCGAGCTTACGGGAAAGATTCCGCATCCCCGACCCATCGATCGCCGCGGTCCAGAGGTCGGAGGTGCGATGGGTCTGCTCCGAGGAGTCGGCGCCGATGAATGCCATGGTGCGCCCGTCGGGCGACACCCTGGGAGACTCCCAGAATCCGGGCCGGGCGACCAGCGGCCGGATCGCGCCGCTCGCCACGTCGAGCGCGTAGATGCGGGACACCTGGTACTGCCGGTCCCACGTCGAGTCCTGCAGGCCGTCGAACACGATCGTGCGGCCGTCGGGCGTCCAATCGTAACCCGCATCGAGCACCAACCCGTCGAACCGCGCGCCCACGTTCCAGCGGCCGCTCGTCAGGGGACGCGCCGTGCCCCCGTCCGCGGGCACCAGGAAGAGGTGCGTGTACCCCTGCCGCATGAACCCGACCCGGTCCTGGCGGTAATGCAGGTCTTCCACCACGCGCGGCGCCGCGGTCCACTTCGCGCCTTCGGGGGGCTTGGGGAGCGAGATGCTCCACGCGGTCGAGTCCGGCACCACCATGACGAAGCTGATCGCCTTGCCGTCGGGCGACCACTCCGCGTTGCCCGGTTTCTCAGTGACGCGCGTGATCTGGGACGAGGCGCCTTCCGCGTCCATCCAGCGAACGAAGATCTGCGTGCCCTTGGGCTCGCCGTCGGCGAGGTAGAGGATGCGCCGGCCGTCGGGGGACCAGCGCGCGTCCGATCCCTTCACCAGGAAGCGGTGGTGCGAGCCGTCGGCGCTCATGATCCAGAGCGCCGACTCCCACTTGTCCTCGACCTTGTTCACCCAGCGGCGCGTGTAAATGATCTGGGAGCCGTCGGGAGAGATCCGCGGATCGGCGACCTGCTCCCAGTCGAGGTAGTGATCGACGGTGAGCAGGGTGTCGGAAGCGGTCTCCTGAGCGGCGGCGGAGACGGCGACGGCAGCGAGCCAGGCGAGAGACGCGGCGAGGACGCGCATGGATGCTCCTGCGGGCGGAGGTGAGTGAATCCACAAGAGAACCCGCCGCGCCGCGTCCCACAAGACGGGCGTGTGGCGTGCGCGCCACACGCCCGGAGTCTCCTCAGCGCGCGGCTTTCGCTCCGCCGGTGAGGCTGTCTTTCACGACCTGGCCCCCTTTCATGACGAACCCCACGTGCTCGAGCAGGGTCACGTCCTGGAGCGGGTCCCCCGTTACCGCGATGACGTCTGCGAATTTTCCCGGCTCGAGCGCGCCTACCCGATCGGCCCAGCCGAGCAGGTCGGCGGCGTTCACGGTGGCGGCCTGGATCGCCTGCAGGGGCGTCGTCCCCCAGCGCACCATGTGCGCGAACTGCTTCGCGTTCCAGCCATGGGGATACACACCCGCGTCGGTGCCGTACGCGATCTTCACGCCCGCCTGCACGGCCCGCTTGAAGTTCTCGCGCTGCTGGCGACCCACGAGGCGCTCTTTGTCGATGATCTTCTGCGGGAAGCCGAGTCGCGTATACTCGGCGACGATGTAGTCGTCGTTGTAGATGTCGGCCACGAGGTAGGTACCGCGCTCCTTCATGAGACGGATGCCCTCGTCGTCGATGAGGCTGCCGTGCTCAATCGACGCGACGCCGGCCTTCACCGCGCGCTTGATCGCTTCGGCGCCGTGCGCGTGCGCGGCCACCTTCCGCCCCCACATCGCGGCCTCTTCCACGATCGCGTTGAGCTCTTCCTGCGAATACTGGGGCGCGCCGACCGATTCTTCTTCGGAGAGGACGCCGGCGCTCGCGAGCACCTTGATCAGGTCGGCCCCGTACTTCACTTCGAACCGGATCTTCGCGCGCAGCTGATCCACCCCGTTGGCGATTCCCGTGAAGCCGTCGAAACGGAGGTACGGCGACATGCCGTTCACGTCGCCGTGTCCCCCGGTGGCGGAGAGGGGCATGGTCGAGACGAGCATGCGCGGTCCCGGGACCGCGCCCTCGTTGATCGCGTTCCGGAGCGCCACGTCGATGAACTCGCCTGCCCCGACGTTGCGCACCGTGGTGAACCCCGCGTCCAGCGTACGCTTCGCGTAGATGTGGGCCCGAACGGCTTCGTCGATCGGGCTCATGCGGAAGAGCTGCTTGTAGTAGTCGCCGGGATCCGATGTGATGTGGGTATGGCAGTCGATCAGCCCGGGGAGCACGGTGGCGCTCCGCAGGTCGATGACCCGGGCGTCCTTGGGCGCGTGACCAGCCACAGCATCGGCCGGTCCCACCTCCTTTATGCGATCCCCATCGATGAGGATCGCCTGGTTCGTGAGCATGGCGCCCGTGCGCACAGCAAGCAGCCGCCCGGCGCGCACCAGCAGAGTCGTGCGGGACGCTCCCCCACCCCCGCCCCCACTGCCCGAGTCCGCCTGCGCGGCGAGGCCCTGCGCGCCCAGGAGCGCCGCGACGAGCGCGATTGCGCCGCGCCCGATCATCGCCCGGCTCCGATCGTCTTCTCCACGCGCTGCGCGAACACGTGCGCGCCCGCCGGGGCCATCCTGGCCGGATCTCCCTTGATCTCGTAGCTGTCGGCGAGCACCGGCTTTCCGGTCGTCACGTCGAACAGCTCGGCGTTCAGGTACCAGACGAGGTTCGAGAGGTTCGTGATCGTGCCTTTGGCGACCCAGCGGGCGTCGAGTTGCCGCGCGACCGCCAATGCGCAGGGGTTGTCGCACGGGTTCGCGCCGGCCTCGGCCGCCACGGCCGCGGCAACGACACTCGAGTCAACCAACACGACGCGCTCGGATGCCGCCAGGGTCGCGAGGAGCTTGCTGGTGGCCGCGGCCACGATCGCCGTGTCGCCCGGCTGGAGCACGTTGGCGTGCTCGCCGTCGAACCGCAGGTTGACGACGGCGATCTTGGGCGCCTGTGCCGCGAGGAGCGACGGTAGAACAACGGTCGAGCAGAACAGCCAGACGAAAACCACACCACCTGCACGCACGCGAGCCTCCGGGTCGTGGGATCGAGCGAAGGAGTGTAATCTAGAGGTCCCGCGAGCGCGAGACCAATGACGACACGCCCCGTTGCAAACGATCAAACTGCGACCGTCGCCGCCGGCTTCCTGGGCTGGACGCTCGACGCATTCGACTTTTTCCTGGTCGTGATGACGCTGACGGCGATCGCGCGGGACTTCGGCAAGTCCGACGCGGCCGTCGCCCTCTCGATCACCATCACCCTCGCGTTCCGGCCCGTGGGCGCGTTGATCTTCGGGCTGCTCGCCGATCGCTACGGTCGCAAGATCCCGCTGATGGTCGATCTGGTGTTCTACTCGGTGATCGAGGTGCTGTCGGGCCTCGCGCCCAACTACACGACGTTCCTGGTGCTACGCGCCCTGTTCGGGATCGGCATGGGTGCGGAATGGGGCGTGGGCGCGTCGCTCGTCATGGAGAAGGTGCCCGCCCGGCTGCGCGGCGTGATGTCCGGCCTGCTGCAGCAGGGCTATGCCGCCGGCTACCTGCTGGCGGCCGTTGTTCTTCATCGGGGGTCTGCCGGCGCTGCTCGCGCTGTTCGTGCGGGCACGGGTGCAGGAGTCCGCCGTGTGGCGCGAAACGCACCACGAGAACTGGAGCGGCCTGGGCCGCGCGATCGCGTCGAACTGGAAGCTGTTTCTCTATCTCACCGGCCTGATGGCGATGATGAACATGGTGTCGCACGGCACCCAGGACATGTATCCCACGTTCCTCGAGCGGGACTGGGGCTTCGGGCCCACGGCGCGCGCGGCGCTGACCGCGTTCTCGCAGGTGGGGGCCCTCACCGGCGGCGTGCTCTGCGGCCTCTACTCCGACCGCCTGGGCCGCCGCCGCACCATCGGGCTGGCGCTCGCCGGGGCGGTGCTCGCGATCCCTATCTGGGCGTTCGCGCCGGCCACGCCGCTGCTCGTGGTGGGCGCGTTCGTGATGCAGTTCTTCGTCCAGGGGGCCTGGGGCGTCATTCCCGCGCACATCAACGAGCTCTCGCCGGACGCCGTGCGAGGGTTCCTACCGGGGTTCGCCTACCAGTGCGGCGTGGCGATCGCGAGCCAGATCCCGCACGTGCAAGCACTGTTCGCCACGCGCACGAGCTACGCACAGGCCATGGCGCTCTCCGCCGCCATCGTCTTTGTCCTCGGCGCCGTGGTCGCGGGGCTCGGACCCGAGCGCCGGGGAGTGGCGTTCGGGCGCGGGCCTTCATAGCGTACTAGGGACCATGACCACTTTCGTCAAACCCACCCAGGCATATCAGCAGGGTCAGCGCACGCTTCCGGGACGCTACTACACCGCTCCCGAGATCTGGGCCGAAGAGCAGGAGCGCATCTTCGCGCGGCGCTGGGTCGCGGTCGCCCGCTCGAGCGACCTCGCCCAGCCGGGAGACTACCGGGTCCCGCGTGTGGCGGGCGAGAGCGTGATCGTGGTGCGGGGCCAGGACGGCGCCCTGCGCGCTTTCTATAATGTGTGCCGCCATCGCGGCACCCGGCTGTGTGAGGCGGAGCGAGGGCGCTTGTCCGAGACGATCCAGTGCCCGTACCACGCCTGGACGTACACGCTCGACGGCACGCTGATCGGCGCCCCGCACATGAACGAAGTGGCGGGCTTCGACAAACGGGACTATCCACTCCAGAGCGTCGCGCTCGCCGAATGGGAAGGGTTTGTGTTCGTCAATCTGGCGGGCGCGCCGGAGCCGCTCGAGCGTGCGTTCGCGCCGCTCCTCGGCCGCTTCAGCCGCTTCAACCTCGGCCGACTGCGCTCGGGTCGCCGCATCGACTACGACGTGCACGCCAACTGGAAGCTCGTGTTTCAGAATTTCTCCGAGTGCCTCCACTGCCCCATCATCCATCCCGGACTCGCCAAGCTGACGCCGTATACCAGCGGTGAGAACGACCTGTTCGACGGACCGTACCTGGGCGGGTACATGGTCATCACGGCTCCCGGTGGCAGTCTCACGATGAGCGGTCGCGCGTGCGGTCCGGCCGTGGGAGACCTGCCGCCGGAAGACCAGAACCGGGTCTACTTCTACACGATTTTTCCCAACCTGCTGCTGTCACTGCACCCCGACTACGTCATGTTCCACACCCTGTGGCCGCAGGGACCCGACCGCACCCACATCACATGCGAATGGCTGTTCCACCCGGACGCCTTCGGTCAGCCGGGGTTCGATCCCGACGACGCGGTCCGGTTCTGGGATGAGACCAACCGCCAGGATTGGCACATCTGCGAGCTGGGCCACGCGGGGATCGCGTCCCGGGCCTATCAGCCGGGCCCGTACTCGCCGCGGGAGGGCATCTCGGCCGCGTGGGATCGGGAGTTCTTGAGGGCGATCGGACACACGCGCTGAGTTTTCACCCAGCCGCTACTTCCCGAACGGCAACCGCATCAGCGCCACCCTGCCGTTGCTGATCACGACCTGCACGTCCTCCAGGGCCGTGATGTCGTCGAGCGGGTTCCCGCCGATCACGATCAGGTCGGCCTCGAGGCCCTCCTGCAGCGACCCCGTACGCCGCTCGATGCCGAGGAGCTCGGCCGCGACAGTCGTGGCCGACTGGATCGCCTCGAGCGGCGTCAGCCCGAGCTCGACGAGCCGCGCGATTTCGTGGGAGATGCGGACTACGCTCGCCGGCCCGTATTGGGTGTCGCCGCCGGCGACGATTTTGACGCCCATCTGGTGGGCGTGCTGGACCGCGCGGCGGATGTAAGGCAGCATCGCCCGGCCGCGGATCCGGAGCGTCGGGTTGTCGTAGTCGCCGCCCGGCTCCGCGAGGTCCACCACGGTCGAGTAGGTCGGGACGAAGTACGTGCCGCGCTGTTTCATGAGGGCGAGCGTCGAATCCGAAAGGTACGTGCCGTGCTCGATGCTCCGCACGCCGGCGCGTACTGCCGCGCGGGCGCCTTCATCGCCGTGGGCATGGCACATCACCGGTATGCCCTTCGCCGCCGCGGCCTCCACGATGACCCGCAGCTGCGCCTCCGTGTACACCTGCTTGCGGGGGTCCTGATCGGGCTCACCGGCACGCTCCGTCGCGCGCGTCTTGATCACGTCCACGCCGTGGTCGAGGTTCACGCGCACCAGCAGGCGGAGCGCGTCGGGTGTATTGACGCCGCCCGCCAGCTCCGCGAGTCGCGGGTCGGCGAGGATGTCGTCACCCAGGTCGGGCGTGACGAACAGGCCGGCCGCCAGGACTTCCGGGCCCGGAAGGACGCCACCCCGCACCAGCTCGCGCAGGCCCACGTCCTGGAAAAAGTCGGTGCTCGCACTCCGAACCGTCGTGACTCCCGACTCGAGGGCGCGGCGCGCCGCGGCGCGGTCGCTCATGTGGGTATGGGCATCGATCAGGCCCGGCAGCACGAACCGGCCTTGCAGGTCGATGACCAGGGCGTCCGCCGGAGGCGTCACCGGCCCCCGCGTGATGCGTGCGATCTTTCCCCCGGACAGCACCAGGGTCACATCTGCGATCGGCTTCGGCGAGCGGCCGTCGATCACGTTGGCGTGCGTGAGGACGACTGGAGCCTGCGTCGCGAGCAGGACGGCGAGGGCAAACACGCTACTTCTTCCTCAGGTAGGCGTCGGTCTTGTTGAGCCAGTCCGCGCGCGGCGGGTAGAAGATGTCCACATCGAGGGTGTCCTCCAGCGCATGGGCCTCGTGCGGCACGTTGCCCGGCAGGTGCAGCACCTCGCCCGCGCGCACGACGATCTCCTCGGCGCCGTCGTCCCCGACCAAGAACCGCAACGCGCCTTCCAGGATGTAGGTGAACTGCTCATTCTGATGGGAATGCTTGGGGACGACGCAGCCCTTCTTGAGATAGACATGCGCCAGCATCACCTGGTCGCCGGTGATCACGCGGCGCGACAGCCGCTCGTGTAGCTCCTCGCGGGGGACCTCGTCCCAGCGATACCACGTTGTTGCCCGTTTGCCGTTCACGCGACACGCTCCGAGGGAGTCAGCGACAACGCTACCGCGCCGCCGATGTCGCGTCAAAACCGGATAGCGGCCACGGCGTGAACCTCACATGTTGAGACCATGGACCTGAAGACTGTTCCCTGGACGGACGTGTTCGCAGAGCTCGACGAACGCGGCTCGGCGCGCATCGAGAGCGTTCTCACGGCGGACGAGTCCCGCGCGATCGCCGATCTGTACGACGACGACAGCCGGTTCCGCAGTCACGTGGTCATGGCGCGGCATGGGTTCGGGCGCGGCGAATACAAGTACTTCCGATACCCGTTACCCGACATCCTCGCCGAGCTGCGCACCGCGTTGTACGCGCGCCTCGCTCCGCAGGCGAACAAGTGGAACGAGGCGATGGGGATCGCGGTCCGGTATCCCGAGGAACATGCCGCGTTCCTCGAGCGCTGCCACCGGGCCGGCCAGACACGACCCACGCCGCTGCTCCTCCGGTATTCGACGGGCGACTACAACTGCCTGCATCAAGATCTCTATGGCGAGCATGTCTTCCCGTTGCAGGTCGCCTTCCTCCTGGCAGAGCCGGGCGTCGACTTTACGGGCGGCGAGTTCGTGCTCACCGAGCAGCGTCCGCGGATGCAGTCGCGGGTCGAAGTGGTGCCCCTGCGCCTCGGGGACGGAGTGATCTTCGCAGTGCATCACCGCCCGGTACGTGGCGCGCGAGGTGTCTATCGCGTGAAGCTGCGGCACGGCGTGAGCCGCCTGCAGTCCGGACGACGCCATACCGTAGGCGTCATCTTTCATGACGCCGCGTGAAGAGTTGCTGAAGCGACTCCACCGAGCGTGGGAGGCCTTCCACGAGTCGTATGCCGGTCTGTCGGACCCGGACCTTCTGAAGGCCGGCGTCACGGGCACCTGGTCGGTCAAGGACATCATCGCGCACGTCACCTGGTGGGAGGAGGAGGCGTTGACCCATCTGCCGGTGATCCTGGCCGGCGGCCGGCCCCCGCGATACTCGGTCACGTACGGCGGGATCGACGCCTTCAACGCGAGAATGACGGAGCTGAGAAAGGATCTTTCGCTCGGCGAGGTTCTGCGGCAGCGGGACCTTGTTCACGGCCGTCTCGTCGCCCTCCTCGAAACCGCGCCCGAGCCCGCGCTCGCCGGCCAAACGCGCTTTCGCCGCCGGCTGCGGCTCGACACCTACGGTCATTACCCGAAGCACACGCGGGCGATACGCGCCTGGCGTGAGCGGCGTCTTGCCTGATCCTCCGTCGGACTAGTACCTTCGCGACTTGCGGGAGGCCCTTCGACCGCCTCTGACGGAGGCAGCGCATGTCGCTCGCCGAGTGGTTGATCCCCGAGTTCGATGCTGAGATGGCGGCCACGCGCCGCGTGCTCGAGCGCGTCCCTGACGGTAAGACCGGCTGGAAGCCGCACCCCAAGTCCATGACGCTCGGCCGGCTCGCGACACTGCTCGCCGAGCTCCCGGGCTGGGCCGTGAACGCGCTGACCACGGACGAGCTCGACATCATGCCGCCGGGTGGGCCCCCGCCCAAATTCGAAGCGCTCGGCAGCGCGAAGCAGATTCTCGAACTGTTCGATCGCAACGTGAAGGCGGCGCGCGCCGCCCTCGCCAAGACCAGCGATGCGACGTTCAAGCAGCCGTGGGCGTTCAAGGTCGGCGGCCGGACGGTGGACACGAGCCCCAAGTACACCGTGTACCGGCGCACCGTGATCAATCACCTGGCGCACCATCGCGGCCAGCTCACCGTATATCTGCGCCTCAACGACGCCGCGGTGCCCGCGGTCTATGGTCCCACCGCAGACGAGCCCAACTTCTAGGGGTTTCGCGCGGTTCCTTCCGGCGCTGCGGCTCGACACGATTCGCGGCAAGCTGCTGGTGTTCGCGCTGCTCGCCACGCTCATCCCCTCCTTCACGACGAGCTGGATCTCCTATCTAGAGAACCGGCGCTCGCTCACGGCCAAGATCACGGGGGAGCTGCAGAGTGTGAGCGCGCAGACCGCGCGCGAGCTGGACCTGTGGATCAAGGAGCGGCTGTACGAGCTGCGCGTGTTCGCGAGCTCGTACGAGGTGTCGGAGAATGTCGACCGACTTCCCCGCGCGGGCGGCGAGCGCGCGCACCGCCGGCTCACCGACTATCTCCGCGCGGTGCAGGAGCGCTTCACCGACTATCAGGAGCTCCTCGTGGTGAGCCCGGGTGGACAGGAGCTGGCGAGCACCGCGCCGCAACCGACCACTGTACATCTGCCCGCCGGCTGGGCGAACGCGATTCGCCGCGACAACGCCGTCGTGGGTGAAGCGTACTGGGACTCGGCCCTCGTCAAGGGCGCGATCGTCTTCGCCGTGCCGATCTACCAGACCGGTGGGCGATTCCTGGGCGCCCTGACCGTGAAGCTCGACATGGGCGCGGTGCATCGGCTGTTGCGACGCTTCGCCGGGGGCGAGGCGAGTCGGGTGTATCTCGTCACGACTGCGGGCCGGCAGATTGTGGGCTCCCCTGCCGGCTCGACGGATCTGCTGCGCCTTGCCGGCGACGCCCCCATCGTGCGCCGCCTGCTCGAGCGGGAAGGCGCCGCCGCGGCCGGGCGTGGCGTCGACGGCACCCAGGTCGTGGCCGTCCTCAAGCGCGTGCCGCAGCTCGACTGGGCCGTGTTGGCGGAAACGCCCGCGGCCGACGCGTATCGCCAGGTGACCCGCCTGCGGAACGTGACCGCGCTGGTCCTGGCGGCGCTGCTCGTGGTGGTCGGCCTCCTCGCCTACCTCCTGGCGCTACTGATCACGCGGCCGCTCGATCGCCTGACGCGGGGCGCTGCCAGGGTGGCCGGAGGAGACCTCGAGGTGCAGTTGCCCGTCGCGGGCGGGGGAGAGCTCCGCTACGTCACCGAGGTGTTCAACGACATGGTGGCGCGGCTGCAGGAGAGCCGGCGCGAGCTCGAGCGCCTCTCGATCACGGACGATCTCACGGGTCTGTATAACCGGCGTTATCTCATGGAAGCCCTCGCCAACGAGGTGCGCCGCTCGCGTCGCCTCGCGCACCCCTGCGCACTGCTGATGGGCGACGTCGATCACTTCAAGGAGTACAACGACGCCTACGGCCATCTGGCCGGCGATGAGGCGCTGGCGCGCGTCGCGGCGATCTTCCGGGAAGCGACCCGGGACGTGGACACTGCCGCGCGATACGGGGGCGAGGAGTTCGTGGTGTTGCTGGCCGAGACGGAGGCGGCCGGGGCGATCGAAACGGCGCACCGTATCCGCGCCCGCCTTGCCCGCGAGGACAAGACGAAGGGGAAGCTCAGCGTCAGCTTCGGCGTAGCCCAGTTTCCCGAGGACGGCGACACGCCCGAGGCCCTGCTCGCCCGCGCGGACGCGGCGCTGTATCGTGCGAAGCGCGAGGGCCGGGACCGCGTGCTGCGCGCCCCGCCTGCCCCCTAGCGGTCGCTGGCCTCCCGCTCCCGCCGCTCACGCCGCCCGAGGAGACCGAGAAACATCCAGCCGCCCCTGCCGCTGTCGGCGGTAATCCGCACCCACTGCTCCACGTACGAATAGCCGAGCAGATCGGCACCCTGGTCGACCGTGAAGAGAATCTTGAATCCCGCGCCGGGACCGTCGCGCACGTTGCCGCGGCTAGAGGCCTGCAGTTTCACCGGAACGGCGAAGGCCACTTCCCCGGGGCGGAGTGGAGCTCGATCCGCGATCCCACTCCGGTTCCGACCGATGCCCGCCACGCTCTTGGCCTGGTTCGCAAGGTACAGCGCGCCGCCGTAGTTCTGTTTCCCGAATACGGCACTGGCCTGCTGGAGCAATGCGCTCGCCTGCGCGAGGTCCACGCCGCCCTCCGCCTCCGCGCCCGGCGCGGCGCGCAGACTCTGTATGGCGATCTCCGCTTCGGCCATCGCGGACGCAGCCTCCGCGCGACTCGCGATCGTCTGAAGCTTCGCCATGGTGCGCACGACCTCTTGACGCGCCTCGTCGAGCCGGGCCTGGAGATCTTCCAGCTGCGCATCCCGTTCCACGAGCCGCAGCTCGAGCCGCGCGACTCGCTGCTCGAGCGCACTGTCACGGGCCGCGGCCCGTGATCCGCCGCCACCTCCACCGGCGCTATCGCGGGCGGTCTGGGGCGTCACAGGAGTCGTCTTGCACGCGCCGGCCACGAGTGCCACTGCAACCCCCGCCAGCAGCAACCTGCATCGCGCGCTCATCCGGCCGCCTCGTGCGTGTCGGCCTGCTGCTGCATCGGCTCATGCGGCTGGGCGCTTACCCAGACGCCGGGATGCGGGATGGTCACGATGAAGCCATCCGTCACCCGCAGGGGATGCGCCTGATACGCGACGAAGGCGTCGCGCCATTTGACGGGCAGCTCGCGGGCGTCGCGCAGCGGCAGGGCAATCGCGCTCCCGACCCGGCCGACCACGCTGTTCTCCACGACGTCGGTGAGGGGTCGGCCGCCCGGCTCGCGCAGCTTGGAGAGCGCGACGTATCGCGCGGCGGAATCACCCGCCGCGATGATCGCGGTCGAGTAGTACAGCAGGTTTGCCTCGAGGTGCTCGAGCAGCCGGCCACGCGTGCCCGAGGAGGGAGAGCCCGCCTCGTCGCCGGCGAGCATGCGCTCCAGGTCGGGCACCAGGCTGCGGTCGAGCAGGGTGCGGCGGAACAGGTAGCCGAAGCGTCGCACCACGTCGGGCGTCGCGACATTCGGCAGGCGGAACGGGACGAGGAGCACGGGGCGTGCGCGCGGGCTCCGCACCACCACCTTGAAGCGTTCGAGCGGCTCGAAGAAGTGGAAGGTCACCAGGCGGTCGCGCGTGGTATTGCGCACGTGGCGCACCGCGCCCGTCGCTGGCGCATCGGCCGGCGCATCCACCACGCCGAGCGGGCGGCGGCGCAGCGCGTGACTCATGCGCTCTGTGCGGTCACGCATCATCTGGACCGTCTCGGCCGCCACGGCCTCGAGCTCCGGCTCGGCGAGCGTCCGGGGATCGAGCTGCAGTTCCGGCCGGATCGTGGTGATCAGATCCCCGAGCATCGACGTGCCCACCATCCGGGCGAGGATCTGCAGCGGACGCTCGCGCCCGTCCGCCTCGCGCCGCCAGCGATCGTCCAGCACCGCGAGCTTCGCCTCGTCCCCGGGCGTGAGGGTCACGCTGTACAGCAACTCGCCCCACAGCACCCCCAGCGACTGCCAGTACTCTTCCACTTCGATCAGCGCCCCGTAGCTCATGGCGCCGGGACCGTCGCTGGCCGCGCCCAAAACGTCCGCTACCGGCGCGCCGGCGGCAGGAGCGAACGCGACGAGCCGCTGGAAGTACAAGACATGGCCCGGCACCTCGGGCTGCTCTGCTCCACCGGGAGGCGGCGTCGCGGCACGCGGGAGCTCGCGGGGCGGTCGTTCCCCCGCAGGACCGACGGTGGGCGGCAATTGGCTTGGCGCGGCCAGCGGCGTCGGCTCCTCGCCCAACGTCGTCGTCGTCAGCTCGATGGGATCCTCGCTCCGCAGGCCCACCCGCAGCCGCAGCGTCGGCGTGTCGCGCCGCGGGATCGCGACGACGCCGTCCGCGTCGCTCACCCAATGGCCTTCGGCGTTGCTGGCCTTATCGAGCACGGTCACGGGCACGCCCTGCGCGGGCTTGCCCGTGTCCTGATGCACGATCCGAAACAGCCAAACCTTGGTCGCCATTTGAGGGGCACCAATATGTGAAACGGAGGGGACGGCGTACAACGACGGGTGTTACGTTGCGAGTAAAGCGTTGCCGGATAGTGCGTTACCAGCCGAGGACGCTACCGAAGATCGAACATGAAATGGTGCATGTAGTCGATCGTCGACTGCTGCTCCCGGACCTGGAAGGCGAGCACGTCCCCGATCGTGATCACGCCTGAAAGACCCTGTGCTCCCACGACCGGGAGGTGGCGAATGCGCTTGGCGGTCATCATCGCGGCGCACTCATCGACGGACGTTTCCGGCGCGCACGCGGTCACCGGGGCGGTCATGACCTCCGCGACTTTGGTCGCGTCCGGATCGCGTTGCTGCGCGACCACGCGCCGCAGAATGTCCCGCTCGGTGAAGATGCCCGCGAGACGCCCGCCCTCGATCACCACGAGGCCCCCGATGCCGCGCTCGTTCATCAACTGTGCGGCACGCAGCACCGTTTCCTGCGGCGTGACGGAGATGATCGCGCTGCCCTTCCTGCTGAGGATGTCCTGAACCGCCGGCACGGCTCCATACTATCGCGCTGCGCCGGCGAGCGCCACCTTACCGCGATGCGCTCGAGCTCGGTGATCACGATTGTGATTCCCAACGCCCTGCGGTGTGATTGGAAAGGGAAAGCCCGGTGGGAGGCCGGTGGAAGGGTGAGAAACCGACCATATAATAGAAAGCCCATCTAGCGGAGGTGGCTGTATGGCGCAGGCTCGCATCAACGTCGGTCCGTTCGACGCTCGGGCGCGCGTCGTCGCCGGCACGCTCGCGCTGCTGGGCGGGCTCGCGGCGCTCGACGGCTTCTTCCAGGCGCTCGGCTTTCTCACGTGGATTGTGTGTGCCGCCATGATGTACGTGGGTATCCTGTTCGCGATGGGCGGGTTCAAGGACGGCACGGCTGCCTTCGGGTACCCGCTCCTGATCCTGTCCGTGCTCGACGCCTGGCTACCGCTGATACACAAAGGATACTGGGGCCTGATCGGGGGGATCATCGTGGCGCTCGGCGCCTTCCAGACGGCCCGGACGCGGGTGTGCCCGATCAATGCGTTGCTGGGCGTGAATACGGCACACAGCTGAGACGCCCGTCGCGCGGGCGCCACAATCGGCGCGCGCGGCGCCCTGTGACGCGGCGCTCGGTTCGCGAGGTATCGGGAGTACAAGGGCCCTCCGACCGAGCGAGGTGTGGCATGTCGAGCCGCGTCGTCTCTCTCTCCGTTGCGATGTTCACCGCCGCCGAAATTGCCGCGGCGCAAGTCATCCCGATTCAGACCGTTCCCCTCGTTCCGGCCGACCAGTTCGACATCTTCCCATCGCTCGGCCTCGCCATGGGCGGCGTGTCGATCGCCCTCGCGGACACGTTGCACGATCCCTTCGTCAACCCGGCGACGGGCGCCAGACTCCGCACCGCCCATCTCCTCGGATCTCCGACGTTCTACGGCGTCTCGGACGACGCGGGCGCGGGCCGCACATTGCCGCTCGCGCTGTTCACGGCCGCCCGGACGTGGTTTGGCGGCCTGGCGCTGGCGGTCCAGCAGCTCGATGCGGGACGGCGTACCCCGAAGTTCGACGGTGTCGTGCAACCCTTAGCTGAGACAAGCGGCCAGCTCGCCCCGAGCGCGGCCGATCTGCGCCCCGAAGCGCAGACCCACGGCAACGCGCTCGCGTTCGCCACGCTGGGCACGACGCTGCCGGGGTCCGGGCTATCGTTGGGCGCCAGCATCCGCTGGGCCAAGCTGCGGGCCATCGACGGGGTCGACATGCTCTACCCCGGCAGCACGCGGGTCGAGCAGTTCGGCGAAACGAGCGAGCTGAGGTTCGGGCTCCTGAAGGAATGGCTGAACGGCCAGTCGCTCGACGCCATCGTCGTTTATGACCGGTTCCGCATGACGCACGACGTGACCTTCCTGGACACGTTCTGGGATCCGGGCAGCCAGCGGCTGCTTCAGACTCCGCGGGTCGAGCGCAACCGCGACGTCACCGACCGCTGGGGCGTGCAGCTCAAGTACGGGCACCCGCTGGGGGGGGGGGATGGCGCATCGGTTGGCTGGCGACCGCGAATCGCGTGTCGCAACCGAACGTTCCCAACGACGACGTGCTGAGCATTCCGCGCAACCCGGGACACGTCAATGCTTACGAGCTCGGCGCCGGCGTGTCGCGCACATACGGCTCGTCGCTGTTCGGGATGGACCTCGTCTATCAGCCGGCCTGGAGCACGACGTCGGACACGGCATTCGAAAACGACTTCCGCTTCTCGAACGCCGTCTTCCGCATGGGGGTGAGCCATGACGTGCTGCCCGTCCGGCTCGAGAAGACGCTCGCACTCCAGCTCGGACTGATGGTTCGCGCAGTTCATTACAATCTCTCGCAGCAGGACCTGGTCGCCGCTACGTCGCAGCGTCTCGAAGAATCGTGGCTCGAATGGACTCCGACGTGGGGCGTGAGCCTCCGCTTCGCGGATCTCGAGCTGCGCTACCGCGGGCTAGTGACACACGGGACGGATCGCATGATCCCGCAGGCCCCGCAGGGCTTCGTGGCGCTCGACCAACGACCGAACGGCATCTTCCCGTTCCCGGGCCCGGCGACCCAGATGGCGCTCGAAGGCGTTCACGTGGTCACCCATCAAGTCTCCATCTCCGTCCCGCTGAAGTGAGCCGCGTCACGGGAGGCGCACGATCATGACACGACTCGTACGAACGACCTATCTCGGATTGCTCGTGCTCGCGTCGGGCTGCGAGGGGTGGAAGACGCCTGGCGATCCGCCGCCGTCTCTCGACGCCGAATTGCGGCAGCGCCTCGGGGGACAGTATGGCGTGGTGCCGATCGCCGCGCCTCCCACGCAGCCGCCCGCGCTCGTCACCCTCGGGCAGGCCCTCATGTTCGACAAGGTCCTGAGCGGCAACCGCGACATCGCCTGCGCCACGTGTCACACCATGGCGGCGCACGCGACCGACGGCATCACGATTTCGATCGGGACAGGCGGGACCGGAACAGGGGCGTCGCGGACCCTCGGGCCCGGACGGCAGTTCGTTCCGCGCAACGCACCGACGCTACTCAACACCGGGCTGGGCGCGTTCTACCTGTTCCTGGACGGTCGCGTGTCCGGCGTGGGAGCGGGCTTCTTCAACACACCTGCCGGCGCCGCCCTCCCGCCCGGCCTGCCGAGCGCGCTCGCCGCGCAGGCGATGTTCCCCGTGATGAGCCGCGAGGAGATGCGCGGCAACCGCGGGGACCGCGACCGCTTCGGGAATCCGAACGAGCTGGCGGACTTCGACGACACGGCCTTCGTCGGCGTGTGGCAGGCGATCATGCGCCGCCTGCTCGCCATCCCGGAGTACGTGTCACTGTTCAACGCCGCATTTCCGGGCACCCCGACCAGCGCGCTGGGCTTCCAGCACGCCGCCACCGCCATCGCGGCGTTCCAGACCCAGTCGCTCACCAAGCTCGACTCGCCGTTCGACCGCTACCTGGCCCACGACGACGCCGCCTTGACCGCGGAGCAGAAGCGCGGAGCGCTGCTCTTCTTCAGCGACAAAGCGCGCTGCGGCAGCTGTCATTCGGGGCCCTTGCTCGGCGGGAACGGGTTCGCCAATGCCGGCGTGCCGCAGCTCGGCCCCGGGACGGGGAGCGGCGCGCCGCTCGACTTCGGTCGCGGCGCGCTCTTCAACCAGGAGTTCTATCGTTTCGCGTTCCGCGTCACGCCGCTGCGCAACGTGGAGCTGACGGCGCCGTATATGCACGACGGAGCGTTTGCGACGCTCGAGGCCGTCCTGCACCACTACAACGACGTGCAGCGCACCCTGCGGGAGTACGATCCTTCCGGGCTCCCCGCCGCGCTCCAGCTGATGTATCACGGCGACGGCACCACGATCACCGCGGTGCTGGCAACGCTCGACGGTCGCCTGGGACAGACCCTCGGCCTGAACGATCAGGAGATCGGCGAGCTGGTGGCGTTCCTCGAGTCGCTGACCGATCCGTCGGCCCGGGATCTGTCCGCGCTGGTTCCCGCCCGGGTGCCGAGCGGGCTTCCGGTGGGTGACCAGTGATCTAGGGGAGCGCGGGCCCCACCACCCATTTCACGAGCCTGCCGGCCTCGAGCGGCGTGTCGGGTTCGACCTGATTGACGAGTGCCAGGGTCGCGGCGGACGCGGGCGACGGCCGCTCGCGGGTCAATGCCGCGATCGTCATGCGCTTGCTCAGGGTCACGATGTCCACCCGTTGCGGCTGCACGTTGAGGATCGCGGGGTCCGTGAGCCGCCCGAAGCTCAGGAGCGCTCCCTCGGCGGCGCCCCTATACGCCGGCCAGCGCGCGTCACTGGCGTACGCGATCAGGCGATACACCGCCCGGTCGTATTCCACGCACACGAGCGAGCCACGCAACGTGCCGCTCTCGGTGACGGCCGAGAACGGCGCGCTCACCGCGGGAAGGCCGCCCACGGTGATGCGGGAGGGATAGCTACCGGACACGCTCTTCTGCGTGAGAAACGCCTGGGCGGCGGCGTCCGCGGTGGGTTGCTTCGCCAGCGACAGCTCGATGACCGCGTCCTTCTCCTGGCTCAGGGCGCTCACGGCCTGCTTGCCGTTACTCGTCGTCCAGCCCTCGGGAAACGTCATGTGGAACCGCAGGTCGGGGTGATAGAACTGGCTCCCCTTGAAGTACCCCTCCCGTGGATTGGTGCCGAACACGAGACCGTCGAGGCGCTGCAGGTAGCTGTCCCGATTGACCGTCGTGCCGGCGGAGTCTCGCGGCAGCGCGGCGATCTCCTGCTCGATCCGCTCGCGCCGGTTCTCGGGGTTGGGGTGCGTCGCGAGCCATTCCGGGACCCGACCGCCGGCTTGCGCCTGGCTCACGCGCGTGAGCATCTCGAACACGTGGGGCATCTCGCGGGGATCGTAGGCGGCGCGCCGCATGTACCGCAGGCCGAGGTGGTCGGCCTGGCTCTCGTCGTCGCGGGAGAACTTGAGAAACAGCACTCCCAGCCCCGCGCTCGCGACGCCCGCGTAGCGCCCGAACTCGGGGCTCGCGATCGACCCGACGGCGAGCCCGATCTGCGCGAGCTGCTGCTTGCTCATCTGGCTGGCGGAATGCCGCGCCGTGACGTGTCCGATCTCGTGGCCCACCACGCCGGCGAGCTCGGCCTCCGAGTTCAGGTGCGCCAGGATGCCGCGGGTCACGTAGATGAAGCCGCCAGGAAGTGCGAACGCGTTCACCACGGGGTCGTCCACGACGCGGAACGTCCACGGCAGATTGGGCCGCTCGGACGTCGCGGCCAGCCGCGCGCCGAACTGTTGGATCCAGCGCTGCATCCCCGAGTCGGCGTAGAGCCCCATCGAGGCCGCGACGTCCCTGTCGTATTCGCGCCCCAGGGAGATTTCCCGCGATTCGCTGATGAGGCTGAGCTGCCGGCCCCCGGTGGCGGGGTTGACCGCGCAGCCCGCCGCGGCGGCACCCAAGAGGAGCGCGAGGCGTCTGGAGCGGACCATGCGCGGTAAGATACACACCGCATCATGCCGTAGCGTCCGCGCAGCAACAGCAACGTCGTCCATGAGGCAGCGCGCGCTGGCCTGTTTGTTGCGCCATCGCGACAAGAACTATGCCAGGATCACCATGCTCGGCACGCGGCTGCCCGTCGTTCTGATCGCAGGCGCTCCCCGGACCTCGCTGGCCGGCGCGCTCGGTGAGCATCGCTACACGATCGCGCAAGCGCACACGGGCACGCGCGCGCTCGAGTGGGCGCGTGACCTCCATCCCGACGTCATCGTCCTCGAGGCCGACCTCCCCGACATCTCCGGGATCGAGGTGTGCCGGCGACTCCGCGCCGACTCGCAGGTCAGCTCGAGCGTCCCCATCCTGCTGCTCTGGGCCGACGAGCCGTCGCCCGAGCAACGTGTCACGGGGTCACGCGCCGGCGCCTGGGGCTGCATGCGCAGCCCTCCGGATCCCGCCGAGCTGGCGCCGCGACTCGACGCGTACATCGAGGCGAAGCAGCACTTGGAGGTCACGAGCGCGCAGGGCCTGATCGACCGTGCCACGGGACTCCATAACCGCCTCGGCCTGGTGCGCCGGGCGCGCGAGTTCGGGGCCCTGATGAACCGCACGCACGGAAGCCTCGCCTGTATTGTGTTCGAGCTCGAGCCCGAGCCCACCACGGTGGCGATCGCGCACGTCGTGAAAGAAAACACGCGGGCCTCCGACGCCGTGGGGACGCTCGAGCCGACGGCCCTCGCCGTGTTTGCGCCCGCGACGGCCGGGGACGGCGCCGCGAAGCTCGCCGGGCGCGTGGGCGCGATCCTGCGCGACGCCGGGGCGCGGGTTGGCTACGACGCCGCGACGAACCTCACCTACGCGCCGATGGATCCGCTGGAGCTGCTCGCTCGCGCGCGCGCCGCGATACGCCAGGGCCGCCCGGATCCCGCCTACCCCTGGCTGCGCTCCTTCGCCGGCACGACGCCACGGACCTCTGGAGGGGTTCTCGTACCGGGGGATGCGAGGACCGAGCAATGAAGGCGACACGGGTGGTACTGGTCGTCGCGCTCCTCGGCTGCGGAGACCGCGTGCCGACGAGTGTCACCCCGCGCGCGTCTGGGTTCGACCAACCCTCGCTCGTCGCGGACCCGGGTCTGGTGCGCTGTACACCGCTGCCGCCCGACTCCGCGACGCAAACGATCGGGCCACTGGGCGGCGTGATTCAAGTCGGGCAATACCGGCTCTCGATCCCGGCCGGCGCGCTCGACGCGCCCGTCGTGATCACGGCGGTCGCACCCGCGGACACCGTGAATCGGGTCCAACTCGAGCCACAGGGCCTGACGTTCGACCAGCCGGCGTCGCTCGCGATGAGTTACGCCAATTGCTCGGGGCTCGCGAGCCTCCTCCCCAAGCGGATCGCGTATACCAGTGACGAGCTGGTGATCCTGGCGCTGCTGCCGTCGGTGGACGACGTCGTGACGCGTACGGTCACGGGGCGACTCGAGCACTTTTCCGACTATGCCATCGCCTGGTGAGGGCACGGCGCGCAGCGCCGCCGATCTGCTCGCCGCCGCCCGCCGGGGCGAGCGCACCGGATGCGTGGCCGAGGCGATCGACGGATACGAGGCCGCCATCGCGGAGGCGGAGCGCGCCGGCGAAGGCGCGGTGCTCGCCGAAGCGCTGCGACGGCTCGCGATCCTGCGCCGCCATCGCGACGAGCCGGCGTGGGCGCGCGAGCTGTGCCAGCGGAGCTACGAGGTGGCACGCCAGATCGGCAACGACCTCCTCGCCGCCGAAGCGCTGAACACGCTGGGCGGTCTCGACCTGGCCGCTGGCTCGCTGGCGCAGGCCGCCACGACGTTCCTTCGCGCACTGGACCTCGGCGGATCGAGCCGGCAGCTCCGCGCGCGCGTGCAGCAAAACCTCGGCATTGTCGCCAACATCCAGGGGGATCAGACGGAGGCGCTGGCGCGCTACGAGCGCTCGCTCGCCGCGTACCGCGACTGCGGCGATACGCACGGCTGTGCCATCGCGTACCACAACCTGGGGATGGTGAGCGCGGACCGGGGCCGGCTCGACGCCGCGGCCTGCTACTTCCGGGAGAGCCGCGCCTTCGCGGAGAAGGCGGGAGACCTGTATTTGCAGGCGCTGTGTCTGGTGAACCAGGGCGAGCTGGACGTGGGCCGGCAGCGGTTCGAGGATGCGCGTCACGGCGCCGAGCGCGCCCTCGCGCTGTTCGATCAGCTGGGCGCGCGCGGCGCCAAGGCCGACGCCTACCGCGTGATCGGCATGGTGTACCGGGAGACAGGCCGGTACGCGCTCGCCGAGTCGCGCCTCAGCTCGGCGATCGCACTGGCAGCCGGCGCGGGCTCCGTGCTGAACGAAGCGGAGGCGTCACGCGAGCTGGCGCTGCTCTATCAAGCGGTGGGGCGGAACCAGGAGGCATTGCGGCTGCTCTCGGAGGCCCATCGCCTGTTCCGCCAGCTCGACGCGCGGGTGGATCTCGTGCACGTGGAGGGGAAGGTGGCGGCCCTCGAAGGCACGTACCTGGACGTCGTGCGCGCGTGGGCGGAATCCATCGAATCGAGCGACAGCTTCACATTCGGCCACTGCGAGCGGGTAGCGCAGAACGCCGTCGTGCTCGCTCGGCTGCTGGGGTTGGACGCCACGGAGGAGCGGAGTGTCCAGTTCGGTGCGTACCTGCACGACGTCGGCATGGTGCGCGTCCCCCACGAGATCCTGCAAAAGGCCGGGCCGCTCACGCCCGAGGAGCGCGCCGTGGTCGAGCGGCATCCCACGTGGGGCATCGAGCTCCTGGCCGACATCGAGTTTCCGTGGGACTTGAAGCCGGTCATTCGGTCGCACCACGAGCGGTACGACGGCAGCGGCTATCCCGACCACCTCGCCGGTGAAGCGATTCCCGTCGGAGCGCAGATCGTCGGAATCCTGGACGTGTATGACGCGCTGACGACGCCCCGCGCCCATCAACCGGCGCTGCCGCCCGACGCGGCGCTCCGGGAGATTGTCCGGTGCCGCAGCTGGTGGTCCGATCGTGTCCTCGACGCCTTCATGAGATCACGCGAAGTCTCCCTCCGCACGGGTAGCGTCGTAGCGTAAGCGGCGGGCGCGCGTTATTGTGACGCGCCCATGCGCCGCGCCACCTTCTGGTTCATCTTCGCGACCGTGCTGCTCGACATGCTGGCGCTCGGCATCATCGCGCCGGTGCTCCCCAAGCTCGTCATCCAGCTCGAAGGCGGGAACGAAGCGACGGCGGCCTCGCTGTTCGGGGTCTTCGGGACCGTGTGGGCCGCGATGCAGTTCCTGTTCGCGCCGGTGCTGGGCGCGCTCTCGGACCAGGTCGGCCGCCGGCCGGTGATTCTCCTGTCGTGCCTCGGCTTGGGACTCGACTACGTCATCATGGCGCTGGCGCCGACGGTGGGGTGGCTGTTCGTGGGCCGCGTGCTGTCGGGGATCACGGCGTCGAGCTTCACCACGTCGTTCGCCTACATCGCCGACGTCACCGAGCCCGATGAGCGCGCCCGCCGGTTCGGCATGCTGGGCGCGGCGTTCGGGGTCGGGTTCATCCTCGGGCCGGCCGTCGGCGGCCTGTTGGGCGGCATCAGCCTGCGCGCGCCGTTCTGGGCGGCGGGGGCGCTCAGCATCGTGGGTGCGGCGTATGGCTGGTTCGTGCTCCCCGAGTCGCTTCCGCAGGAGCGACGCGCTCCGTTCGAGTGGCGGCGCGCCAATCCTCTCGGGTCGCTCGAGATGCTGCGGGGGCACGAGGCGCTGTTCACGCTCGCGCTCGTCGCATTCGTGTATCGCATCGCGCACGACGCGCTCCCCAGCGTGTTCGTGTTGTACGGCGACTATCGCTTCGGCTGGGATGCTCGGACGGTCGGCTTCGCCCTCGCGATCGTCGGCGTGACGTCGATCGTCGTGCAGGCGGGCCTGGTGGGCCCCATGGTGGAGCGGCTGGGCGAGCCGCGCGCCCTGTTCACGGGGCTCGTGTGCGGGGCGCTCGCGTTCACCGCCTACGGCCTTGCGCCCAACGGCTTCGTGTTCCTGATGGCCATTCCGCTCGGCGCGTTGTACGGCCTGGTGTATCCCTCGTTGCAGGGCCTGATGACGCGGCGCGTCAGGCCCGACGAGCAGGGTCGGTTGCAGGGCGCGCTCGGGAGCTTGATGGGGATCGCGGGCGTGATCGCGCCGGTGCTGTTCACCCAGGTGTTTGCCGCGGCCATCGGCCGGTTCCGCGGGTTCGGGGTGCCGGGCGCGCCGTTTCTCCTGGCTGCGCTGCTGCTCGTGGGCGCGATGGCCGCCGCGGAGCGGGAGGTGACCTGAGGTCCCGGCCCCCCCCGTCCGGCCCCGGGGCTGTCGTCAGTGCTTCTGCGCGGGCGGCGTCGCCACCGGCAGGTCGGAGTTCCAGATGCTCTCCATGATCAGCCAGTGTCCGTTCTCGTTCACCCAGCGCGCCATGTACTTCCCTGAATCGGGGATCGTGGCCGCGGCCGGTCGCTTGGCCCCGGGGGGCACGTCGAAGTGCCAGCGTCCCAGCTCGACGACGAGCGGGCCGCTCACCCAGACCGACTCGGGCCGGACGCCGAAGATGGGTGGGGGACTGGACGTCTCGTTCATGTGCGCCAGGAAAATGCGAATGGCTTGCCGGCCGGACATCGGCGGCCAGTTGGGCGGCAGCGCCACGGCGTTCAAGTGGAAGAGCTCCGCGAGGGAATCGGCGTGGCCCGCGGCGGTGAGGCGGGCCCAGTTCGCCTCGGCGGCGGCGATGACGCGTCTGGCCTCGGCGCTCGTGTCCTTTGGGGCAGCCTGGCAGCCGAGTGCGGCGGCGAGGAATATCGAGAGAGCTTGGACGGGTCGCATTGCGCGTCTCCTACAATCAGGATTTCTTGGCGCCCGGCATGGATGGCGTCGGCGGGGGCAGCGGGAGGTCCGAGTTCCAAATATCCTGGACCATCAGCCAGCGGCCGTTCTCATTCACCCAGCGCGCCATGTACTTCCCGGAGTCCACGGCGGGAGCGCCCGGGGGCCGCGTGGCGCCCGCCGGCCAGGCGAAGTGCCAACGACCGACCTCCACGGCCAGTGGGCCGGTGGCCCAGACCGATTCGGCCCGCACGGAGAGCGTCGGCGGTGGGCTGGACATGGCGTTCATCGTCGTCATGAAGAGGCGGATCGTTTCGCGGCCGTGCATCGGCGGCGTGTTGGGCGGCAGCATCACGCCGTTCTGATGATAGAGCTCCGCGAGCGAATCGGCGTGGCCGGCGGCCGTCAGACGCGCCCAGTGCGCATCGGCCGCGTCGATCGCTCGCCTGGCATCGGCGCTGGTATCCTTCGGGGCCGCCTGGCAGCCCAGTGCGGCGGCAAGAAGAATCGGGACAGCGTGGACCGGGCGCATGGCGGATCTCCGTTAGGGAGGACGATGACGATACGGGCACTGGCGACCCGTGGCAAGCCGCCGAATGGCGAGCTATTGCCCCAACCGCTCGAACCGGTACGCCAGTTCCGGGCCCCCCTTTCCCTCGTACGCCAGTTGGGCGATCAGCAACGTGAACGGCTCGGTGTATCGGGCGATCCGCAAAGGTCCTGCGTCCACAGGATCAAAACCCACGTCGCGGATCAGCTGAGCGGCAATCTTCTTGCTTCTCGCATCGTCCCCGCAGTACACGAGACTGGGTTTTGTCGCTTTGCGCCGGGCTTCGAAGACGTCAAACAGCACTTCGCTCGGCACCGTTCCGAAGGCGGAGACGACCTGAGCCTTGGGAATCCTCTTTGCAAGCTCTTCCGCGCCCGACGAGGTGTGGGCGACGGCGAGTGCGGTGTCGTCGGCATTCATGGGCAGGGAGCACGTGACGATCACCTTGCCCGAGAGGTCGCCCGCCTGCTTCAGCACGTCGTCAAAGCGCAACCAATGCACCGCCAGCAGCAGCGCGTCCGCTCCCTCTGCCGCCTCGGCGGGTGTGCCGGCTCGAGCTTTCCGGCCGGCGTCACGCGCGAGCCGGTTCAGCTTCCCCTTCGTCCGCGCGTAGCTGAACACGACCTCATGCCCCGCGCGCGCGAACAGCGTGCCGAGCTTGCCGCCCATCAGCCCCGAACCCAGAATGCCAACTCGCATGACGAGATAAGACACCGGTCGTGACCCGATGTCCAGATGCGCGTTGCAGTCGCGGCGCTCACTTCTGAACCTCCGGCCACCGGGCCAGGGCCGCTGCGGCCTCGCGCACCGTAGTACAATGGATCTCCACGGTATCGTCCGTGCGAGTTGCATATCCCCCCGCGAGGCAAACAGCAACCGGGATGCCAGCAGCCATAGCCCGCTCGAACACCATCCGGTCCCGCCGGCGCAGCCCCTCGAGGGTGAGCGACAGACCGCCGAGTTGATCCATTCGGTAAGGGTCGGCGCCGGCGAGATAGAGGACGAGATCGGGGCGGTGGCGCGCCAGCAGGTCCGGCAAGTGGCGTTCGAG
>QHUS01000081.1 GCA_003222035.1 Gemmatimonadota bacterium | reverse complement strand
AAAGCGCTGCCGGAGGGGGAGCGGCGCCAGGCGCGGGACCTCCCGGGCGTCCTCGAGCGACTCGAGACCGGAGCGGAGGCACTGCGGGCCAGGGGCGACACGGGCGAGTCGCTCACCCAAGCCGTGGCCGCGCTCGAACACCTGCGCCTCGCCCTGGTGAAGCGGCAGTCCGGCGGGCCGGCCGCCGATCTCACGCTCGCGCTCGAGCGCGCCAAGGAGATCGGGGACCACGTCGAGCGGCGGCTGGCGGCGGCGGCTGAAGTGGAGCGGCTGCTCGAGTAATTCTGCATGTGAAAAGCCGGAGAGCGTCACGCTCCCCGGCTTTCTTTGGCGTAGCGAAACGGGCTACGCGGTAGCTTCGCACGCACAGCTAACTTCGCGAATCCTAACCGCCGAGTCAATCGCGTCCCGCGAACGGCGGTGCTGGTGACGGGAGTCGAACCCGCAAGGGCTTTCGCCCAGTAGCGTGCGAAGCTACCGCGTTTACCAATTTCGCCACACCAGCACCTCACCGGCTGCGAAACCTGGTAAGCCCGAAGGCCGAGACGCCCGACCTCGCACGTGCTGCTCGCCCACACGGGTCTGGTACCAAGAACACGCGAGCCGGACCACAAGCCCGCGTTACTGACACCGGGCGCAAGCCCGGGGATCACGGGAAGTGGACCCGGTGGATGGAAGGACGAGAGTAGTGATAGGACTGCGAGGATTCGTGAACTCGCGCCCTGAGAGGGCGCGCTCGGCCGAGTGTGCGCCCTTACAGGGCGCACCTTCGCGCCGAGCCCGGGCTCTCAGCCCGGGACACTCACACAGCGTCTACAGGATGGATACGAGGGAACAGCTGAACCCCGGCAGCACGTCCTCGCCCTCGAGCGCGCCCTCTGCAGTCACGACGGTCTCACTGCCGTCGTCGCGATAGACTCGTGCAACCCGGCGCTCCGGATCGAGCACCCACACGAGCCTAGTCCCGGCGGAGAGCCAATCGGCGACTTTGGCGAGCACGTCGCCGGGACGGTCTCCAGGCGACAGAACTTCGACGGCCAGGTCCGGGGCGAGCGTGGGGTATCCCGTCGTACTCGCAGGCGGCAGTCGCTCGCGCGACACGAAGGCGATGTCGGGGGCGCGCACCGTATCGGGATTGCTCGCCAGCTTGAAGCCGGATTCCGCGGCGTACACACCACCCGCACCGGCTCGCTTCGCGTACACGGCGAGCTCGGCGCCGAGATTCATCGTGACGAGCCCGTGCCTCGAGCCGGCGGGCTCGCGCACCACCAACACGCCCCGCACGAGCTCCGTGCACTTGTGGGGGACGTGGGTCCGGAGCAGCTCGTCCGCAGTCATCAGCGGTGGGGGCGGGGACATGAGCGGATCGTAGGAGCGCTCGCCAGGCATGGCAACCCGAATTCTGCGCTCAACGTGTCAACCTGCGATCAACGGTACGGGCAGCCGTGAAACCGCGCACGCGTCGCACGAGCGAGGGGATCAGAGGATATCCTCGAGCAGCTAGGATGCCCCTGGGTATCTGTCAGGTGCTGCGGTCATCGACACTCGGCATGCCCGGCGACGACAAATACCCCGGCGGCGGCCCGTAGACGATTGGCGGCGTACACGCACACAAACCGCTACGGGGTATTGCCACGTGTGCGGGGTGCGGAGGCAACCGATACGATATGGCCCCCCGGTCGCTTATGAACCCCCCGCAGCTGTGGCAGTGGATGTGGACCATGTCGTAGCCCCCTTCAGGTGAGCGCCATGAAGCTGTCGTTCGTCCCTGGTGCGCTCCCTCCCTCACCATGCGACGGCTCGAAGCCAGAAAGAGGGCAGCCGAAGCCGCCCCCCCCCTCGTCCGGAACGGACCGCTCGGCCTTAGCTCTGCGCGGCGATCTTGTGGAACGTCGAGTTGGCAACCTCGTAGGCCCGAACCTGCGGCGTTCCGTCAACGACGGTCGCCAAGGCCTTCAGCACGGCGGGATAAGTGTCGCGGCTATACGCCTCCGCGTTCTCCTGCCGGTCCCACAAGCTGATGGCAACGGCGTCCTTGCCGTCGGCGGCGAGGAACGTGAGCTCGTCGGCGAACCCGTTCTGTTTCCGAAGCCGGGGCAGGATGTCCGTCTCGATCGTCTTGGTAAACTCACTGCGGGCATTGGCCTTCAGATGCATGGAAACCTCTCGCGCGTACATATGCACCCTCCTTGGGTGTGATGGCTCAACCTGCGCCAGTTAACCATTTTCCGTTGACTGGGCCGCAAGCTAGAGCGATGTACTAGACTTGTCAAGTACATCTGCGACATTGGCAAAATAGACAGACAATAGTTAACTTATTTCTGTCAAGTTCGCGCTTCAGGAGGGAAAGCCCGTGGATGTCTCGCTGATCATCAAGCACCGGTTAGAGGAATTCGGCCTGGAGCAGCGCGATCTCGCCCACGCCGCCCAAGTCACCGAGTCCTACATCTCCCAGCTGCTCACCGGGAAGCGGGCGCCCCCGGCGCCGAACCGCACCGACATCTATGACAAGATGGACAAGTTCTTGAAGCTGCCGAGCGGGGAGCTCGCGCGGCTGGCGGACCACGAACGCAAGCAGCAATTGAAGCGCGAGCTGGGGGACGACCCCGCGCCGCTGTTTCGGGAAGTCCGCGAGTTGATCCTCCGCAAGTGCAATCCCGATACGGCAAGACACGTTCGCGGGGTGTTCGAGCGGCAGCCCTTCGGCGAACTCGAGCGCCTGGTCACTCAGAAGCTGCTGGATGTGGTCAAGGGACTGGCCCAACAGGAATTGGAGAACGCAGCGTGGCTGCGGAGCGTGGCGGAACTCAGCGGCCGCAGCTATGAAGCGATGCGCGTCATCGTGCTCGAGTTCCTCGATACGGACATCTTCCAGGTGTCCATTGAAGACTGCGTTTCGTTCCTGGATCCGCTGATTGAATCCTGGGACATCGACCTGGCGACGTTTGCTCTGCAAATCGTCCTCAATGACCGACTGGTCGCCGGGAACGTGAAAAAGTTCGAGTTCATCGAACTGGAATCCGACCAGCACTTCGTCGAAGAGCCTGGGCTCAAGGGGTTCCTACAGGATCCGTCCTTGAGCGCCACGGCGACCGCGGAGGAACTCGCGTTTCTCAAGCGACTGAAGTTCAAGGGCAAGCGACCGACGCCGCTCTACTATTACCGAGAGTTGCAGAACCTCAGAGACCCGCTCCATTTTCGCACCGCGTAGTCCCGGATAGAGGAGTGACATGACGATCGAGCCCAACGACCTCCAGAGTCGACTGCGCGTCCTGCTGGGACTGCAGAGCGAGGTTTTTACGGACGAGGAGCTGTCCCACACGGCGGGGTGTTACGCCCGGTGCCCGGGGAAGGAAAACTGGGCCGTGCGTGAGTATGCCCGGGGCACCGGGGTTGGCGCGCGCGAATACCGGGTGGTGCGGGGCAGCAGCATCGATCACGTGTACCGCAGCGCCGAGCGGGGTCGTGCGGCCGCCGTCGGCAGCGCGCTCAACCAACTCGAGTTGACGGAGAAGGCGGGGGAGCTCCACGAGGAGGCGCGTAAGGCCTCTGCGACGGCCGCGCGCAGCGCGGCACCCTCCGGCTCTCCACACTTTCGCACACGGGACCGATGAATCGCGAGTCTCGTATGGCATTACTCCTGCAGCGTCGTCAGTTCACGCCACGTCACTTGGCGTGGCCGCTTGGCCCGGGCGGGGTACCAGCGAATCCCGCTGGCACTGATCACCACAGCTCCAGCGTACTGCTTTCTGCCGAAGAGCCGGATCTCGATCCTCCCAAGCCTGAGGGGCTCGGCGATTGTCTTCATGATCTTGCGGTCACGCTGCTTCAGTCGCGCCATGGAACCTCCAAGCAAGAAGTGTCCAGCTCAGATTCCACGATACACGCCGGCCGTCGGCAGCGCGAACTGCGCTCGTGAGCACGCGCGTATCTCCCCTTTGACTTCACTCCGCCATCCGACTAGCCTTCGAGCACGCTCGACACGCCCCAGCGTGCCGGCACCAGCAAAAGTCAAGGCGGGACTTGGCCAATGCGCGGGTCCCGCTTTTGCTTTTGCGAAGTCCTTCATGCACGGAGTACCGATGCCCAAGGAAGAAGCGATCGAGATCGACGGCGTCGTACAGGACGTGCTGCCCAATACCACGTTTCGCGTGCTCCTGTCGAATGGTCACTACGTGCTCGCCACCATGGCGGGCAAGATGCGTCGCTTCCGCATCCGCGTGCTCGCCGGCGACCGGGTCACGCTCGCCGTGTCCCCGTATGACCTCACGCGCGGGCGCATCACCTTCCGGCACAAGTGAACCGGTCGCGGCTGAAACTGGGACGAGCCGGAATGGTGACGGACGGCGGCGCACCACGCTGCGGCGAGTGCGGCCTGCCCCTCCAGTTCGGCACCGACCGCCAGGGCCGGACGACGGAAGCCTGCGCCTGCGGATACCGCGGGTTCGTCAAGACGCGACTCTCGCCGCCCGCGATCGCCACCACAGTGCCGCCACGAACCGGATGAGGTAGTGGTGGTTTTATCCAAATGATGGCGATGAACAGACCATGCCTCGACCTGCCGCGTTGTTGACCGCGGACGAGCTGCTCCACGCACGCCTCCCCAACACCCGCGCGGAGCTGGTCCGAGGCGTGTTGCGGGTGCGCGAGCCCGCCGGCTTCCTGCACGGGCGGGTGGCGATGCACCTCGGCGCGGAGCTCCGCGCCTACGTCAAGGACAGCGACGCCGGTACCGTGCTGGCCGCCGAGACGGGGTTCAAGCTCCAAACCGATCCCGATACCGTGCGGGCGCCCGACGTCGCGTTCGTTTCCAGGGGACGCGAGCCGCCGCCCCACGCGACCGGATTCGCCGACCTGGCACCCGATCTCGTGGCGGAGGTGCTGTCTCCCGACGACCGGCCCGGTGAGGTCCTCGCCAAGGTCGCCGATTGGCTCTCCGCCGGGACACGCCTCGTGTGGGTGGTGGATCCGCTGCGTCGCGTGGTGCGCGTCTACCGGCAGGATGGGAGCGAGACCATCGTCACAGCCGACGGAGCGCTCGACGGCGAAGACGTCCTGCCGGGGTTTGCCTGCCCGCTCGCAACGATTCTGTAGCAGGGTCCGCTAGGGCCTGGCCAGAGCGAGCGCGGTGACGAAACCTTCCGTGTTGTGCGCGAACCGAATGCCGTAGACGCCGTCCGTCGACTTGAGCCTGCCCGCCGTCACCACAGCCGACTTGTCATAGCTCCCGACGACCGTGCCATTCACCGTGCATTCGATCTTGTCGCCTTTGACCGACAGCGCGATCTCCTGCGTGACGGGCTTCCCCGGCCCGGCTGCCTTGTGCACCGCGGCGTTGGACTCGCCCCCACGCCCGTTCATCTGAAACGGCTGTGGGCCGAACCCGCGCACGATGACGCTCCCGTTCCCATACGCCGCGCAGTAGAGCAGGCTCTCGTGGTCCGTGCCGAGGTCGTTGCCCGCGATGAAGACGCCGTAGGGATGGGGATGGTCGTTCAGGTTCATGTACTTGGGCTCGGTGAACGTCGCCTTCACGGTGTAATCGCCGGTCGCCCGATTGGCGGGATTCCAATAGATCACGGCAGGCCCCGTGGTCACGTGCAGCGCGTCGCCTTCCGGCGCGAGCCGCGCGTCGTTGAGCGTGCGTCCGCGCTGCTCCTCCTGAGCGTCGACCTTTCCCTGCCACCCCGGTACGGAGATACCGCCGCCGGCCGCGGAACGTGAGACGTCCTGAGCCCGGCCTGGGCGCGGCACGGCGATGCAGGCGAGGGTGGAGATGGCAGCGAGCGCGAGAGCGGTGTGACGGCGCATGGAGTGTTCTCCGCGTGAACGGTCGGTGGCAGTAAGGATACAATAAACGCGGGGGCATGTTCCCCTCCGAAAGGAGCCGGGCTCCAGTGCCCCATCTGAAGGTGAGGTTGCGTGCGATGGAAGGACGGAGCGAGCTTGCAGCACGGATTCCCATGCTCAGCAAGTCCCGCTTCGTCACCGGTTGCCAGTGCCACAAGCTGCTGTGGTGGACCGTCCACGAGCCCGACGCCACCGAGCTCCAGCCCGATAAGGTCCTCCAGGACCTCTTCGACCAGGGCCGGCAGGTGGGGGAGCTCGCCCGCACCCGCTTCCCGGGCGGAGTGCTGATCGAGGCGCCGCATTTTGCCCGCCCGGAGCGCGTCGCGCAGACTCGAGCGGCGCTCGAGTCCGGCGTTCCGGCGGTGTTCGAGGCGACGTTCATCGCCGACGATACCTACGTCGCCATCGACGTGCTCGAGAAGCGGGGAAAGGGCCACCACCTGATCGAGGTGAAGTCCTCGAGCTCGCAGAAGGACGAGCACATCCCGGACGTCGCGGTCCAGGCGTATATCGCGGCGGCGTGCGGCGTCGAGATCAACAGCGCCGAGGTGATGCACCTGAACAAGGAGTTCCGTCATCCGGACGACGGGGAGCTCTTCGCCCACAGCGACGTGACCGAGGCCGTCGCGGCGTTCGTCCCCGGCGTTCCGGACGAGCTCGCCCGGCAACAGGAGATGCTCGCAGGGCCGCTCCCCGACGTCCCGATCGGTCTGCATTGCTTCGAGCCGCGGGACTGCCCCTTCATGAAGCGCTGCTGGCCCGACTCACCCGACCACATCGGGCATCTCTGCGGCGTGGGCCCGAAACGGACCGCAGCCTACCTCGATCGCGGGATTCGATCGATCGGGGATTTGCCACCCACGGAACACCTGACCTTCCAGCAACGCCGCCAGCTCAAGGCGATGGCCGAGCATCGTCTCATCGTCGAGCCCACGCTCAAGCGGCAGCTCGAGCCGTTCGCGTCCGCCGAGCGGCTGGGCTTCCTCGACTTCGAGACGATCATGCGCGCCGTCCCAGTCTGGCCCGGGATGGCGCCATGGCAGCAGGCGCCGGCCCAGTTCAGCTACCACCAGCGGCAGCCGGACGGATCGTACACGCACGCCGAATACTTGGCGGAAGGGCCCAAGGACGCGCGCCCGCCCCTGGTCGAGGCGATGATCAAAGCGACTTCCAAGGCCGACCGGGTCGTGATGTATACGAGCTTCGAGAAGACGCGCATCCGGGAAATGCAGCGGGCGGTGCCGCAGCTCGCCGGCGAGCTAGCCGCGCTCGAGGCGAAGCTCCTCGACCTTCATCCGGTGATGCGAAACTGTGTGTACCACCCCGGCTTCAATGGGAGCTACAGTTTGAAGGAGATCCTCACGCCGCTCGTGCCGGAGCTGACGTACGACGACCTCGTGATCGTGGACGGGCGCGTGGCGAGCGTGGAGATCGCCCGGCTGCTGTTCGTCGCGGGGAAGATCCCGCGCCACGAGCACGACCGCGTGCGGAAGGCCTTGCTCGATTACTGCGAACGGGATACGTGGGCGATGGTGAAGCTGTTGGAGAAGCTCGAGGAGCTGGCGACCGGGAATGGGTAGACGAGGACGAGGCCGCCACCCGGTTTTCGATGCGAGCGACCCGCTGCTCGACGCGCCGGTCGACGCCGAGCTCGATCTCCACGGAGACTCGGCGAGCGAAGCGGCGGCGCGAGTGCGGACGTTTCTCGCGAACTGGCGGCGGCGCAAGCCGGGCGCGGTCGTCCACATCATCACGGGCCGCGGCAAGGGCTCGGCGAACGGCCCGGTGCTGCTGGGGCACGTCAAGACTCTGCTGCAGGGCGAGCTGCGGTCGATGGTTGCCGAGTGGCGGCCGGATGATGCCAACGGGGGATATAGGGTAAGGCTTCGTTAACACCTGCCTTCTTCAACCGCACCTCGACGCCGATCCCTTGCGTCCGGATGTCGCCAGTCCGGAACGCGCTCTCCCGGACGAGATCGCGCAACTGTGCGGGCGTGTAGGCGCGACGCCGCAGCATGGTTCGCAGGACGAACCTGGTGAGGAAGGCGTTGAACCCGCTCAGCCGCTGCCCTCGTACCCCCTGGTCGATCTCGGCGTTCGATGCGTCTCTGTTCAAGTCCTCGATAATCGCCGTTCCGCCGGCGCGGAGGACGCGATGCATTTCGTCGAGTGCGCGCAGCGGCTCGGCGAAGTTCTTGAAGGCCGCCTGGCAGATGATCAGATCGAAGCAGCCCGATTCGAATGGCATGCGCGCCACGTCGCCGTGTCGAAACTCGACGTCGACTCCATTCTCCCGTGCGTGCGCACTCGCGATGTCGACGAATGTTCGGCTGACGTCCAGCCCGATCACCTTGAAGCGGCCGAGGCGAGCGATCTCGCTGGCCAGGTACCCGGGGCCCGGCGCCACTTCGAGCACCGTGGCTCCATTCGGGAGGCCGTCCGTAAGCTCCGAAGCCTGCCTGCGCCACGCTTCGATCTGACTCGCGGTGCCGCGCTGCCGCGCGTACCACCGCGCCACCCGCCCCTCCATCTCCGGCACCAACTTGAACCGTTTTCCGCTCATGGCATCCTCCCCGGGACGTCAAACGTTCTTAGAGGTACGGGACGGCGGGTGGGGAAGATTCGCGATCGGGCGGGAAATCCCCATCCTAGCCCAACGCGTTTCTGGCCCGTATCATGGTGAGACTGTTCGTAGGAGGCCTACAGTGACCGCTTCGACGCCGACAGGGACGACCGCTGCGACCACTCGCAAGCCACTGGATGAAGAGATCGACATCCATGGCGTGACCCACATCGGCAAGGTCCGCAGGTCGAACCAGGCGTCGGCGGGAGCGCGGACGGTGGCCTGGCGAGCCGACTCGCCCTCGAGCATGTGACGCAGTACGTGACGCGGAGCCTGCAATGCTACTACGGCGCCGACCCGCGGGACCCCTCCTTCGTCGACGTGTTACAGCAGGCGGCGCTGCAAACGCACGCGGAGGTGCGCCAGCACGCCGCTCACGACCCGGACCTCATGGGCATGGCCACGACGCTGACCGTGCTGATCGGGGTGTGGCCATGGGGGTACATCGTCCAGGTCGGCGACTCGCGTTACTACGTGTTCCGGGAGGGTGAGCTGCGCCGCATCACGCGCGATCAGACGGTGGCGCAGGACCTGGTCGATCAGGGCGCCCTGACTCAGACCGATGCCTCACGCTCGAGGCTCACGAACGTGTTGTCGAGCGCGATCGGTGGGCAGAACGCCGCTCCGGTGGTGACGCGCCTGCAAACGGACTGGCGCAGCGTGCACCTCCTATGCACCGATGGCCTCACCAAGCATGTGTCAGACGAGCGCATCAGAGAGCGCCTCGCCACGATGACGTCCGCGCGGCAGGTGTGCGAGGCACTGCTTCAGGATGCCCTCGAAGACGGGGGCACCGACAACATCACCATCATCGTGGGCCGGGCGGTGCAGAAGACCTGAAGACCGACAGGGGGGTGGCTGCGCCGCGCCACGACGCAGTGTGAGCGCGTCGTTCTTCGACGGCGAACCCGGCGGGTTCCACGGCACCGAGCGATTCCAGATCGAGCGACGCCTTGGTTCCGGCGGCATGGGCGTGGTCTACCAAGCTCTCGACCGCGTTCGCAACGAGGTCGTCGCCCTCAAGACCCTGCGTTGGACCGATGCCAGCACCATCTATCGCTTCAAACGGGAATTCCGCACGCTGCTCGGGATCGTCCATCCCAACCTCGTCGGGCTGTACGAGTTGTTCGGCGAAGGGGACGAATGGTACTTCACGATGGAGCTCGTGAAGGGAAGTCAATTCCTCGAGTTCGTCCGACCCGACGTCTTGTCCGTCGAGCGGCTCCGCCCGGTGCTCGCCCAGCTGGCGACCGGCCTGGTCGCACTGCACCGCGCCGGCATGCTGCATCGCGACCTGAAGCCATCGAACGTGATCGTGACGCCCGAAGGCCGGCCGGTGATCCTCGATTTCGGTATCGCGGCGGATATGGCGAGCAGCGGCGACCCGCTCCGCACCGCCGAGGAAGGAATCTGGGGCACTGCGGAGTACATGTCGCCCGAGCAAGGGCGAGGTGAGGCGACCGCGGCGAGCGACTGGTACGCCGTGGGCTGCATGTTGTACGAGGCGCTCACGGGCCGGCTGCCCTTCGCCGGATCGGCCCTGAAGCTGCTGCTGGACAAAGCACAGCAGGATCCCCCCGATCCGAGCAAGCTCAAACGCGGCCTGCCGGCGGACCTCGTGGCATTGTGCCGCGATCTGCTGGCCCGGAGCCCCGAGCGCCGGCCCAAGGACGAAGCGATCCTCACCCGGCTCGGCGTTGCGTCGCCCGCGTCGGGCAGGGTGGTGACGGCCGGTGGTGCATCGCTCGGGAGCGCGCAGCTGATCGGTCGCGCCGCCCAGCTGGCGGAGCTCGAACGCGCGTTCGGGTTCGCGCAGAGCGGTCGTCCCGTGCTCACGATCGTGCGCGGGCCGTCGGGGATCGGGAAAACGGCCCTCGTGCGGCGGTTCGTCGACCAGCTGGTGGGCGAGGAGCGCGCCGTGCTGCTGTCGGGTCGCTGCTACGTGCGCGAGTCAATGCCGTATAAGGGCCTGGACGGCGTGATCGACAGTCTCACGCGCTACCTGCGGACCCTCGCGGACCGGGACTTGGACCGCCTGATCACCGATGATCTCGCGTCCGTCTTGCCGCTGTTTCCGGTGCTCGGGCGGGTCCCGAAACTGTTGACGCTCCCCGCCCCGACACACGATGTGGTCGATCCGGTGGCGCTGAGGCGCAAGCGGTTCAGTGCCCTCCAGGGTCTGTTCCGGCGGATCGTGGCGATCCAGCCGGTCGTGGTGCACATCGACGACCTGCAGTGGGGCGACGCGGACAGCATCATGCTGCTCGATTCGCTGCTCGGCCCGCCGGAACCACCGGCGCTCCTGGTGATCGCGAGCCTGTCGAGCGAGGATCCGGACGCGCCCCCGCCGTTCCTTCGGACGTTGCTCGACCGCACGGGAACCGAGTCGTGTCGTGAGCTGCGGCTGGCGCCGCTCTCCGACGCCGACGCGCGGCGCCTGGCACAGGCCCTCCTGGAGAGCGAGCGCCGCGAGGGCCCGGGAGAGCCGGGCGCGCCGGGGGGGCGGGGGGGGAACGGAGGGCTGGACGCGATCGTGCGCGAGGCGGCCGGCAATCCGTTCCTCGTCGAGCAGCTCGTTCGCTACGTCGCGCTCCAGCCCCCGGGCGGGGGCATGAGCCTCGGCGACGCGCTCGACGCCCGGCTGGCGCAGCTCCCGAGCGGGGCGCGCACGCTTCTCGAGACGCTGGCGCTCGCGGGGCAGCCGCTCGACGCAACGGTGGCGCGTGACGTCGCGGGGCTCACGGAAGACGAGCGGCAGCTCGTGACGCTCTTGCAGGCGGAGCGGTGGCTCAAGACCACGAGTCGCGGCGAGCGGCTCGAGCTGTACCACGACAGGATCCGCCGCGCCCTGCTGGCGCGCATCGATCCCGCTCGGATGCCGGTGATGCACTTGAGCCTCGCCACCGCGATGGAGGCACGTCGGACCGACGACCCCGAGACCCTGTACGAGCACTACCTCGAGGCGGGGCAGGTGGCGCGGGCGCAGAGCTGCGCCCGGCAGGCGGCCGTGAAGGCTGCCCGCGCGCTCGCGTTCGAGCGGGCGGCGCTGTTCTACCGCCGCGCGCTCGCGTTGACGCCGGGGGGCGGGGCCGACGCCCGGTCTCTGTACGCCCAGCTCGGCGAGGCGCTCGCCAACGCGGGGCAGGTGCGCGACGCGGCCGAGGCGTACAGTGACGCGGCCGCGCTGTCGAGCGCCTCCGACGCGCTCGAGCTGCGGCGGCTCGCCGCCGAGCAGTTCTTGATCGGCGGACGGATCCAAGAAGGGCTCGACATGCTCAAGTCTGTGCTCGCCGCGGCCGGCCTCGGCCTTCCGAAAACGACGGGCCGGGCGGTGGTCTCGCTCTTATGGCACCGCATCTGGTTGCGACTGCGCGGGCTGCGTTTCGTCGAGCGCCCCGCTGACGCGATCCCATCCGCCCAACTCGCTCGCATCGACGTGTGCCGCACCGTGGCCGAGGGCCTCGGCCATCTCGACACGCTGCGGGCCGCGGATTTCCAGACGCGGCACCTGTTGCTCGCGCTCCGCGCCGGAGAGCCGGACCGCCTCGCCCGGGCGCTCGCGCTCGAAGGCGGGTTCACGGCGGCACTCGGGGGACGGAGCCGGTGGTACGGACGCTTGCTCGCAGAAGCGGAGGGGCTCGGCCGCCGCATTCAATCGCCCCACGCCCTGGGGCTGCGCGCCGTGATGGCCGGGATGGCGGCATACTTCGCGGGGGAGTTCGAGCGCGCCCGCGACGCGACGAAGCAGGCGGAGGGGCTGCTGCTCGAGCACGGAGTCGGCGTCGCCTGGGAGCTCGTCACGGCGCGCTTCTACCACACCCTGTCCCTCTATTACCTGGGCGAGGTGGAGGAGCTCACCCGCTGCAGGGCGGCGTTCCTGAAAGATGCGGCGGAGCGCGGTAACCGGTTCGCCACGCTCATGTTCAGCACTGGCCCGACCAACGCGACATGGCTCTTCGCAGACGACCTCGCGGGCGCCAGGAGAGCACTCGCAGAGGCCCTCGCCGAGTGGCCGGAGCGGCCGTTCGGCAGCCCGCACTATATGGCCATGACGGCGCGGGGGCGAATCGAGCTCTATGCGGGCACGCCGCAGAACGGATGGGAAGTGATCGAGCGATCGTGGCCGGCCCTGAGGCGCACGGGATTGCTCCGGATCCAGTCGGTGCGGATCGCCGGTCGCCAGATTCGCGCGGCCTGCCGCATCGGGGCCAGCCGCGCGACGCCCGCGGCTGCCGCGCCCCTCCTCGCGGCGGCGGAGCGGGACGCGAGGGCCATCGCCGGCGAGGGTGCACCGTACAGCGCTCCGACCGCGGCGCTCGTCATGGCCGGGGTCGCCGCGCGCCGCGGGGACCAGGCCGCGGCCGCGCGCGCGCTGCGCGCGGCGGTCACGGGATTCGATGCCTGTGGCATGACGCTGCTCCTGGCCGTCTCCTCTCGGCGCCTGGGCGAGGTCGTGGGCGGGGACGCGGGCGGCACGCTCGTGCACCAGGCGAACCTCTGGATGACGGGCCACGGCGTCCTCAATCCGGACCGGACGACAGCAACGCTCGCTCCGGGGTTTTCGGACTGAGTTGAAAACGCGCAGCCTCGGCACGACCGGCTACGTCGTCAGCGAGCTCGGCTTCGGTGCCTGGGGCCTCGGCGCCGATATGTGGCGCGGCGTGGCAGATCGCGACGCCCGGGCCGCGCTGCGCGAGGCCGTCGATCGCGGCATCACCTTCTTCGATACCGCCCTGGCGTACGGGACCGGGCACAGCGAGCAACTCATCGGCGAAGCGCTACGGGACGACATCCGCGCCGGCCGGGTAGTCGTCGCC
>QHUS01000080.1 GCA_003222035.1 Gemmatimonadota bacterium | reverse complement strand
TTTGGCATGACGCCTGGCTCGACGACCCGGAGTGGGACACGACCTACGACCGCATCGTCCGGCTGAAACAGGAAGGGAAGGTCCTGCACTGGGGCATCTCGATCAACGACCATGCGCCGGAAACGGCGCTGCGGGTGCTCGAGGATCCCATCTTCGAGACCGCCCAGGTGATCTATAACATCTACGATCGCTCCCCCGAGCGGGCTCTCTT
>QHUS01000124.1 GCA_003222035.1 Gemmatimonadota bacterium | reverse complement strand
CGAGCCACCCGAGCCGCTCATACTCGCGGTCGGGAATCTCGACAACCTGCCCGACCGTGACGAGAAGGCCGAGCTCGTCGCGAAGATGACCCAGCACGGCGTGAAGCTGATCGTGGCCGAGACGTACCAGAACCAGGCGATGCTCGGTGAGATCGCCCGGCAGGCCGGCGCGTCGCTGCTCGCGCTGCCGTGGTCGGTAAGCCAGGCGGACGGCATCGACGACTACTTCGCGCTGTTCGACCGGATCTACCAGAATCTGACCCGGGCGCTGCAGGCGGTCAGGACCCCGAGCTGATGTCCGTCCTCCTGGACGTGCGCGACCTCGCCATCGGGTACGCCGGGCGGCCGCTGCTGTCCGGCATCAATCTGTCGATCGCGCAAGGCGACTGGTGGGGCGTCGTCGGTCCCAACGGCGCCGGCAAGACCACGCTCATCAAGACGCTCCTGGGGATCATCCCCGCGCATGCCGGGACGATCGAGCGGAGTCCGGGTCTCACCTTCGGCTACGTACCCCAGCGCGGCGTGATCGACGATATCTTCCCCCTCTCGGCGTTGGACGTCGTGGTGATGGGGCGCTATCCCCGCATCGGGCCGGGCCGGCGCGTGTCACGGGCCGATCGAGAGCTCGCCCTCTCTTACATGGATCGGGTGGGGATCGCCAATCTCGCGCGGAAGCCGTTCCGGGCGCTGTCCGGCGGACAGAAGCAGCGAACGTTGATCGCCCGCGGTCTCGTGCCCGAGCCCGACGTGCTCGTGCTCGACGAGCCCACCGACGGGATGGACCTCGCGGGCGAGACGGGCATCATGGAATTGATCTCGGATCTCCGCCGCGGGTCCGGGCGGACGCTCCTGATGATCAGTCACTCGTTGAACCTCGTCGCGAACTACGCGAGACAGCTGATGCTCATTCACGGCCACGAAGGGGTGTTCAAGACTGGGACGACCGACGAGCTCCTGAACGGCAAGACGCTCGAGGAGCTGTACCACGTGGGCGTCGACGTGCACACGGTCGACGGTCGACGATTCCTGTTCGCCCACGGCTCGACCGAGCCGGGCAAGGGGGCTCCGCCGTGGATGACCTCGTGAAGTCGATTCCCGTCCTGTCCAGTCTGCTGCTGGTCGAGCGGAACGGGATGACCTTTCTCGATGCGCTGCCCATTCTGCAAAACGGCATCCTGGCTGGAGCTCTGGTGGCGCTCGTGAGCGCCTTTCTGGGCGTCTACGTGATCCTCAAGCGCATCGTGTTCGTCAGCGCGGCGATCTCGCAGATCTCCTCGCTGGGCGTCGCCTGCGCGTTCCTGGTCGCGGGGCTCTTCGGTCACCATGCGAGCGAGGTGAAGTCGCGGTTTCTGAGCGGCCCGGGCGCGACCTCGATCGTGTTCGCCTGTCTGGCGGCGATCTTCCTGGCCCGGCAAGTGAGCGAGAAGCGGATCACGCGAGAGAGCATCCTCGGGATCGGCTACCTGCTCCCGGCCGGTCTCACATTGCTGATTCTCGACGCGTTGAGTGCCGAGGCGCACGCCATCGAGGACATCCTGTTCGGCAACTCGGTGTTCGTGTCCGTGGAGCAGCTGTGGGTGCAGGCGGTGACGGCTGCCGCGGTGCTGCTGATCCATTTCGTCCTCTACAAGGAGTTCGTCTTCACGTCGCTCGATTGGTCATCCCGGCCTCGGCGGCCCTGACGCTCACCGAGCGACTCGGTAGGGCGTTTGTCCTGTCGGTCGTCTTCGGCGTCTCGTCCGCTCTGGTCGGGTTCTACCTGTCGTTCGTCTTCTCGCTGCCGACCGGGCCTGCCATGCTGACCACGGCGGGGCTGTTCCTGATCCCGGGCGGGGCGAGGACGCTATTCCTGCGGTGGCGGCCCGGCGGAGGAGGCGCATGAGCGATCGGCACCACGATGACGAGCGCGCCCCGCACGGACATGCGCACGGCGACGAGCGGGTCCACGCCCACGCGCATGGCGTCGGCGATCCCTCCATCACCTCGACGGCGCGCGGCCTCTGGACGCTCAAGTGGTCGTTCGTCGGTCTGTTCGCCACCGCGCTTCTGCAGGCGGGCGTGGTCGCCCTGTCCGGCAGCGTGGCGCTCCTGGCCGACACCATCCATAACTTCGCGGACGCGGCCACCGCCATTCCCCTCGGCGTCGCGTTCCTGCTGGTCCGGCGGGGCGTGACCAAGCGATTCACCTATGGCCTCGGGCGAGTGGAGGACCTCGCGGGATTGATGATCGTGGCCACGATCGCCGCGAGCGCGCTCGTGGCCTCCTACGAGGCGATTCAGCGTTTGCTGCACCCGCAGGGCCTGGAGTACCTCGGGGCCGTGATGGTCGCGGCCGTGATCGGATTCCTGGGCAACGAGGCCGTGGCCGTCTTCCGCATCCGGGTGGGCCGGCAGATCGGGAGCGCCGCGCTGATCGCGGACGGCTACCACGCGCGCGTGGACGGCTGGACGAGCCTCGCCGTGCTGGTCGGGGCGATCGGGGTGTGGGCCGGCTACCCCCTGGCCGATCCGGTGGTCGGCCTCGTGATCTCGGTCGCGATCTTCGCCATTGTCTGGCAGTCGGCGCGGCTCGTCCTGGCCCGTGCGCTCGACGCCGTGGAACCCGAGGTCGTCGACACGATTAGCCATGCGGCAGGTCGCGTGCCGAACGTCGAGGAGGTCTCGGAGGTCAAGGCTCGGTGGGTCGGGCATCGCTTGCACGCCGAGCTGCACGTGACGGTACCGGGAGGTTTCTCGGTCACCGCCGGGCACGCCATCGCCAAGGAGGTGCGGCATCAGCTCCTTCACCAGCTACCGCACCTGGGAACCGTCATGGTCCACGTCGATCCCCAGGGCGAGGGCGGCGAGCGCCACCATCGGATCGGCGCGCACGCCCACGACGGCCTTCCCGTCCACTCGCACAACGAGTGACGGCGGCCGAGCCGCCACCTCAAAACGGCATCAGGTTCAGCTGAAAGACGCGGTCGACGAGCCAGAACGAGCCCAGGAGCAGGATCGGCAGCGAACCCACCCGGACCAGCCACCACTGACGCCGCTCCCGCCCCTTCTCATCGGGGGCCCTGCGGATCAACGTGAGCACGGGGAGCACGACGAGCAGAATCGAAATCTGGCCGAGCTCCACGCCGAGATTGAACGACACGACGGGCACCGCGATGGACTGAAGATCCTGGAGCCGCTCCCGCAGCACGCTCGAGAAGCCCAACCCGTGGACCAGGCCGAACGCGAAGGTGAGTATCCACCGGTGACTTCCCTGGGTGATGAAGTAGTTCTCGGCGGCCACGTAGACGATCGACGCGGCGATCAACGACTCGGTCACCGCTCCGGGCAGGCGGATCACATCGAGAGCCGCGAGCAGCAGCGTGATGCTGTGGGCAACCGTGAACGACGTCACGACGCGCACCATGTCGCGCAGCCGCTGCGCCGCGAGAAGCAGGGCCATGAGGAACGCGATGTGGTCGTAGCCCACGAAGATGTGATGCATCCCCCAGAGGATGAACTCCGTCGCGGTGCCCAGGATCGTCGGATTGAGCCGCGCAGGCGTCAGGTCGAGCTCGAACGGACCGTACTTGGTGAAGACTTTCTGCGCTCCACCCCACGAGACGATGACCGCTGCCTGGTGGTTCCTGATGACGGTGAAAAAGAGCGCGGACGAGAGCTGAACGCGCTTCGCCTCGGTCGGTGAGCGGAACCGGAAGTGCTGGCGCGCGTACGAGATGTATTTCTGGCCGGTCGCGACGGTGGAGGCATAGAGCGGCTCCAGCGCGCCGGCTTCGGCCTCTACCGGGCTGCCGTTGATCTCGACCTTGAGACATTCGAGCAGGTAGGCGTCGATGTCCGATTTCGCCTCCTGCAGCTGGTCCA
>QHUS01000061.1 GCA_003222035.1 Gemmatimonadota bacterium | reverse complement strand
TTCTGGCCGGGAGCTCGCGCCATTCCTTCGACTCGAGGCAGGCGCGGGCCGCGCGCACCGCCGCGTCGATCTCCGCCTCGCCTGCCTCGGCCACCTCGGCGAGCGGCTCTTCCGTCGCGGGGTTCGTGAGGCCGTATCGCTTGGCCGCGGAGCGCCATTCGTTGCCGATGAGCAGGTCGGTCTTCACCGGCCCTTGAACTCCGCCATGCGCTTTTCGACGTTGGCCGCGATCCCTTCCTTCGCGTCCTCGCTCTGGAACAGCTGCTGCTGCAGCTCACGCTCGAGGGCGAGGGCGGCCTCGAAGGGGATTTCCGCGCCGGTTTGGACCGACCGCTTGATGAGGCCCACCGCCTTCGACGCCTTGTGCGGCGGGCAGAACTGCTTCGCGTACAGGATGACCTGCTCCCAGAATTCCTTCGCGGGCAGGATCTCGTGCACGATGCCGAGCTCCTTGGCGCGGTCGAACGAGAACAGCTCACCCTTCGCCATCAATTCGATCGCGCGCGCCTTGCCGACGAGCCGCGTCAGGCGCTGGGTCCCGCCCGTGCCCGGCAGCACGCCCAGGTTCACCTCGGGGAGTCCGATCTTGCCGGCGTTCTCCTTGGCGAGCCGGATGTCGCACGCCATCGCGATCTCGAGTCCGCCGCCCACCGTATGGCCGTTCAGCGCCGCGATCGTGAGCTTGGGTGTCTGCTCCAAGCGGTTGAGGGTCTCGTTGGCGTGCAGGCAGAAGAAGAACTTGAAGCGCGGCGTCACCGTGTTGAGCATCCCGATGTTGGCGCCGGCGGAGAAGAACTTGTCCCCGCGGCCGCGGAGCACCATCACGTGGACGTTCTCGTCGAACCGCGCCCGCAGAATCGCGTCATCCAACTGACGCATCATCTCGTACGTGTAGGTGTTCGCCGGGGGATCGTCGAGCTCGATGATCGCGATGCCCCCTTCCACCATACAGTGCACCAGCGCCTTGGTCTCAATTTTCGGTTCCGTCATCGTAGCCATGAGCCGTCAGCCTCCATGTACCGTGGAACGCGCCTCGGCGAACCCGCCGGTGAACGTGCGCGCAATGAGCTCCGCCAGGCGCTCGGGATCGATTTCGCCCGCCGGGTCGTACCAGTTGTAGATCCAGTTCATCATGCCGAACAGCACATAGGCCGCGGCGCTGCGCTCCACGCCCGGCTCCTCCGGCGCCACGGCCTTGATGAGCCCTTCGAGCAGGTCCACGTAGCGACGCTTGATCGCGTTCACCTTGCGCTGGCGCTCGCCCGTGAGGGAATTCGCTTCGTGCGACAACACCTTCATCTCCGCCATGTGCGCCGCGAAAAAGGCGACGTGGTGCCGGATAAACGCGTGCAGCCGCTCGACCGGCTCGGCGTGCTCGAGCCGCCGGAGCACCGCCTCCGCGCCCGCGAGCACCCGTGTGAAGCACCGCTCCTGGATACGAAGGAGCAGCTCTTCCTTCCCGCGCATGTAGTAGTACATCCCGGCGAGCGACATGTCGGTCGCCGCCGCGAGGTCGCGCATGGTGGTCGAGTGGTAGCCCTGGTCGGCGAACACCTTCGCCGCCCGGGAGAGGAACTGGTCGAGCCGCTCGTCGTACGGGCGCATGGGGATTCGAACGATCGTTCGAATCGTAAGCTAGGGACAGATGCTGGAGAATTCAAGGAGGGTCCACCGCCTTAATATCATCGCAACTCTCTCGTCTACGGTACCAACGCATGAGCTCCGCGGAGCCTGCCGCCGTTCCGGCCCCCACCGATGCGGCGCTGATCGCCGCCTGGCAGGGTGGCGACGAGCCGGCGGCGGCCGAACTGGTCCGCCGGCATGCCCGTGCGCTGGCCCGATTTCTCGTCGGGGTGGGGGCGCCCGAGGCGGACGTCGACGACCTCGTGCAGGAGACGTTCATCCGGGCGTTCCGCGCGCTCGGCACGTTTCGCGGCCAGTGCCTGTTTCGCACCTGGCTGTTAACGATCGGCGGCAACGTCGTGAAGGACGCGCACCGCCGCAACCGCAGAAGGCGCGTGGTGCCGCTGCCGGACGACCTCCGCTCCAGCGCCGGCGACCCGCACGAGGAAGCCGTGGCCGGCGAAGCCGAGGGGCGGCTCGCCGCCGGGCTCGAGCGATTACCGCGGATGCAGCGGGAGGTGTTCTTGTTGCGGGTGCAGCAGGGTCTCGAATACGATGATATCGCGGCGGCGCTGGGAACCACGCCCGGCGCGGCACGCGTGCATTACCACCATGCCGTGAAGCGACTCAAGGAGTACGTGAAATGAACGACGACGCCACGTTGCACGATGCCAAGTTGCAAGAGTTGGCACAGCGGCTGGGCGCCCAGGCCGCCGAGCGGCTGGACGTGGAACGGACGGCGCAGGCGGTGCTGGCTCGCTTGCGCGCGGAGCCGCGCACGGCGGGCGCGCGGTGGGCCTGGATCCAGCCGGCATGGCTGCGGATCGCGGCGGCCGTCGTGATCGTCGTCGGCGTGGGGGGAGTCGCCCGAAGCGTGTTCCGGGACCGCACGGCGGCAGCAGTGGCGGCCGCGGGCACGGAGCTCAACGACCTGTCGACCGAGCAGCTGCGCGCCGTGCTCGAGGCCGTCGAGCTGCCGGCGACCGAGGAGACGATCTCCGCGCAGGACGTGAGCCTGGATGACCTGAGCGCCCCGCAGCTGCGCGCGCTGCTCCAGTCACTGGAGGGCTGATGAAGCGGCTCCTGTTCATCGCGCTGATCGCCCTTCCGCTGCCGCTCGCGGCGCAGGAGGCGGCCGACTCGGCCCAGCTCCTGCGCTCGCAAATCCGCCAGCGCTGGACCGCGCACGTACGCTCCACCCTGGGCTTGGACGACGATCAGACCGCCAGGCTGCAGACGACCGAGCAGAACTTCGAAGGCCAGCGCCAACCTATCCGGGTTCGCCAGCGAGAGATCAGCCGTGCATTGAGCAGCGAGTTGGCCTCCGGGACGCCGAATCAAGACCGGGTGAAGCAGCTGATCAACGAGCGACAGGAAAACCAGCTCAAGCTGCAGCAGCTCAACCGCGATGAAGACCGTGAGATGCAGGCGTATCTCACGCCGGTGCAGCACGCCCGGTATCAGGAAGAGCGCCGGCGGTTCCAGGAGCGGGTCGCGGAGGTCGTGCGGCAGCGGCGCGAGCAGCGCCGGCAAATGCCCGGTCCCCACGGCGGCGCCGGAAAGCGGCCGCCGCACTAAGGGGGGCTAGCCGCTCAACCCGAAGGCCGTCGCCAGGGCCCGGAGTGCGGTCGTCCGGGCACGCGCCAGCATCCCAGCCGTGGGGCGGCCCGCCAACACCTCGAACGCTCGCCACGGCGAGTCCGACCAGCCCACCGCGAACACGCCGTGACACCGCGCGCAGCGCAGCGTGCGGACCTTCCCGCCGATCGGGGTGCGACTGCAACAGCTCGGGCACACGCCGTACACCCGCGGTGCGCCGGCGCCGTCCCCGGAGCGGGGGCCGGCGACGATGGACCACAGCGGCGGACGGAGTGGCAGCACCTGTACGAAGGCGCGCGGGATATGGAGCAGGCGGTGATTGACGTCTAGGTAGGCTTCGACCGGGGTGAGGTCGACGACGCGGTACCATGCGCCGCGTCGCAAGGGGCACTCAGCCCTAGCCCGAACGCGGGCCCAGAATTGGGTTTGCGGCATGAACGCTCCGGCGGCTGCCGAGTGACCCACACCTAGGGCACGCGCGCCCGGCGTTCGCGCGCTACATCATGGGACATCAGGCGTTGGTGGACTGTGACGTTTGACACTCCTCCGCGGCTCAGATACCGTTCGAGAGCCTCGGAGGCAGCGCATGTTCGGTCTCATCCCAGAGTGGGCGGCGGGCGTTGGATTCATCATGTTCGTCATCTTCATCGGCAAGGCGTTGTCCGGGCGCGTGGGGGGACCGCCCCGCGAGCTCCGCGGTCGCCATGCGTCGCGGCGAGACCTGGGCGAGGCCCTGGAGGACATGCAGCGCAGGCTCGCCCAACTGGAAGAGGCGCGCAGCAAGCCCGGCGAGTTGGAGGACCTGCAGACACGGCTGACCGAAATGGAAGAGCGCCTGGACTTCGCGGAGCGACTCCTCGCCAAGCCGAAGGAGCGGTCAGGGTCGTCGTCCTGAGCGACCAGCAGTTCCGCGGCTCGCGCCTACGGCGGGCTATATTTGTGCGCGGCCCGAGTGGCGGAATGGCAGACGCAGGGGACTCAAAATCCCCCGGGGGCAACCCCGTGAGAGTTCGACTCTCTCCTCGGGCATGGCATCTCGCGGTCATCCCTCATCACCTGAGGTCGGCGACCCATGCGCGTACCCTCGTGGGCCCCTGAGATCATCGTCGCCGGCCTCCTGGCGGGCGCGTTCTTCGCAACCGAGTCCCGGCCCCGGCACGACCCGTTTCTTGCGGCGCGCGTGCCCGGTCGCCAGCTCGATTCCGTGCTCAAAGCCCGCGACACTGTGCGGCTCCGCATCCGCGACACCCGCGCACTCCTCGAGGTGCTCCGGGACAGCGAGTACGCGGCGAAGCTGCCGCGCGACACCATGACCATAGCGGAGCTGCTGACGTGGGCCCGCGAGGAGCACGCCCGTCGCATGAAGGCCCAGGCCGAGGCGACGGCCGCCGAACGCGCTCGACAAGCAGAGGCCCGGCGACAGCTCGAGCCACTCGTGAGCGTCAGTGTCGTCAAGAAGACCTTTCTCCCCAGGGATCCCGCCTCCGAGCAGTTCGAGGACTACATCTCGCTCGCGTTCGCCTACAAGAACAAAGGCACCAAGCCGATCCGCGCCTTCCAGGGCGACGCGACGTTTCTCGACACGTTCGGCGACTCGATCTACAGCGCACACCTCAAGGTGGACCTGCCGCTCTCCCCGGGGCAGACGCGGCGCGAGCCCGCACGCATCGTCCGGGTCAACCCGAACCGCGTGGCGCATCAGCGCCTGCGGGATACCCCGTTGGACAAAATGAAGCTCCTGTGGGCGACCACTGATGTTCTGTTTGCCGACGGCACCAGGATCAGTGTAGCCCCCGAACCCTGACCGTCCGCGAGAGGAACCTGTCATGCGCCCCCGCGTCGTATACCTGCTTGCCCTCTGCACCCTGGCCGCACCGCTGAGCGCCCAGGCGACCCCGGGACACGTGTACTGGGTCGGGTTCTATCAAGCCCTTCCCGGGAAAGCCGGCGCGTACAACAAGGCGCTCACGGACGTCGCCGATCCGGTGCTCGACGAGCTGGTGCGACGCAAGCTCATGGTCTCCCACGTGCAACTCGCGCAATACACGGGCGCCGGCGAGAACACCAATCTCGTGATTCTGGAATTCCCCAACTGGGCCGCGCTCGACAGCTACGAGGCAAGACTCAACGACGCCTCGCAGGCGGTGCTGCATAAACCGTGGAGTGAAGCGGCTGCCGGGTTCGCCGAGCTGCGGCGGCTCATCCGCATCGAGATATACACGCCGGTGAGTGGGCGTCCGTGAGCGACGACCTGCGGGGTGAGCCGCACGATTTCCGCATTCCCAGGACCGGAGACCGCGACCTCGCGTTCCGCGGGTGGCTCCTGAGCCACGCCGAGGAGCGCGACGCCTCCGTCGGCGTGACGCATGGCGTGGACATCGACATCTATCTCACGATCCGGCTCCGTCTCGTGGCGCACATGTGCCGCTGGTCGTTACGCGAACGTGGCGGGCGGGCTGGAGCGGGAGGGGGAGGGGGAGAGGGAACCGGCTTGGGCGAAGATCACCGCGTCGCCGCCCACGACACGGCGGCGCAGACGATCGAATGGCTGAAGCAGGCCAACGACGGCCGTTTGGATGCGCCGAGCAAGCGAGCTTGGGTGAGTGCCTGCCGCGCCTGGCCGGGGCTGAAAGCCGAGGCCGTCGAGCACCTGGATTGACGTGGCGGGCTGCGTGCGCCAGCGTAGGGCACTCTTCGCGAGCGAGGTGGTCCACCCATGCCGGCAGCGTTCCTGTGGGCTCGCTTGAAGGCCGACGTGAAGTGCCCGCTGCGTCAGGGCGCCTGGTACCGCATCCTGAAGCTGACGCGCACCGATGCGGTGCTCGACGTGAGAGGCAAGCCGCTCTCCATGCCTCGAGGGCAGCTACAGCTCTCGCCGGAGGCGGCACTCCGCTGGTCGGTGGTCACGAGTCCGAAGAACGCGCCCCGCTTCCCGACCACGTGGGGACCAGTCTACGCGGTCTGTCCCAACTGCCGCGAACGGGCGAAGCTCGAAGGCCGCCCGACCGGCATGCGCTGTCACCGCTGCAATGGATTCTTCGAGATCGCCTGGAACGACGCGACTCGCGCCGCGGGGTGATTACGGCGCCAGGACGGTGAACGAGGCGCTCGACGCCGTGTGGGCGTTCGGCGAGTCGGCCCTGAGGACGTATCCGGCGCCCGACTGATCGATGACCAGGTCCCCGAAAGACGCGAGCCCGTTCACGGGCACGACGCTCAGCGTGCCCGAAAGCCGGCCGCCGACCGGGTTGATGCCGATCGACATCGTGACGGACTGGGTGTAGGACGAATCCGGAGTACCCAGGCTGTCGCGCACAGCGACGATAACAGCGGGGGTGATGATATTGCCGGCCGTCGTGGTTCCGGGCTGAACGATGAACGAAAGGGCGTCCGTCCCGGTCCCGCCGCCACCACCACCGCTGATCGCGATGCCTTGTGTGCTCGAAAGCACACTGTCGTACGGACAGGCGGCCGTTACGACCGTCGCCAGTGCGACTGTTACGTGCCAGAACCTCACGTTCACCTTGAACCCCCCCGGCCTAAGTCCTTACATGATCGTAAAATGCCCCGTACGACGCAAGAGCCCGCGCCACCCCCTTGTCGACTTCCCGGGCCACGTACACGGCCAGATTACCGGCGCGGCTGGCGATCGCCGTGGCCGCATCGGGCGCCGCCCCCGGCTTGAGGCCCCGGTAGGGGTCGCCCAGCCCCGCACCGACGGCTTCGAGCACCCAGGGCTTCATCTCGACCGTGGCCTTCGTCACGATCGCCCCGCGGACGGTACCCTGCGGCGTGAAGCCGACCGCGACCTCGAGGGGACCATGGGGCGTATCCACCCGTACGAATACGAGTCCGCCGACCGCGGTCGAGCCGGCGCTGCCGGTATAAAAGGTCAGGACGCCGTCCTCGGGACTCCAGTCGACGGCCTCGTGCAGCCGGTGCGCGTCGGCGTCGCTGAGGTGCACCTCACGGGCGGTGAATGCGTCCGCCCCGGGCAACAAGGTCCGGACGGCGTCCGGACGCTTGACCAGCACGACCACCGGCGTGATATGGAGTAGCGCCGCCAGCGTGGCCGCACTCATGATCAGCTTCATCGGTCAGGTCCTTTCCTTTGATAACCACATCTGATGGACGGCGAGCACCGCCACAATCACGTACCCCGCCGCCATCGCCCACCCCCCGGCGAGGGTGACGATGGCGAAGCGGGGCGAGGCGAACTTGGTCAGCCACATTCCCGCGAAGTCGAACCACGGGGCCGCGAACAACAGCGCGATCAGTCCCAGGGACAGGCGGCGGGACAGCGAGAGGCCGATGACGACGACGCTGAGGGCCGCGGCGATAATGCCGTACATCGGCACATGCACGTGCGTGTCCTGGATCAGCAGGTCGGTGTCCACCACGTGGAGCTCGGGCTTGTCGAAGTCGGTCATGGACATCGGGTGCTGCACCACCACCGTCGTCTCGGGAGGCATTGGCATCGCCATCTCGGGGCCGGCGTAGGTCGCGGCAACGTGCTGCGGCGTGAAGCCAGCGTACAGCGCGACCATGAGCGCGCCGAACACATAGGAGAGGCCCAGCGTGGCCAGGAGTGCCGTGACGAGCCACTTGATCCGAACGTCCGCGCGACGCAGGTCGTACAACATGGCCGATCTCCTTAGAACACGTAGACCAGCTCGAGCACGCCCTTCGTGTTCGAGGACTGCGGCGCTCCACCAGCGTCGACGAAGAACGGCGTCGAGGACCAGTCGGCCCGGATGGCGGCGCGCAACGCCACCTGCGGGATGTGGAAGCGGGTGTGCTCGATGTTGCTGAAGATGCCTTCCCGGGCGCTCGAGAAATACCACATCGGGCCGACCGTCACCGAGCGCAGGATTTGCGGTATGCCGGTGCGCACGCCGTCCGGATCTTCCATCTGGTCGTAGCGCGCCGTGAGCCCGATGTCGCGTGTGAGTCGCACGAACGCCGTCGCCGCGACGCCGAGCCACGTCGGGTTGACGCCGCTGTCGAGCTCGCGGCCCAGGTTGAGCTCGGCCCCCACGACGAGACGTCCCCGGTCGACGGTGAGGTCGCTCGAGAAGAGCGACCGCTGATGGGCATCGCTCGAGTCGCGTTCCGGCCCGTACACACCGGTAACCCCCAGCGTGACCCAGTGGAGCGGAATCCACTCCACCCGGGTCATGGCGGTCTTGCCACGGTTGTTGTCCACGGTCACGTCCCAGCCGTTCGCCGCCACCGCCGCCACGTCGAGCTGCGGCGAGATGGTGTAATGCACCTGCATGCCCGTGAACTTGGTGGGCCGGGCGTAGGTGAAGGTGAAGGAATTCGTGGGGATCAGGTTCAAGGGCTCGTCATCGCGCTCGAACCCGATCGGGGCGTCGAAGCGGCCGAACCCGAGCGACCAGCGGTTCGCGGTGTGCGGCGTCCAGCTCACGAGCAGGTTGTCGATCTCCGTGGCCGCTGCGCCGTCTTCCAGCACGGTTGTCAGCTGCCCGAACAAGTAGGCGTCGCCGACCGGCTTGAACAGGCTCACCGCGATTTTCCCGGCCGCGAACGTGGTGCTCCCGGTGACGCGATCGTAATCGGCCCGTCCCACGGCGAAGCCGCTGATGCCGACCGGAGCGGCCTCCTCGAACGTCACGGCCCGCTCTTGCGCCGCGACGCGCATCGCAGCGCCGCAGAGCAGAGCGCCGCAAAGCGCACTGCGCATAGACTCCTCCGATTTGTGAGTGGCTACCGTGTCAGGTCAGCCGAGCCCGATCGGAGGGGGAGACGCGGGGGGAAAGGACGGGGACTGGGGACTGGGGACCAGGGGTTGCGGAGGCGCGGTCCGCTCCGGCAGCACGATCAACGGCGACGCGACGGGCGGCGTCGGCACGGCGATGGACACGACGAGATCCGAGCCGCCCGTCATCTCGCCGCAGAAGCACGGACCGTCGGTGGGCGCGCCACCATGCCCCGGATGCGATTGATGCAGCGCGTGGTGATGGCACGCGAGCAGCGCTTGTACTGTCACGCCGCCGGGCCCCGCGGCCAGCCAGCAAGCGGCGGCGGTGCCGAACAATACGAGCCGTGGAACACGTCGCATCGGCCCAATCTTACGGTCGCGCGTTGCGCTGGCGCAACCCCGCCCGGCTCGTGTAGACTGCCTGCCCATGGGCGAGCGCATCGACTACCGCGACGGCCGCTGGCGAGTGCCGGACCACCCCATCATTCCCTTCATCGAGGGCGACGGCACCGGGCCCGACATCTGGCGCGCGTCGCGGCGGGTGTTCGACGCCACCGTCGGCAAGGTGTACGGCGGCAAACGCCAGGTCGATTGGCTCGAAGTGCTCGCAGGCGAGAAGGCGTTCAAGCAGGTCGGGCACTGGCTCCCGGATGCCACACTCGACGCCATCCGGACGCACCGCGTGGCCATCAAGGGCCCACTCACCACACCCGTCGGCGGCGGGATCCGCTCGCTCAACGTCACTCTTCGCCAGATGCTCGATCTGTACGCCTGCATCCGTCCGGTGCGCTACTTCGAAGGTGTCCCCAGCCCGATGCGCGAGCCGCAGAAGCTCGACGTGGTCATCTTCCGGGAGAACATCGAGGATGTGTACTCCGGGGTAGAGTACCGGGCGGGCAGCGCGGAAGCCGACGCGGTGATCGGCTTCCTCACGGAGCGGTTCGGCGCCAAGATTCGGCCCGGCAGCGCCATCGGCGTCAAGCCGATGTCCAAGTTCGGATCCCAACGCCTGGTCGCGAAAGCGATCGAGTATGCCCTGCGTGTCGGTCGCCGCTCGGTCACCCTCGTGCACAAGGGCAACATCATGAAGTTCACCGAGGGCGGATTTCGGGAGTGGGGGTACGAAATTGCGCGGGAGCGGTTCGCCGACCGGACGGTCACCGAGAGCGATGCGGGGAAGGGGGACGGGGGAAGGCTGGTCATCAAGGATCGGATCACCGACGCCATGTTCGCGCAGCTGGTGCTGCGTCCCGACGAGTACTCGGTGATCGCGGCGCCCAACTTGAACGGCGACCTGCTCTCCGATGCCGCGGCGGCCCAGGTGGGCGGTCTCGGACTGGCGCCGGGCGGCAACGTGGGAGACGGATACGCCGTGTTCGAGGCGACGCACGGGACGGCCCCGAAATACGCGGGGCTCGACAAGGTCAACCCGGGGAGCGTGATCCTGTCGGGAGCGATGATGTTCGAGGAGCTCGGATGGAACGACGTCGCGACGGCGATCGCGCGCGGGCTCGGCGGCGCCATCCGGTCGGGACGCGTCACCTACGATCTGGCGCGCCTGATGCCGGGCGCCACCGAGGTCTCGACCTCTGCTTTCGCCGAATGCATTATCGAGCATGTCTAACATGACCAGCGGCGTCGCCCACGCGCCGCTCGCGCAAATCGACACGCCGCTCCTCGCCGTCGCCCTTAGTCAAGGGAGTACCGTACCCGCATCGCTGGCCGACCTCGATCGCGCGTCGGGCGGCGTGGTCACACGCGCCATTACGAGCGGCGACTTCAAAGGGAAACGCGACGAGACCACGCTGCTCTACCCCGGGGGGGCCAAGCCGGCCCGCGTGCTGCTCGTCGGCCTGGGGAAGCCTGGCGACGTGACGCGCAACACCATCCGTCGGGCGGCGGCCGTCGCGGCCAAGCGGGCGCGCGCGCTCGGCGCCAAGCATTTCACGTTCGCCGTGCCGCTCGAGGCGCGGAACGGCGTGCCGCCGCGCGACCTCGGGCAGGTCGCCGTCGAGGGCGCGGCGCAGGGGGCGTGGGCGTTCACCGAGCTGAAGAAGGCCGCGCCCGACGAGGCGAAGCCCGAGGTCGAGTCCGTGACGGTCGTGTGCGATCAGGCGGAGGCAAGGGACGTCACGGCAGGCACGCGCGTGGGTGACGCGGTCGCCGCGGGGCACCGGCTCACGCGCTACCTCCAGATGCTACCGGGTAACGTCTGCACCCCGACCTATCTCGCCGACCGCGCGAAGGAGCTCGCCAACGAGCACGGCTTCGCCTTCACCGTCCTCGACCGCGCGCAGCTGCAGCACGAAGGCATGGGGGCGCTACTGGCGGTGGCCCAAGGCAGCCAGCAGGAGCCCCGCTTCATCGTGCTCGAATACCGCGGGGGGGGAGGCGGGGGAGGCGGGGGAGACGCGGCACCGGTCGCGCTCGTCGGCAAGGGCGTCACGTTCGACTCCGGCGGCATTTCCATCAAGCCGGCGCAGAACATGGAGGACATGAAGTTCGACATGTCGGGCGCGGCCGCCGTGCTCGGCACGTTCGAGACGCTGGGCCGCCTCAAGCCCAAGCTCAACGTCGTGGGCGTCATCCCCGCGACCGAGAACCTGCCGTCCGGCACCGCCGTCAAGCCCGGCGACGTCGTGAAGAGCCACTTGGGCAAGACGATCGAGATCATCAACACCGACGCCGAGGGGCGCCTCATCCTGTGCGATGCGCTGTCGTACGTCCGGCGCTTCAAGCCCGCCGCGGTGATCGACATCGCCACGCTCACCGGCGCCGTGGTCGTGGCGCTCGGCCAGGTGGCCGTGGGCGCGATGGGGAACGACGAGCCGCTGCTCGCCGAGGTGCGGGATGCGGGAGAACGCGCAGGGGAGCGTGTCTGGCCGCTGCCACTGTGGGACGAATATCGGGAGCTCCTCAAGTCCGACATCGCGGACGTGAAAAACTCCGGTGGCCGCGGCGCCGGATCGATCGCGGGCGGATGGTTCCTGCGCGAGTTCGTGGAAGGCTATCCCTGGGTGCACCTCGATATCGCGGGCACGGCTTACACCGACGGCGAGGGACCCCACCAGACCAAGGGCCCGACGGCGGTCGGGGTCCGGCTCTTCACGGAATTCATCCTCAAGCGCGCGGGGGCGTGACCCGCGGCCTTTCAACCACGGCCGCGCTCCTGCTCGTCGCAGTCGGAGCCGCCGCTCAAGTCGACACCACGGCGCGGCGCGACTCCACCGCCCGCCCCGACACGACGGCACGCGACACGGCGCCGCGCTACCTCCCCCCGTTCCCCGAGCCGATCCTCGCGGGACCGCTGCCGCGCGGAGTGCGGTACTCGTTCACCCCCGATTCGTTCGTGTTCGCGAACGTGCAGACCCTCTCGGATCTGCTCGCGCACATCCCTGGCGTGTACGTCGCGCGAGGCGGTATCTACGGCACCGCCGAGATCGCGTTCTATGGCGGCCGGGGCGCCGCAGGCCTCGAGATCTACTGGGACGGCGTGCCCTACTTGCCGCTGGGCCGGGATTCGCTGTACATCGACCCGGCGCGCATCCCGCTCGCGCCGCTCGAGCGAGTCGACGTGATCGTGCTGCCCGCGGTACTCCGGGTGTATCTCGTCAGCGCGCGCCAGCGCTCGACGGAGACGACTTCCCTCATCGGCATCGCAACGGGGGAAGTGAAGACAGCGAACTACCGTGGCGCCTTCCTGCAGCGGTGGCGCTCGGGGCTCGGGCTCTCCCTCGTCGCCGACTACAACAACCTCGACGGGATTGAGAACACGTCGAGCCCGGCATTCAACGCGGTCGACTTGTGGGTCAAGGCCGAGTATGTGCCCAACCCCCGGTGGGGCGTGTCCTACCAGACCTTGAGCTCGCGCTGGCATCGAAGCGAGAGCTCCGTCACCGCGGATTGGCACCCCGAACGACGCGACGGGATCTTCCGCGTGTTCGCGGCCGCGCGCGACGACGGCCTCGGCCTGCGGGCGCAGGCCACCTACGCCACGACCAGCGTGGGCGGCGATACGGTCGTGCCCGATCGGTCCCTCTCGCAAGGCGCGCTCGAAGTCCGCAACGACTGGTCGCGCGCGCACCTCGGCTTCACCGTGCGGCGGCTGGATGACGCCCGGCCGTGGCAGTTCGAAGGGACGGCCGCGTGGAACCCCATCGCGGGTTTCACGCTCGCCGGCGACGCGCGCTACGCGGACTACAGTCGCGGACGGACCGGCAAGCGCGCGCACCTCGCGGCGGGACTCGCCCTCCCCGCCGGGCTTTCGCTGCACGGCGACCTCGCGTCGGCTCGCGACCTCCACGCACCGCTCGATTCCACGGACGTGGCGCAGCGAACCGTGGACGTGTCCGGTGCGGTGCGCTGGGAACGCAGCTGGATCACCCTCGAGGTCGGCGGGGCGAGCCGCGACCCGTTCTCGCCCATCGGCTTCCCGGTGGGGCTCTTGGCGAAGGACAGCTCGGGCCCTGTACGCCTGAGTACTACGCAGCAGACGCGCTACTTCACGACGCATGCCGCGCTCGGCATCCTGCCGGGGCTGCAGATCTCCGGCTGGTATTTTGACCCGCTGGTGACCAGCGGCAACGACTTCGAGCCCCCCTACCACGCGCGCGCGTCGCTCACGTTCTATTCGAAGTTCTGGCGCGTCTTCCGCAGCGGGATCTTCGCACTGCGCGGCGAGTGGGCGATGGAGTCGTGGAGCCGCGGGACCGCGGGGCTCGACACCACGGGCCAGTTGATCACCCTCCCCGGCGCCACCGTCGCCGAGGCGAACATCGAAGTGCGTATCGCCGGCGTCACGATCTTCTGGATCCAGCGCAATGTCACCCAGCAGCGCGTGACCTACATGCCCGGGTTCGACTACCCGCGGCGGTATCAGGTCTACGGGGTGCGGTGGATCTTCACCAACTGACACGATTGACCTAAGTGCTTTGCGCGGCTAGCTTTAAAGTCTGTGCCGCGGAGCATGACGGGGTTCGGTTCGGCCGAAGGGAACGTCCTCGGGGGGCGGCTCTCGATCGAGATCCGCAGCGTGAACCACCGTTATTACAACCCTCAGCTCAAGTTGCCGTTCGATCTCGGCGGCGTCGAGGGACCGCTGCGAGAGCGGTTGCGCCGGGAATTCGAGCGCGGTCACGTGACCGTAACCGTGCGCTGGGTCGAGACGCCGCAGCGGGAACGCGCCGTCGCCGTCGACCTCACGCGGGCGCGCCAGCTCGTGGCCGCCGCGAAGGAACTCAAGAAGCGTCTGAAACTCAAGGGTGACGTCGACCTCGCCTTCGTCGCCCGGCAACCGGAAGTGCTCACCGTGCAGCAGGACGGCGGCGCGGACGGCACCGTGCAATGGCGCGAGGTCGAGCCGATCGTCGAGCGCGCGGCGCACGAGTTGGTCGCGATGCGGGTGCGCGAGGGGGCGGCGCTCGCCAGCGACCTGGACGCCAGGCTCGCGGCTATCGAGACGGGGGCGCAGGCAATCGAGCGGCGAGCGCCGGACCGGCTGACGGCGGAGCTCACGCGCCTGAAGAATGCGGTAGCGGAGCTGGCGGGCGGCGTTCAGGTCGACGAGCAACGGCTCGCGGTCGAAGTCGCACTGCTGGCGGACCGCGTCGACATCGCCGAGGAGCTCGTCCGCCTGCGGACGCACGTGACCGCGTGTCGCGAGGCGCTCTCCACGGATGGGGCGGTGGGAAAGCAGCTGGGATTCCTGGCGCAGGAGCTGCTGCGGGAAGTCAACACGATCGGGTCGAAGGCCAACGACGCGACGATCACCCACAGCGTGATCGCCATGAAGGGTGAGCTCGAGAGGTTTCGCGAGCAGCTCGACAACCTCGAGTGACGGCACCCGCACCTATGGCCGCGCGCGTCGTCGTGCTCGCCGCCCCGTCCGGCGCGGGGAAGACGACCATCGCGCGGGCGTTGCGGACCCGCCGGCCCGACGAGTTCGGGTACTCGGTGTCGGGCACGACCCGCCGGGCGCGGCCCGGGGAGCGAGACGGGGAGGCGTATCACTTCCTCACCCGCGACGAATTCCTGGGGCGACAAGCCGCTGGGGAGTTCCTCGAATCGACGCAGTACGCGGGCGAGCTATACGGCACGCTCCGGAGCGAGGTCGAGCGCGTGCTGCACGCCGGTAAGCACGTCGTGCTCGACGTGGAGGTCGAAGGCGCGCGGCAGGTGCGCAAGGCGTACCCGCGGCCGGCATCGGTGGTGTTCTTCGTCATCCCGCCGTCGCCCCGCGTGTTGATCGAGCGACTCCGCAAGCGGCGCACCGAGTCGGAAGCGGAGCTGGCACGGCGGATTGACATCGCCACCGGTGAGGTCGAGACCGCCGCCCGCGAGCTGGGCGATGTCTATGACCACGTGCTCGTGAACGACGATCTCGACGCGGCCGTGTCCGAGGTCATCGAGCTGGTACAGGGAGGCGGGCGTGCCAGCGACCGAGACGCGCCCCGGGACATGAAGAGCGTGCTGTCGACGTTCGTGCGACAGCTCAAGCGTGAAGCACCCCAACTGAAGCCATCTACTGGAAGGAGCAGGTGATGCGTATCGTGACCCCGAGCGAAGTGGCGACACAGACCCAGAACAAGTACCTGGGGGTCCTCGTGGCCGCCAAGTTCGCCCGTTTCGTCAACGAGTTCCCGCGCGACCGCTCGGTGGACTTCGAGGAGAAGCTCACCACGCGGGCGATGGACGAGCTGGTGCGGGGCCGCCTGACGTACAAGCTCGTGCGGCGGCGGCGCCAGGAAGGCTGATGGCGTTCGCCGGCCGACACGTCGTCCTCGGCGTGTCGGGCGGGATCGCGTGCTACAAGAGTTGCACGCTCGCCCGGCGCCTCAGCGAGGGCGGAGCCGTGGTCGACGTCGTGCTCACCGCCGCCGCGGCCGAATTCGTGCGGCCCCTGACCTTCGAAGCGCTCACCGGTCGCCCGGTCCTCACCTCCCTCTGGGAGCGAGACCGGGCGCTGGCGCACGTCGGGCTCGCCCACGCGCCGGACCTGGTGATCGTCGCCCCCGCCACCGCCAACCTGCTCGCCCGCGCGGCGATGGGCCTCGCCGATGACGTCCTGACCGCGCTGCTGCTCGCTCGCACGGGGGAGGGGGAGGGGAAGGGGGGGCGCGCGGTGCTCGCGGCCCCCGCAATGAACGACGCCATGTACGCGCACCCCGCCACGCGCGCCAACATCCAGACGCTCGCCACACGGGGCTGGCAGTTCGTGGGGCCCGAGATCGGTCCCCTCGCCGAAGGACCGAGCGAGCGTCCGGGCCGCATGAGCGAGCCCGAGACGATCCTGGCGGCGGCCGAGCGGCTGCTGCTGCAACGGCCGCCCTGGCAGGGGAAGATCGTCGTTGTGACCGCAGGCCCTACGCGCGAGCACCTCGACCCGGTGCGGGTCGTCACTAATCCGTCCAGCGCCCGGATGGGCTACGCGCTGGCCGAGGCCGCCTATGCGCGCGGCGCGGACGTCGTCTTGATCTCGGGACCAAGCGACCTGCCGCTGCCCTTCGGCGTGACGGCGCACCGCGTGGAGACGACGGCGGAAATGCAACGGGCGGCCCAGGCCGTGGTGAAGCGCGCGGCGCTGCTCGTCATGGCCGCTGCGCCGGCCGATTACCGTCCCGCGAAGCCCGCCGCGACCAAGCGTCCCCGCACGGGCGACGCGGCGCTCACCATCGAGCTGGAAGCGACACCCGACATCCTTGCGTCGCTCGAGCGACCAAAGGAATGCGTGGTCGTGGGCTTCGCGCTCGAAACTGGGGGGGACGGCCTCGCGCGCGCCCAGGCCAAGTTGCGCGAGAAGGCGCTAGACTACATCATCTTGAACGACGCGCTCGAGCCCGGCGCGGGGTTTGAAGTCACCACGAATCGCGTAACGATCATCGGGAAGGAACGCCAGCCGGTCGAGCTGCCGCTTCTTCCCAAGCGCGACGTGGCGGAACGAATCCTCGACGCGGTGGAGCAATCGCTGACGTGAGCGACGGGCGGGCACTGGCGCGCGAATTCCTCGAGCAGCAGCGGTTACTGGGTGGGGAGCCGGTTATCCTGCCGGACGGCCCACCACCTGGTGCCACCATTGCTTCCACCCCGGGCTTGCGCCCGGGGTCAGCCCAGTCACCACCGGTCGACTCGGCTCGGCTGACCTCGAGTGACACCCCGGGAATCCCACAAAGCCGGCCTCCGGCGGGTGGTTCCGATCTTCCGCCTCCCGGTCTGTCCTACGACCCTCCCGGTGGCGACCTGTTTTCCAACGATCCCGTCCCGCAGGCAGCCACGCTCGACGCGATCGCGGGGCTGGTCGCGGGCTGCACCAAGTGCCGGCTGTGCGAAGGTCGTCGCACCACGGTGCCGGGCGAGGGTGCGGGGGACGCGCGCCTCGTCGTCGTGGGCGAGGGACCGGGGCGGGTGGAAGACGAAACCGGTCGTCCGTTCGTAGGGCCCGCGGGCGAGCTGCTCACCAAAATCCTTGGCGCCATCGAGCTGCCGCGCGAGCGGGTCTTCATCTGTAACGTCGTGAAATGCCGGCCGCCCGACAACCGCCAGCCGCAGTTCGACGAGATCGCGGCCTGCGTCCCGTACCTGTTCCGCCAGATCGAGATCGTGAAACCGAAGGTGATTCTCGCGATGGGGGGGACGGCGGCGCAGACGCTCCTCAACACGAAGCAGTCGCTCGGCGCGCTGCGCAATCAAGTCCACCGGTTCCGGGGCGTCCCTGTTATCGTTACCTACCATCCGGCCGCCCTGCTCCGGAACCCAAACTGGAAGAAACCAACCTGGGATGACGTCCGCATCGCCCGCCGTCTCATCGACTGAGCGCGCGTCCGACTTTACCGGCCGCCAGACGCCCTGGAGCAACGAGGCCGAGCAGGCGGTGCTCGGCGCCATGCTGCTCGACCAGGACGCGGCTCTCAAGGCTGCGGAGCTGCTCGACGACGTCATGTTCTACCGGGAGGGCCACCGCCTGCTGTTCCGGTCGATGCTCGCCCTCACGGAGCGCGGCGACGTCATCGACCCGGTCACCCTGCGCGACGAGTTGCTGCGGCGCGGCGATCTGGACCGCTCGGGCGGCATGGAGTATCTGGGGGGGCTCATCGACGTGGTCCCGACGGCAGCCAACGTCGAGTACCACGCGAAGATCGTGCGCGACAAGGCGGTGCTGCGGCGCCTGATCGAGGCGGCCACCTCGATCATCCAGGACGCGTACGAGGGCCGGGCGACGTCGGTCGAGGTGCTCGACAACGCCGAGCACCGGGTCTTCCAGGTTGCCCAGCTGCGGCGGGCCGAAGAATTCGTGCGCCTGAAGGAGCTGATCTGGCCCACGATGGAGCGGATCGAGCAGCTCCACACGAACCAGGGAGCGCTCACCGGCGTCGCGAGCGGCTTCAACGACCTGGACCGGCTGACCGCCGGGTTCCAGCGCGGCGACTTCGTGATCGTGGCGGCTCGGCCGTCGATGGGGAAGACCGCGTTCGCCCTCAACGTCGTGCAACACGCGGCGATCGAGCGCAACGTCGGCATCGCCGTATTCTCGCTCGAAATGTCGAAGGAGCAGCTGGTGCAGCGGCTGCTGTGCTCGGAGGGCCTGGTGGACGCGTCGCGCCTGCGCCGCGGCCAGTTGCACGACGACGACTATCCGAAGCTCGCCCGCGCGGCGGGCCTGCTGGGCACCGCCCCGATCTGGATCGACGACTCCGCCATGCTTTCACCGCTCGCGATGCGGTCCAAGGCGCGCCGGCTCAAGGCTGAGCACGACATCGGCATGGTCGTCGTGGACTACCTCCAGATGATGCAGGGGCCCACCGACTCGGAGAGCCGCCAGCAGGAGATCTCGTTTATTTCCCGCTCGCTCAAGGCACTCGCCAAGGAGCTGGACGTCCCGGTCGTCGCGTTGTCCCAGCTCTCACGCGCACCCGAGCAGCGGGGCGGCGAGCACCGCCGGCCGCAGCTCTCCGACCTGCGGGAGTCGGGCGCGATCGAGCAGGACGCCGACGTCGTGTGCTTCATCTATCGCCAGGAGTTCTACGACGGCTCCACCGACCCGAAGACGAACGACAACATCGAAGGCCTCGCAGAGCTCATCGTCGGAAAACAGCGCAACGGCCCCACGGGGACCGTGAAGCTCTTCTTCAAGAAGGAATACACGCGCTTCGACAACTACACGCCGCGCGAACCGCCGCCGGGGTTCGACCGTGCGTAAGGGAAGCGGCGGCTCGGTGTTCCGCTGCACCGACTGTGGCGCGGAGCAGCCGAAATGGGGTGGGCGCTGCGATGCGTGCGGGGCGTGGAATACGCTGGCGGAAGAGCCTCTCAGTCGGACCGTCGGACGGTCGGACAGCAAACGCACGGCTTCCCTGGAACGTCCGCCGGTCCGACTGTCCGAGCTGGGGGCGCCGGGAGTCGAGCGGTGGCCCACGGGGCTCCGCGAGCTGGACTTCGTGCTCGGCGGCGGGATCGTCCCGGGATCCGTCGTACTCGTGGGCGGCGAACCCGGCATCGGGAAGTCCACGTTGCTGCTGCAGTGCGCGGCGCACCTCGAGCGGGCGGGCGTCTCCACGCTGTACGTCTCCGGTGAAGAGTCTCCCGAGCAGGTCCGGCTGCGCGCGGAGCGGCTGGCCGTCGACGCCGGCGCCGTGCACGTGCTCGGCGAGACGCGGCTCGAGGCGATCACGCATCACGCCCGCGTCCTCGGTACCCGCGTCGTGTTCGTCGACTCGATCCAGACGACCTACACCGACGACCTCGAGGGGGCGCCCGGCAACGTCGGGCAAGTGCGGGAGTGCACCGCCCGATTGCTCCGTCTCGCCAAGGAGGCCGGTCCCGCCGTACTGCTGGTGGGGCACGTGACCAAGGGTGGGGGGATTGCCGGTCCCAAGACGCTCGAGCACATCGTCGACACCGTGTTGTACTTCGAAGGGGAGGCGGGCGGCACGCTCGACCACCGCATCCTGCGAGCGGTGAAAAACCGCTTCGGGTCGGTGGACGAGATCGGGGTGTTCGAGATGACCGGCACGGGTCTCACGGCGGTAGCGGATCCCGCGGCCGCGTTCCTGGCGGGTCGCACGACGGGCGTCTCCGGGTCCGCCGTGACCGCACTGATGGAAGGCACGCGCCCGCTGCTGGTCGAGGTCCAGGCGCTGGCGGCAAGGAGCGGCTACGGTACGCCGCAGCGCGTCGCGACCGGCCTCGACCACCGCCGGCTGGCGGTGTTGCTGGCGGTTCTCGAGCGCCGCGGGAACCTGCCATTCGGCGAACGGGACGTCTTCGTCAACGTGACCGGGGGCGTGCGGTTGCTCGAGCCCTCGACCGATCTCGCGGTGGTGGCCGCGCTGGTGTCCAGCGTGCATGACCGCCCGCTCCCGGCAGACGCCATCTTTCTCGGCGAAGTCGGGCTGGGCGGGGAGATCCGCCCCGTGACGGGGCTCGAACGACGTCTCAGCGAGGCGGTGCGGCAGGGATTCCGGCGGGCGTTCCTGTCCACTCGCTCGCGCGTAAGCCTGCCGGGAGGTGGACTCGAAGTGGTCGGCATGGACGGCATCGGTGACCTCGCCCGGCGGCTCGCAGCCTGACGCGGGTGCCGTCATTGTCGGGGCGGGGGCGGGAGTCCGCGCGGGTCCCGGCGAGCCGAAGCAGTTCCGCCCGATCCTCGGCGTCCCCATGCTCGTGCGCGCGGTGCGGCCCTTCACCTCGCACCCCGCGATCGGTCAGGTGATCGTCGTCGTGCCCGCCGGGTTCGAGGCCCGTCCCCCCGAGTGGCTGGGCAAACTCGTGGGCGAACGACTGACTCTCGTGGCGGGAGGCGCGACCCGGGCGCAATCGGTCCGCGCGGGCCTCGCGGCGTTGTCTCCGAGCGCAGCGGTCGTACTGGTGCACGACGCCGCCCGCCCATTCGTGAGCCGCGAAACGATCGATGGAGTCCTCGAGAAGGCTCGTTCAGGGCTAGGCGCCATCGCGGCCATACCGGTATCCGACACACTCAAAGACGTCGAGCAGGATCGTATCACGAGAACCGTCGCGCGGGAGCGTTTGTGGCGCGCTCAGACCCCCCAGGGGTTCCCGCGGGCCATGATCGAGCGCGCGTATGCCGGGGTCGCGAACGGCGCGGCCGCGCCGACCGACGACGCGGAGTTGTGCGAGCGCGCCGGGTTCACCGTTGCAGTGGTGCCCGACACGCCCTACAACCTCAAGGTCACGACCGCCGACGATTTCCGCATCGCCGAGGCGCTGGCGCGTGAGCTGCGGTGACGGCGCTCGCGTTCCGAACGGACGAGGAAGTGACCGCGGCACTCCCTCGGGCCGTCGCCCACCTACGCGAGGGCGGGCTCATCGCCTATCCGACGGAGACAGTCTACGGCCTGGGCTCGCGCGCACGGCTCGCGGAGGTCCAGGCGGTGGCGCGGCTGAAGGGCCGGCGGCTGGACAAGCCGTTCCTGCTGCTCGTGGCCGACCGCGACATGGCCGCGGAGCAGGGACTCGCCTTCAACGAAGCGGCGACCGCCCTGGCCCGGGCGTTCTGGCCGGGGCCGTTGACCCTGGTGCTCCCGGGCGGCGGCGGCCGCTTGCCCGACGTGCTGCGAGGCTCGGAGGGCGGGATCGCCGTGCGCTGGACCTCGCACCGGGGCATGGCGCGCCTGGTGCGCGCGCTGGGAGAGCCGGTGACGTCAACTTCCGCTAACTTGCCGGGGAGCCCACCCGCGCCCGGCGCCGAGGCGATTGCCCGGGATTTTGCGCCGGCCGTGGAGGCGGGGACCCTGCTCGTGCTCGACGGCGGCGTTCTGGGGAACTCTCCCCCATCGACCCTCGTTGACTGCACGCTGCCGGCGCCCCGATTGATTCGCGAGGGGGCGGTGACGCTCGCCGAGCTGCGTCGCGCGGCGGGACGGCTCGCTCCGTGACCGAGGCAACGAACACGAAACGGATCCTGTTGGTGTGTACGGGAAACATCTGCCGCAGCCCCCTGGCGGCGGCGCTGCTCGAGCGCGCCCTCACCGAGCGCGGGATCGAGGGGATTGCGGTGGCTTCCGCGGGCACGGGGGCCTGGGATGGAGCGCCCGTCTCCGAGGGCGCTTACCTGGTCGGGCTCGAGCGCAAGCTCGATCTGTCGGGACACCGGGCGCGGCTGTTGACGCGCGAGCTCGTCGAAAGCGCGGAGTTGGTCCTCACGATGGCGCGCCACCACCGCGCCCGGGTGGACGAGTTGGGCGGGGAGGGTCGGGTCTTCGTGCTGGGCGAGTATGCGGGCCGGGAGGGCGACGAGGCCGAGGTGAGCGATCCCTTCGGCGGTGACCTCGATGTTTACCGCGACACGTGCTCCGAGCTCGAGACACTCATACAGGTAGCGGTCGAGCGCATCGGCAAAGAGTTCACGAGTGGAAGTCAGCGCTAGCACGCGCCTGCTGGCTGTCATCGGCGATCCGGTCGCACACTCTGTCTCTCCGGCCATGCACAACGCGGCGTTCCGGGTGCTGGGCCTGGATGCCGTGTACGTAGCGCTGCGCACACCGGCGGCGGCGCTCCCATCGATGCTGGCAGCCCTCGCGACCGTCGGTGCGGCCGGGAACGTGACCGTGCCGCACAAAGAGGCGGTGGAACGATGTGTCGCGCGGAAAACGGAGCTGTGCGCCCAGGTGGGCGCCTGCAATACGTTCTGGACGGAGCACGGAGCGCTCGTGGGTGACAACACCGACGTGGCAGGCATCCAGGCGGCGCTGCGCCAGCTCGGCGCCGACGGCGGCGGTACGTGGCTCCTCACGGGGACGGGGGGTGCGGCGCGCGCCGTCGCGGTCGCGGCGGCGGCGGCGAAAGCCGACCTGCACGTGCTCTCGCGCGACGCCGCACGGGCGCGGGCGTTCGCCGACTGGGCACGCGGGCACGGCGTGCGTGCCGCGCCCGCGCGCGGCGTGCTCGACCCCGACGTCGCCATCAACGCGACGCCTGCCGGTCTAAAGGACAGCGATCCCCTGCCGCTCGACCCCGCCAGTGCGGCCCACCTGCGCATCGCGCTCGACCTGGTCTACACCCCGGGCGGCACACGCTGGGTGCGGACGCTGACCGCGGCTGGCATCCGGGCGCAAGACGGACGTGAGGTCCTGGTGCAACAGGGCGCGGCCGCGCTCACCCGCTTCTTCCCCGATCAGGTGCCACCGCTCGATGCGATGCGCGCCGCCGTCAGCCGCGCGCTGAGTGCGTGAGGCGGTCGAGCAGCTCCTCCTGCCGGCCGAATGTCTCCTGTGCCGCACGCTCCTGCCCTTCCGCGACGCCGCCCGGCTGGTGTGCGACGTCTGCCGCTACCGCTGGCGCCCGGTCCGGCCCCCGTGGTGCCCGCGCTGCGGCCAGCCCGAGCCGCTGTTCGGCCGCTGCCGGGTGTGCGCCGACTGGCCCGCGACCTTCATACTTGCGCGATCGGCCGTGTGGCTCGACGCGGGCGCGCGCGCGGCGGTTCATGCGCTCAAGTACGGCGGGCTCCCGCGCATCGCGCACGACCTCGCCGCCGCGATCGCGGCGCTCGACCCGCCCGGCCGCGCCGGGGCCTGGCTCGTCCCCATCCCCCTCGGCCCGCGGCGCCTGCGGCACCGGGGCTACAACCAGAGCGAGCGGCTGGCGCGGGCCTTGGGCCGCCGCTGGCACCGCCCCGTGGTCGAGTTGCTGGTCCGCTCTCGCGATACCGCCGCGCAAACGACGTTGACACCCGAGGCGCGGCTGGCGAACGTGGCGGGAGCGTTTGAAACGCGGAACTTTGAAACGCGGAACGCGGAAGGCGGAACGCGGAACAGAAGGCCGGATGACCGTTCCGCGTTCCGACTTCCGACTTCCGCGTTCCAACGCCCGCTGGTCTTAGTCGACGACGTCTTCACCACCGGCTCCACGCTGGCCGAGGCGGCGCGCGCGCTGGAGCGGGCGGGCGCGGGCACGGTTTCGGCCGTGACCTTCGGCCGGGCGGTCGTGCCGGACTTCATCTAGGGGAGAGCCATGGCAGTACGCGTAGGGATCAACGGGTTCGGCCGCATCGGGCGCAACGTGCTGCGGGCCGCGGTGCTCATGAAGCAGCAGGCGCTCGAGTTCGTCGCCGTGAACGACATCACCGATACCAAGACGCTGGCGCACCTGCTCAAGTACGATTCGGTGCACGGCCGCTTCCCCGGGACGGTCGAGGCCCAGGGCGATGCGCTGATCGTCAACGGGAAGACCATCAAGGTGTCGGCCATCAAGGAGCCCGAGAAGCTTCCCTGGAAGGCGCTGGGCGTGGAGCTGGTGCTCGAGAGCACCGGGCTCTTCACCAGCCGGCCGGACGCCGAGAAGCATCTCGCCGCCGGCGCGAAGAAGGTCGTGATTTCGGCGCCCGCCAAGGGCGAGGACATCACGATCGTGATGGGGGTGAACCACCAGAAGTACGACCCGGCCAAGCATCACGTGATCTCGAACGCGTCGTGCACCACGAACTGCCTCGTGCCCGTGGTGAAGGTCGTGCTGGACCAGTGGGGGTTCAAGCACGGGTTCATGACGACGATCCACAGCTACACGAACGATCAGCAGATTCTCGACCTGCCGCACAAGGACCTGCGCCGTGCGCGCGCGGCCGCCCTGAGCATCATCCCCACGACCACCGGCGCCGCCAAGGCGACGGGACTCGTGATCCCGGAAGTGAAGGGAAAGATCGACGGGATCTCGTTGCGCGTTCCGACGCCCGACGTCTCGATCGTGGAGCTGACCGCCGAAGTCGAACGCAAGACGACGATCGAGGAAGTGAACGGCGCCTTCAAGCAGGCCGCATGCTCGAGCCTGCAGGGCATTCTCGACGTGAGCGACGAGCCGCTCGTCTCGACGGACTACATCGGCAACTTCTACTCGAGCGTGGTGGACGCCCTCTCGACGAACGTCATCGACGGCACGTTCCTGCACGTGTCTTCGTGGTACGACAACGAGATGGGCTACTCGGCGCGCTGCGTCGACCTGCTGGTACACCTCGCCACCAAGTGAGAAAGCGCAGCCTCCGGGATCTGCCGTCCGCCGCCCTGGACGGCAAGCGGGCACTCGTTCGCGTGGACTTCAACGTGCCGTTCAAGGACGGCGCGGTCACGGACGACACGCGCATCCGCGCCTCGGTCCCCACCATCACGTACCTGCGCGACAAGGGGGCGCGCGTCGTGCTGCTGTCGCACTTCGGACGACCCAAGAAGCCCGATCCGTCGGTATCGCTCAAGCAGATCGTGCGCGACGTGGAACGCATCCTGGGCACGCCGGTCGAGTTCATTCCTGATCCGGCGACCGGGGTCGCGGCCACCCGGCGGCTCCCACGGGGCGGGGTGGCACTCGTCGAGAACACGCGGTTCTGGCCCGGCGAGGAGGCCAACGACCCCGACTTCGCGGCGACGCTCGCGGCGCTCGGCGACTTCTACGTGAACGATGCGTTCGGCTCGGCGCACCGGGCCCACGCCTCCACCGAGGCGGTGGCGCGCCTGCTGCGGCCGGCCGTGACCGGCTTCCTCATGGAACGGGAGCTGCGCTACCTGGGGGACGCGCTCGAGCATCCCAAGCGGCCGTTCGTCGCGGTCCTGGGCGGCGCCAAGATCTCCGGGAAGATCGACGTGATTCAAGCGTTGCTCCCCAAGGTGGACGAGATCTTGGTCGGCGGCGCGATGGCGAACACCTTCTTCCTCGCGATCGGTTTCCAGGTCGGCGGCTCGCTGGTCGAGCGCGACAAGGAGGACCTGGCGAAGACGCTGCTCGCCAGGGCCGGTGCCAAGCTGATCCTGCCGCGGGGAGCCGTCGTTGCGCCCAGCCTCGCCCGGGCCGCCGAGCGGCGCGAGGTCCCGAGCGATCACATTCCCGCCGATTGGGGCGTCTTCGACATCGATCAGCCCACGCGACTCGACTTCCGGGCCCGCATCGTGAAGGCGAAGACGGTCTTCTGGAACGGCCCGATGGGCGTCTTCGAGACGCCGCCGTTCGACGAGGGCACCCGCGCGATCGGGGACGCCCTGGTCGAGGCGTCGAAGCGCGGCGCCACGACCGTCGTCGGCGGCGGCGATTCGGCGGCTGCGGTGGCCGGGCTCGAGCAGAAACTCACCCACGTGTCCACGGGAGGTGGCGCCTCGCTCGAGTTCCTCGAAGGAAAGCCGCTCCCCGGGGTCGCCGCGCTCGAGGACGGGTGAGGCGATTGCTGTTCGCCGCCAACTGGAAGATGCACCTCGGGCCCGACGAGGCCCGCGTGTACCTCAAGACCTTCCGGGCCCGGTACAACCGCCGCGACGACCGCGAGGTGTGGTTCTTCCCGCCGGGAGTGTCCGTCGAAGCCGCAGCCCAGGCCGCGCGCGACCGTAACGATCTCGTCGTGGGTGTGCAGGACGTCTATTGGGAGCCCAAGGGCGCGTTCACGGGCGTCATCTCCGCCCCCCTCGCCGCGCAGGCCGGCGCCCGCGCCGCGCTGGTCGGCCACTCCGAGCGCCGCCACATCTTCGGCGAGACCGACGACGACACCCGTCGGAAGGTAAGCGCCGCCTTGCACGCGACGCTCGTGCCGGTGCTGTGCGTGGGAGAGACGCTCGCGGAGCGCGACGCCGGGCATACGTTGGCAGTCGTGATGCGCCAGCTCTCGGCCGCCTTGGGGTCACTCGACGGTCCTGCGATGTCGCGTGTCGTGGTCGCGTACGAGCCGGTCTGGGCGATCGGCACCGGTCGCAACGCCACCCCGCAGGACGCGAGCGCCGTGCACCGCGAGATCCGCGCGTGGCTGACTGGTCGAGGGGCGGACGCCCCCCGCGTGTTGTACGGGGGAAGCGTCAATGTGAAGAACGCGGCGGCGCTTCTCGCCGAGCGCGAGCTCGACGGCGTGCTCGTCGGCGGCGCGTCGCTCGATCCCGAAGGCTGGGCACAACTTGTGCAGACCGGCGCCGCATAGGTATTATCACCGCCGCATGTACACGTTGCTGCTCTTTGTCCTCACCCTTGATGCACTGATCCTCACGACTGCGGTACTGCTGCAGGCCGGCCAGGGCGGTGGACTGGCCTCACTCGGTGGGGGTGCAGGGACCGAGCAGTTCATGGGCGGCCGACAGGCGACGACCTTACTCACCAAGATCACGTGGTGGTGCGCCGGCATCTTCCTGTTCCTCTCGTTGACCCTCGCGGTGATGTCCGCGCACAGCGCGGCACCGCGCTCGGTGCTCGAGGGCAGCACGCCCACGGCGCCCGCCCCGGTACAACCCACGCCGCTCCCGCTCCCGGCCAGTCCGGCACCCCAGGGCACGCCGCCGCACCCAACCCAGCCCTCTAACCAGAGTCCGCCGCCCCATCCCTGACCGTCATCCCGCCTACGTGCTGCTCGAGGACGGAGCGTGGTTCCCAGGCTCAGCGCCCGTGACGTTCGAGCCCACGTATGCGGAAGTCGTCTTCACCACGAATCTGTCCGGCTATCAGGAGGTCTTCACCGACCCCTCGTACCTCGGGCAGATCGTCGTGATGACCGCGCCGATGATCGGCAACTACGGTATCAATCCGGATGACATCGAGTCCGACCGGCCGCGGGTGGCGGGTGTCGTCGTGCGGGAGCTCTCGGTGCAGCCGTCGAACTGGCGCGCCACCGGCGCGCTCGCCGACTGGCTGAGCGCGGCGCGCGTCCCTTTGGTCGCCGAAGTGGACACACGCCAGCTCACGCGCCACATCCGTTCCAAAGGCGCGATGCGTGGCGCCGTCGCGATCGGCGCGGAGCCGACCGACGCCGTGCGCCGCGCGCTCGCAGCGAGTCCCTCGATGGACGGCCTCGACCTCGCGACCCACGCGACCATCGGCGCCGAGTACACAGAGGGGCCGGCTGACGCGCGCCGCCACATCGTGGCGTACGATTACGGGATGAAGCGGAACATCCTGCGGCTGTTCGGGAAGAACGGCTGCCGCGTCACCGTGGTCCCAGCCGGCACCCCCGCGGCGCGAGTACGGGAGCTCGCGCCCGACGGCCTGTTCCTCTCCAATGGGCCGGGCGATCCCGCCGCGGTCGGCTACGCCATTGCGACCCTGCGCGAGCTCGCGGACGGGTCATTGCCGATCTTCGGGATCTGCCTCGGACACCAGCTGCTCGGCCTGGCCTTGGGGGGAGAAACGGTGAAGCTCCCGTACGGGCATCGGGGCGGTAACCACCCGGTGCGGGATCTCGAAACCGGGCAAGTACTTATCACGTCGCAGAACCATGGCTTCGCCGTTCGAGGGGACACCGGCGGCGTTCCGGGCGCGAACGCACTTCAAGTCACCCACCTTAACCTCAATGACCACACGGTCGAAGGCGTGAAGCACCGGGAGTACCCGATTTTCGCGGTGCAGTACCACCCCGAGGCCTCGCCGGGACCGCACGACGCCCAAGGACACTTCGAACAGTTCCTCCAAGCTCTTGACACACAATAGGTAAGCCCGTATGTTGGCCCCTCATCTTTTGCTGCCCTTGGGCCCTTCAAGGGGGATGGATGACGAAGGCCGACCTGGTCGAAAAGGTCACCGCACACATCGCCCGCACCGCCGGTCCTCTGATTTCCAAGAAGGACTGCGCGCGCGTGGTCGACTCCTTCCTCGACGCGGTCAAAGCCGCGCTGGCAGAACAGCATAACATTGAGATTCGCGGATTTGGCACGTTCAAGATTCGCCAGCGCAAGACCCGCATGGCGCGCAATCCGCGCACCGGTGATCCGGTCGAAGTCGCCGCGCGCCCGGTTCCTGTCTTCAAGCCCAGCAAGGAGTTGCGGGCGATGGTCGCGGAGGCGAGCGAGCGCGTCAGCCCCTGAGGGCCCGCGTTCGTAGAGCCCACGTCATCCGAGCGGCCCGGACTAACCGTCTGGGCCGCTTTATTTTGCACGGGGTAATGAGACGCTCACACCCACCCGGAGTCACTGCGTGCGCCACCTGCTCGTGCTACTCGCGGCCGTCCCCCTGTCCGCACAGACTGTAACGCCGGTCAAGTACGACGTGTCCGTGCCCGCGCCGTCGACGCGCTTGTTCCATGTGAGCGCCGAGTTTCCGACGCGCGGCAAGGACACGTTGTACGTGTCGCTGCCCGCGTGGAGTCCCGGCAGCTACGAGATCCAGAACTATGCGCGCTTCGTGCGCCACTTCGGTGCCAAGAACCCCGCGGGCCAGCCGTTGTTCTGGGATCGGTTCGACAAGGACACGTGGCGCGTCGTGACCGGCAAGAGCGAGCGCGTGACCGCGGAGTTCGAGTTCCTCGCCGACACGATCGACCTCTCGTCGGCACGCATCGCGGGAGACTTCGGTCAGTTCCTCGGCACCAACCTGTTCCTGTACGAGGAGGGCCAGCTCGATCGTCCGGCCGAGGTGCGCTTCACTCTGCCCGCGGGCTGGCAGGTGACGACGGCGCTGACCGGCGCGGCAGGAGGAACGTACACCGCACCCAACTATCACGACCTCGCCGACGCCATGACGTTCGTCGGCAAGTACAGTCTCGACTCGCTGCAGGTGGACAGCAAATGGATCCGGATCGCCGTCTGGCCGGCGGATGCGTACACGACGGGAGTGCAGCGCAACATGCGGAACGCCCTCGAGAAGATCGCGAAGACCGAGAACGCCCTGTTCGGCGGTCCGCCGTACGATCGCTATGCCGTGTTCTTCAACGTGATTCGCGAGCCCATCAACTTTGGGGGTGGCCTCGAGCACAGCGCATCGCAGTTCGACATAATGCCCCAGGGCGCGTTCGCTGACGCCGCCGGCAACTTCGGCGACTTCATGATCCCGCTCATGTCGCACGAGTACTTTCATCTGTACAACGTGAAGCGCATGCGACCGGCCGAGATGTGGCCGTACGACTATCACGCCGAGCAGTACACGCCGCTGCTGTGGTGGTCCGAAGGGGTGACGGACTACTACGCCGACTTGACGAACATCCGCTCCGGCCTGTGGACGCAGAGCCGGTTTCTCGACAACGCCTCGCAGGACATGCAACAGGTCGAGTCGGTACCGGAACCGTGGAGCGAAGAGGACGGCAGCGTGGCGACCTGGATCCACGAAGTCTTCGTGAACAGCTCCCAGCTCTACTATCCGAAGGGCGCCCTGACCGGCCTGCTGCTCGACGTCTCGATCCGTGACGCGACGGACAACCGCCGCAGCCTGGACGACGTCATGCGGGCGCTGTACACGCGGTTCTACCAGAAGAACAAGGGCTTCACGACTTCCGACCTGCTCGGGCTGCTGCGCGAGGTCGGCATGCCGGACGTGGACGGGTTCTACCAACGCTACATCAACGGGCGCGACCCGCTGCCCTACGAGGCCGTGTTTCCCAAGGCGGGCATCGCGGTGGCGCGACAGACGACGTCGAGTCCCTTCCTCGGCGTGAACGCCCAGCCGGGCGACGCCGGCCGGCTCGTGGTGCAGGGCGTCGTGCCTGGCAGCGCCGCGGAAGCGGCAGGTCTCGAGCCCGGCGACGTGCTGCTCAAAGTCGGCGAGTTCGAGACGCGGCCCGACGAAGACTGGGGTGCCAAGTTTCGCGAGCGCTATCGCGGACAGGCGGGGTCGCCGCTCGCGATCAGCGTGACGCGTGGGGGCCAGGCGATGAGCCTGAACACGCAGGTGCGAGAGCGGACCGTGGTGGCGTTCCGCGTGACCCCGACGTCGTCCCCCAGCGCGAAGCAGGCCAAGATCTGGCGCGGCCTCTCGACTGGTTCCACGGGCAACTGACCGGGGCTATCTTGCGGACCATGGTTCGGGTTCGGTTTTTCGCACGCTATGCGGAGCTCGTGGGGCGCGCCGAGGCGGAGGTGTCGCTCCCCCTTCCCGCGACGGTGGGCGACGTGGTGCGGCGCGTGCGTGAAGACCTTCCCGGGGGCGGGAAGTTGCCCGAGCGCCCGCTCACCGCGGTGAACCTGAAGCACGTGAA